>PLND01000062.1 GCA_003141675.1 Anaerolineae bacterium
GAGATAATCGACTGAAAGGAGCCTCAGCGGATCTTTCCGCGGAGGGAGTAGGCGATGCCAAAATCGAAAGACGTCCGGCCGGTAATTACACTGGCCTGCTCCGACTGCAAGGAGCGCAACTATACGACCCAGAAAAACAGGCGCAACGATCAGGCCCGGCTGGAGCTTAAGAAATATTGCCCGCATTGCCGCAAGCATACGTTGCATAAGGAATCAAAGTAGGGGCACACGGCTGTGTGCCCGGGAATTGGGCAACACGGCAGTGTGCCCAGGAATTGGGCGCAGAGCCGTGCGCCCCAACTAGGCCAGTAGCTCAATTTGGCAGAGCACCGCTCTCCAAAAGCGGGGGTTGTGGGTTCAATTCCTGCCTGGCCTGCCACGTAGGGGCGGTTCATAAACCGCCCTTGCAAAGGCGGATAATGGATCCGCCCGGATATAGGATCGAGGTGTACCATGCCGAAAAGTCAATCCACGCGCCAGCCGAATTTCATCGTCCGTTTTTTCAACGAGACGTCGGGAGAATTACGCAAGGTCACCTGGCCGACCCGCGATGAAGCGCTGCGCCTGACGGCGATCGTGCTGGCTGTAATGATCGTCACCAGCATCTTCCTCGGCGCGATTGATGCTCTGCTTACCGAAGCTTTCCGAGCCTTGCTAGGTTAAAACTCCGAGGAAGATCGCAATGTGGGAAGACCCGGAACGCAAGGAATTGGAATCTGAATCGGAGGATGAAAAGAAGGAAGAATCCTCCGCGGAAATGCCCGTCTACGTGCCGTCCGGCGCGGTGGAAGCCGCCCCATCCGGGGAGATCGTGATTCCCGCCGCCCTCGAGGCCCATGCGGCCGAACTGCTGGGCGGGGAGCACGCCGAACCGGGGGATGGGCGCGCCTGGTATGTTGTCCATTGCTACTCCGGGCAGGAAAACAAGGTGCGCCACAACCTCGAGCAGCGCATCGATACGATGGATATGAAGAACAAGATCTTCGATATCATCATTCCCACCATCGAGGAGATCGAAGTCAAGGAAGGCAAACGCCGCACCGTCGAAAAACGGGTCTACCCGGGCTATCTGATGGTGCAGATGATCCTGACGGAAGAATCCTGGTTCGTGGTGCGCAACACCCCGGGCGTGACCGGTTTTGTTGGCATGGGCAACACGCCCACCGCGCTGCGCACGGAAGAAGTGGCCCAGATACTGCATCGGATGGAGACCACCACTCCGACCGTCCGCCCGACCTACAAGCCCCAGCAAAAAGTACGCATCATCGACGGACCCTTCAACGATTTCGTCGGCACAGTCGAAAGCATCGACATGGACCGCGGCAAAGTCCGCGTACTCGTTTCCTTTTTCGGACGCGAAACACCCGTGGAGCTGGATTTTCTGCAGGTGGAAAAGACCTGACGCAGCCCCCAATCATTTCGTGGGAGGGCCGCCTATCGGCCCGCCAACACCACAAGGAGAATTCCCGTGGCAAAAAAATTGAAAGTCGTCGTTCGTCTGCAGATCGAGGCCGCCAAGGCCAACCCGGCGCCGCCCATCGGCCCGGCGCTGGCCGGCCACGGCATCAACCTGATGGCCTTCTGCAAGGAATACAACGCGCGCACCGCCGGACGCGCCGGGGAGATCATCCCGGCCGAGATCAGCATTTTCACCGACGGATCGTTCACCTTCATCCTCAAAACCCCGCCCACTCCGGTCCTTCTGCGCAAAGCGGCGGGGGTTGAGAAGGGGTCCGGCGAACCCAACCGGACCAAGGTGGGCAAGGTAACGCGCAAGCAGGTCCGCGAGATCGCCGAACTCAAGCTCAAGGATATGAACGCGGTGGATCTGGAAGGCGCTATGCACATGGTGGAAGGCACTGCGCGCAACATGGGCATCACCGTCGAGGAATAAGTGGGAGGGCCGCTCATCGGCCCGCCAACACCACAAGGAGAAAACAATGGCAAATCATGGGAAAAAGTACTTGGCTGCGGCCAAGCAGATCGATCCGGAAAAACTGTATTCCCCCGCGGACGCCGTGAAGTTGGTTCAGTCCACGTCGATCACCAAGTTCGACGCCACCGTGGAAGTGCACATGCATCTGGGCGTCGACCCGAAACAGGCCGAACAGCAGGTTCGCGATGTGGTCGTCCTGCCGCACGGTCTGGGCAAAACGATTCGCGTGCTGGTCTTTACGGCGGGGGAATCTGCCAAGCAGGCCCAGGCGGCCGGGGCGGAATTCATAGTCGACAGCGATGAGATGGTTAAAAAAATCCAGGACGGCTGGACCGACTTCGACGTGGCGATTGCCACGCCGGAAATGATGAGCAAAGTCGGAAAGCTCGGACGTGTTCTCGGGCCGCGGGGCCTGATGCCCAACCCCAAGGCGGGCACGGTGGTTCCGCCCGAGGATATCGGCAAGGCCGTAAAGGAAGCCAAAGCCGGCCGCGTGGAATTCCGGGTCGACAAGACCGGCAACCTGCACGTCATCATCGGCAAGGCTTCGTTTTCGGAAAAGGCGCTGTACGAGAATTTCGCCACGTTGATGGAAGCCATCAAGCGGGCCCGGCCGGCGTCGCTCAAGGGGGTTTTCATCCGGAAGATCGTGATGACCACCACCATGGGGCCTGGCGTGCATGTGGATCCGACCGGCGCACAAGCGCTCGAGGTGTAGATCCGCCCCGTCGGCTCCTGCGGTGGTACAATAACAACCGTCGAATAAACGCTTCGCCGTAGACAGCAGGCGCCCCGCGGAAACGAGGGGCCGAAGCGCCCTGCCGAGGTGAAGATTTCCTTTCCGCCCCGGTTTGGGGCAAGCGGAAGTCTTTGCTTGGAACGCGCGAGGCAAAGACTTTTCGTTTTGGAATGGAGGTGAGAGATTTGGCGCTGACTCCGGAACAAAAGAAAGAACGGGTGGCCGAGTACGTCCAGTTGCTCAAGAAAAGCCAGGGGATCATCCTGGCGGAATTCGGCGGGCTGGCCATGCCCGGGATGAACACGCTCCGCAACCGGGTGCGCGATTCCCAGGGAGAGGTGCGTGTGGTGAAAAACTCCCTGGCGGCGATCGCCATGCGCGATGCCGGCTTGTCCGCATCCACGGAGAAGATCACCGGCAGCACCCTGATGGCATTCGGCATCGTGGATGTCGTCGGCGTGGCCAAGGCGGTCGTGGATAGTGCCAGGGAATCCGAGTTCCTGAAAATCAAGGGCGGGCTCCTGAACGGCAAACTCCTGACGGCGGCCGAAGTGAAAGCTCTGGCTTCGCTGCCCCCGCTGCCCGTCGTTCGGGCGCGGTTGGCGGGCTTGTTGAAGGCGCCGGCGACCAAGATGGCGGGCACGATTGCCGCCCCGGCGCGCAAGGTGGTAGGCGTAGTGCAAGCCTACTCGCAAAAGACGGCCGCGGCCTGAAACGGCCGGGCTCGATCCATCCGAAGCTTTCCAGGCAGGAAAATTTTTCCAAGGAGATTTTTTGCAATGGCTGATTTACAGAAAATTGTGGACGAGCTGAGCACGCTCTCCGTGATCGAAGCGGCCGAACTGGCCAAGATGCTCGAGGAAAAATGGGGCGTTAGCGCGGCGGCGCCCGTCGCCATGGCGATGGCCCCCGGCGCCGGCGCAGCCGCCGCCCCCGCGGAAGAGGAAAAGACCGAATTTACCGTGATCCTCAAGGATCCCGGTGCCAAGAAGATCGACGTCATTCGCGTCATCCGGCAACTGACCAGCCTCGGTCTCAAGGAAGCCAAAGACCTTTCCGAGACCGCGGGCGGCAAGGTGGTCGAAGGGGTGACCAAGGAAGTCGCAACCGACGCCAAGGCCAAGCTCGAGGCCGCCGGCGCATCGGTGGAAATGAAGTAGTCCTTCCGAAGAGCAAAAAAAGAGAAAGCCCCCGCGCGGGGGCTTTTTTTATTGCATGGATATGTGTCTATAATGGGAACCATGACCTCCTGGCGGAAGCGCCTTCCATACGATCCAATCCCCATCCTACTCGAATCCGGATCCGAGCCGGTTGAGTATTTCGCGCGCCGCGACCTGCTCGAGGAAGATCCCGGAACGGTCGAGCGGCTTTGGGAATCCCGCGATGCTCAGAAAATTCTGCACAGGCAGTTGAAAAACGGCGGGTGGAGATATCCTTCCCCCGCGACAACCACGCGCAGTGCAGGGGATTACGACCAGATTGAGACCTACCGCAATCTGGGTTTTCTCGTGGAAAAGTTCGGATTCACCCGCGCGCACCCCGCCGTTCAAAAAGCGGCCGAGTTCCTGTTCTCATCGCAGACCCCGTCCGGCGATTTCCGCGGCATCTACGGCGCGCAGTATTCGCCGAATTACTCCGCGGGAATCATGGAGCTGTTGATAAAGGCGGGGTACGGACGCGACACGCGGATTACGCGCGGATTTCGATGGCTCCTTTCGATGCGGCAGATCGACGGCGGCTGGGCAATCCCTCTCCGTACCCATCCGACGGGCGGGAAGTGGACTGACCGCATGCAGGTGAAAACGATCGAACCGGATCGCGCCAAACCATTCTCCCACATGGTCACCGGCGTGGTGCTGCGAGCATTCGCCGTCGCAGAAAAATACCGGGACCGCGAGGAAATCCGGTCAGCTGGCGAACTACTGGCGTCGCGATTTTTCAAAACCGATGCCTACGTCGATCGCCGGACGCCCGAGTTCTGGGTCGGCTTTAGCTATCCATTCTGGTTCACTGATCTGCTCTCGGCGCTCGATTCCCTTTCGCGGTTTGGATTCCCGGCGGAAGATCCCGATATACGCAAAGGTCTGAATTGGTTTGTGGAGCAGCAGCGGAAGGATGGAGGTTGGAATCTTAAATTGCTCAAAGGGGCGGATAAAGCGCTGCCGTATTGGCTGGATTTATCAGTATGTAGAATCTACCGCCGGTTTTTCCGAACTAACCACGTACACCCTTCATCCCTTTTCCCCTCGCTTTCCCTCGCTCCGCTCGGGATAGGCATTCAAGGATGTGTCCAAAGGGAAGCGGAGGAGGGGCTCAGCGGAGACGCGAGGCCAGAGAGATCAGGTTTTTCCCATCCTCACCAGAATTCGATGGAGCACCAGGCTCCGATCCAGGATGACCCCGCCATCCGCCAGTAGATTCCCGTCCAGTTCCATCCGTGTAGTTCCGTGTCCGCAATGATCCGGATTCTCCACCCGGATTTCGTACACCGCTTCGCCGTAGCGATACCGGATTTGAAACCCGTCCCACCCGCTCGGGATCGTCGGATCGATCCACATCCGTCCGTTCCGGATCTTCACGCCCAGAACCTCCTCGATCCAGACGCGGTACATCCACCCCGCCGATCCCGTGTACCAGGACCATCCGCCGCGTCCGGCAAGGCCTTGCGTCGAATACACGTCCGCGGCGGTGACGTAAGGTTCCAGCCCGTAGCGCCAGACAGCCTCCGGATCCCGCGTCCGTTCCACCGGGTTGAGCATGTGCAGAATCTTATCCGCGCGATCGCCGTCTCCCTGCCTGGCCATCGCCATCGCCAGCCACAAGGCGGCATGGGTATATTGACCGCCGTTTTCCCGGACGCCCGGCGGATAAGCTTCGGTGTATCCCGGAAACGGCCGGAAGGAATCGAAGGGGGGATCGAAAATCAGGGCTAACCCCGGTTCTTCCCGGACCAGATTCTTCCACGCGGATTCGATGGCTTGGGAAGTCCGTTCCGGATTGGCGTCGCCGCTCAGCCGGGCCCACGATTGGGGCAAGGAAAAAATTCTNNCCGCCGTCCCCAGCTTGGTGCCGTCGTCGAAGAAGGCCCGCAAATACCACTCTCCATCCCAGGCCGATTCTTCGATGTTGCGCAGGAAGACAGTCCGCTTTTGCCGGTAGGTTTGGGCGAGCTCCGGAAGCGACATACTGCCGGAAAGTTCGGCCATTCCCCGCAGCACCTCGGTCAGGAACCATCCCAGCCAAACGCTTTCTCCCGCGCCGCCGACGCCCACCTGATTTAACCCGTCGTCCCAATCGCCCGTTCCCATGGTTGGCAGTCCGTGCGGTCCGGGTGTCATGTGTCGTTCGACCGCCCGCCGGCAGTGTTCGAAGAGCGTCGCATGCTCCAGGCTTATCTCCGGCCGACCGAAGCTCTCCGTCTGATTATTTTCCAGCACGGGGGCGGTAAGGAACGGGATCTCCGTGTGCAGGATGGCCGAGTCACCCGTAACGCGAAGATATTGCGCCGTGGCAAACGCCAGCCAGAGCGAATCGTCGGAGATGCGCGTACGCACGCCGGCGCCGTCGGGGGGCTGCCACCAGTGCTGTACGTCCCCTTCCGTAAATTGCCGGCTCGCTGCGAGCAGGATATGTTCGCGGGCAAGTTCTGGGTGGGTATACAGATGGGCCAGGCAATCCTGCAGCTGGTCGCGGAATCCATACGCGCCGCTGGATTGATAACTGGCGCAGCGCCCCCAGATTCGGCAACTCAAATTCTGATACAACAGCCAGCGGTTAACGAGAAAATCCACCGAGAGTTCCGGAGTGTGGATTTCCATGGACCCCAGGAGCTCGTCCCACCGGGCCCGGGTTTCACCCAACGCGGTTTCGAAGAACGACGCCCCGCGATAGCGTTGGACCAGCTCCCGGGCTTCCTCGATGGAGGCGGCTTGCCCGAGCATGCAGGTGACTTCCTTCGCCTCCCCCGGTTCCAATTCCAGACTGACCTGCAGAGCCGCGCACGGATCCAGCTTCGCGCCCGCGCGCTGCGATCGCCGGATCCGCTCCATCGCCGCCGGATTGCTGAGCGAGCGGTTGCGTCCCATAAAGGACGAGCGGTCGCCGCTGTAAGATTCTGGCGCGGGGGAGAGGGCGGCGAACGCAACCCGGTCTCCGAATTCCGGATAGTAGCGGTTTTGCGCGAAGAGCGAGCGGGTTACGTCATCCCATTGGGTGGCAATGTGCATCTGGGAATTTTCCCGCTGCTCTCCCAAAGTCCATTCGACGTAATAGTTGACCGTGAGTCTGCGGCGCCGGGTCGTGCCGTTCTTGATCCGGAGTCTTTGCAGTTTGACGGGTTCCCCGCCGTTGGAATCCAAGGGGACCAGGACCGTGAGTTCTTGCTCGATCCCGTTGCTATTGTGCTCGAAAACCGTGTACCCGGTTCCATGCCGGGCGCGATAGGCTGTTTCCTCGCGCACCGGGGAGGCGGTGGGGGTCCAGAATATTCCGGTGTCCTCATCCCGGATATACACCGCTTCGGATGGCGGATCCAGAACCGGATCGTTCGACCATCCCGTCAGCCGGTTACGCTGGCTGTTCCCGAACCAGGTGCAGCCCGAGCCGGTTTCGCTGACGATGGTTCCAAAGCTCGGATTGGACAGCACGTTGACCCAGGGAGCGGGCGTGTTTGCATCCGGCCCAAGGTAGATTGCATATTCCCGTCCGTCGGGCGTAAAACCGCCGAGGCTGTTGAAGTAGGGCAGCTCCATGAACGGCAACAACGCCGAGGGTTCGCGGACGGGCCGTTTTTTAACGATGGGGGACGGCAATTCGGGAATCTCCAGATGCACGCCCAACTGCGCGGGGAGCGCGCCCCGCGCGGCCACGAGGACCACGCTGGAGGCCGCCTTCAGCAGGCTGAGATCGTCCTTCGGGATCTGGTCGGCGTTGCGCAGGAAAATTCCCCCCGGTTGATCGATTCCGGTGTAGATCGCGTAGGCGTGGATGATGCTTTCGAGTTCTTCCTTGAGCGGCCGTTCGTATCCGCCGACTTCTTCGTCGAGGATGACCAAATCCGCCCAAAAACCGTGTTTGCGCCAATAGCTGTGGGCCTGGAGCAATTGGCGGATTAACCCCAGGTCGCGCGGATCGCCGATGGTCGCGGTTGCGATCGGTAAGTCCCCCGAGATTCCGTATGGCCACAAGCCGGCCTGACCTTTGCTGTTCTTTTCCAGCTGCTCCGAGGAAGTCCGCAGGAGGGGGTTGACGTACAGGAGATGGCTGGCCAGCTTTTGAAATTGGCGGGCGTCGTCGGGTTGAATCCGCAGGGATCGCAATTCGAGTTGGGCCGACGCCCAGGTGAAATCCATCGCCCGGTCGATCGTATGCGGATCGCCGTATTTTCCCGCCAGCGAGAGAACCTTCTCCCGGGTGTCGCCGGCGGCGATGATCAGGGAAACCTGGACGCGCTGACCGGGCTCGAGGGTTACGCTTTCCCGGATGCTCAGGATCGGATCCAACACGTAGCCCTGGCTGTTGCCAGGCGTCTGGACAAGCCCCATCGGATGGGCCAGGGTTTTGCCGCGGCCGATGAAACGGCGGCGGTCGGTTTCGAACCGCATCCCGCCCTCGGGCGGTTGCGGCAGGGTCCACCGGTGGGCGATATATACCGGGGGTTCGTCGGCGGTGCGTTTTCTACGGCGGGCGATCAGCGTGCGCAGCGAAGGAACCGCTTCGGTCTGGATGAACATTTTTTGAAAGGCCGGATGCTGTAGATCGGCGTTGTGCGGCGCCATTACAAGCTCGATATAGCTCGAGAGTTCCAGGGTGCGGGCAAACAACGATCGGTTGATCAGTGTAATTCTCCGGATCTCCACGTCGTCTTCTGCCGAGACGAAAATCTCGGTGGCGGTGTCGATGCCGTTGTCTTTCCGCCGGAAGACGGCGCGGTCCAAAGCAAACAGGACCGAATAGTCCTCCGGTACCTCTCCGCCGATCGGTTGATACGTGCTCGACCAGAATTTCTCCGTCGCCGTGTCGTGCAGATAACAGAAGGTTCCCCAGCAATCCCGCGTGCGGTCCGACCGCCAGCGGGTGACGTCGGTCCGTCCCCAGCGGCTGTAACCTCCCCCGGCGTTCGTGATCATCACGCTGTATCCTTCGTGGCCCAGGAGCAGGGTCCGGGGTCGGAGCGTATGCGGGGTATCGAATCGGCTTTCGGAGACGGCGACTTCCGCGGCGGGGGGCGGGACGGCCGCATGATCCCGGGAGGAGACGATATACGCCGGTGGCTGAATCGGGATCCTTTCATGCAGCAGCAGCTCCGATGCTTGCAGAAGCGGAGTGGAATGGAAATACCGCTGGATCGGGTTCCCCAACAGGAAATTGGCCAGGGAGAGGAAACCCATACTCTGGTGGTGCGCCATATAGGTGTGGATATCGATCCCCTTTTGCCCCTTGCGGTTCGGTCGCCGGCTGTAATCGATTGCGTCGAAGAATCCCAGCCCGCCGAGCAGTCCCGATTTAGCCAGGCGGCGGAGATTCCGGACCGACTCATACGGGGCGATGTTCACCGCCAGCAAGGATGCGTACGGCGCCACCACGCTTTCCATATCCTGTTGGCGTTTCAATGCGAGCCCGGGCACGCCGAAGGCCTTGTATTGATAGGTCCGGTTGATATCCAGGTCTCCGAATGCGGATTCCGACAATCCCCAGGGAATCCCCTGGCTGCGTCCGTAGGCGATTTGGATCGCGACCGCGTCTTGGACCGCCCGATCGAGCAAGGTGTTTTCGAATGATCTTTGGAAGAGAAGCGGCATCAAATATTCGAACATGGTTCCGGTCCAGCTGACGAGTGCCCGCCGCCGGCCGACGGTCCGGAAAAGGCGCCCTAGGGAAAACCAATGTTCCACGGGAACTTCGCCGCGGGCGATGGCAATGTAGCTCCCCAGCCTGGATTCGCTCGCCAGGAGGTCGTAATAGGATGTATCGAGCCGCCCTTCGGTGACGTTATACCCGATGGAAAACAATCTTCGATCGCGATCGTACAGGAAGCGCATGTCGACCGCTTCGTAGGTTGCACGTATGTCCTGTCCAAGCTGTTTGCCCAGCCCCAGCATCTCTCCGGCGAGCCATTTCGACGTGGCGTAGGCTTGGATCACCCGATCAATCCATTCCCGCACAGATGGCTCCGGGCCGGGAGATCCATCCCGAATGGATGCAAGCGTCTGAATACACGGAACGTTTCCCTCGGCCAGATCGGTCAGGGTGGGCGTCTGGCGCAGGGCTTGTTGAAGGATCGGCGGGATCGCCGCTCTCGGCAAGTCCATCCCATCGGCCAGGATTTCCATCCATTGGAGATACCGGTCACCGATGTTGATCCAGGACTTAATCTGGTCGTCCAATTGATGAACCCAGGCGGCCGTCTCCGAGCCTGCGGCGGATTCCCGGAGCAACCCGTCCGCCAGGGATTCCATATCCTTCCCGATTTTGCGGAGCAGTCTCAGCGCGTCGCTCGCCCGCTCCGGCGGTTTGTTCAGCCCTTGCGCGAGCCGACGGAGGGCGCGGGCCCGTTTCCCGGAGCGAATTTCCTCCGCATAGGTCTGTCTGACGATCGCAACGGTATCCGCCAAACCGTCAAAGATGCTTCCGTCCAGGATCGGTTTTTGCAGCAATTCGGATACGCCCGTTTCCACGGAATACAGCGAGGCAAGCAGGTTTCCGCTGTCGACGGTTGATACATACCGTGGTTCGAGGGGGTGCATAGTGTGGAGATCGTACCAATTGAGCAGGTGGCCGTTATATCGTTCCAGCTTGCGAACGGTTTGCATCGAGCGGGTAAGCGTCTGGATGACCTGGTCGATCGTGGAGTATCCGAAACCTCGGGCGGCGACCGCGCTGATTAACCCCAGGCCGATGTTCGTCGGGCTGGTGCGCATGGCCATTTGGTTCTGGTAGGAAATTTGATAGTTGTCCGGCGGCAGCCAGGAGGTCGGCTCGCCGATGCATTCCGAAAAGAAGCGCCAGGTCCGGCGGGCTACGACGCGGAGAAATCCGCGGTCCGCAACGGAGAGGGAGAGGCGTCTCGATTTGGGATGATAGCGGATGTTCAACACCCAGGCGATCAACGGGGAAACGAACCATAAAAGGAGCCAGGGAGCGGCAGGCGCTGCTCCAACCATCCTCCACCGAAGGAGAACCCAGAAGCCGACCGCGCTCAATATGGAATATGGGGTAAGGGAGAGGATGAGTGCGCCCGTCTGGCCCAGAGCCCGGCTGCGGATGGCTTGGGCGGAAGTCCAACGGAGCATTCCTTGGTGGGAAATATACCGCCGGTACCAGACTTTGAAAATAGCGTCGAATGCCAGCCAGGCCTGGTGGGGGAGCAGAGCCGCGTCAACAATCCCGCGGAGGATATCGTGGGCCAGCTTGGAGGGTGAGAGTTTCTGCATTTCCTCTTGGCTGGTAAACGCGGAGAGCATCTGGCTCAGCGGCTGGATGAATATCGACAGGCCGATGACGAGCGCCGCCGACCAGCCCATCGCCGGAGAAGTAGCCCAGGCGACCGCCAGCAGAACCACGCCGGCGATCGGCACCAGGCTCCGGCGCAAATTATCGAAAATCTTCCAACGGCTGATAGCCGAGAGGCTATTCGGACCCCGCCGTCCGCCCGCTAGGGGTACGAGGGGGAAGAGCCAGTCGATGATCTGCCAGTCGCCGCGAATCCAACGGTGCTGCCGCCGGCTATAGTCGAAGTAAGTCCGGGGAAATTCGTCGAACAACTCGATGTCGCTTGCCAACGCGGTACGAACGTATTCCCCTTCGATCAAGTCGTGGCTGAGCAGCCGTTCTTCCGGAAAACGGCCGGTCAGAATCCGGCTGAAGGCGCGCAGGTCGTAGATCCCTTTGCCGTTATAGGAACCTTCCCCGGTAAGATCCTGGTATACGTCGGAGACGGCTTTGGTGTACGGATCGATCCCGATCGGGTCAGAAAACAGCCGACTGAACGGCGAAGCCAGCATGCTGGGCAGGGATGGACTAACGCGCGGTTGGAGGATGGTATACGAGCCGGCCAGGATTCTGCCCTGCGCGTCAAATCGGGGCCGGTTGAGCGGATGCGCAAGCGCCTCGATCATCCGGCGCGCGGTTCCCGGCGGCAACTGGGTATCGCTATCCAGCGTGATGATGAAGCGGATGCCGGTCAGCCGGTCGGGATTTCCCACCTGGAGCAGCTGTGGCGCTTCCACCGGCCGGGTATTTTCCAGAAACTGATGCAGCTCCTCGAGTTTTCCGCGTTTGCGTTCCCGGCCGATGTAGCAACGTTCGGACGGACTCCATTGCCGTTCACGATGGAAGAGAAAAAAACGTTCATCGTCGTAGCGGATGTTCAAAGCCTGCATTCCATCGACGGCCTGCTGCAGCAGGTTCGCATCCTCATCCCGGCGAAGCGAATCCGAATCCTCGAAATCCGAAAACAGGGCGAAGTAGATGTTGGGATCTTTGTTTCCCAGATAGCGGATTTCCAATTTTTCCACTTCGGCGCGGATCGTCCCGGCGTCCGTCAGCAGGATCGGGACTACCACCAGCGTTCGGAATGCAACGGGAATTCCCGGACCTTCAAAATCCATTTTCGGGAGCGTCCGGGGGGGAAGCACACGGGTGAATAAGTAATTCAGGACCTGGACTGCGATCTGGCTGACGGGCAGGATGAACAAGAGCGACAGGACCGCCCGCTGTGCTGGAAATTGTTCGTTCAGGCACAGGAGCAAAATCGGTGCATAGAGCAGAGCAAATACCAGGGAGAAGCCCAAGAAGAAGATGGTGGAATGGCGCGAAGACACCCACTCGCGTATGAAACAACGGATCTTGCGGTGGCATCCCAGAAGCCGGGTGAATTTGCGTCGGCCGTCACCGATCAGATAGTATCCGACATGATCGAGCCGGTCATCCTCGGGCGCACCGTTCTGCGCGGCGGAGGCGGAAACTTCGAGCACCCTTTCCGCGACGGTCTCTTCCGAGAAATGAGATTCCCGCGCCGCCTCTTCGACGGCTTGGCGGTATTTGTTGCGGGTCTCGAAATCCATTTGCGCGTAGATGCCGGCCGGATCCTTGCGCAGCAGGTGGTTGACTCGGCTGGCCTCCTCGAAGATTTTTCTCCAATCCATCAACGCGAGCTGCCGCAGGCTGGAAAACACATTCCCGATGGATATCTGGTCTTGGGTTTGCCGGTTTTGTTCGCGGAGGGTCAGTTCGCTCAGCGGTTGGACCAGGACGCGCTCGAGCCAATTCTGCACCAGCACCAGCGCGTTCGCCTCGTCGTAGAGGTAGCTGATCAGTTGGGAACAGAAATACTCGCTGGGGGCGGGAAGGTTTTCGGTCAGCTTCGCCAGGACCGAAAAAAGCTGGCCGGGATCCCGCCGGTTGGCCGAGATCAGCCGGTTGGCCCAGAAACCCGCCGTCTCCCGTTCCCGCAATTCGGTCAGCGTTCTTTCCGCTAGGAATTGGATGTTTTCTATCAGGGCGATTCGAAGCATTTGAGGGAGCGCCCAAAGTTCGCCGATGGTGAGCGGTTGGAGGGATTGATATGCTTCGAGGAAGGTTTGTAAATTGTCCCGGTCCAGACGCAAATCGACGTGGGACACGAGCTCTTTGGCCAGCGCGTAGATCCGCGGCAGGTTTAGGAAAGGCTCGCGGTCCAGAAGCGGGAGCTGGCGGAAATACCGGCGGGGAAGATTGGTCCGGATATCACGGGCGTTGCTTTCGATGATGTATTCGTTGTCGAGAATCCATTCCGCCGAAGTGGTGGTCGGTTGTTCCAGGCGGTTTGCGTCCGAAAGATCCAGACAAATCTGATGGAGGGCCTTCACCGCCTTCCCCACCCGGTGCAGCAGCTGCTCGTCGCGAACGGGTTTGGCCAGCAGCCGGTGTTCCTGCGCGAGCTTGCGGGCATACTGCTGAAGCTGAGCTTGCGGGAGCAACGCGGCCCCTCCCAGATCCACGGCGGGCTTGTCCTTCCGGAGGGGAAACAGAAGGAAGATCGTGGGCTGGGTCTCCCCGCTTTCCCGGATGATGATCTGGGGGTTGCGGAAGGAAGGCAATGGCGCCTGGAGCAGCAGAACGCTCTCCTCGGTCAGGAGCCACTGCGCGTGGTCGGCCAGTACCTGGCGGTCGATTCCGTACCGGGATCGCCGAAAGGCGGCCAATCCGAAAACCGCTCCCAATAATCCACCCCCCAGAAGAGGAATCCATGCCGGGTAGCCAAATCCCGGATTAACCGCCGACCGGGATAGGAGCGAATACAGCAATCCGGCCAATGTGGCGAAGAGAACGGCAAACACGCAGATCAGGAGGAAGCGCAATTGGACAAACGTATCCCTCACCCGCACGGTTCCATCGGAGACGCGATGTAACACCGCCGTGCGCGAAAGACCTTTCTTCTCCAACTCCCAAAGTGCTTTCCTCGCGTTCCGGTCGCTTAAAAAGTAAGCCGCTAGGACGCCGTTTCCGCTTTTTTGTTTTTCCGTGAGGATATCCGGTAAGTTTTTAAAAACGGACGCGGGGTTCATGGTTTCGCCCTTCTATGCCTGGTCCACAGTATATCCTGCCGGGGCGGGGAAGGTCAAAAACCTCCGGCCATGCCGGGGCGAATCCATTTTTGAGATGGTTTTTCCTTTTCCAACATTGTTGTAGTTTTCTTCGCGGGCAAGGGGGTTGGAAAAAAAGATTCCAGAAGGGGTGTGGACGCCGGGCTCGAAGCCGCTTGCGCAATCGGGGAAATGGAACCGAGCTCTCGGGCAAAACGAAATCCCTCTTGCGAGGGATTTCCATCTATTAGGAATTGGTCAGGGGCAGGCTGAGGATGAATCGCGCTCCGCCTTCGGGGCGGTTTTCCGCGCGCAGGCTTCCGCCGTGCGCTTCGGCCAGCTTACGCGCGATCGCTAGCCCCAATCCGGTTCCGCCGTCGGAGCGTGACCGCGCGGTATCCACCCGGTGGAAACGTTCGAAGATAAGATCCAATTGATCTTCCGGAATTCCCGGCCCGGAGTCTTCCACCGTCAGGAAAATGCTTTGGGCATCGGATTTCAACCCGAGGCGGATCGTTCCGCCGCCGGGAGTATGTCGCAGCGCGTTGTCCATCAGGTTGCCGAGAATCTGTTCGAGCCGCTGTGAATCGGCCTGGACCGTGGGCAAGGCCGGCTCCGGCGCAAGCTCGATCCGCAGCGACTGGGATTCGGCGCGCGGCGTAAACCGGGCTGCCACGCGGTGTACAAGCTTGGAAAGATCGACCTCGGATTTCTCCAGCGCCAATTGACCGGCGTCGGCCAATTCCAGTGTGCGCAGATCCTCCACCAGACGGTCCAAGAGTTCGGCGCTCTCGCGAATCGGCGCGAGATTTTCCCGCGTGAGCGGATATACTCCGTCGGCCAAAGCGTCGAGGTTGGCTTGCACAACCGAAAGCGGATTGCGCAGTTCGTGGGCGATATCGGCCGTCATTTCCTTGCGCAGTTGCTCCTGCCGTTCGATTTCCGTCATCATCCCCCGGAAGGAACGGGTTAGGTCGCCGACTTCATCGCCCGAAGGGGAAGGCAGCTGCAGATTGCGTTCGCCGCGCGCAAATCGCTGCATCGCGCCGGTCAATTGGCGTAACGGGGAAGTAAGGCTCTGGCTGAGCAGAAGCGCAATCGCCAAGCCGACCGCCCCGGCGGTGATCGCCGCAAGCAGCATCGCCCGGTTCACCGCCACCAGTAGGAGTTCTTCCGGCCCGGGAGGCGGTGCTTCCTGGGTGACGAGCTGCCCGACTGTCTGGTTTCCTTCCCGGATGGGGATGGCGGCGTCTCCGGGAGAAGATGCAAATGTTCGTCCGACCATGGCTCCACCGGTGTCGGCGACGACGATGCCTTTTTCATCCACCAGCAGCCAGTGGGTGTTGCGCATGGCCGCCATCGGTCCGGGGGAGGAGAGCACGCTTTCCACGCCTTCCCAGGAATGATGGCCGTTGTAGTATGCGCCCAGCTCGCGGGCCAGCAACGCGTTGGGCATCATCCCGATTTGCGAGAGGGTGCCGCGCATTTCACGCCCCGCCGTGCGCCCGGTGAAAAACACCACCGCCGCGAGGGTCGTGAGCAGCAGCAAGCCGAAGGCGAGCAGAACTTTCATGGCCAGACGCACGGTTATTTTTCCTCGAAGCGGTATCCGATTCCGAACACGGTGATGATGTGGGATGGATTCTTCGGATCCGGTTCAATCTTGGCGCGCAGGTTTTTAATGTGCGCATCAATGGTGCGTTCGTATCCCTCAAACGAACTTCCCTGCGCAGCCTCGAGCAGTTGCATGCGCGTGAAAGCCCGTCCCGGCTGGGAGGCCAGGGCCGAGAGAAGGTTGAATTCGGTCGGGGTCAGATCGAGCGAGGTGCCGTTTTGGATTACGGTATGGCGGACCAGATCGATTTCCATGTCCGCGGCGCGGATCACCTCGCGCGGGGCCGAAGCGGCCTGCGCCCGGCGCAGGATCGCCCGCACGCGCGCCACCACTTCGCGCGGGGAAAACGGTTTGGTCACGTAATCGTCCGCCCCGAGTTCGAGCCCCACCAGGCGGTCACTTTCCTCCACACGCGCGGTGAGCATCAGGATCGGGGTCTGCCCCTGGCGTCGGATTTCCCGTGCCACATCCAACCCGTCCATTCCGGGCAGGCTGAGGTCGAGCACGACCAGATCGGGATGCTGGGCGTGGAATATTTGCAGGGCTTCGTCACCGCGATAGGCGGTCAGGACCCGGAATCCGGATTGCTCGAGATACGAGGCCAGCACGCGGACCAGTTGCGGCTCGTCGTCTACGATCAAGATATGCGCTTCCATAACCCTCATTATATGGGAATACACCGGCAGACGCGCGACGGCCGGACGGGGGATCGGCAGGGAGAGTTCGGAACGGATCATATCGCCAGCGCCCAATACACTCCGAAGAACGCCGCGATCGGAAGTACCATGATGAGCAAGCCGCTCAGCGATGAAAGGACCGCTAATCGCGGCGTGCCTTTGCCCCCGCGACGAAGGATCCGCATGCCCAGCAGCAACAGGGGCAGGTAGATCACGCTGCTGAGCAATCCGGGCACATACCCGCGTGAGATCAACGACAGGCCGGCAAATCCCACAAAATCCAGCAATCCCCATACCAGAACGCCCAGCCCGATGGGGAGGAATTTTCCCGGTTCGATCCGGTAGATGAAATAGGCCAGCGAGAGCGCCAGGATGAAATACGGTAGTTGCAGCAGCCAGGTGGTCACGGTGAAGTTCGGGACTATTCCGCGCCGCTCGACCCAGCCGGAAAAATTAAACAACCCCTCTTCCGGAATTTGCAGCGCGAGAAAGACAATTCCCGCACCGAGGATCAAGTGATCCAGCGTCAGTTTCGCTTTGCCCGGCACATTGCGCCTTTGAAAAAGAAGGGATATCCCGCCCCGATGCGAAACGGCCAAGGGCGGGATATCTTAATAAACAAACCGCGAGTGTTACAGCTTCCTCCCGCAATACGGGCAAGCCACCCAACCCTGCTGGATCGGCATGCCGCACTTTGGGCACGGGGTGGTTGCCGGCGCCGGCGGCGTGAGGGGCGTGAGGGGTGTGGAGGGTGTGGAGGGTGCGGAGGGTTTCCGAACCAGCATCACCACAAGCGCCACGACCAGAACGACAAATAGAATGGGAATTGCCAAACGCGCAAGAATTCCCAGCCATCCGAATGCGCCCCCACCCATCATGCCGAAGGGCATCATTCCCCGAGTAGTCATCATCCTTCCGGGCAGCAGAAAGCCTCTAGTGAACAGCGCCAGCCCGATGCAAAAGGCCAGTACAAAGACCACCAGCCCGAAGATAATCCATTTCCAAACGCTTTTCATTTCGTCAGCTCCTTTTCCGCGACAAAGGCGCCCAGCCCGACGGGTTCCCAAACCTGCTGGGTCGTCCCGTTAATGCTGAGCACCCCGGCCGTCTTCCCATCGACGGAATAATCGAAAGTGTAGTACCCATAAAAGGCGTACCCGGCTTCATTTAACTTCGCCCCGGCATGCGCTTTATCCAAATAGGCTTGGGCGGCAAGGCGGGCTTGATCGATTGTCACGGTATTGTCGCTCTTTTGCGCGGAGGTATTTTGCTCCGGACCGTATTTCAGGTTCCATTTCACGGACGGTCCATTCTCCCGAAGAACCTCGCCGTTGAAAGGATCGATTAATACTTCCGCTGCTCCGCGACCGGTATCCTTCTCGGTGATCACGGCGTAAAAACCGTTCTGAAATTCCAGAACCTGGGCTAGTTGAAAATTGGAACCCAAACCCGCCGCATACGTCTGGGCGGATTGGACGGCTTGGTCCATGGTGATCCTGGTTTCCGAAGCGCGATTGCGCCGTTCCCGCATGCGCTCCATCATTCCCTGCAGCGGACCGTTCGCGCCGCCGTTCCTCAGACCGGGCAGAATTCCCGTCTGGGGGACCACTTCGTTTCGACCAGGCACATTGCCCCGCACGGATTGAACCGCCTGTTGAATTTGGGGACGGTTTGCCTTGATCAGCCGGCTGCCGCCGTACGCCGCCCCAACTCCCAATGCCAGTGCGACGATCGTCACTCCGGCACCGATGATCCATGTACGCATAATTTCCTCCCGGAAATCCGGCGGACTATTACGCCGCATTCCACGGTTGAATGTAACGCGCGGATATGAAGATTTGATGAAGACGTGATGGAATTATCTTAAACGCGGAAGAACCGCCGGGAATTCCAGGGAGAAAAACCTCCCGCGATTTGGCGGTACAGCAATTCATGAATTTTGGATTTCCGAGTGGGAGGCAGGAATTTGCAGAACGGGGAAAGACGAAGCGTCTGTAGGCGCCGACATTCCGCCGCTCCGCGTTGGTCCACCAGCGGGATTCACACTGATTTCGTGCAGGTATATACCAGGGCCACCGGAACCTTCCAGGCTTTCCGTAAACCGGCTTGCAGGACGATCACTTCAGGGGTCGGACAACCTTCTTCCTCTTGGTACTGGAACCCCGCTTCCTGCAGACCCTTCCGATAACTCCCCAAAGACCGGATCACAACCGGCAACCGCAGACTGCCCGAGCCCGGCATCGTAAGCTTTCCCTCCCGGGTCGTCTTCAGTAATCCGCTTTTGCGCAACCCGGAAATAAAATCCGGATGCGTTACGGCGATGAGAAACAGCCCATCGCGCGATAAAACCCGGTGACATTCCGCGAGCGCTTTTTTAAAGCCGCCGGTATGGACTTCATTGAAAATCATTGAGGCAAGGATGAGGTCGAATCGCCCGTCCGCAAAGGGAAAAGGTTTGGTCACGTCCAGGTATTGATACGCGGCATCTCGAATCCTGAAATGGCGCCGGGCGATTTCGAGCAGTTGTCCGGATTGATCCGTTACAAAGATTTCGGAAGGCACCTGGCCCGGAAACCGGCGAAGTACCAAGGGCAGGAAATAGCCATTGCCGGCTCCCAGTTCCAATATGGAGCGGTTGTCTATTCCCGAAAGCCTCTCCAAAAGGATGCTATTGAGGACAAGTTCTTTGAACGCACCGCCTTTGGATCCGGTCGTTTCGTGCCAGCGTTTCGCAATAGTATCGTAGTAAGCCATTGGTAAGTTTGTATGTCCACCGAACGGTTTGCGGATCAGCGGGCGGCGGAAGGAAACCAGGACGCCTGCGATTATATCTGCGATTGGGGATGCTATAAACCATCCCGGGACCGAATATCGGCCTAAATTAAAATGATGACATTTGGAGCGATGCCTTTCGGGAAGTAATGTCCATTGCTTTCAAAATCGAAGAGGGAAAGTGCTCGAAAAAAGCAAAGGGTTTTTACATAGCGAAAACCCCTTGCTTGGGACCTCATGAAATCTTCAGCGATATGCGGAACCATTCGAGGATAGTGTTCTGTTATTTCCATCGGAAATAATCGTCATTGTAATTATTGGATTGTGCTTCCTCCGCGCGCACCCGAGAGGAATTCCGCCACGAGGGATTGCAACCGCGCGTAATGGGAGCCGGGCCAGAAGATTTTTCCGCATTCGGAACAACGGTAGAACTCGCCGAACCGCTCCCGCGTCCCGGACGGCAGCCGGTCCCAGACGGATTGCTTCTCGACCGGTTGCAGCAGGCCATTGCAGCGGAGACAGCGGCGGAAGGGAGCGATCGACGCCCGGAGGTCAAAGCGTTCCACCACCTCGCGCGCCTGTTCCCTGGGCGAGTCCGACCGGACGCAATAGCCACGGGTGACCGCGGACCGCTTGAGCACCCCGCGGTCGCGGGTGAGCAGGATGCGCCGCTCGTCGACGGACCGGCGGGCCAGTTCCGCGTCGTCAAAATCGTTGCGATAAACGGCATCCAGCCCCAGCAGGCGCAGGTAGGCGGCCAGCCGCCCAAGGTGCGTGTCGAGAATAAACCGGGATACACGCAGCGGTTCGGGGCCCAATCGTTGGAGGGGATGGATATCCAGCGATTCGAAGACGGGATAAACACTGATCGAGTCGCCGTCTTGCACGATGTATTGGAAATCCACCGACAGACCGTTGACCAGGATTAATTCGACTTCCGGGTGCGGCACGCCGAGCGATTCAATCATATCTTTGATTGACACTCTTCCGGAAAACGCGTGCTCGAAGGCTGTTTGCCGGCGCGCGGGCGGCAGGAAATCGTTGAGTTCGGCGTAGAAACGGAAGGAAGCGCGGGACATGGCAGTCAAAAACCGACGCGGTCTTCAAGACCGCGTCGGTTTCCTCATCGCCGGAAGGAATCCCAAACCGCAAGCGCCGGCTTCGGCGTCCCGTTGCGCGTGCGCAAACCCAGAACCGAGAAAAAACTCAGCGTGTTTACCTTGTCCCCCTGGCCCTGGCTTTGCAGAGCCGATTGGTAGGAATCCATGTTGAAGTCGTCAAGCACGAGGTAGATCCAGAACGCCAGCCGCTTCCCGATCTGATCGTGGATCGAATTCAAATAGAGCACCTGGTCTTGCGGCGTTCCGTGGGCGGGAGGCATATACACCGATCCGAATCCGCCCTCGGCCACCGCCAAAGGTTTCTTCGTCCGTTCCAACAGCGGGGAATAGTAATCATCGGGGATATCGGCGGCGGAGGAAAACGCCACGAACGGATAGGAGGAAATCGCCCAGAGGTCCAGATCCGGTTCGAAGGCTTCGATCTCTTCCCATTTCGTGGTTGCACCGCGGCCCGCGCCGGTCACGTCATAGTTGTTTATATCTTCCCACTGAAAGGTGACGAATACTTGCGTATCGGGGGATTCCGCTTTTATTTTTTGGTAGGTCTCGCGGTACAAGCTCAGGAAATTCGGAAAGTCATGCGGGAATGCGTCGGCATAGGTATTGATCTCCGACGCCAAGCCCAGATACCTCGGATGAAAATCCTTCGCGATCCTAAGCGCAAAATTTTGAAAAGCCGCGCGCACGACCGGATTGCTGAAATCGGCTCCCGCCAGATCGGGCGGAAGACCAGCGAACTCCCTTCGATTTAATCCGTTCAGGTGATCCACCACGAAGATCGCGTCCAACCCGTTGTACCAGGCCAGGTTCACCTGATTATGGATGTCGTCCAAACCTTTTGATTTCCCGTCGATTCCGTTTCGGAAATCATCCCACGGCACTGGTGGCTGGATGAGCACCACGTCCCCATGCTCACCGATGGCATGAAAAGTACTCAAGACGCTCAGAAAATTAACATCCGGCGAAGTGGGGAAAAAACCGTAGGCCGTCCGTCCGGAATCGAAAACCGACGGGGAAGGCGGAGAGGGCTGTGCAAATTTGCACCCGATCACCGCTAGGAACAAGACTGCAGCGCAACTTGCCAAGCGCAAATGGGATTTCATTTTTTGAGATGCTTGACGTTTCGTGAAAGATGACATCAACGGGGCTGAGGAAAATCCATTGATCATGCGCCGGTTCGGATCGGGAGGAGCCTTCCCCGCCGGCGCCGCGGAACCTATTTCCAGACGACCGGCCGAAGCGCCACGTCGTTGGTCAGGATGCGGAAATCGGTGCCGTCGGGACGGATGATTTCCAGCACCGCACCTGCGTCCTGAGCCGTATTCGCCTGCACGATCGATATCCATTGCCCATCGGGAGACCATTGGACGATGTGCGGCGAATCGTTGAGCGTGGTCAACCGGCTTTTTATCCGGCCGTCGCCTCCGACCAGCACGAGTTGGTGCGTGCGGCTGTTGAGCAGCAGGAAGCCGGATGCATCCGGAGACCAAAGCGCACCGAAGCGCGGATCGAAATCTCCCTCGGTCATGGGCAGCGGGATGTACTGGAGGGTTTTATCCAATCCGGCTTTGATGATATAGGCCTGGTTAGCTGGAACTTCCGTGGCCAGGGCATCGGTGATGGGCTTTTGTAAGGAAAGGAATGAAAGAAATTGGCTGTCGGGCGACCAGTCGAAATGATAGTCCGGAGTGAGGCCGGGGATGTCTTTCAGATACGAGATGATCACCGCGCGGAAATCGCTTTCCCGGAACGCGGACGGGTAGGGGACAAGGTCCGCCAAACCCATGTCCCAAGTGAAGATCCACTGGCTGTCGGGAGACCACTGGATGTCCCCGGCGAGGGAATTCTGAACGCCGCCGTTTTTAATTTGTTTTACGATCGCCGAACCGTTGGTGGCCACGACGTAAAGTAATCCGGGATCGGCTTTTGCCGGGCTCGGTGCCACCAGCGCGATGGTTTTTCCGTCGGGCGACCATTGCCAGCCCCAGATCGAACGATTGAAGCCGGAGCCTTTGGAGAGCTTGAGGAGCGGTTTCAAACCGGTTCCATCGATATTCACGACTTGCAGGATTTCCTGATTCTGTCCGCCCACGAATGCGATGCGCGCGCCGTCGGGAGAGATTCGGGCGTTGGTGCACGCCTCCGGCGGTTGAACTGTCAGGGAAGACGATCCGCCGGAAATAGGAACGTCGACGGCTATGCACGTGCCGGCCTGCAGAAGGAGCAGCGAAGGTTCGCCTGCGACCGGGGTTCCAAGGTACAGCGTCGGCGTCGGAGTTATGGTCGGCGTCCGGGTAAGGGAAGGCGTAAACGTGATCGTGCGGGTGCGCGTGACGGTGGGCGTCGCGCTTGGCGTGACGGTGGCCGTCAGGCTGAGAGCGGACGGCGTAAAGGTTGTCGCAACTTTCGGTGTATTTGTCCCATGCGGGAAGATCGGCAGATGGATCTTCGGGAGATTGTTTTTCACTCGCGGGAAAAATAAAACGCCCCCCGCGGCAAGCGTGGCAATAAGCGCCAGAAGCAACACCACAAAGATAATTTTCCAAATACCCGAAGAACCCCGGGATGGCTTCTTCGGTTTGGGGGATTCGGAATCCTTCGCCGCCGGAGGTTTGATGGACGGCGGCGCCGGCCGGGCCTGGATTTGAGCGCGCAGTCCGGCCAGGCCTCTTTTGGCATATTCGCTTTTTGGATTATTCCGCAGGCAATCTTCCAAGATGAGGATTTGCCGGGCGGGGTCGGGCTCGGTTTGAACCAGCCAAAGCCAGGCCATTTCCAGGTGGGGGTTAGCGCCGACGATTTTTTGGAGCAGGGCGTGCGCGTCCTCTTTTCGTCCGGAGCGAGCCAGCGATACGGCTTGCAGAAGCAACGCATTTTCGTCGGGTGGGTTCATAGAGGATCCGCGGATGGGATTTCCCCTGATTATACAGTATCGCGTGGATTGGGTTTGGGAATTCGGGAAATCAGGATGCATGAGCTTCCCGGGCCGCGAGCCTCCGGAATTTGAGGGCGGTAGAAGACACACCCGGGTGCTGGCTCTTTGCCTCGGCCTTTGCTATATTGGCTTTGAACGTGTATCTCTGAAAGTAAGCTCCCGAGGTTCAAAGCGGCAAGGGATTGATTTGATTTGCCTGGAGAATTCCGTCATCCGAACATATCGGGCGGACTTTTGTAAGCGTTTCGAAATAACATTTTGGGAGGAAAAATGGTCCGACGCACATGGATTTGGTGTTTGGCTCTGGCGACCGCTCTGGCTTTTGATTATCTGTTTTGGAAACACGGACTGGGAATCTCATTCTTCATTTTTGTGGCAGTCTGCCTGACCTCCGGCGTATTATCCGCCGCGTTATCCGGCGCGTGTCCGAGTATCCGCAGCGCGGTCCTCATCCCTTGCATCCTGTTGACGGCGGCCATTACCTTTTTACGTTCCGAGCCCTTCAGCATGATGTGCGCCGCAGCACTGACGCTGGCTTTGATGATGATCCTGGTGTATTCATACCGCGGCGGCAAGTGGCCGTTCTACGGAATCGTCGACCATGTGATTGCGGTATTTCGATTGGGAGCCTCGGCCGCGCTGCATCCGGCGCTGCTTCCGGCCGAAAAGCCCGCTCCGGGGACGGCCGCTCCCCGTGCGGCCTGGCGTGGGTGGCTGCCGCCCGTCCTGCGCGGCCTGGTGCTGGCCCTCCCGGTGATCCTGTTGTTTACGGCGCTGCTCTCGTCGGCCGATCCGGTGTTTGGAAAGATGATGAATAACCTTTTCAATATCGATCAACTGCCTGAATATATCTTCCGCCTCACCTACATCTTGGCCGGGACGTATCTGCTGGTCGGAGTGGTCCTGTTCGCGATTCTTTCCAGCCGGGAGGAAGGAATTCCTTCGCCGGAAAATTCACGGCTCAGGCCGTTCATCGGTTTCATCGAGGCCGTGGTTGTTCTGGGTTGTGTGAGCCTGCTCTTCGCCGTGTTCGTCATCATCCAATTCCGTTACTTCTTCGGCGGGGTTGAAAACATCACGGCGGAAGGATTTACCTACGCCGAGTACGCACGCCGGGGTTTCGGCGAGCTCCTCGCCGTGGCGCTGATCAGCCTGTTGCTGTTCCTCGGACTGGGTTCGCTCACGCGAAAGGAAGATCCGCTGTGGTGCAAGATATTCTCCGCGCTTGGAATCCTCCTTGTGGCGATGGTCTCGGTCATCCTCGTCTCAGCCTACCGTCGGCTGCTGCTGTATGAAAACGCATACGGGTTTACTGGGCTGCGGCTCTATACCCAGGTGTTCATGGTCTGGCTGGGAATTCTCCTGATCGCCGTGGCGGGGCTGGAAATCGCCGGACGCATCCACTGGTTCAGCCTGGCGGTACTCATCGCGGTTTTCGGCTTCACGCTCTCGCTGGCGGGTCTGAACGTGGATGCGACGATTGTCCGGTGGAACGGCGGGCGCGCCGTGGAAGGCGGCGGCCTGGACGTGGAATATCTGGATTCGCTTTCGGCCGATGCGGTGCCTGCGCTTTTGGATCTCTATGCGGCCGGCACCGGCTCGGAAAAAGACGCACTGGGATCCGGACTCGCTTGCAGACTGCAGATCCTGGAAACGCGCCGGTCGAATGCCTGGCAGTCCTACACCGTACCCGTCGCGGAAGCTTTGCGGTTATTGAAAGCAAGTCCGGTCGGGAGAGTGTATCCGGTTCAAGAAACTCGCGGATCCCTGTATGTGACGGTCGGCGGCAAGAGCGTCGCGTGTCCGGGACAGTTGATAATCGATTGAACTCGTCATGGGGGTCGTTCGAAAAATTAATAGACCGCGTCGGTCTGAAAGACCGACGCGGTTTTAACATCATCCGACGCGGTTTCTATTAATAATCAGATAACCGCCGCCAGAGGCGCGGGGGCCGCGATGCTATTATCGGCGGTGCCCTGCGCGCGGGCTTCCTCCACCTGGCGCGCCCAGAGGAACAGGCAGGTGTGGTAGGCCGTTTTGGCATAGGCCGAGAGCGCGGCCATGACGGCAATCATCATGCCCCCGATCAGAACCGCCGCTCCGACGCCCGCGATCACACCCGAGGCGGACCAGGAGGAGAGCACCCCGGCGAGGTAGAAGATGCCCCCGCCCAGAACAAACGCCAATAAGATCACCGCCACCGCGATCAGGTCTACCACGCCGCTCACTCCAATTTCGGTGACGGCCACCAGCAGCAGGTTGTTCTTGATGATCTGGGTGGCGCGTTTGAGCGACTGGCCGAGGTTGAGTTCCTCGAGAATCATCGCCGGAAGGACAAAGAACGTGGCCGTCGTCCAGACTAAATCCAGGAACCCCGCCAGCATGCCACCCAGTAGACTTTGGCGTCCCCGCCGCCCGCCGCCAAAAAGACTTTCCAACAGTTTCACAAGGGTCGAGGCAGCCGCCAGGGTCATGATATTGAAAAACTCCCGGCGGACGGCCGCCCAAGCCTGGTCCATCCGGCCGTCACCCTGGGTCAGGTAGTCATAGACCAGGCGGACGGTCATTCCGGAAAAGAGATACGAAACGGCGTATTCCAGGAAGAAGATTATCAGACTGAGGATCAGGAAGATGCCCGGAAGATAGCTCCGGCTGCCCGGCAGGAGCGCCAGTCCGATACCGGCGCCGGAACCGAGCAGCGAAACAACCGCTCCGAGAATCAAGGCGTAAATGGAGGGCTTTATCAGGTCGGGATCTTTCACAGCCATTTGGTAAGCCTGTCCCAGAAACCCGAAACCGCGCCGAATGGAATCCATCATGGAAACACCTCCACAAGTCCTTTCACCAGATCGCCTCCCTTCCCCTGCGATCCGCCCGGAGAACGGCTGGGCTTTCCAAAGCAAATCCGGTTATTGAAATCGTATCATGAATAGCTTACGGGGAATCCGGCGGTGGGTTGCCGCTTTACCGAGGATGATGAACGCCTTTACCGGTCGTCTTTCCCGCGCATGCCGCCGGCCCTTGGGGCGGAAAACATCGCCCGGGCGGGGAAACGCAAAACCGCGTCCGGCTTTGACAAGCCCCGGTGCGTCATTTACAATAGCGTCCACCATCGAAATCCGGCACTTGCAATCTGTATAATCTCCAATCCAAACCCGCGGGGAACGTCCCCTGCCCCGGGAGGTCTGCAGAAAAGCATGAAAGAATACGCCACCGATGCCATTCGCAACATCGCGCTGATCGGACACGGCAGCGCGGGCAAGACCACGCTGATCGAGGCCTTCCTGCATTTCACCGGCGCCTCCACCCGGCTGGGAAAGATTGAAGACGGCACGACAGTTTCGGATTATGAAGAAGAAGAAGTCCGGCGCAGAATTTCCCTCTCCACTTCGGTCATTCCCATCGAATTCCAAGACTGCAAAATCAACTTGTTGGACACGCCCGGCTTTCCGGATTTTATCGGCGAGGTGATCTCCGCGCTGCGGGTTGCGAGCGGCGCGATGGTCCTGCTGGATGCGGTGACCGGCGTGGAAGTCGGCACCGAAATCACTTGGCAGCATTGCGAGGAATTCCACCTTCCGCGCTTCGTGGTCATCGCCAAGATGGACCGCGAGAACGCGGACTACGAACGGGTGCTGGAGAGCGCGAAAACCCTCCCGGGCGCGAAACTCGTTCCGGTTCAACTTCCCATCGGCCAGGGCCAGCATTTCAAGGGTGTCATCGACCTGATGGCGATGAAAGCCCGCATGGGCGCCGGCAAGGAAGCAACCGACATCCCCGCCGACATGAAAACGGCCGCCGAGGCGGCCCGCGTGGCCCTGATGGAATCGGCCGCGGAGGGCGAGGACGAACTGCTGGAAAAGTATCTGGGCGGCACCGAACTGACCCAGGATGAAATGATCCGCGGATTGCGCAAGGCCGTGTGGAACAGCGTCTGCATGCCGGTCTTCACCTGCGCCGGGTCGGCCGAGGTGGGGATCGAACCGCTGTTGTATTGCGCGACCAAACTGATCCCGTCGCCCTCCGAGGCACCTCAGGCGGAGGCGGAAGGGAAGGGCGGCAAGGAAGAACTGGTCTGTTCCGACGCCGGTCCGCTCGCAGTCTACGTCTGGAAAACCACCGCTGACCCGTTCGTCGGCAAGCAAACGTACTTCCGCGTGTATTCCGGCGCGTTGAACTCGGATACGCGGGTCTGGAACTCCAAGAGATCGGGGGAGGAGCGATTGGGAACGCTGTACGTCCCGCGAGGCAAGGAAACGCTGCCGGTAAAAACCATGCATGCTGGAGATATCGGCGTCGTCCCCAAGCTCTCCGTCACCGTCACCGGCGATACGTTGTGCGACAAGGGACATCCTTTGACCCTGCCGGCTCCGGTATTTCCGAACGCCCTGTATGCAGTGGCCGTGACGCCCAAGACCCAGGCTGACGCCGCCAAGACCACGCCCACGCTGACCCGGCTGTGCGAAGAGGATATGACTCTTTCCTGGCACAACGACCCCAACACGCTGCAGACGATCCTGCAGGGGATGGGCGATCAGCATATCGACGTGGCCATCCGGCGCGCGGAATCCAAATTCCAAGTCGGGCTGCACATCGAGCTTCCGCGCGTGCCCTACCGCGAGTCGATCACCAAACCCAACAGCGCCATGTACCGCCACAAGAAGCAGACCGGCGGATCCGGACAGTTTGGAGAGGTGAGCCTGCGGGTGGAACCGTTCACGACGGGCGATTTCGAATTCGAGAACGAGGTGGTCGGGGGAGCCATTTCCTCGTCCTACATGTCGGCGATCGAAAAGGGTGTGCGTTCGGTGATGCAGCATGGCGCGGTCGCCGGGTACCCAATGGAAAAAATTAGGGTGGCCGTGTTCGACGGCAAGGAACATCCGGTGGATTCCAAACCGGTGGCGTTCGAGATTGCCGGTCGCGAGGCGTTCAAGCTGGCCGTGCACGGCGCGAGCCCGGTACTCCTCGAGCCGATCATGGCCATCCACGTTGTCGTTCCTGAAAACCACATGGGCGATGTCCTGGGAGACCTCAATACCCGCCGGGCGCACGTTCAGGGGATGGACAACCAAAACGGGAAGAGCATCGTAAACGCCATCATCCCGCTGGCAGAAATCCAGCGCTATACCACCGACCTGCGATCGATAACCGGTGGACGCGGGTACTTCACCATGACGCTGGATCATTACCAGGTGATGCCGAGAGCCGTGGCCGATCAGGTCATCGCCGCCCACCAAAAAGAGGTCACCGGCAAGACCGAGGAAGAGGAATAGGAGAAGTCAGTCCAACAATTCGTTCCGTGAAAAGCCTCCTTCGGGGATTGCAGAAGGAGGTTTTTATTTTCTTTCTTGTATGGGCTCACCCAAAGCGAGAATCGCATCGGGTGATGTGCGACCGGGGAGCGAAAGGAGCTGCGGGAGACGAAAGGATTAAAACGAGCCGTAAATGAAGGGCAGAGCGCTGGTTTGAGAGACTGCCTGAAGAATCCATAACCCGGCGATGACGGTAATTGCGGTAAAAACGGCCGCCGGCCGCAGCGCATTGATCCACTGGGGAAACCGGCGTGCGAGCGGGCCGATCGCATCCATTCCCAGAATGAGAAAGAGCGCCAGCATGGCGGGAGGCAGAAAATGCTGGAACCACATCGTCTGGTTGAAGGAGAACATCCCTGCCAGGAATCGAACGGCTTCTTCCAATGAGGAGGAGCGGAAGAGAATCCAACCAAGGCCGATCAGATGAAAGTTCACAACGGCTGCAATTGTTTTTTCCCACCATCGGCTGGGGGTGTACTTCAGCAGCCGGTCGATGGTCAGCAGCACTCCGTGCCACGCCCCCCACAAGACGAATGTCCATGCCGCGCCATGCCACAATCCCACCAGGATCATGGTGGTCATGGTTGCTGCGGTCTGGATTAAGCGCGGGTATCGTCGCTGCGTTTTGATCAGCCCCCAGCGACTGAGGGGAAAGTACAAATACTCCCGGAACCACTGGGTAAGGGTCATATGCCACCGGTTCCAAAAATCACCCGGCGAAAAGGAAAAATACGGCTGACGAAAATTCTCCGGGAGAGAGATCCCCAGCAATCCGGCCGAGCCGCGCGCGATGTCCGTATACCCGGAAAAGTCTGCATAGATCTGAACGGCATACAAATAGAATCCGCCGATATACAACGGCATGGGGAATCCGCCCGCGTTGGGATGTGCGGCGGCCCGGAAGGAAATATCCGCGAGCGCGGCGATGCCGTCCGCGATGACGACTTTCTTGAATAGGCCTGTCAGGACAAGTTGCAGCGAGGATTGGACCTCGAATCGGGAAAGCCGACGGGGCAGATCGGCCATCTGCTGGAAGAATTCCGCGGGTCGGACAAAAGGCCCCGCGATGAGTTTCGGAAAAAACGCCAGGTATAACCCAAAATCCACAACGTTTTCCACCGGCTGGATCTTTCGACGTGAGACCTCGAGGGTGTAGGCGATTGCCTGGAACGCGTAGAACGAAATCCCGATGGGCAAAAGCACTTGGAGCGAGGCGGGCGGAGAGATTCCCATCCCGCGGAAAATGGAATCCACATTGGCCAGGAAAAAACCCATATATTTAAAATAGGCCAGCGCGCCGAGATTTAGCGCAACGCTCAGCGTGACATACACCCGGGAATGAGAGCTCTGCGGGATGGCGCGCCCGAGGAAATATGTGGCCGCGGTGATCCCCAGCAGAACGAGGACAAACCGTGCATCGAAGGTTGCGTACAGGGCATAACTGGCCAAGAGCAGAAGCGTTTTACGCCATGCTGGGCGCGGCAGCAGCCAGTAAACCAGGCAAACGATGGCGAGGAAAACGAGATAAAGAGGAGTGTAGAAGAACACTAAGGGCACTCCGCCGCATCCAGAGAATCCAGAACGGATTGGGCTACTAGCGTGTTCCCGAGGATGTTCCAATGGGAATCATAGACCATGAACGGATCCTCTCCCCCCAGAACGGTTTGTACCATCCGACCGGTAGGATCGATAAACAGTAGATTGTTCTCCCGGGCATACGCCGCCAGCGCATCCCGCGCCGCCAGAGCGTTGGCGCGCATTTCCAGGATATCCGGGGATCGGGCGGAATCTTGGACCACCTCGCGATTCTGATCCAAATGCAAAGGAATCAAATCTCGCAACGCCGGTTCCAATTGCGAGGGATCCACTGCGAGAGGGAAGTAAATTTCGGGCTTTGTCGGTGCATACAGAATGGCCGTGCAGGCGGAATTCCGCTTCGCCTCCTCTGCCAGTTTGTTCAAGGCGCTCGTGAATTCCTGCCAACCCCGGCTTTGCTGCCAATCCTGCCGGGTTAAAGTCAGCGCGTCCAGATAATTAATGCAACAAGTGAGCTGAAGTGTCCGTCCGGGTAGATCCACGGCCAGGGGATAGATGGGATCCGCGGTAAAGAAACCTGTAACCCCGTAAAACCGCCGGATCCATTCCTGCGCCAGGGGGATGGGAAGGATTTGGATCAGCAAAGGGGAAGAGGGTCTGTAATTGATACTGTCAATCGGCGGTTCCACTTCCACCACCACCCATCGCGGGTGGCGAGGCAGACCGTAACGGGTCAGGTAATCCAACTTTACTTCCGGACTGCTTCCGGGCTGGGACAGGTTCAACACAACCCAGCCGGTTCGGTCGGCGAGTTGTGCCGGCCAGGGGGAGGAAGTCTGCGCACCGAGCGAGAAGGATCGTCCCAGGACGACAACATCCGCCTTTGCCGGGAGTGGCGGCGTATTTCGGAATCCGAATTCATCGGTTTCCAGACGCACATGCGCTTCGAGGCGGTCCCCGCCCGGCGGTATGGGTCTCACCAGGTCCGGACGCCAGAAGAGTTGATCTCCGTCGGAGTAATACACGTCGTATGTGTTTACAGTGAGCGGCGGATCCATTGGGGCCGGAGCTCCCAGGCCGCGTAATCCGGATAGCAGGGGCGGGTTATATCGCAGGATGATTTCCAGAAGAAGCAGACCCAATACTGTACCAAGGATCAGGCGGAGAAGAGCCAAGATAATTTTCGCACTGGAGCGCATGAGTGTTCGTTGGGTATTCAATGAATGGATAGATTAAGTGACGTGCCTGCGATTGTACACTAAACCCCGTGAAGGGAAAAATCAAAGCGGGAATTATTTAGAGCCACCGAGAAACCCGGCCGGATTTCCGGATCTTGGCTTGTTCCTGTCGGAATGGCGTCATGAAAAAAACGTTGCTTATGAAAACCATTATTGTTCGTGAACTGAGCATTCGTGGGATAATGTTAATGAAAACTGGACGGTTATTGTATTTGCTGGCCGCGCCGTATCCCCCTACGGATGAGTAAATGATCCAGCACGGCGGGGAATGGCGAAGAGTGTTCCCAATAAGGAGAAAGCATGCCCGATAATCCGTCTCCCCTTTCCGATGCCTCGATCCCCGAACGCGGCATTGCCAAAGTGGATCCGCTTGCCGAGCCGCCGGCGCCAATAAGCGTGATGACGATCAACGCGCACCCCGACGACCAGGAATTCTCCGTCGCCGGAACGCTGGCCAAATGGGCCCGCGCCGGGTGCGTCATCACCGCAGTGTGCGTCACCGACGGCGACGCGGGCAGCAACGATCCGGATAAGGGCGCCGCCTATAAACCCGCATTGGCCCTTGTGCGCCAGGGCGAGCAGCGCGAGGCGGGGGCGGTGATCGGCGTAAAGGAAACGGTCTTCCTGCATCAGCCGGACGGGGAGTTGCAGCATACGCTGGCGCTGCGCCGGGATCTGACGCGTCTGATCCGGAAATACAAGCCCGAGGCGGTGATCTGCGGCGATCCGACGGCGCGGTTCTACGGCAACTCCTACATGAACCATCCCGATCACCGCGCCGCTGCCGATGCGGCCTGCGACGCGGTCTTCCCTTCGGCCGGAACGCGCCTGATCTTCACGGAACTTCTCGCCGAAGGCTTCGAACCGCACAACGTAAAGCGCCTGTATCTGCACGGGTCCGAAAAGCCGGACGCATGGATCGATATTACAGGGACCATCGACGTGAAGATCCGCGCGCTGCGCTGCCACCGCTCGCAGGTGGGCGAGGGAGAAGATCTCGACCAGAGGATGCGCGAGTGGGCGGAGGAGGACGGCAAGCCGCGCGGATTTAAATACGCCGAGGCGTTCCGCGTGATGGTGCTGGAGTGAAAGAGTGTTTGTCATGCCCGCGTGGTTATTACGGGCATCCAGATAGAGTGTTCGTCTTGCCCGCGTGCACTAAGCGGGCATCCAGAAACCGAATGATTGATTCTTGCGACGTTTGATTGGATTCCCGCCCCCGAAAAGAACACTCGAGGGCAGGCCAAGTACACGCGGGAATGACAGCAGTAGATCCGATGGTCGTTACCATAATGAGACCGAGTCGGATTCGCATCCAGTCCTACGCGATCTGCTCTGGGAAATATACGTTTTTATGATGTTCCGAATGTATCGTTGAACCCGTGCACTAACCTCTCCCCTCGCCCCTCCCCAAATTGGGGAGGGGGAAAAGGGGAGGGGTCGTGAGGTGATATATGAACCTCGACCGATTTACCGAACGCGCACAAGAAGCGGTTTCTGACGCGCAACAAACGGCGCTGGAATTCCACCATGCCTACATCGAGCCGGCCCACATTCTTCGGGCGCTCCTGCATCAGGAGCAGGGCGTAGCCTCGCAGGTGATCGCCGGCACTGGCGGGAACCCGCAGGCTTTGGAATCCGAACTGGATCAGGAGCTGCGCGGGATGCCGAAAGTCGGCGGGGATTCCTCGCAGATAAGCCTTTCACGCCAAGGGTCCGAAACGCTCTCGGCGGCCGAACGCGAGGCCGCGGCGATGAAGGACGAATATGTCTCCACCGAACACATCCTCCTGGCGCTGGCCGAGACGATGCCGATCTTGCGCAAGCACAACCTTGGGCAGGACGTGTTGCTGAAAGCGCTCGCCGCCATCCGCGGCAACCAGCGCGTGACCTCCCAGAATCCGGAAGCCACTTATGCCGCGCTCGAAAAATACGGGCGCGATCTGACCGCCATGGCGCGGCAGGGCAAACTCGATCCGGTGATCGGACGCGACGAGGAGATCCGGCGCGTGATCCAGATCCTCTCGCGGCGGACCAAGAACAACCCGGCGCTGGTGGGGGATCCGGGCGTGGGCAAGACCGCCATCG
>PLND01000019.1 GCA_003141675.1 Anaerolineae bacterium
TATTGAAACATCCGAAGAACTTCAGGTAAATTATTCCAAGCGATTTTCCAAAGGAAGTCCGCGACTCCTCGCCCCTTTCAGGGGCTCGGAGTGACACTGTCATCGCGCATAAAAATTAGTGTTCATCCCGGGTCGGCTGGTAGTTCGGCGCTTCCTTGGTGATCATCACATCGTGCGGGTGGCTCTCGATCAGCCCGGCATTGGAAATCTGCACCAGGCGGGTTTTCTCCTGCAGGTCGGCGATCGATGCGGCGCCGGCGTAACCCATTCCCGAGCGCAGCCCGCCGACCAGCTGGTACACGTAATCCGAGAGTTGCCCCTTATAGGCGACGATGCCCTCGATCCCCTCAGGCACCAGTTTGCCGCTGCCGGTCCCCTGCGCGGTGGCGTACCGGTCGCGCCCGTAACCCTGCATGGCGCCCAGGGATCCCATGCCGCGATGCTCTTTGAAGCGGCGGCCTTCGTACAGGACCATCTCTCCCGGCGATTCATCCAACCCGGCCAGCAATGCTCCCAGCATCACCACGCTCGCCCCGGCGGCGAGGGCTTTGACGATATCGCCGCTGTATTTGATCCCGCCGTCGGCGATGACCGGGATCCCCTTCGGGCGCGCCGCCTTGGCGCAAAGATAAATGGCGGTCATTTGCGGCATGCCCGCGCCGGCGATCACGCGGGTGGTGCAAATCGATCCGGCGCCGACGCCGACCTTGACCGCGTCGGCTCCAGCGGCGATCAGCGCTTCCGTGCCTTCGGTGGTGACGACGTTGCCGGCCGCGACCGGAAGCTTCGGCCATTTCTTTTTCAAACGGGCGATGGCTTGAAGCACGCCTGCGGAGTGGCCGTGCGCCGTGTCGATCGCCACCAGGTCGACCCCGGCGTCGACCAATCCTCCCACGCGGGTTTCCAGATCCGCGCCCACGCCGACCGCGGCGCCGACCAGCAGCCGGCCCTGGGAATCACTCGCGGCGACGGGAAAGTCCATCTTCTTCTGGATGTCCTTGACGGTGATCAGTCCCTTCAGCCGCCCGGCCGAATCCACTAGGGGAAGTTTCTCGATCCGGTTCTTTTGAAGGATGCTTTTCGCCTGCTCGAGTGTGGTCCCGACCTTGGCGGTGACCAGCTTGTCCTTGGTCATGAACTCGCTCACCGGTTTGTTGAAATCGCCGGGTTCGAGAAAGCGGATATCCCGGTTGGTAAGGATCCCGACCAGTTTGCCGCCGGTGCCGGGTTCGGTGATGGGGATGCCGCTGATGTGGAATTTACCCATCAGGTCTTCCGCTTCGCGAAGCGTGGCCGTGGGGCCAAGCGTTACCGGATCCGTGATCATCCCGGATTCGGAACGCTTCACTTGTTCAACAAAAACCGCCTGCGCCTCCGGCGAAAGGTTGCGGTGGACGATGCCTATGCCGCCTTCGCGGGCCAGGGCGATGGCCATGCGCGCCTCGGTCACGGTGTCCATGGCCGCCGAGACGATCGGGATATTCAGCGTGATCCCGGGAGTCAGGCGGGCGCGGATGTCGGTCTGATCCGGCAGCACCGAGGTGTAGCCGGGGACGATCAGCAAATCGTCAAAGGTCAGCGCTTCGTGGGATTGGAAGAGTTCCTCGTTCATGTGCCTCCTGAAGGTATATCTGCCCGGGCTTAATGCCGGAAGTGCCGTACGCCGGTGATCACCATGGCCATGCCCGCCGCGTCGGCGGCGGCGATGCTTTCGGAATCGCGCACCGACCCGCCGGGATGCACCGTGGCGGTGATCCCCGCTTCCGCGGCCACCTGGACTGAATCCGGGAACGGGAAGAAAGCGTCGGAAGCCATCACCGCGCCCTGGGATTTTTCGCCGGCGCGCTGGGCCGCGATGCGGACGCAATCCACGCGGTTCGGCTGCCCGCCGCCGATCCCGACGGTGGCTTCGCCTTGCGCGAACACGATCGCGTTGGAATGGACGAACTGGCAGGCCTTCCAGGCGAACCGCAAGTCGGTCCATTCCTCGGGAGTGGGCGCGCGCTTGGATACCACTTTCCATTCCGGAGTTCCGGGCGGATCGCCGAAGTCGGATTCCTCCATCAACACTCCGCGGGTCACCGAGCGGAATTCGAATTTCGGTTCGATGGCGGCGGAGGGCATCTCCAGCAGGCGGCAGTTCTTGCGTTTGGCGAGAAGTTCGCGCGCCCCGGGGGTGAATCCCGGCGCCACGATGCATTCGATGAACAGATCCCCCGTGGCTTTGACCATCGCTTCATCCACGACGCGGTTGGCTGCAACCACTCCGCCATAGGCGGATACCGGATCGGAGGCGAGCGCGCCCTGGAACGCTTCGGAGAGCGCGTCGGCGCTGGCGATCCCGCACGGGGAAACGTGTTTGACGATCACCACGCTGGGGCGCTGGAAACTTACCGCGGCCCGCCAGGCGGCATCAAGATCCATGAGGTTGGTGTAGGAAAGTTCCTTGCCCTGCAGCACCTTTCCGCCGAGCGGCCCGTCGCCGGGCTTGTAGGCGTAGAGCGTCGCGGTTTGATGCGGATTTTCCCCGTAGCGCAATTTCTGCTGCGGGTAAGCGACGACCCGGAAAGGCGCATCCGCGCCGCTGAGATAAGCTTGGATGGCGGCGTCATAAGCGGCGGTGGATGCGAATCCCTTGACCGCCAGCCGTTTGCGGGTCGCCTCGCCCACCCCTCCGGCGCGCAGCTCCGCCAGCACGGCCGGATAGTCGGTCGGATCGCAGCATAGCGTCACCCGCTGGTGATTCTTGGCCGCCGCGCGGATCAGGGTCACGCCGCCGATGTCGATGTTTTCGATCGCTTCCTCGAGCGTGACGCCCGGCTTGGCAACCGTTTGCTCGAACGGATACAAATTCACCGCCACCAGATCGATGTAATCCCAGCCGAGCTTTTTCAGTTCGGCCAGGTCGGCTGCAGTGGAGCGCGCCAGGAGCCCGCCGTGCACCGCCGGGTGCAGCGTCTTCACCCTTCCGCCGAGGATTTCCGGGGAGCCGGTGTAGTCGGCCACTTCGGTAACGGCGATCTTGTTTTCGCGCAGGAGTTTGGCGGTCCCGCCGGAGGCGATCAGCGTCCAGCCGAGGGATTGCAATCCGCGCGCAAATTCGAGCAACCCGGTTTTATCATGAACGGAGAGAATGGCTTTTGGCATGCAGATCCTTCCTTCGCAGTGTTGTAAAAATTTTTCCGGCAGGATGCTTCCCGCGGTCAGCCGCCGGTAATCGCCTTTCGAATCGCGTCCACCAGCAAGCGGTGTTCGACGCTGTGGACTCTCATTTCCAAAGTTTCCAGCGTGTCGTCGCGGTTGATCGGCACTTCCTCTTGCGCCAACACCGGGCCGGAATCGACCCCTTCATCCGGAACCAGGTGCACCATCACGCCCGTTACGAGGATTTCGCCGCGCCCGAACGCCTCGAAGGCGCGTTCGATCGCGTGCGTGCCGGGAAACGTCCCCGGAAGTGCGGGATGGAGGTTGATCACCCGGTTCGGAAAGCGGTTGAGAAAATTGGAAGAGAGCACGCGCATCCAGCCCGCCAGGATCACCCAATCCGCCTTATAGTATGCGGCCACGTCCGCCAGAAGCGAATCGTACTCCCGGCGGTCCTGCTCTTTGGCTTTGGGCTGCACGACGGCCGGCAAGCCGGCGCGCCGGGCCCGCTCGAGTCCGAAGACGTCGCTCTTATTGGAGATCACCGCCGTGACGCGCGCCGGGAGGGCCTCCGATGCGCAGGCGTCGAGAATTGCCTGCAGGTTGGTTCCGTTTCCGGAAATCAGAACAACCAGATTTGATTTCTCCGCCATAGAATTCCTTGGGCCGATGTTAATCGCTTCGCCCCGGAATGCCGGGTCATCGGCGAGACAACCTAATGGTGGAACAAACGAATTCCCGAGAAGACCATCAGCATGCCATATTCGTCGCAGGCCTGGATGACGGTGTCGTCCCGGTTGGAGCCGCCGGGCTGCAGGACGTACTGCACGCCGCTTTGGGATGCGCGGTCGATGGAATCGCGGAAGGGGAAGAACGCGTCCGAACCGAGCACGACGGCTTTCATGCCGTTGAGCCAGGAGCGCTTCTCTTCCGGAGGAATAGGACGCGGCATCTCGGCGAAAATCGCATCCCATCCGGCCCGTTCGCTCGGTGTGACGTCGTCGCGCAGGAATTGGTCGATGGCGTTATCGCGGTCCGCGCGGCCGATCCCCTGGCGGAATTTCAACCCGAGCACGGCGGGGTGCTGTCGCAGCCGCCATAGATCCGCTTTGACGCCCGCCAACCGCGTGCAGTGAATGCGCGATTGCTGGCCGGCGCCGACGCCGATCACCTGCCCGTCCACCGCGAAGCAAACGGAGTTGGACTGCGTGTATTTGAGCGCGATCCAGGCGATCATCATATCCCGGACGGCCGTCTCCGGCAGGTCCTTTTTCTTGGTGACGATGTTTTCAAAATCCGCGCGGCTGACGGGACGGTCGTTGCGGTGCTGCTCGAGGGTGATGCCGAACACCTCGCGGCTCTCCATCGGCTCAGGCTGATAGCCGGGGTCGATCTGCACCACGACATACTTCCCTTTTTTCTTAGTCTTTAGAATTTCGAGCGCCGCGGGTTCGTAGGCGGGGGCAATGATCCCGTCGGAAACCTCGCGGTGGATCAGCTTTGCCGTGGAAACGTCGACCGGATCGGAGAGGGCGATCCAATCCCCGAAGGAGGACATGCGGTCGACGCCGCGGGCGCGGGCATACGCGGCGGCCAGCGGCGAGAGCTCGAGATCATCCACGAAATACGCCTTGCGGAGCGCGTCCGGAAGAGGGATGCCGACCGCGGCACCCGACGGGCTGACGTGCTTGAACGACGCCGCCGCGGGCAAACCGGATGCTTGTTTTAGTTCACGGACCAGCTGCCAGGAATTGAGCGCGTCCAGCAGGTTGATATAGCCGGGCGCGCTGTTGATCACCTGGAGCGGAAGATCGCCGTTTTTCATATGCGCCCGCGCCGGAGTCTGGTTTGGATTGGCGCCGTAGCGTAAGGCAATTTCTTTCGTCATCTTTTCTCCTCGTTAGTCCACAATAACTTTATGCCCGCCGGCAGTCAGTTCGCCGACCACCCAGGTTTCTTCCGGAATCGACCGCCGGACTTCGTCCGCATTTTCCCTGGCCACTACCGCCAGCATGCCGATGCCCATGTTGAACACCCGGTACATCTCCTTGAGATTCACTTCCCCCAGGCGCTGGATGAGCGTGAAGAGCGGGGGGATGGGCCAGGATCCGATGTGAACCTCGGCGCCGATCCCTTCCGGGAAAACCCTCGGGGGATTTTCGATCCACCCGCCGCCGGTGAGGTGGGCCAGCGCTTTGACGGGCGAATTTTCACGCGCCAGCAGCGGACCGAATATGGGCAAGTAGGACCGGTGCGGGGCGAGCAATGCCTCTCCGAGCGGAATGCCAAGCTCGGGGAACACCGTCTCGAGCGGCGTGTTGCCGAATATTTTGCGGATGAGCGAATAGCCGTTGGTGTGCGGGCCCGTGGAGCGGATGCCGATGAGCACGTCGCCGGGGCGCAGATCGGCGCGGGGCAGGATGCGTTCGCGGTCGACCGCGCCGACGATCGTTCCGGCCACGTCGAACTGTCCGGGCAGGTAGACTCCCGGCATCTCGGCCGTCTCGCCGCCGATCAGGGCGCAACCCGCTTCACGGCACGCTTTGGCCGCGCCGGTGACGACCGCGGCGGTGATCTCCGGGCGCATCACGGAGGTGGCGAAGTAATCCAGGAAGAAAAGCGGCCGCGCTCCCTGCACCAGGATGTCGTTGACGCAGTGGTTGACAATATCTTCGCCGAGAGATTCAAACCGTCCGGCCCGGGCGGCGAGCTCGACCTTGGTGCCCACCCCGTCGGTGGAGCCCACCAGCACCGGAGCGCGCATCGAGCGCAGAATCCCGCCCGCGTCGTACAACCCGCCGAAGGCGCCGATGCCGGCCAAAACCTCCGGCCCGTAAGTGGATTTCACCGCGGCGGTCATCATCTCCACCGCGCGGTACTTGGCGTCCATATCCACGCCGGCGGCGGCGTAGTCTCCAACCTTGCCGCCCTCGGTGGCATGGTTGGAGAGTTTAGGATCGGAGGTTGGAAGTGTCGGTTTAGGCATGGAGAGTGCTCGTGACCGCCAAGCGGCCGATGTCCTTGCGGTATTGCATTCCCTCGAATCGGATTGGGCCGATGGCGGTATACGCGGATTTTAATGCCAGGGGGATACTCTCTCCCCAACCGGTTACGCAAAGCACACGGCCGCCGGATGTGACGATCCGTCCATCCTGTTCCCGGGTGCCAGCGTGAAATACGAAGGAGTCCGGTCTCGCTGCGTCCAGGCCGGAGATCGGCCGCCCGCTGGGATATTTTCCGGGGTAACCTTCCGAAGCCAGGACAACACAGGCCGCCGCGCCTTTGCTCCAGTGGATCTGGACTTCGGACAGGTGGCCGGTGGCGCAGGCCATTAATATTTCCAACAGGTCGCTTTCCAGGAGCGGCAGGATCACTTGCACTTCCGGATCCCCGAAGCGACAATTGAATTCGATCACTTTGGGACCTTGGGCCGTTAGCATCAATCCCGCGAATAGCACGCCGACGAAGGGACGGCCCTCCTCGCGGAGGCCGTCGATCGCCGGCTGCAGAATGCTACGTTGAATTTTTTCCGCCATCGCCGGGGCAAAGACGGGGACCGGCGCATACGCGCCCATCCCGCCGGTATTCGGGCCGCGGTCATTGTCGAAAATCCGTTTGTGATCCTGCGCGGGAACAGTGACTTGGACGGAGTTGCCGTCGGTAAACCCGAAAAGCGAAACTTCCGGGCCGCTCATGCGTTCTTCCAACACCACATCGTCGCCGGACGGCCCGAATACTTTTTCCACCATGATTTGCCGGAGGGCGGTTTCGGCCTGAGAGGGATTCTCCGGAATGATCACCCCTTTCCCGGCGGCCAGGCCGGAGGCTTTGATCACGATCGGATGTTCGAGCTCATGGATGTAGGCGAGGGCCCGGTCGTAATCGCGGAAGACGGAAAACTTGGCGGTGGGAATCCCCCGCCGCTGCATGAATTCCTTGGAAAAAACCTTCGAGCTTTCGATCTCCGCGGCGGCCTGCGACGGCCCGAACACGGCCAAACCCTTGGCGCGCAGATCGTCGGCCAACCCGGCGGCCAGCGGCCCTTCCGGCCCGATGACCACCAGATCGATTTTCCGCTCGAGCGCGGTTTGCACCAGGGCGTTTTTGTCGTCCGCTTTCACCGGCAGATTGGCAATCTCGGCGCCATCCGCACGCAGCCGGGCGGTGCCGGCGTTCCCGGGCGCGATATACAACGCCTTGAGCCGGGGCGACTGGGCCATTTTCCATCCCAACGCGTGTTCCCTTCCCCCCGATCCGACAAGCAGCACTCTCATGGCGAGTTCCTCCGTCGGGCTTCCGCCGATGCACGGATGGATAACGCATTCCTCCCGCCGGGGCGGGAGGAATGCGTGTGGGCAGAGTTCAGCCGCTTCATCGGCAGCTTGGTGTTCCACGATGTGCGGGGATGAACGTTCAAAGCAGGATCCCTTCCAAAAGAAACAACCCGCCGGTCTGGGAAAGCTCGTTGAGGAGGAATAACCGCGATCGATTCGGTCATGATTCGGATCGGCGGACATGGGGGGATGGAAAAAATCTCCATCCGGCGGCGTAGCCGCTTTTTAGAATTGTACCATAAGGAGCGGGCGCCGGGCCTGAGGCGAACCGGGTGGGGGATAGGGGTTGCGCCGGGGAATCGTCGCGCCGGGATTGATCCCTCGCTCCGCTCGGGACAGGTCCCGGCGCCAATATACAAAGCCCGCCTATGGCGGGCTAAAAAATTATCTGCAATTTGGCGTGTCTCTGATCGGAGCTGATATATTCGGCCAGGGTTTCGATTCCCAGATCGGCCTGCGTAAACTCCCCCCACCTTTCGCGTTCTGGATCTGCGTGCGGATCGGCCCCTCCAAGCCACAATAGGCTGAGTTGTTCCATTGGATGGACAGCGTTCATGCGGATTGCTCCAGAAGGATTGGGATAACGCCCGGAGAGCCGGCCTTTGTTGTCCGATCGGGACGAATCCCTGGCTGCAGAAGGTCAGGCGATCGCCGTTTCGAATCCGGTTTTGGCTTGTTCCGGTTCCACTTCCAGGGGGTAGACGCCGGTATAGCAGGCATTGCAATATCCGCCGCTCCGGCCAATGGCGCGCATCATGCTTTGCAGAGAAAGAAAATGCAGTGAATCCGCGCCCACATGGCAGCGGATCTCCTCCACCGTCATGCGGTAGGCGATCAATTCATCGAAGGTTCCGAAATCCACACCCATGAAGCACGGATGAGTGATCGGCGGGCAGGTGATGCGCATGTGCACCTCGCGCGCGCCAGCCTCGCGCAGGAGTTTCACGAGCGGTCCGGCGGTGTTGCCGCGCACGATGCTGTCGTCGATCATCACCACGCGCTTATCGCGCAGGTTTTCGTCGAGCGCGTTGAACTTGAGCGCCACGCCCTGCTTGCGCAGGCTGTCGGTGGGCTCGATGAAGGTCCGGCCGATGTATCGGTTCTTGATGAAGCCGTCGTTGAAGGGGATACCGCTCTCGCGGGAATAGCCGATCGCCGCCGGGATCGAGGAATCCGGGACCGGGATGACCACGTCGGCCTTCGCCGGAGCCTCGCGCGCGAGTTCCTCCCCCAACCGCTGGCGGACGTGGTGGACGCTGCGCCCATCCCAGATCGAATCCGGGCGGGAAAAATAAATGTGCTCGAAGGTGCACAGCGCCAGCGGGTTGGCCGGCGGCATCGCCTGCAATACGGAAAGGGCGGTGTTGCTCAGGCGGATCACTTCGCCCGGCTTCACCTCGCGGATCGCCTCGCAGCCGATCGTGCGCAGCGCGCAGGATTCCGATGCGGCCGCATGCCCGCCGCTGGGCAGCCTTCCGATCGAAAGCGGCCGGAAACCCCACGGATCGCGCACAGCGAACACACCCTCGCGGGTGAGGATGACCAGCGAGTATGCGCCGCGCCAGTTCGGCATGGTTTTCCGGATCCGTTCTTCCCAGGTGGCGCCTTCAGCTCCGGCCAGCATCATCGTGATCACCTCGCTGTCGGACGAGGACGAGAGGCCCACGCCGCGCTGCAGAAGCTCCCGCCGCAGGGCGTAGGTGTTGATCAGGTTGCCGTTGTGGGCGATGGCCAGCGGGCCGTAGCGGGTTTCGATGAGGAACGGCTGCACGTTGCGGAGTACCGAGGAGCCGGTGGTGGAATAGCGGGTGTGCCCGATGGCGTATGAGCCGCGCAGGGAGCGGAGATTTTCCGGGGTGAACACATGCGAGATCATCCCGACGTCTTTGTGGACGCGGGCGCTCTCGCCGTCGCACACCGCGATGCCGGCGGCTTCCTGGCCGCGGTGCTGCAGGGCGAAGAGCGCGAAGTAGGCCATGCTGGCCACGTCTTCTTTGGGGGCGAAGATCCCCACGATCCCGCATTCTTCGCCGGGCTGATCATCTAAAAAAGTTTTTTCAGCCATCGATCCGACCTTTCGAGAATAAAGGGCCGGAAATAGAAGGACACGAAGAGTTGCGCATCATCCTTCGTGTCCCTGATTCGTCCGGACGCGGATTTCGCTGCTTCATTTTACACCTTTGCACTCGAGAACGATTGATCGTCGGCGGTGACCTTCCGGGCTTGAGACTTCTGGAACTCGCTCACGCGCTCGGCCAGGGCCGGATCGGCGATGCCGAGGATCTTGGCCGCCAGCAGCGCCGCGTTGGCTGGGTCCAGCACCACCGCCGGCGCGATGCCGGAAGGCATGCGCAGTGAAGAGAAAATATCGGCGCCGCCGAAAGCCTCGGAAGGAGGCGGGCAGGCGATCACCGGCGCGCGGACTTGGCCGTCGACGAAGGCCGAAAGCGCATTGCTCCGGCCCGCGACGGTGATGTATACCTTCGGCCGCGGATCGGATTCGAACTCGCGCAACATGTCGATCACATGTTGGGGGGTTTTGTGCGCCGACCCGATGCGCAGCGCCGTTTGCATTCCGAGCGCGCGCACAACGTCGAGGATCTTGCGGCAGTGCTCCTCGTCGACCTTCGAGCCCATGAGAATGACGACCAATGCGTTGGACATTCCGATTCCTTTTCTCCGCTCCCATTTGCGAAGCAAATGGGAGCGGCTTTAAAGCAGCCCCGCCCGCTTTAGATTTTCTACGATCCTCGGTTCGGCCGGATATGCCGCCGGTTCGAACTTTTTTCCGGTGAGCATCTCAAAAATGGAAATATACCGGGAGCTCGCGGCGATCCACAGTTCGTCGGGCAGAGCGGGCGGATCGCCCTCTCCCCGATAACCGCGCTCGGCGTATGCCAGCCGCACCAGTTCCTTGTCGAAATTTTCCGGCTCTTCCCCCGCCTCAAAGAGTTTGCGATACGTATCCGCTTTCCAGAAGCGGGAGGAGTCCGGCGTATGCACTTCATCGATCAGCATCACCCGCCCATCGGGGGTCAGCCCCAATTCATACTTCGTATCCACCAAAATCAGCCCGGCCCGCGCGGCCACTTCCTGCCCGCGGCGGAAGATCGCCAGGGCGGCGGCGCTGACCATATCCCACGTGGCCGAATCGACCAAACCCTTGGCGACCACTTCGGCGCAGGTCAGGCGCTCGTCGTGCGTCCCTTCCTCGCCCTTGGTCGTCGGGGTGAGGATCGGCGCGGGCAGCGACTGATTTTTTTTCAACCCGTCGGGGAACGTGTGGCCGTAGATTTCGCGCTCGCCGAGCGAATAGCGGTACCACAGCGCAGTGGTCGTTACGCCGGTGATATAGCCGCGCACGACCACTTCCACCGGGAAGCGTTTGACCGCGCGCATGATGACCGAATTCGGATCGGGGATCCCCAGGACGGCGTTATCGATCAGGTCACGGGTGGCGTCGAACCAAAAGGCCGAAAGCTGGTTGAGCACCTGGCCCTTGTACGGAATGCGCGCAAGAACCCGGTCGAAGGCTGACAGCCGGTCGGTGGTGACGAACAGTTTCCGCGCTCCGTCGAGCGAGTACCAATCGCGCACCTTGCCTTCATGCCGATCCGGCAATGCAAGATGGGTTTTATCAAGCGCCAGGGGAAAGACCGCGCCGATCTGATGGGATGATAGCATCAACGTCCTCCCGTAGCGATTCGCACCGCCTGGCGGCCGCTCCCCGAAAGCCCGGCGGCGAGCGCTGCTTTGAGCGTGTCGATGAGGATGAAGGGTGCCACCCCGGCGGCAATTCCCGCGGCAAGGTTGCCGTGGAGGAAGAAGATTGTGAGCCAGGTTGCGCCCGCAGTGTAGATGGCGAAGATCCCGGCCGCGCCCGCGAGTAACTCGGCGCCCGGGAGCCGGTTGCGCGCGTGTTCCGCCACCCATCCGGTGGCGAACGCGCCGGCTACGAACCCGAAGAGGTATCCGGCGTCCGGTGTGAGCCATACGGCCGGGCCGAGCATGTGCGCGTCCAGCGGCAGCCCGGCGGTTATTGCCGCCAGGTAGGCCAGCTGACTCAACGCGCCGTCGCGCGGGCCCAAGACCAATCCCGCCAGCAGGACGGCAAGCACCTGCAGCGTGACCGGCACGGGCGTGAAGGGCAGAGCGATGGTCACCCGCGCCGAGAGCGCGGTGAGTGCGGCAAAGGCGCCGACGGCCGCGATCCGGGCCAGGGTGCGGGTGGAAAGAAAGGTTCGAGCCTGGGTTATGAGCATGTTCTCTCCAAAGAAATTGCAGGGATTACCGGTTCATTGGGAAGAAGATCGCAGGGTTAATTATAAAGCCGGTGCGGGTTATCTGCGTGCGGGATTATTTGCCCCGCGCTACCGATTCCTCGGCTCCCAAAGGAGCCTCGGAATGACATTTGCAGTCGCGTAATCATTCCTATTCCATGTCACTCCGAGGCCGCAGCGAAGCGAAGGCCGAGGAGTCGTAAGCCAGATTTTCTATATCCACGTTCTACCAATTCCTTGCCCCATAAAGGGGACTCGGAATGACATTTGCCGTACGTCATTCCGACCCCGAGCCGAAGGCGAGGGGAGGGATCGGTGACGCGTGGAATGGAAAAAGCATATTTTGTGGAGTTGGGTTTTTGCCCCAGAGGGGCATCGTATATTAGCGCGGGGATTCATCCCCGCGCGGACCGGCACGTTACTGATTCCTCGGCCCTTAAAGAGGCCTTGGAATGACATCAAAAGGAAACGCTTCGGGGCTTTTCAGCTTTGCGGTTCGAGGATGAGTCACCGATTCCTCGGCCTCTAAAGAGGCCGAGGAATGACATTCTGCGTGTGATGTATGGACTTACATCCCCAGCGCGTAATCGACTCCGTTGAGGAAAATCTCCAAGCCCTGCTGGCCGCGCTCGCCCCGTCCAAAGCGGGGATGTTGCCATTCGTAGATATGATCCTCGGGGTGCGGCATGAGGCCGAGGACGTTGCCCTTTCCATTGCAGATCCCGGCGATGTCGGCAAAGGAGCCATTGGGGTTGTCGGGGTAGGTGCCGTTGGCACTTGCCCCGTCGGGGAAGACGTAGGCCAGCGCCAGCTGGTCTTGCGCCTCGAGCGCTTTGAGCTCCTGCGGGACGCCGAGGAGGAAGCGGCCCTCGCCGTGCGCCACCGGGCAATATACCAAGTCCTCCAGATCGCGGGTCCACACGCACTTCTGTGAGACAGGCTTGAGGTAGATCCAGCGGCACTCAAAGCGGCCGCTTTCATTAAAAGTAAGCGTCGCGCGGCCGGAGTTGGGCGAGGCTTTCACCTTCGGAGCGGTTTTTATTTTGGCCTTCCCCTTCGCTGCCGGTTTCTTCCGCTCGGCGGCTGCGGGACGCAATGCCGGAAGGTCGGGCAGGATCCCGGCTTTGACCAGCGCCTGGAAGCCGTTGCAGATTCCGATCACCGGCTTGCCGCTCTCGACGAACTCGCGCACCTGGTCCGAGAAAAACACATTCATCTCGAGAGCCATCAGTTTGCCGCCGCCGAGCGCGTCGGCGTAGGAAAAGCCGCCGGGGATGCAAAGAATCTGATAATCCTCCCATTTCGCGTCGCCGCTGCGGAGTTGGTTGATGTGGACGATATCCGCATCGGCGCCGGCTTCCTCCAGCGCGTTGGCCGCTTCCAGGTCTCGGTTGATGCCGTTGGCATGCAGGATCAGGGATTTTGGTTTCATAATGGAATCTTTTCTCCGTTGGTATAACTGACCTAACTCCCCACCCATGCCATTCCCCGCTTCCCTTAAGGGAAGCGGGGGAGGGGCAAAGGGGAGAGGGATTAGGTTATTGCTTGTCTCCCATCCACGCTTCGACAAGGACGTCCACCGGGAGCGAGATCAGCCGATCGTCCGGTGTGCTGACGTTCAGCCAGCGAGCGGCGGTGGTTGTGCCGATGCGGCGGACGTAGCGCGCCGTGCCACCCAGGAATTCGCCTTCGAAAGCCAGGACCTGGCTGGGGTGGACTTCCACGAGCAGCCGGCCGTTGGATTCGCTGAATAGATCGGTGACCGAATCTCCCGCGTCAAGCGTGAGTGTCATCCCGAGCCGTCCGGCCAGGCACATCTCAGCCGCGGAAACCGCCAGCCCGCCCTCGCTCAGATCGTGGCAGGAAAGCACCAGCCCCTTGGTCATCGCCTTATGCAGACTCTTGTAAAGCGCCGGCGCGTATTCGGGCAGGCTCGGGGCCACTTCCCCATCCACTGCGCCGCCGGTGACAAGGCGGAAGTGGCTGCCGGCCATCTCGTCCTTGGTATCTCCCAGGAGGTAGATGGTGCTCCCCTCCACTTTAAGATCCATCGTGGTCGTGCGGTCCACATCCTCGACGATGCCGACGGCGGAAATGAGCAGCGAAGGCGGAATGGCGTGCTGCTTTCCGTCGGGGCCGAGGTATTCGTTGTTGAGCGAATCCTTGCCGGAGATGAACGGCAAGCCGTACGCGACGGCTGCGTCGTAACAACCGCGGCAGGCGGCCACCAGGCTGCCGAGCGTTTCCGGCCGGAGCGGGTCACCCCAGCAGAAGTTATCGAGGAGTCCGATGTGCTCCGGGTCGGCTCCGACCGCCACCGCGTTGCGCACCGCTTCGTCGATCACGCTCACCGCCATGCGGTACGGATCGGCCTTGCCGATCTCGGGGTTAAAGCCGTTGGAGAGGGAGATCGCGCGCGGGCCCGGCGTGCCGATGGGCACGAGCACGCACCCGTCGGAAGGTCCGTCGTTTTCCACACCGACCAGCGGCTTGACGGTCGTTCCGCCCTGCACCTCGTGATCGTACACGCGGATCACGTCCGATTTGGAGGCGATGTTGGGATGCGCCAGCAGCTTCAGCAGCACTTCCTGGCAATCCACCGCCTTGGCAGGGAGCGCGCGTTGCTTTTTAACAACCTCCGGCCTGGGCAACCTGGCCTGCAGGTGTCGGCAGGGTTGGCCCTCGTCGAGGAATTCGTTCGCCAGGTCGAGCACCGGCTTGCTGTTGTAGCGCACCCGCATATGGCCGTCGTTGGTAAATCGGCCGATGTCGGTGATGGAGACGTCGAATACGGCGCAGATTTTTTCGAGATCCGCGATTTTTTCCGCCGGGACGGCGAGGACCATGCGTTCCTGCGCCTCCGAAAGCCAGATCTCCCACGGCGCGAGTCCGGCGTACTTGAGCTGCACCTCGCGCAGCTCGACGTCGACCCCGAGCGCCAGGCCCATCTCGCCGACGGCGGAGGAAAGCCCGCCCGCGCCGCAATCGGTGACGGCGTGATACAGGCCGTGGTTGCGCGCGCGGATCAACACTTCGATCAAGCCCTTCTCGGTGATCGGGTCGCCGATCTGGACGGACGCGCCCGAGACCTCGCCGGTCTTGGCGTCCATCGTCATCGAGGAGAAGGTGGCGCCGCGCAGGCCGTCGCGCCCGGTGCGGCCGCCCAGCAGGATGATATGGTCGCCGGACTTGGGGTTACGCTGATGCTTGCCCTTCGGGGCGATCCCGACGCAACCGCAATACACGAGCGGATTGGCGGTAAAGGCCGGGTCGTACCAGATCGCGCCGTTGACGGTGGGGATGCCGATTTTATTGCCGTAATCCTGAATCCCGGCCACCACTCCGGAGCGGATGCGCCGCGGATGGAGCACGCCGGCGGGAATCTTGGCGGGGTCGGCGTTCTGCGGACCGAAGCACAGAATATCGGTGGCGGCGATCGGCTTGGCGGAGACGCCCAGCACGTCGCGAATCACGCCGCCCGTGCCGGTGTTAGCGCCGCCGAACGGCTCGATAGCCGAGGGATGGTTGTGGGTTTCGACCTTGAAGGAAACCTCGTGTGTGTTATCGAAATCGATGATCCCGGCGTTGTCGACAAACGCCGAGCGCACCCAGCGCGCGCCCACCCTCTTGGTGGCGGCTCGGATGTAGGTATCCAGCAGTCCCTCGATTTTCTCGCCGCTTCCCTCAAGCTCGATCTCGGCTTTGAAGGTCTTGTGGCCGCAATGTTCGCTCCAGGTCTGGGCGATCATCTCGAACTCGACGTCGGTCGGGTCGCGGTTTTCCTCGCGGAAATATTCCTGGATCGCCCGCATTTCATCCAGATCGAGCGCCGCGAGGCGCGCGATGGAAAGTTTGGCCAGGCCCTTGTCGTCGAGGGAGCGGATCGGGAGGATCTCCACCTCGCCGGAAGATTCGGCCGGGTGGGGGAAGACCGGCTGGATGGCGCCGATTGCGTAGCGCTGGATCACATCGTTGGCCAGCAATTTGCGGGCGAGGGTATTCCGCTGGGCGGGGGTGAGCGTGCCGCGAACGATATAGCGCGTTCCGGTCGCGGCGCGGCGCAGTCCTTCCACCCCGAGCAGCTGCGCGCAGCGGACGATTTCCATCGCCACCGGGTCGGTTACGCCGGGGCGCAAGGCCACTTCGATGACGAAAGCGCCGGCCGGCGGCTTAGCCGCCTTCCCGCGCCAAGCCCCGATTTGGGTAAGCGGATCGGTGAGCAGCCCGGCGCATAGCTTCTCGTGATCCTCGGCGGAAAGTGCGCCCTCGAGGAAGTACAGCAGTTCGCGTTCGATCTTGCGTACGGACAGCAGGCCGATGGCGCGCGCGTCGGCGAGCATCCCCTCGGCGATGGGATCACTCCCGAGGGTGGAGCGGACGACCAGGGTGTGGACGGGCAGAAGGGCTTCGGTCTTCAAAGTATGTTCTCCCAATGTGCCGGCCGGGAAACGGAAACGGCCGGAACGGTAAGTTCTCTCTATACAGGACTGGGCATTCAAGCGGTGTTGGGCCGGATTATATCGGGGTTGGGAGGGGGAGTCAATTAAGCGGGGTTTGGAGGATATGAAGATGTTGTGAACAATGCGGAATATCTGGTTTGGAATTAGGAGTCCGTTTCTATTTGCAATTGACGCATGGTTAATTCAATCGAATGCTCTGGCTGACCCAGAGGGTTCCTCGTTGGAGATCAGCGCGATCAATCCGCCGGGACCGGTTGAAGGGGATTTATGGACGCTGAATGGTGGAAACGGGTGGCAGAGGAACAAGATGCTTCGTCCATCTGCCGCAAAACGCGGAGGCGTGGTCATCGATTTATCTTGAAAAACCCGGCGTTTTATCAATCGACCCAAACGAACCCATGGAGTCGCGCACTCGATGCCGGCTTATGGAAAACCGAGTTATTCGATTTGCCAATCGTTGAGTAAAATGAAAGGTATATTGCCGGGCCGGTAAACCGGCGAGTCAAAGTCCATTGGGAGGAAAAATTTCCACTAACCACGAGAGGTCATTCTTTGATTAATGGGCAGGATCCACTCTTCATACTTGAAACAGAACGCCTGATACTGCGACGGCAGCAAGCCAGCGATGTGACTATTCTCGCGAATCTATGGGCTGATCCGGAAGCGACCCATTACCTGGGAGGGCCTCGCGAAAGAGGCTGGCTTCAATCCGAATTTAAAGAAACGGCGAAAAACCATTTTTTTGAAACATACGACCTTTGGCCGGTCATCGAAAAGCAAGCGGGTCAATTGATAGGACACTGCGGCCTCCTTGAAAAAGATATTGAAGGCAAACCCGAGATTGAATTAAATTACATCTTCTTCCCATTGATGTGGGGGCGGGGATATGCAACGGAAATAGGACAGGCCATTCGCAGGATGGCCTTTACAAAGATGGGATTAAAGCGGCTGGTCGCCTTGATCACGCCGGGGAATCAGGCTTCTGAGCACGTAGCAATCAAAGTGGGGATGCGCTTCGAGAAGGAAGTCATCCGGCCCGGGGGTGCCACAAGGAAATTATACATTGTCGGGGCGGGAGAATAAATCACGCACGGCACACATCGGAGATTCGCATCGGTAATTGATATGATATCCGTCGGGTAGCAGGACGCGGCGGTAATTCGTATCATTCGGTTTTGGCTTATCAGATAACATGTTGGTGGGATAATCATCGGCCGGTTGAGGAATCACAGCTTATTGGCCGCCTGCCTTGGGATGATCATGCGAAGCGAACAGGAAATGCTTGCCCTGATAACAGATACCGCAAAGGACGACGAACGCATACGGGCCGTCATCCTGAACGGTTCGCGCGCGAATCCCAATGCGAAACGAGACGCTTTCCAGGATTATGATGTTGTCTATATTGTTACTGATCCTTCGTCTTTTAAAAAGGATCCCGATTGGATCAAGCGCTTCGGCGATCTCATGATCCTGCAAATGCCGGATGAAATGCATGATCCGCCGCCGGGCGATGGCGAACAGTTCGCTTACCTCATGCAGTTCATGGATGGCAATCGAATCGATCTGACAATATACCCAATCGCAAAGCTTGATGAGCTTGAAAGGGACAGCCTCAGTCTGCTGCTCCTCGATAAGGATGGAACCATCGGCCCGATTGCCCCGCCGAGTGAAAAGGACTATCTCCCCCGGCCCCCCACGGCCAAGGCATTCTCGAATTGTTGCAACGAATTCTGGTGGGTAAGCCCCTATATCGCCAAGGGGTTGTGGCGCGAAGAAATAACGTATGCCAAATACTATGCGGATAGGGTCCGGGAACAGCTGATGAAAATGCTGTTGTGGCATATTGGAATTAACACACGGTTTGCCCGGAACTTGGGTAAACAGGGCAAATACTTCCGGGAGTATCTGGAACCGGAGTTATGGGATCTGCTTCAAAGAACATATTCGGATGTCGCCTATGATCACACTTGGGATGCATTATTCGCTATGTGCAACCTGTTCCGACGGGTAGCCCTTTCGGTGGCGAAGCATTTTAATTTTGCGTATCCCCTGGGCGATGATCAAAGAGTGAGCGCGTACCTGGAATATATACGAACTCTTCCCAAGAATGCGCGGGAGATGGATTGATCAGACGAGCCCCTCCCCAGTAAAAGCGGTTGGCATTGAGGATTAATGGGCGACGGATAGATACCCCGCGTCGGCGAAGTTATCCCTCCGACGGCTGCTGTTTGTGGGCGGTTCTCTGAATGACGTTGGATCCTGGATTTCAAGGAGTACACTATGAAAACTATCGGGCTCATCGGCGGAATGAGTTGGGAATCCTCCGCCGAGTATTATCGGATTATCAACGAAATGACCAGGACTAAATTGGGCGGGTTACATTCGGCCAAGAGCATAATGATCTCGGTGGATTTTGCGGAAATCGAGGCATTGCAAGATCACGGTCGATGGCAGGAAGCGGCTCACCTGATGGTAGCGGCAGCACAGGGCATTGAGCAGGCAGGAGCAGATTTTGTTGTTATCTGTACGAACACCATGCACAAACTGGCGGATGAGATTCAAGCCAATATCCATATTCCTATATTGCATATTGCGGATGCCACTGCCCAAAGGGTAAAAGCGACTGGCCTCCGTAAAATAGGATTATTGGGCACGCGCTATACAATGGAGCAGGACTTTTACAAGGGCCGCCTGATTAACAAATATGGCCTCGAAGTCATCACCCCGGACGGTCCAGACCGCGAAATAATCCATCGTGTAATTTATAATGAATTGTGTCTTGGCATTGTTAAGCCGGAATCCAGAGAACGTTATCTTCAGATCATGGAAAAGTTGGTTCAGGCGGGAGCGGAAGGAATTATTTTGGGTTGCACGGAAATCGAACTACTGGTTCGCGAAACAGACAGTCCGGTACCGCTGTTCCCCACCGCAAAGATTCACGCCATTGCGGCCGTCGAGTATGCATTGGCAGAATAATCCGGGGATGGAAGCGCTTTGCCACGGATAACCTTTTGCACCCTATTTGCAGTGTTTCACTGGATCCGAAGCAAATGAAACACGGGACATTTTCGCAACGCCTACCCGGCAAATTATGGCTCGAGGAACATATCCTCACCACCACCCCGGGACTTGACCCCCTCATTTTCGATCCCGTTGGAACGATCCAGGAAGCCCTCCTCACCCGAAACGTCGATGAGAGGGGGATGGGCTTTCCGAGCACAGCCATCGCCAAGACACTCGTCCCATCTGGAAAAAATAACCGGATATACTTTACGAAGGATTACGCAGCCGGTTCTTCCATGAGGAGGTTTGGCCGATGAAGAAGATTCAGCCGACCGGAATCGTTCCGGCGGGTATTGTGCTGTTGACCCTGGTAGCGTACGGCTTGCGGGTCGTCGGCGCCGGCTCCTCCATCGCCTACATACCGGATACGCAGATCATCCGGCAGGCTTTTGATCTTGGGCAGCGAATTACTGATTTTGCCCACTACGACATCGGATTGGCGGGTGCCAAATATCCGCTGGGTTTGTCGTGGTTTCTGTTGGGCATCTATGGAGTGATTTTCATTGGCGGCCTGGCAACCGGACGAATTTCTTCGCTGGGCGATTTTGAAAATTTATTGTTTACCAATCGGACGGAAATGCATCTGCTTGCGGTTATCAGCCTGGGTGTCATCACGGCGGCGATCGTGCCGGTACTGTTCGTGATCTCGCGGCGGCTGAAACCCGCCCATCGGGGATGGTTGGCCGCCGGGATGGGTTCGTTCAGCTTGCTGCTGGTGCATTTCAGCCATCAAGCGCGTCCGCATGCCGCTCTGGCCGTCTTCGCTCTGGTTAGCGTGGCGTTGTTGGTGGCTGTGGCTTGCGGCGCGGGAAGAAAATGGGCCGTCGCGGCGACCATCTGCTCGGCGATGACTATCGGCACGCTGCAAAACGGCATCGTCATTCTCCTGCCGTTCTTCCTGGCCTGGTTTTTCCGTGTCCGGGATGCAAAACGACGGCTGTCCGCCTTGTGCGAAGGGGCGCTGAACGCCGGATTGTTGCTGGTGCTCGTAATACCGCTGTACCCCGACGTCTTCCGCGATTATGGCGGGATCCTGATCCGGATCGTTTCCGGGCAGGGATCGGCTTCCACGCTCGGCGCGGGGGCGCATTTTCTCGATGCCGGGATGTTCAGCCTTGCGAACATCCCGGCATTCCTGGAAACCGTTTTTAATTATCAGCCCCTGCTGCTTGTGGCGGTTCCAGCAGCGCTGGTTTATTTCCTCTGGAGTTTCCGCAACCGGCTCCGGGTGCTCGCGGTGGGGATGGCCTTCCCGCTTGTACAACTTGTGGTTTGGGCGACCTTTGTGAACAGCTATGCCCGCATCACCATGGTTCTAACGCCTTTTTTTATTGTCCTGGTATCTTATGGGTTGGAGGATATGCTGTGTAAAATCCGGGATCCCCAACGCAATCGGCGGGTTTATGCGTTGGTATGCGCGCTGGTTTTGCTGCCGATGCTGGTGACGGCGCTGCGCTTCGTGCTGGTTACGGCGCAAACGGATACCCGCACACAAGCCAGCCGATGGGTGGAAGAGAATCTTCCTAAGAATAGCGTTATTCTAGTTAACTTCCAGGCGCTGGAATTGACCCCAACGAAGGCAAGCATCGAATTTCAGCAGCGGGATTTTCCCGGTACTCTCGGGACGTATGATCAGTGGTTGCTGAAACAGGATTATGCGGTCGATCCATCGCTTTCTCCAGCTTTCGATCTCATCAATGGATACTTATGGAAGGAACCCCTGCCGGCGCTGCTCGAGGAGCGCGGCGTCAAATATCTACTCATATCGACATACCATGCCCGAATCAGCGAAGAGTCCGACCTATGGGCGGAATATGCGCAAGAAAACGGGACGCTAATGCGTGCTTTTTGTCCGGCCCGTAATGTGGACCGTCTGTTCCTTCCGGAAGATATTCAAACGCTGGCCGCGCGGCATCTGTGGGAGATCGATCGTCCCGGACCGATTGTCCTACTTTTCCGACTGGGCGAAAAACCCACTCAACAAAGCGTTTACTGTACCTAAAGAGATGGGTTTTGGCGTTTACAAATATGCAACCACCCCGGGAGCCTCCGGGCGCATGAATAGGATCGATCGGAGAGGCCGATCGTAAACCGCAACTTTATAGGAGGCGAAAATGTCGGTGCTGGGAGTTGTTTTCACATTTCACATGATCGGATTGGTGATTTGGCTGGGGGCCGCGTTCCTGCTTCCGATCGCCGTCATCCCCGCCGTGAAAAGCCTGGCGGCGGCCGAACAAAATAAATTTATTGATAAATTCACCCGCCGATTTATTCCGTGGTTTGTGGTCGGCGGAATAGCCGTCGGGCTAACCGGTTGGGCCCAAACCGCCATGATGGTGGACGACCTGAATATCCCGGTGATGATCGCCAAGCATGTGGCAATTCTTCCTTTAATTGCCGTGAGCGCATATATCTGGTTCTTTTTAGCCAGGAAACTATCGAACCTCGGAGCGGATCAGAAATTGTGGACCCAATTCGCGGTCTGGGCCTGGATCCAGGCGGGATTGGGCGTGATTGTGCTGATCCTAACCGGATGGCTCACGGGATAAGGCCGGCCCGCCCGAATCGAAGGCGCCTGGGTCACCGATCGCAGAAGGGTTGATCCGCCGCGGCTCAAATCGAAGCATTGGGCGGTGAAGGTCTTCGGTCCGGCACCCCGGGGATTGATAGAGCTTATCGGATCTACTGTGGGAGGTCGCTGCCCCTATATTATAGAAAGCAGGTATCCCTTTGTCTGCCATGGAATCGAATGGTTTTTCAAAAAACATGGAAGCCATCGCCGAATCGATTTCCCAATCGGTCGATAATTTCTGCGACCGTCACCGTCAATTAACGGAGGATGTCACGATCCGCAAACCGGCGGAATCCGGATGGACGATAAAAGAGATCGTTGGCCACTTGATCGATTCGGCTGCCAACAACCACCAGCGAATCACCCGGTTGCAACTTGTCGCGGAATTGCAATTTCCTCCCTATGAGAACGAAAAATGGCTGGCCGCGGAGAAATGGAATTTCCTCGGATGGCTTAAAATTCTCGGCCTCTTCCAATCCTATAATCTCTTCCTGGTTCACTTGATTCGCAACGTCGATCCGGGGAATCTCAACCACCGCTGGTTCGGGCGCGACCGGTTCGGCGAGCGGATGTTTACTCTGGAAGAAATGATCGTGAATTATCGGAAGCACTTGAATGAACATCTGGATCAAATAGAAAGGCAGCTGAAGGAATTTCGCGGAGACGGTTAACCGAACGGGGACAAATAATGCAGGGAAGCATTCAACTGACTTCGAAAATATTCTGGGTAAGCGCCGCGGTCGCCGCCCTGATCGACGCGGGATTATTGTTTCTCATCCTGCGGCTGATCCGCCCGGAACGTTTTATCCAGATCCGAGTGCCGGTGATTGTTACCGCGGGAGTCTTTTGGGGAATTCTTGGTGTCTGGTTAGTCCGGTCCTTTTGGGTTGCGTATTATCAGTACTTTTATCCGCGATGGATGGGCGATTGGGGAATCTTCGTTTTTGGACCTGGCATCGGAATGATTCTGGCCATTGTTTTTTATTGGATCATCGCCCGGTTCCGCAGCCGTCCCATCCCGGTGTTTTTTGCGCTGGTCGGGATCGAAGCCTTCCTGGAGCACCTCATGGGGATTTACAGCTTCCGCATTATGGACATTCCAAGCTTCCGGGGAGTAAGCCCGCTCTCGGTTCTTGTCTTTTCCGTGCCGGAATATATTTTCTACTGGTCCTTAATTCTCCTGGCCGCGTTCCTCGTTTAACGGGCTTGCTCGCGAATCCTGCTGGAAACGGCGATAAAGCAAGCGCCGATGGCATAAACCTTCGTCGCCCCGATCCCGATGGACGCATTCCCCTGAAAAATGGGTATATCCAGCCCTTTCCGGAAAATGGATCCGAGCCTATTGACATCCCGGCGCAATCGCATATAATCATAGACAGGTTTATGATATAAACAAGTCTATGCATAATTGGAGGAATCATGGATAGCCGGATCGAGAGCGTCATGAAACGCGGCCGGGGGTATTGGTTCGTGGACGGGTTTACCGAAATCCTAGCGGGAATATTGTTCATCCTGCTGGGAGGAATCACCCTGCTGAGCGGGATTGTGCCGCCCAGTTCGTTCCTCTCCCAATTTATCTCCCTCGCCGAGAGCGCGGCGATCGTAAAGTTCCTCGGACTTATTCTCGCCGTTCTGGGGTTGTGGTGGTTGAAGGACCGGTTTACCTATCCGCGGACCGGATTTGTTCGGGAAAAAGGGGTGCCGAGGTCGCAATTGCTGGTTTTTCTGAGAAACGCCGTCCTGATCGCCATTCTCCCGGTGCTGGGATTGATCATCCCGCTCTTCTTCATACCGGCGGTTCGCGGAGCAATTTTCTCCATGCCCATATGGTTCCCCCCGGTCCTGGGGATTTTCTGGGGAGCGCTGTGCATCCTTTTGGGTGAATGGACCGCACTCCGCAGGTTTCGGCTTCTGGGCGTGGTAATCCTGCTCGCGGGAATCTCGGTTGGTGCCTGGCAGCTGAGCTTGGGCATGCCGAACGTTCCGGCGGGCGCATTGCGGGCTAATATTCTGAGTCCGCTGCCGGATGTTCTCTGGGCTCCCGTGGAAGAAAGCCTCAACCGGGCGCTTGCCGGCGTGGGGCTTTTGACGCTGCTTTCCGGTATTGCATTTGCCGTCTCGGGGTTGGCGACCTTCCTGCGCTACCGCAAGGAAAATCCGGTTCCCTATCGGGAGGAATTATGAGCGAACCGTTGCGCAACCTCTCGGATCTGGACCGGGTGATTCACGAACCGGCCCGGCTGCTGCTGGTGGCGCTGCTCTCGTCGGTGGAATCCGCGGACTTCCTGTTCCTTCTGAAAGAAAGCGGACTGACCAAAGGAAATTTATCGGTGCATCTTTCGCGGCTTGAGGAGGCAGGTTACTTGAGGGTGGAGAAAACGTTCCGCGGAAAGATCCCGCACACGGAATTCCGCCTCACGCCCAAAGGACGTTCGGCGTTCGATCAATATCGAAAAGATATAGGGTCGATTGTCAATCCGAAAAAGGCGCGGGGCTAAAGAACGAATCCCTCAAAGGTGACATATGGAACTTGCCATTGAAACCCACGGGCTATCAAAAAATTACGGCCCGGTGCATGCCGTAGATTCGATCGACCTGCGCGTCGGACGCGGCGAGATCTACGGCTTCCTCGGGCTCAACGGCGCGGGCAAGACCACCACCATCCGCGCGTTGCTCGGCATGATTCGTCCGAGTGTGGGTTCGGTGAGGGTTTTGGGACAGGCGGTGGGACCCAACGGACGCGGACCGTGGCGGAACGTCGGCCACATGGTCGAAAGACCCTCGGCGTATCCGGAATTAAGCGTCCGCGAGAATCTCGAGGTTGCCCGCCGTCTGCATGGGCTTTCCGACCGGGACGCGGTTTCCCGCGTCATCGAGCGCCTCGGCCTCACCCACGACGCGGACCGGAAAGCCGGCGCGCTTTCGACCGGAAACCTCCAGCGCCTGGGATTGGCGCGGGCGCTTCTGCACGAGCCCGAGTTGGTCATCCTCGACGAACCCGCGAGCGGCCTCGACCCGGCCGGCGTGGTGGAGATCCGCGAACTCCTGGCGGGCCTCGCCCGTGGGAAGGGCGTGACCGTGTTTATGTCGAGCCACATCCTCACCGAGGTGGATCGCCTCGCCACGCGGATCGGAATCATCCACAAAGGCCGTCTGATCGAGGAGCTCGAGGCAAAACAAATGGAGGAATTGCGGTCGCGGCGCCTGGAAATCCAAGCCCGCGATCTGGAAGCGGCGCAACGCGCGCTCGTCCAAGCCGGCTTTGCCGTGAAAGACGGCGAGAATGCCCTTCTATTAAATGAAGAGCGCGCCATCGACGCGCCGGACGAAGTGGCGACGTTGCTAGTGAACGCGGGATCGCCTCCCACCCGGCTGGTGGTGGAACAAGAGGATCTGGAAGCGTACTTCCTGCGATTGACGGGAGGAAAATCATGAACGCCTTCTTTGCCGCGTTATGGGCGGAAGCCCTCAAAGCGTATCGGTCCAGGGTGATCGGATTGTCCGTCGCCGTGGCCACGATCCTGCCGCTCGTAGACGGCATGTTCATGCTCATCCTCAAGAATCCCGATCGCGCAAAGCAGATGGGGTTGATCGGCGCCAAGGCCCAACTCGTCGCGGGCACCGCCACCTGGCCGAACTTCTATTACGTGCTGGTGATGACCGGCATCGCCGCGGCAATCCTGTTCGACTTCCTGGCAATGTGGACCTTCGGCCGCGAATTTTCCGACCACACCGTCAAAGAGTTGCTGGCGCTGCCCACGCCGCGCGGAACGATCGTGGCGGCGAAGTTTGTCCTCCTCGCGGTCTGGACGCAGGCGCTGGCGCTCTGGATTTTCGGACTGGGTCTCGTCATCGGAAACGCCGTCGATATCCCGGGCGGTTCCGCCCATTTGAATCTGATCTCCTTTGGTATTTTCATGAGCGTCGCTTTCCTTAACCTCCTGCTGGTGCCTTGGGTGGGATACATCGCCAGTTTGGGGCGCGGTTACCTGCCGTCGATGTCGTGGATCATCTTTACGCTGGCGTCCGCTCAGCTGCTGCAGGTCATGGGTTGGGGGGAATGGTACCCGTGGGCGGTACCCGCGTTGGTGGCGACAATCGCCGGGCCGCAAGGCGGCTCCATCGGCGTGCACAGCCTGGTAGTGGTGCTTGTGGCATGCGTAACCGGTCTGGCCGCCACCTTCGCCTGGTGGCGCAGCGCGGACCAGGCGCGATAGGCGGTTGCGTCAAATCCATGGCGATACTATGATGGGAGCGGCTGCGAAACTCCAAAGTTCCCTGTTGGGGAAAGGAGAAGATCATGCTCAAAGATTTTAAAGATTTCATCATGCGTGGGAATGTCCTCGACCTGGCCGTGGCGTTCATCATCGGAGCGGCCTTCGGTAAGATCATCAGTTCGCTGGTCACCGATATCCTGATGCCCCCGATCGGCTTGATCTTTGGCAAGCTGGATTTCAGCAGCCTGTATATTAATCTGTCGGGGACGTCGTATTCCAGTCTGGCGGCGGCGCAGGCTGCGGGCGCCGCGACGCTGAATTATGGAATATTTCTCAACAACGTGATCAACTTCGTCATTGTCGGGTTGGTGGTATTCCTCATGGTTCGGGCGGCCAACAGCCTGCAGCGCTCCAAACCGGCCGCGCCGACCACCAAGGAATGCCCGTATTGCCTTTCTAAAATTCCAATTAACGCCGTGCGATGCGCCTATTGCACATCGGAGCTCAAGGGGAAATAAAAATAATTGTAATTCCACTAAATTTCCGATACCGGCGCGGGGGGAGAGGTTCGCGTCGGTCCACCTCGCATGCGTGAGGCGCCATGAATAAAAATGCCGGTGAGCATACCGTTCGGGAACACTTTGAAGGGAAGGATCCGGCCGTCCGGAAAACGTACGACAAACTATTGGAGGCTTTGCGCCGGATGGGGCCGGTGATCGAGGATCCGAAAAAGACCTCGATCCACCTTGTCCGCAAGATGGCGATTGCCGGGGTGGCGGCCCGCAAGGATCATCTCCTCCTGACGATTAAAAGCGATCACAGACGGATGAGCCGGCGAGTGCGTACAACGGAACAGGTTTCGGCCGGCCGGTTTCATCTGGAAGTGAAACTGCTTTCGCCGTCGGACGTCGACAGCGAACTGATCAGCTGGTTGCGGGAATCCTATGAGCTGAGCGCGTAGCCTGCACCGCCCGGCCGGGGACGTAAGAAGCGTCGTTTTTCTTTGCGCTGAGGTGGAATCGATCATGGATAACTTCCTTGCGGATCTTCAGTCCTGGTAAATATTTTATACGACCGTCAGCGCGGCGGACGCCGCGCTGACGGGATTGCTGTTCGTATCGTTATCCCTGAACCGGGAGCGGCTGAAAGGGGTCCAATCGGAAACCGTGGTTGGCATGGCGCGCCGCACGTTTGCCAATTTCCTATATGTGTTGATGGTCTCGCTCGTATTTCTTGTTCCCCACTAATTGCCGGTCAGCCTCACCGTCGCGCTCTTGGTTCTTGGCATAACCCGTGGTGCTGGTCTTTTACGGGAGGCGGTGGTTTTACGGAAAGCTCCTGCATCCCGCAGGGATTACCGCACCCTGTTCCGCGATATCGGATTGCCCTCTGTCGCTTCTATCGGTTTGATCCTCGTCGCCATATACGTCGCCTTCGGGAAAACCGACGCCAAGTACGGGTTGGTCATTGTCATCGCGGCTTTGCTGGGCAATGCCTGCTGGAACGCGTGGCTTCTTTTAATGGAAGAATGACTGCGGAAAACCCCGCCCGGCCCGTATTTTTTACGCGGCAACCGCTCGGAGAATAATTTTCCCCTCTCCACGGGGGATCCTTCCAGTAACCCCGATCGGAAGACTATATAATGAAGAAACCTGCGGGCAATGGCCGCTGGGAGGTGATATCCGTTATGGAGATTCGACCTTTTCAAGATGCGGACGAAGAGGCGGTGATCGCCCTCTGGGAAGGGTGCGGGCTGCTCCGGCCGTGGAACGACCCGCACAAGGACATCGCCCGCAAACTCCTGCTTCAGCGGGAGCTGTTCCTTGTCGGGGTCGAGGGCGGCGCGATCGTCGGGACGGTCATGGCGGGGTACGACGGCCACCGCGGATGGATCAATTACCTGGCCGTGGATCCGGGCCGGCGGCGCAAAGGCTTCGGCCGCGCGCTCGTCGAGCAGGCCGAACACCGGCTGGGCGGACTTGGCTGCCCCAAAGTCAACCTGCAGGTGCGGCGCGAGAACCGCGAGGCGATGGCGTTCTACGAGTGCATCGGCTTTCGTGAGGACGCTGTGGCGAGCTTTGGCAAGCGGCTCGAGCAGGATGATGAATAAAGAAAACGGCCGTCGGGTGGGATTGAGGAGCCGGCAATGGTATTAAATGAAGGGAACGCGGTGAGAATTCCGCTGACGGGTATTCTCCTTGGCTTGTCTGCTGCCGCTTGACGGCCGCGATTTTCCAACAGGGAACGATTACAAGGAAGAGTTGAAAAAACTATCGTGGGGGAGCAGACGTGATCCTGCACAATCAACGACGGAGGACACAAATGGCCAGACGCGGTTCATGCTGCGGGGACGATCCGGACTTTCTTTTCCAGCCGCCCATTGTCCTCCGAGGAGTAACGATGCATTTTCCAGGAATTGCACTGATGTGAACATCGCTTTCTTCGCCTCCCATCGCGGCAGCAATATGCAGGCCGTGATCGACGCCGTAAACACCGGAAGGCTAAACGCCCGCCCATGCGTCGTGATCAGCAACAACGGCGATTCCGAAGCCCTCGAAAAGGCACAACAAAGCGGAATCCCGAATTATCATCTGAGTTCCAAAACACACCCCGATCCGGGGGAACTTGACGATGAAATTCTGAACATCCTGGAAGGACATCGGACGGATTGGATCGTCCTCGCGGGGTACATGAAGAAACTGGGTCCGAAGGTGTTGCAAAAATACAAGGGCCGCATCATCAATATTCATCCGTCGCTCCTCCCAAAATACGGCGGGCGTGGAATGTACGGCGTGGCGGTGCATGAAGCGGTGATTGCCGCCGGGGAAAAAGAAACGGGCGTTACGATCCATCTCGTCGATGAAGAATATGATCACGGCGAAATCCTGGCGCAATGCACGGTTCCCATATTGCAAGACGACACGGTCGAATCGCTTTCCCGTCGAGTCCTGGAACGGGAGCATGTCTTCCTGGCGGAGACATTGGAACGAATCGCACGGGGAGAAATTATAATAGAGAACTGAAAGAGAATTTGAAAAGGACGGACGTGAAAAAATCCATTTAACAATGTTCCTCTGTTCTTGTTCAAATTGCCCTTATCCCCTCCTCCCGGAGCGAAACGACGGGAGGAGGGGATAAGGGCAGGTCGGGAAAGATCATCATGGGCATCCAATCGATCGAAGTAAAAGGCATTCTTCAAAAAAGCAAAATACCGGGCGCCAACTATGTGATCAACCCGTACGTCGGATGCGTCCACGGGTGCGTCTACTGCTATGCCCGGTTCATGAGGCGTTTCACGGCGCATACCGAACCGTGGGGAACATTCCTGGATGTGAAAGCCGACGCCGCGCGAATCTTGGACAAGCAACTGGCCTCGCGGCGGAAGCCGCTCCGGGAAGAGGTGTTTTTTTGCAGCGTGACCGATCCCTACCAGCCGCCCGAGCGGCGATACCGGCAGACCAGGAAAATTTTGGAAGTATTGCTCAAGCACGAGGTTCCCGTGTCGATCCTGACCAAATCCGATTTGGTCCTGCGGGATAAGGATATCCTCCGGCAGTTCCACGGTGCGACGGTGGGGTTGAGCTTTTCGACGGTCGACGACAGGCTCGCCCGGATTCTCGAGCCGCGTGCATCCCTGCCCTCCCGCAGAATCCGGGCGCTGAGGGAACTCCGGGACGCGGGGATCGATACGTGGGCGTTCCTCAGCCCATTCCTGCCCGGCGTCTCCGATCTCGACGCGCAGGTTGCGGCGCTGGAGGGCGCGGTGGATGAGTTCGGCGTCGAAGCGATCAACACCCGCGGCGGAAATTGGATCGGGGTGGAAAAAACCCTCGCGGGAATCGATCCGGCGCTGCCGGACCGGTGTAAAACGCTTTCCCGGGATCCCGCCTTCTGGAAGGATTTGGAGCATCGAGCCCGCCGTCTCGGGGGCGAGCATAGGATGACGATGACGGGTTTCTATCGCCATTAATTCGCGCGGAGAAAAGAAATTTCGCGCAAATAGGAGGAATGGACCCAAAGGAATTTCGATCGTGGGTGAGGGGAAAACGCCGCGGAGAGGGAGCATATGAAAAAGACGGCTGCCGCGATCCTGGCGCATCTGGCGTTCTGGGACGCGCGCGCCATCACCCTGATCCGTAAATAGCGGAAGGAGGGAGTGGGGGAATCTCCGATGGATACGGACGTGGTCAATGAAGCCACCCGCGAACTGTGTCTGGCCATTCCTCCGCGCGTCGCGGCGGAGCTCGCGCTTGAAAAAGCAACGGAATTGGACAATATCATCGAAAAGCTTTCGCCCGAATGGGTCGACCGGATTACGACTATCGGTATGACGGTTTATCTGAAAAGATTCAACCATCGAAGAGAGCATCTGGACAAAATTGAAAAGACGCTGGGGAAGGAAAAAGGTTGATCCCTGCGTGCCCGCCGGGACATGAAGCCCGCTTCCGCGGGCAGCATTCTTCGCAGGGTTCTGCCCCGAAGGAGCATCGTATCCAGGCGCGGGGATTCATCCCCGCGCTTGCGGCGCCGGGACACGAAGCCCACTTCCGCGAGCTAAAACAATTCTTGATGAGATCGCCCCGAAGGGGCATCGTATCCAGGCGCGGGGCAGGTCCTGCGCTCGTCGCGCCGGCAGTCAACCCCGCCGGATCGTAGTATAGTAGATCCGTCGGGAAGAAAAATTCCGTTCCACAGATCGTCAACCGAGAGATTGGATATGGCCAAATTGAAAAAACCCCGCCGGACCAAACCCGCCACCCGCAAAGAATTTTCCGCGTTGGAAGAAACATGCTGGAAGGAATTGACGGGCGCCTGGCGCGGGATGAGCCCGAAAGCAATGGTCAAGCCCGGAGCGTGCGGCGCCTGGAGCATCAAGGACGTAGTGAATCATATTGCGGCATGGCAGGAAGCCACGCTGAAGATTATGCCGATCCTCCTGCGCAGAGGGAAACTTCCCGCCGGCGAGTTCGGGTTAAAGACCTTCAATGCAAAACATTATTGGGAAGACCGATCACGGGCCCTTACCGCCAGCCGGGACCGCTTGAACAAATCCCGTAAAAAACTCCTAACTGCTCTCCAGCGGGTGCCGGAAAAACGGCTGATCGATGTCAAAAGTCAGGTCGGCCTGTGGGCGAAATATTCCACTTATGAACATTACGACGAGCACCTGTTTAACGTCCGGGATTTTCGCGCGGGGATCGAGCGCAGGAAATTGGCGGCGGGTTAATTTACCGGGCAGAGAATTTTTTTTAAAAGTGGGTCTGACATGCATCCACCCATCCCCGTATCTATCCGTTTTAGTGAACCGGCATTTATTTTATTAAGTACCCTTGTGGAATATGTGGGATTGGAAATATCGGACAAAAAGAGTATTATTTGACACCTGGAAGTTTGCCGTAACCGCCAAGGTTTTTCCCTGAGGAAACCGCTGCACGATATATACGACGCCGGTTCGCCGACGACTTTCCGCGACCGTTTCTATTCGGCGATGGATGACTAGGCATGTGCCTTCATTGGCCCCGACGGTCCCGAGGGCGGAGATAACTTCTGGGCGTGGATGGTTGTCGCCCGGCCCGGCGATCCGTGGATCGGCGATCCGACGCATGAAACGCCCGGCTGGTATTCCGTATAAGACATCGACCGATCCGGAGCGGGTTGGGTTTTCTCGCGCACAAGAATATTTTATTTTCAAAATCCGCGCGATCGGCGCAACTCCAAATCGGTCTTTCGACCGTTTTCTACCATTTCAGGGGGGAAAAACGGGTACGGTATAATTCGTGCCTGCGTGGGCGGATATTCTTTGCGAATTTTGCCGTCGGCGAGAATAAACGCATCACGCTTTTTTATATCGCACGGCGATTGTCCGTTGCCGGGTTATCGCAAACGTTCGGATCATTGCGTTCCAGGCCATGGCAGCGTTAGGCCGTGGAAAAAAGGATACCATTCCGGAAAAAACCAGCCGCCGGAAGAATTGTCCATCGACCCAAAGCGAGTGCGTTCCCAAACGGCCGGAGGTGACCATGCGAAACAAGCAACTCCCCATCGTCTTATCGCTCGTCCCGTTTTTTCTTATCCTGCTGGCCGGATGCGGCCAGGGACCGAGCGGCGGCGGAGCCACTCCCACGCCGTATCCCACCCTGCCGCGCACAACCTACACCGTGCAGCGCGGAGATATCGTGATCAACGCCAAACTGTTTGGCGAGGTCGATCCGGTGGCGATCAGTTCGGTGTTCTTTGCAATGGAAGGCCACGTGGATCACGTATACGTCCAGCCGAACGAGGCGGTGATGAAAGGGGAACTCCTGGCGGATTTATCGGAATTGAAGGATCTGGAGATCAAAGCCAACGAGATTCGCCAGGCTGTGGAGCGAGCCCAGGTCGATCTGGAGATTGCCCAAACCCTATTGGCCAAATACAAAGCCGGAGGCTTTTCCGTCTACGATATAAAAATTCAGGATTTGAACGTGCAGTTGGCGCAGCTCAACCTGGAGGCCGTGCTTACCCAATACGGACTGGCGGACGCTTCCACCGCCCTGGACGCCATCGACGCGCAGATCGATGACGCCCGGGTGTTTGCCCCTGTCGACGGGCTGATCATCTCCCGGGTGAGCCCGGGACAGGCGGTTACCACGGATACCGTCGCGTTCGTCATCGGGGATTCGAATCAACTGGAAGTGGTGGCCACGCCCGCCAGCAGCCCCCCGGAAGCCGTGCTCAAGATGATGGTTGAAGGAATGCCGGTGACGGTGATCTCAAACGCCAAACCGGATCAGCAAATGACTGGAAAAATCCGCCAGTTGCCTTCGCCATACGGAACAGGCGAAAGCAGCAATGCCGTCGTGCGCATCGTTCTGGACCAGCTTCCCTCGAAGGATACGTATCAATCCGGCGACAAGGTTACGGTGGAGGTGGAACTCGCGAATAAAAAGGGGGTGCTGTGGGTGCCCCCGGCGGCAATCCACCAGGTGGGCGGGCGCACGTTTGTCATTGTCGACACCGGCAAGGGGCCGCAGCGCATTGAAATTGAGATCGGGGTTCAGACCCAGGAGAGAGTGGAAATCCTTTCCGGCTTGACAGAAGGGCAGGTTGTGATCGGGCTGTGAACATCCCGGCGCAGGCAACGAACTTTTTCCGCCAGGCTTGGACCACGACACGGTTCGCCTTAAAGCGCGTACTGACCCAGCCGCTGCTAAGCCTGGCCGCCGTCGCGGGGTTGATGATCGCGTCGGGGTTCATCTTCAGCGTTCCCCTGTATTCCGATGCGATCTATTTCCGGTTGTTTCGCGAAGAGGTGCTGGCGGGCCGCGAGAATATCCTGACCAGCCAGCCCGTGGATTACACGCCGCTGTCGTTTGTTTACGAACTGCAGGGGGTCGGTCGGAACAGCCCGCAATGGGGGGACGTCCTCGCGGTCGATGGCTATTTATCCAAGGGCGCCCTGCAACAAATCGGGCTGCCCGTGATGGAAGACGTGCGTCGGTTCCATACGGATTTCCTTTATCTGTACCCGCCGGAAGAGTCGAATTCAACAGGCAGCAACCTTTTTGTGGATACCGTCCGGCTGGCGTTCGTCAGCCCGCTGGAAAATACGGTCGCAATCATTCACGGCACATCTCCCGGGCCCTCCTCGCTGCTCGGCGGCGGGCCCGTTGAGGCAATGGTCAGCGAAACCATGGCGCTCAAGGACGGCGTCCAGGTGGGGGATGCGTATTTCGTCCGCCGCGGAGACGCCGAGATTCCCGTCACCATCGTAGGGATATGGCGGCCGGTCGATCCCAGCGCGCCTTATTGGGACGTCACGTCCGCTTCCTGGCTCATGGTGAACGAAGAGAGCTACTCCGGATCGATCAGTTCCATGGTTGCCGATGAGCTGTTCAGCAGCCGGTGGATCATCACATTCGACGGTTCGCATCTATTCGCCGCGGACGTCGCCGGGTTGAATAAAAACATCGCCGTCGTCAATCAGCGGGTCGCCAAACTTCAAGCGGACACCACGCTGATTTCCTCCCCGCTCTCTGCCCTCGCGCGGTATCAAAAGAACACGCCGTTGCTCACATATCTGCTGTACGCTTTCAGCGTGCCCATCCTGGGATTGATCGTGGTGTTCATCGGCCTGGTGACCGGGCTGTTCGTCGGAGGGCAGCGCTCGGAGATGGCGATCCTGCGCAGCCGCGGCGCCAGCCAGATTCAAGTGGCGTGGATTTTGCTGCTGCAGGGGATCCTGTTGGGCGCGGCCGCCCTCGCCGGCGGCGTCCCGATGGGCGTCTTGATCACCCATGCCATCGGGCGCGCGTACAGCTTCATGAATTTCACAGGTTCGGATGAGTTGCGGGTGGGGATTACGGTTTCCGTCCTGGGGTACGGAGTCTTAGGGATCTCCTTGATCCTCCTGACGCTGTTTCTGATCCCGACCATAGGCGCGTCCGCCAACACCATCGTCACCTATAAGAAGGAACGGGCGAGGTCGTTGCAGTCTCCGTGGTGGCAGCGCTTCGGGTTGGACGCCGTGCTCCTCGTGCCGGTGATATATGGTTTTTGGGTGATGCAGAGGCAGAGTGCGCAGGCATTGAAGGGGGCGCAGAATCTCCCCAATCCCCTGCAGAATCCGCTTCTCCTCCTGGTTCCGGCGGCTGGCATTTTTGCGCTTACCCTGCTTGCCCTGCGTTTGATCCCGGTGCTTATGGGGATCCTTGGCCGGATCCTGAGATCCACCAAGAACGTGGGGATGCTGATGGCCGCCCGCTATCTTTCCCGAAGTCCGGCTTTCTATACCGCGCCGTTGATTCTGCTCATTCTCACGCTGGGACTCTCGGCGTTTACCGCCTCCCTCGCCCGGACGCTGGATAATCATTTGGAAAAGCAGATGTCCTATCAAGTCGGGTCCGACCTGCAAATTTATGAATTGGGGACGACCGTCAACAGCGATCCCGCCAGTCCCACCGCGGCGTGGACTTTTCCGCCGGTGGAGGAGCATCTCCTTCTCAAGGGAGTGCGCCAGGCGACTCGCGTCGGGCGCTATACCGCCCAGACGGTATTTTCCGACGGGGTCGCGGAAGGGACTCTCCTGGGCATCGACCGGACGACCTTCCCCCTGGCGGCGTATTGGCAAAACGATTTCGCCTCCCAGTCATTGGGTGAGTTGATGAACGCTCTGGGGGCAACTCCGGACGGAGTGCTGGTCCCGGCGAGTTTGATGCGTGATAAAAAACTGCAAATCGGCGATCCGATCATGCTCAGCGTATCGCCGGGCACGGGCGGGTCAGCGGCGGTTGTCAAACTGCGCGTGGTTGGCGTGTTCGATCTCTTCCCCACCTGGTACCCGAACAACGGACCGCTTTTCGTTGGCAATTTGGATACGATCTTCTTGCAGGCGGGAAGCGAATTCCCGCACGAAGTTTGGTTGAAGACCGATCCGAGCGCCGACCCGGAAGGCATCGTCTACGGCGTCCGCGGTTACAGCATCATGCTGGATAAAGACGCGGATGTCACCCGGCTGGTGCAGAACGGACTGAACACATTCGTTGGAAATTGGGCCAGCGCGCAGCTGAACATCCGCGCCCAGCAAAAGCGCCCCGAACGGCAGGGATTGTTCGGATTGCTCTCGGCCGGTTTTGTGGCATCGGCGCTGCTCACCGTGCTGGGCTTTTTGCTCTATGCGCTGTTTTCCTTCCGGCGGCGCTTCGTCGAAATCGGAATGCTGCGCGCCATCGGGCTTTCGGTACGGCAGATGATCGGCTTACTGGCGGCGGAACTGGCATCGCTGATCCTGATGGGCATCGGTTTCGGCACGGCCTTCGGCTTGCTGGCCAGCCGCTTGTTTGTGCCATTCCTTCAGGTGGGCGCCAGCGCCCAGGCGCAATATCCGCCGTTCCAGATCCAGATCGCTTGGTTTTCGATTCTTGAGATCAACATCCTCTTCTTTGCGCTCTTCCTGATCGCCCTCGGAGCTCTGGCCGCGCTGCTCCTCCGCATGAAAATTTTCCAGGCGATCAAGCTTGGGGAGTCGATTTGATGTCTATGGAACCGTTCATCCTGTGCGAGAACCTGGTTAAAATCTACCGGCTGGAAGGCATCGGCTCCCCCGATTCGGCCGAGGTTCAAGCGCTGCAGGGATTGGATCTGACGGTGGAGCGCGGCGAGATGATCGGTATCGTCGGCGCCAGCGGAAGCGGAAAATCCACACTGCTGAACATTCTGGGCGGATTGGACCGGCCGACGGGCGGACGCGTGTATGTGGATACAAAAAATCTCAGCCGACTTACATCGGCCGAATTGGACCACTACCGACGCGAGAAGGTGGGATTCGTCTGGCAACAGAGCGCGCGCAACCTGATCCCGTATCTGACCGCCCTGGAAAACATCCAACTGCCGCTGATGATCTCCGGCCGGATGGATTCCGCCGCCAACCGGCGGCCCTTGGAACTACTGCAAATGGTGGAGTTGGACGAGCGGGCCGGCCACCGGCTGGAAGAGCTCTCCGGTGGCGAACAGCAGCGTGTGGCGATTGCCATCGCCCTGGCCAATCGGCCCTGCCTGCTTCTGGCCGATGAACCCACCGGCGAACTGGATACCGCCACCGCCCAGATGATTTACACCCTGCTGCGCAAACTCAACCATGCGCTGGATCTCACGATCGTCATTGTCAGCCACGACACCACCCTGGCCAACTGGGTGGACCGCGTGGTGGCCGTCCGTGACGGAAAATTGGCGAGCGAAACGGTACGCAAATCGATCGGGGCGGGCGAAGGCGGAGCGCAAAGCGGGGAACGGCATCACTTGGAGGAACTGGTGGTGCTGGATTCCGCCGGCAGATTGCAAATCCCACACGAGCATCTGGAGCAGTTCCACATCCGCCGCCGAGTGCGCCTGGAAGTGACTGAGGAAGGCATCCTCATCCGTCCCCCGGAAGGTAGCCAGACCTCAACCGAGGAGAGCATCCCTTCGGCATCGGAACCTGCCGTGCCTGAACTCCCTTCGGAATTCGAATCCCTGCCCGGCTGGGTGAGCGCCTTGAACAATCCGCTTAAACAAATCGCCCGTTTCTTCCGCCGGAGCACGAAAACGAAAGATGGGACTAATCCACAGGACGGTGAACCGTGAGCGCCGAGACGCCGCTCGCCATCCAAACTGAAAACCTTTGGCGGGTCTATCCGTCCCGGACCGCTGCGGACGGGGGCGGCGTGCCTGCGCTGCGCGGCATCACCTTGCGAGTGGACTACGGTCAATTCATCGTCCTCCGCGGCCGGTCGGGCAGCGGAAAAACCACCATGCTCAACTGCCTGGCGGGGCTTGACCGTCCGACCTCCGGCGAATTACACGTCCTCGGGCGCAACCTGATGGAAATGTCGGATCGGGAGCTTACGGTCTGGCGGCGCGAAAAAATCGGACTGGTGTTTCAATCGTTCGGACTGATCGCCACACTGTCGGCATATGAAAACGTGGAATTGCTTCTGCGGATCATGTCCACCGATCCGGCGGAGAGCCACCGACGGACGCTCGAGTCCCTGGAACTCGTCGGTCTGAGTCGATGGCGGGACCATCGTCCCTACGAAATGTCGGGCGGACAACAGCAGCGTGTGGCCATCGCCCGCGCCCTGGTCAACCACGCCCCGCTCATCCTCGCCGACGAACCCACGGGGGAATTGGACAGTAAAACCGCCAACGAACTTCTGGGTTTCTTCCGGGACCTGGTGGAGACTTCGCACTTGACCGTCCTGATGGCCTCGCACGATCCCCTGGTGGACCGATACGCGGGGCGGGTGCTCAACCTCAAGGACGGAATGCTGCCCGATTCGTAAGCCTGAGCATGCGGGAAAGGTTCTATGATCAAGCGAACATCTGTCATCGGCTGGCTTATTTTTCTTCTGCTTGCGGCGTGCGCTCCGGCTGCGCCTACTATCGCGCCCACCAGTCTTCCTTCGGGCGTTGCGATATACCGGGATTCTTCCCAACCGGTCGATGCCCGGGTGGCGGATCTCCTCGGACGGATGACCCTGGATGAGAAGATCGGACAGATGACGCAAGTGCCGATCAGTAGCATCGGTGAAGGTGATATTTACCGGTATGCCATCGGTTCCATCCTCAGCGGGGGAAGCGACAGCCCCAAAGATAATTCACTGGCGGGTTGGACGACCCTGGTGGACGGCGTTCAGAAGGAAGCGCTTTCCACGCGGCTGGCGATCCCGCTCATTTACGGAATCGATGCTGTCCACGGAGTGGGACATTTAGTGGGAAGCACGGTCTTCCCGCAGGAAATCGGACTAGGAGCCGCGAATGATCCGGACCTGATGCGGCAGATCGGGCGGGCGACCGCGGAGGAAATGCTCGCCGTCGGGATTCCGTGGAATTTCGCCCCCGTGGTCGCGGTGCCGCAAGACGTGCGCTGGGGCAGAACCTACGAGGCCTACGGCGAAGATACGGCGCTGGTTTCCGCTTTGGGATCGGCTTACATCGAGGGGCTGCAATCCATCCCCGCCGAAACGACCGCGGCGCCGGGACAAACCCTCGGCACCCTGGCGACTGCCAAACATTTTCTCGGAGACGGGGCAACCATCTTCGGTTCATCGACGGTCCCCCAGTATCTGCTTGACCAGGGGAACATGCAGGCGGATGAGCAGACCGTGCGGGCGCTCTTCCTTCCGCCCTACCAGGCCGCGGTGAAAGCGGGCGCAATGAGCGTGATGATTTCTTTCAGCAGCTGGAACGGGACCAAAATGCACGCCCAGCATTATTTGATCACCACCGTGCTGAAAGGCGAGCTTGGCTTTCAAGGGTTCACGGTTTCGGATTGGGGCGGGATCGACCAAATCGATCCGTCGAATTATTACCATTCCGTCGTGACGGCGATCAACGCCGGTATCGATATGGGAATGATCCCCGATAACTACACCACGTTTATCGACTCGATCCGTCAGGGGGTGCAAGCCGGCGATATTCTGCCGGAGCGGATCGACGACGCGGTCACGCGCATCCTGCGAGTCAAGTTCCTGCTCGGCCTGTTTGATCACCCGTTGTCCGACCCGATATACCAGGGCACCGTCCGCTCCTCGGCCCATCTCGAGCTGGCGCGTCGAGCGGTGCGCGAATCGCTGGTGCTGCTGAAGAACGATCATCAGGCGCTGCCCATCGACAAGCAAACGCCGCTCGTGCTCGTCTCGGGCGTCGGCGCCGACGACACCGGGATGCAATCCGGCGGGTGGACTCTCGGCTGGCAGGGCGAGCCCGGCAACAACGTGGTCGGATCCACCATCCTCGACGGAATCCGCGCGCTGGTGAGCGATCAAACGCGGGTGATCTACCGGAGCGGCGGTGTTTTCGACGACCTGCCCGGGAAGGCGCCGGTGGGGATCGCGGTGGTAGCCGAGACGCCGTATGCGGAAGGAGTCGGGGACTTGGCCGATTTGCGCCTTCCCGCAGACGACGTGGACCGGATCAACCGCCTGCGGGTGAAGGTCGACAAGCTGATCGTCATCGTCGTCTCCGGCCGCCCGCGGATCATCACCGATCAATATCAAACCGCGGATGCTTGGGTGGCCGCCTGGCTGCCGGGTTCCGAAGCGGATGCGATCGCCGGCGTGCTCTTCGGGGATTACCCCTTCACCGGAAAGCTGCCCTATACCTGGCCGCGGTCGAATAACCAACTGCCCATCAATAAAAATAACGACACCGGATTGACCGGCTGCAGTGCGCCGCTCTTCCCCTACGGGTACGGACTCGGAACGACCGGAAGTACGCCAATCCAGTGGATCGATTGCCCGTAGCCCCTCTCATCTTTCTCCCTGAGTAAAACCGAGATGTATCAAATTCTTTTTATCGTATCCCTTTTTATCATCGTGTTTCTCGCGCTGGAGCTGGAGTATTTTATCGCGCCGAATTTAATCTTCCTGATTCTTGGAGCTGTCGGTCTGATCTTCGGCATCATCCTCTTTGGCTATGGGAGTATCCGGAAGCAAGCCGGTCTGCCCGGAAAACCCGGCGAGGCATCCATCCCCGAATCAACGGATAAAAAGCCAAAAGAGGCGTCCGCCTGCCTGCCGGCGGTTGTCGGAGGCATGTACGCACTGATTGGGATCGGGATATTGATTCTTCAGCTCATTGGTTATCGCTATCTGAGATAGCATTGAAGGCTGACAGTTTCAATCCTGATTGGATCGGTTGGAACCGTTTTTCGATCGTTTCCTTTCCCGGAAACGATTTGAGGCGAACCTGTGAAACCAAATCCTGTCCTCCGAGAATTGGGTTTTTCCGACCAGGGCTGCGTGAGGAAAATCCATGTCGATGACATCGGGATGTGCCAGGCAGGCACGGCGGCGCGCGACGTAAAATATTCCAACACGCTCGGACCGGGAATAATATTGGATTAGGATGAAACGATGAAGATCCATCCAAACAGCACGCTCGTCATGATCGGCGATTCCATCACCGAGTGGGGACGGGAGATGCCCATCCGGGAGGACACGCTCGAGTCCCTCGGCAGCGGGTATGTCCATTTCGTCCACTGCCTGATCGCCGCCGCCGATCCTTCTGTGCGTGTGCAAATCCTGAACATGGGCGTGGGCGGAAATACGATCCGGGATCTGGCTGCCCGCTGGGAAAACGACGTGATGGCCCAGGCCCCCGATTGGCTCTCGATCATGATCGGAATCAACGACGTATGGCGACAATTCGATACGGTCATTCCGAAAGACCAGCAAATAACGGTGGAGGAATTTTCCGGCACGCTGGAACGGTTGATCGCCAAGATCCGCCCGCGATTACGGGGATTGGTGCTGATGACCCCGTATTACCTCGAGCCCGAACGGACGGATCCAATGCGCGCGATGATGGACCGGTTCGGGGAGGAAGTGCGCCGCTTGGCGGCAAAATTCCAAGCCGAGTTTGTCGACACCCAGGCGGCAATGGACCTTGCGCTGCGCGAATACTCCCCTGCAGAACTCGCCGCGGATCGTGTGCATGTGAACGATGTCGGCCACATGATCCTGGCGCGGGCCTTTCTCAAGGCGGTGGATTATTCCTGGTGAACGCCGGGGCGGACGAGCCCGTCTCAAGCCGTAATTTCCGGAGACAATATGCCAAGCCTACAAAGCCGATTCCTGCGATTTTTTATCCGCCGGATGAATTTCCTCAGCGGAAAGAACGTTTCCATCCCCGAGATGCGCCGGAGGACGGATTCCTCCGCCGGGCTGCTGCGGCCTCCGCGCGGGGTCTCGATCCAGAGTATTTCCGCGGGGACTGTTCCGGCCGAGTGGTTGATTCCGCAAGGTGCACCGCAAGACCGCGTGCTTTTATATTTTCACGGCGGGGGATTCATCTTCTGCTCCCTGAAGAGCCACCGGGCGCTCGTTTCCCGGTTGGCCATAGCGGGCGGAACGCGGGCCGTGTCGGTGGATTACCGGCTGGCGCCGGAACATCCCTTCCCCGCCGCGTTGGAGGATTGCCTCGAAGCGTACCGCTGGACGGTGCAATCCGGAATCTCCCCGCGGCGAATCGTCGTCGCCGGAGATTCTGCCGGCGGGAATTTGGCACTGGTTCTGCTTCTGGCGCTGCGCCAGGCCGGTGATCCGCTCCCGGCGGCGGCCGTTTGTCTCTCGCCGGTAACCGACATGGCGTGGACCGGCGATTCGATGCGGACCAAAGCCGGCGTCGATCCCATTTTCCCCGAGGGAGCGTCATCGCCCCTTGGTTCCTCCATTCATTCCGATTACATCGGTTCCGAGGATCCCCGAAATCCTCTGATTTCACCGCTCTACGGCGACTGGCGCGGGATGCCGCCGATCCTCCTGCATGTGGGTGAAGATGAGGTTCTGCTGGACGATTCCGTGCGCTTGGCGGAGCGAGTGCGCGCTGCGGGTGGTATGGCGGAAATCGTCATCTGGCCCGGCATGTGGCACGTCTTTCAGGCAATGACGCCCTTCCTCCCGGAGGCCGACCAATCGATCCGGCAGATTGGAGAATTTATTACGGATATACAGCGAAGAGGATCTTAGGTTCCCGCCGGGGGTTTTCAGCCCAAATGGAGTGATTAAATAAAAACGTCGCCGGATTTGGGCGGCGCTTCCTTTTATGATGAGAAATAAAATTGTTGATATTTTCTCCGGCAGTTGAATCAACATGTACAGCCGTCGGCCACATGATCCTGGCGCGGGCTTTTCTCAAGGCGGTGGATTATTTCTGGTAAGCGGCGGCTCTCCAGGTGGCGGGGATTCGATGATTTTTTATTTTGTCACCGTGAGTCCGGTGGTCACCACGTCTCCCGCATTCAACCCGGATTTAAT
>PLND01000021.1 GCA_003141675.1 Anaerolineae bacterium
GGCCTTATCGGCCGCCTCCCGGGCGACATCCGCATCGAACGGCCCGGTTTAACCTGCATCTTCCCGCTGACCAGCATGATACTTCTCAGCATCCTCCTGACGATCGTTTTGAACGTAATCCTGCGAATGATGAAAAAGTAAATATTGCGCGGCGGTCGACGGTTCGGGTGTCCTGCCGGGATCCCTCTACCCTTCGGGGGGCGAAAGGCGGTTCATCTTCGCCAGCCTCAGACGATAGAATTCATTTCCGAGTTGGAGAGATAACCAGCTGTAGGGTGGAGGGCTGAATCGTTGAAGGCCGTTTCCATTTGGCGGGGGCTTACGTATATCATTACGGATAAACGGAAGAACGATATTTCACGATACTAGGAGAGAACGATGAGTTGTTGGCGGGTAGTGCTTTGCATCCTCTTGCCTCCACTGGCGGTCCTGGACAAGGGTTGCGGGTCCATCGTAATTGTGACGGTACTCACCATCCTGGGTTGGGTACCGGGCATCATCGGCGCATTAATCATCTGTAATTCAAGAAATAGATAGATTCGCGATTGAAGTCTATGCCTAAGGTTTTTATATACAACAGATTTCCAACATCTTCTACTTTCCGCCGGTGCATTCCAAACCTCGAAGGATTCGATAGGCGGTTTCCGATGGAAACGTCCATTGCGGACTATCCCGCGCTCACTAAATCGTAAAAAAGAGAGCCGCGAGGGTTGAAAATACCGACGCTTGAATGGATCCTGCTTCACCCGAGTCCCCGCCCACTATTAACCTGCCGTCGTATTTTCTCATTCCCCGTTAATTATTCACAATAAAAACACGGGACCGGCCGGAGTAATCGGTGGGCTGTTTGACGGCGAGAGTGCTTTTTTAATAAATCGTTCATCCATCGGGTCCCCGGGGATGACCCTGCATCATGTATAATATTTACCATCCGTTGGGAAAAAAATTCCTCCGCGAGGCCTTTATGAACGAAACAGACGTGATCGATGAATATTCCCGTCGACATCAATTCGCAATAATAAGCCAATTTCTTGCAGTCATCCTGTTTTTGGTTTCCCTTTCCTGTTTTTGGTTGTCGGGAGGGGCGTTCGGAACTTTCGGAGAAAAAATTTTCCTCATCGTCGGCGGCCTGCTCCTCATCGCGTCTATTGCGCTGGCGGTGATGTCGGTTGGCAGATACCGGTGTCCGTACTGTTTTAAAAGCCTTGGTGTCGTTCGCAGCATAAAATATTGTCCATATTGCGGGATCAATCTGCAATCCGCAGGTGAATCGGATTTGGATTATTCCTCGAAAGCGCCGGGCGAGAGGCGAGGTTTTTTTGGCGGGATCGGCGCAAAAATTATTCCGACCGAGGGAATTTCGCGGCGTGCGGCATCCGGGATCCTTCCACCGGGAAATTTCCGGCCCACGGCAAGCGATTTTCCGGAAGAGACGTACCCCAAGAATATCCGTTTGTTCACCACCAGCGATGAGATGGAATTGACCAAGCGGTACATCCGCTTGATTTCGAAAGATGAGACTCCTCAAAAGGCGGAAACTCCGGCGGGAGTTTCCGAAGCCCACCCGGGGATTGTCCGGGAGGTGGGAAGCAAGGCCACGGAGGAAGCCCCGCACTGGAGAAGTAAGGAGAAAAAGAAACTATCATAAACATCCCATCGAACATCCGGGTTGTCCGGAATGTATCTCCGTGTGCGGTCCATTTCGGTGCTCCGCCGGAGGGGTATAAGGTGCAGGAGAAAGAATAATTCAGCTAATATGTGACGGAGTGAACCTGATCGGTCGAGAAATATTTTGCCGCGGGATCGATTAAGGCGCCGAACCTTTCTCCCGGCCCCCTCACAGTAGCAAGGGACCAAAGGTATACTCTTATCGCCGTTCGCGGCTGTGGTTCTTTGCGCGACTTTCAGGCTTCGATGCAATACCGCCAATAAACTAGCGAAAGCCTGGCGAGGTTGGGAGCACGGGGTTCCGCCGTTCGTTTTTTGCTTTTTCAGGCAGCGCTTATAATTCGTGATAAAAAAAGGGTTTATCCAGGATTAATCAGATGATGGTCATAACTACTAAAGGCGGCCGTCATGTACGACCATTTTGATCAAGCCGTTATGGAGAATGAGCCTGGGGCAGGAATTCCGCCATCATGTTGTAGGACTCATCTGATGCCAATCGATAGCTGTAATGTCACATTTCACGGACTAGACCAACGCTTTCGATACCGCTCCCAGGGGAACTGCATGACGAATAACTCTTCCTATCATCTATGGTGTGATGACTATGAAAACGGTTGACGCCCAAGGAATGGGCATTAAACGTACCATAATCCCCGGTCTCTTGAATTCCCCCCTACCATGGATATTGACGGGATTTTTTATTGCCTATATTTTCTTCTTCTATCGGCCGATTTTTGAGAATTCACATCACAAGATGTATTTTCCTACCTATGTACCACCATATATGAATGTCGGAAGCGATTTGGCATCTTTACGCGATTGGAGTCGGCAGTGGATTGAAGGGAAGTCGAATCCCTATGTAGAATATAATTTTTTCAATCCGCCGTTAACCGTCGTAATATTTGCGGCCTTCTCGTACGTGCCGTTCTCGTGGGCATTCCGGATAGCGAGCGCTTCCACGATGGTGGTCTTCTTCTTCAGCGCTTTCCTCTTTCCTCTTTTCTATATGAGGAAACGATCCGTTTCTCCCATATTGCTTTTGACATTCGCAATGGGGTTGATGTCCTACGGATTCCAATTTGAGATTGAGCGCGGCCAGTTTAACATTGTCACCACGGGTTGCGCTCTGCTGGCGGTTCTAATTTATCGAGCCGCCCCCCGGTACAGATGGATCGCGTTTCTCCTGATTACCATCGCGATCCAATTGAAAATCTATCCGGCTATTTTTCTTTTACTTTTTATCGAAGATTGGAATACATGGCGCCGTCACTTACGCGATTTGGCCGTTATCCTTGTGATGAATATTCTTTCGCTTTTCATCCTCGGGATACCGCGATTTTTCGATTTTATCAAAATCGTCGGCGAAAGAATTGCAGATCCATATATTCGGGTACATAATATGTCCGCAAAATCCTTTGCAACGCTGGTGTTTCCCGATGACCCTTCTATCATTATGGCGTTGATATTTGGTTTGTTTCTCGTCTGTCTGATCGGTGCGCTTTGGTTCGTTTCCACACGACGCTATAGCCTGGCGCGATACTACCTATTTCTCGTTTGTACTATCGGAGCCCTTATCATTCCATCAGTAAGCTTCGATTACAAGTTGCCGATATTGGTCGCCCCCGTCGTCATATTGTTGGATAGTATTACATTATCTCAGAAAAATACCATGGTTAAAATCGGGAGAATTGCAGTTCTGGTAATATGTTCTGCAGTCTTCGCATCCACGCTTTTTTCTTTTACCAATAAAATATTTATCCCGGGTATCGGAGATACCCCCGTCTCAATCCTGGTTCAGAATAATTTGCCCGCCCTCATGATCCTATTGGTGGGATTTGCCTTTCTGGTGTTTACTCAGAAACCCGATCCCGACGCGGCTTTCGTTCAACAGGTTTCTCCTCCAGCCACCGCATAGACCGTCCGTCCGAAGGTCATTAACCCGTCCTTTACCCAGCCAATCGGCGGATCGGAGTATACTTTCGATGGTTATCCAAACCGTCGACCCTTTGCGTGGATTTCCAATCATGATAAAATGATGCGCTTTGCAAACGGAAGAATCTATAGAGGATCGTTATGAGTCTCGAGAAATTTTTTAACCCGCAGTCGGTCGCCATCGTCGGCGCTTCCTCCCAAAAAACCAAAGTCGGATACGAAATCCTCCACAACATGATCCAAGCCGGCTTTCCCGGCAAACTCTATCCGGTCAATAACAAGGCGGATGTCATCGAGGGGCTTAAGTGCTTCCCGGATGTGCCGTCGATCGGCGACGTGCCGGACCTAGTGGTCATCGTTGTTCCGGCGCCGGTTGTGCCGGGGATCATGATCCAGTGCGGCAAAGTGGGTGTGAAAGCGGTCATTATCATCACCGCCGGCTTCAAGGAAGTTGGCAAGGACGGGCTGGCGCTGGAACAACGGGTGCTGCAGACCGCCATCCAGTACGGCATCCGCGTCATCGGTCCGAACTGTCTCGGGTTAATCGCACCCTCGCGGCACATCAATGCCAGCTTCGGCGGGGACCTGCCCGCGGTGGGCGGGATCGGCTATCTCTCGCAGTCGGGGGCTTTGCTCGCCGCGATCCTGGATATGGCCAATGCGTCCGGCATCGGGTTCAGCAAACTCGTCAGCATTGGCAACAAAATCGACGTGAACGAACTGGATCTGGTCGCCGCCCTGGGCGACGACGACGAGACCCGGGTGATCGCCGGTTACCTGGAGAGCATCACCGACGGCAATTCCTTCGTCCGCCGGGCCGAACTGATCTCCAATACCAAACCCATCCTGCTGATTAAATCGGGCGGAACCACCGTCGGCGCCAAAGCTGCCACCAGCCATACCGGTAGCATGGCCGGAGGCGAGACCGCCTACGAGGCGGGGTTCGAACGCGCGGGGATCATCCGCTGCAATTCCATCGAGCAGCAATTCAACTACGCCGAAGCGTTCGCCATGCAGCCGCTGCCGGTCGGAAACAATGTTGTGATCATCACCAACGCTGGCGGACCCGGGATCATGGCGGCCGATGCGATCGAGCGGGAGGGTCTGGGTTTTGCCAAGCTTACCCAGGCCACCATGGATAAGTTGGCTTCCTTTCTTCCGGCTGCGGCCAACATTCACAATCCCATCGACGTACTGGGCGACGCGTTGGCTGACCGCTACGAATTCGCTCTCGACGCCGCGCTGGACGATCCGGGCGTGGACATCGCGTTGGTGGTGCTGACCCCGCAGGCCATGACCGAATGCAGCCCCACGGCCGAGGCGATCGTACGCATCGTCCGCAAGAAGCCGCAAAAAACGGTTTTGGCTTGCTTCATCGGGGCCCAGAAAATCACCGAAGCGCTGCGCATTCTGCGCGCCGGAAATATCCCGCAATATTTTTCGCCGGAAGACGCCGTGGATGTGATCAAGGCAATGACCGACCATGTCCGCTGGCAGAATAAGCCCAAAAGGGTGGTTAAACTCTTCCCAGTCAACCGGCACAAGGTGGAGATCATCATCGAGCGTCACATCCGGCAAGGGATGCGCGAAGTCGGCGAGTCCGACGCCAAGGAAATTCTCGATGCTTACGGATTCGTCACACCCAAGGGAGCCCTGGCCACTACGCCCGAGCAGGCGGCCAACATTGCCGACCAGATTGGCTACCCGGTGGTACTAAAAATCTGGTCCCAGGACATCATCCATAAATCGGACGTGGGTGGCGTCAAGCTGGGATTGCGAAACGCCCAGGAAGTGATGGACGCCTTCGACCTGATGATGTACCGCATCCCGCGCAAAGTTCCGCAGGCGCAGATCCTGGGCGTATTCGTCCAGCAGATGTGCAAGGGGGTGCGCGAAGTGATTTTGGGCATGAACCGCGATCCGCGCTTCGGGCCGCTGATGATGTTCGGCATGGGCGGAACGATGGTAGAAGTGATGAAGGACGTCTCGTTCTATCTGGCGCCGCTGACCTCCGACGAGGCCAAGCAGATGCTGATGGGCACGCGCACGTACAAAATGCTGCAGGGCGTGCGGGGCGAGGAAGGCGTGGATATCGAGGCGATCGCCGAGGGGCTCCAGCGGCTTTCGCAACTTGTGACCGAATTTCCCCAAATCCAGGAGCTGGACATCAACCCGTATGTGGTCGGCCCGGAGGGGACGGTGCCGATCGCGGTGGATGCCCGGATGAGCGTGGAAAAAGAATAGGCTTTTTTGTCGGGAGCATTCATGCAAACGTTCGATTGGAAATCGAAGTACCAAGATAAAATCGGCACCGCGGCCAAAGCCATGCGTTTGGTGCAGTCGGGCGACAGCGTTTTCATCGGATCCGGTTGCGGGAGCCCGCAATACCTGGTCAACGCCCTGGTGGAATATTGCGAGGAAGTCCGGGATGTTCGTATTCTCAACATCCTGACGATGGGCAAGACCCCGTACCTGGAGCCACGCTACCGAGACCGGTTCAGCCTAAACACGTTTTTCATCGGCGATAATGTAAGAGAATCGATTGAGACCGGGGTCGGGGATTACACCCCTATCTTTCTCTCCGAGATTCCCCGCGAATTCGACCGGGGACGGATCCCGATCGACGTGGCGCTGATCAGCGTCTCCCCGCCGGACGCCGGAGGCCTGTGCAGCCTCGGCGTTTCGGTGGATGTGGTCAAGGCCGCGGCAGCCAACGCCAAGTACGTCGTTGCCCAGGTTAATGCGCGCATGCCGCGCACCTTCGGCGACAGCTTCATCCACATCAACGACATCGAAATTCTGGTGCCCTACGACGAAGAACTGGTCGAAGTGACCCTGCCGGAGCCGGATGATGTGATGCGGCGGATCGGGCAGCATATCGGCCGCCTGATCGAGGACGGCAGCACGATCGAGTGCGGTATCGGCCGGGTTCCCCAGGTTGTGGCGGAAAGCCTGCGCGATAAAAAGGATCTGGGGATTCATACCGAGATGTTCGGGGATTGGATCCTCGACCTGGTCGAGTGCGGCGCGATCACCTGCGCCAAAAAAACGCTCAACCGCGGCAAGGTGGTCGCCAGTTTCTGCATGGGTTCCCGCAAGCTGTACGACTACATCGACAATAATCCCTTTTTTGAGTTCTACCCCACCGAATATGTCAACGATCCCTACATCATCGGACAGCACGAGAAGATGGTGGCCATCAATGTGGGCCTGGAAGTTGACCTGACGGGACAAGTATGCGCGGATTCGCTCGGATATAAATTATACAGCGGCATCGGGGGGCAGCTGGATTTCAACCGCGGAGCAGCCCGGAGCCGCGGTGGAAAAGCGATCATCGTCGTTCCCTCGACGGCCAAGAACGGCACCATCAGCCGGATCGTGCCGCACCTGAGCGAAGGCGCAGGCGTGGTAGTCACCCGCGGCGACGTGCATTATGTCGTGTCGGAATACGGGGTGGCATACCTGCATGGCAAGAGCATCCGCGAGCGGGTGCTGTCGCTGATCAACATCGCCCATCCCAAATTCCGGAGCGAGTTGATCCAGGCAGCCAAAGCCAACAAATATCTATATCAGGACCAAATCGTCATCGACACCGAGCGGAACATCTATCCCGAGGAACTGGAAATCTATCAGACTCTCAACGACGGGACGGAACTTTTCTTCCGGCCGGTCAAGCCCACCGACGACGCCGCGCTCTCGGAGATGCTGTATTCGCTCAGCCCCACCTCGCTGCACACCCGCTACATGGCCCACACCATGACCTTCCCGCACAAAGACATCCAACAGTTGACCAACGTCGACTATATGAACAACCTGGCCATCGTCGGGACGGTCCCGGGCGTTTCCAGCGAGGAAATCGTGGCGATCGCGCAATATTTCCTGGATCCCAAAACGCAGTCGGCGGAAGTGGCCTTCATCGTCCAGGACGAGTGGCAGCAGAAAGGCATGGGCACGCTGCTTCTGCAGTACCTCTGCCGGGTGGCCAAGCAGCGCGGGGTCAAAAAATTCTACGCCAAGGTTCTTCCGACCAACAAGGCGATGCTCTCGGTTTTTTATAATTCGGGATACAAGGTGAACACGGAATTCGACGGGGACGTATATAGCGTCGAGTTCGACCTCGCGCCACATAAATAATCCGGCCACGAGTCGGTTGACTATCCGCGGAGGAACGTTGCCGCGGATTTTTTTATTTCCGGTCGGATGCCGCGGTCGCCGCGCCGTCATGAATGACGGCGCTGGGATACAAAGCCCGCCTTCGGCGGGCTATATTCTGTGGATGACAATGCCCCGAAGGAGCCTGCCCCCGAGTGTTCTTCTCGGGGGGCATCGTGTTGTGGCGCGGGGCAGGCCCCGCGCAATAGCCGCGCATATTTGCCCGAATTGGTTTTTATTAAAATAATAATCCGTGTGATCTGTTCGATTTCCGTGAAATCCGTGGTCTAAAAAATATGTTTCTCCAATGCAAAATATAAAACACTGATGACCAACAGGACGAGAATCAACAGGAGGATTGGAATTCCGGCGGTTTTCTTTTCCAGCGGTTTGGGGGGCTCGGTATATGCGGGTTGAGTTTGTTTGGAGGGCGTGGTGGCTATGGAGGAAATTGCCGCCTCTGATACTGGGGGCGGCGATATATCCGCCTGGGGCTTCCACTCGAGGCGCCGCCTTTCTGTTGGGATGGCTTTGAAGTCCATGGCATTGGTGGCGAGTGGATCGGTCGATGGTTCCGGCGTCTGTACCGGTTTTACCCCCGCCGCCATCCCCGGCGGAAGCGAGTCCCGGCGTGTGGACAGGTCGTTCACCGCATGGGAAGGAGCCGGCGGCTTTTTCCGGAGGAAGTCGAACGACACCGCCTGGGCGGATTCGGTCGCGGTCGGGGGAAAGGTTGTGGTGGGAATTCCGTCCGACCACGGACTGAGCGCGCCCGCCGCAGCGGTGGTGCGCTTCGGGGAAACGATCCGCTCCACGTCCCTGGCCATGTCCCCCGTGGAGGCATACCGGTCGGAGGGGGATTTCGCCATGCCGCGGTCGATGACGGATTGCAGCGCGGAGGGCAGGCCCGGCGCGGTATCGGTCAGGCGCGGGATGGGATCGGAGATATGTTTCATTAGCAGCGCCATGGCGTTCTTCGATTGATAGGGGGGCGAGCCGGTGACCATGTGGAAAAAAACAGCGGTCAGGGAATACGTGTCGGCGCGCGCGTCGATGGTTTTTTCCCCCTGGCATTGTTCCGGACTAGTGTAGGCCGGCGTGCCGAAGAATTCGCTGTGGGTGAGCTGCACGCTGGCTTCCACCAGCTTCACCAGCCCGAAATCGGTGATGTAGGGATTTTCTTCCAGATCGAAGAGAATGTTCCCGGGTTTAATGTCCCGGTGGATCATCCCCATGGAGTGGGCTTTGTCCAGCGCGGAGGCTATGCGCGTGTTGACGGCGGAGGCAAACTCCAGCGGCACCGGGCCGTGGGAGAGGCGGTCCTTAAGCGAACCGCCCTGCATGTAACGCATGACGAGATACAGCAGTTCGCCGTCCTCGCCGTACTCGTAAACCGGAACGACGGCCGTGTGTTCGATCAGTGCGATGGCCTTGGCTTCGCGGCGGAAGCGTTTGCGATTATCCGGATCGGCGCCGAGGTTGGAAGCCAGAACCTTAATTGCCACCGGACGTTCGAAGACGGCGTCCTGTCCCAGATATACCACCGCCATTCCGCCGGATCCGAGCTTCTCGAGGATTTGATATCGTCCGATTTTTTCCGGGAGCATAGGTCGATTATAGTACAGAGGGTTCAGGGGAGAGGAGGCGGGAGGGCTACGCCGGCGGCTTGCGCAGTACGTCTTCCGCCGCCGCGCGCATCGTGACTCGCCGCGAGCGGGCAAACTCCTGGATCGCCCGGTAGGCTTCCTCCTCGGTCTTGCCCTGTTGCATGAGCTTTCCCTTGGCGCGGTCCACCACTTTGCGGGTCTCCAGGTCGTCGCGTAGTTCGGCGCTCTCTCTCGCGGTGGCCTGGGATTCTTCGAAGCGCGCAACCGCCACCTCGATCGCCGCGGCCAGGTCCCGTTCATCCACGGGCTTGATCAGATATCCCTGCACGGGCAGCGCGGCGGCTTTCTCGATCAGATCCTGTTCGCCAAAGGCTGTCAGAATCAGGATCGGGATCGGGCGGTGACGGTACATCGCCTTGGCGGCCGCGAGCCCGTCGGTGAAGGGCATGCGGATGTCGAGGATCGCCAGGTCCGGCGAGCGGGCATGAAATTGATTGAGGGCTTCGTGCCCGTCGACCGCGAGCAGCACTTCGTGGCCGAGGGTTGTGAGCATGCTCTTGAGCCCCAGGCGGATGAGCGATTCGTCTTCGGCGACCAGAATCTTCAGTTTCCTCATTCCGCCTCCTGAAATTCGTCCATGCGCGGGATGCGCAATACCGCCCGGGTGCCCTTCGGGTCGCTGTGGAATTCGATCGTTCCGCTAAGATCGTCGCGAACCAGGGTTTGGACGATGTCCAGCCCCAGCCGGGAGGAGGGCGCGCCCTGCGAGAATCCCACGCCGTCGTCTTCCACTTCCACCAGGGTTCCCTCGGGCGTGCGGCCCAGGAGAATTCGCACGCGTCCTTCGGCCCGGCCGGCGAAGGCGTGCTCGAGCGCGTTCTGGAGAAGTTCGTTGACCACCAGAGCCAGCGACGTGGCCGGGCGGGATGGCAGCAGGATGGCTTCCCCTTCCACTGAAATCGCCGCCGCTAGTCCCGGCCGGACCATGTTCTGCGATGTGAGCCGGACGATCCGTTCGGCCACCTGTTTGACGTCCACCAGGCGGAAGCCTTGCCGCGAGAGCACTTCGTGCACCGCGGCGATGCTCAGAATTCGCCCGATGCTGGCGCGGAAGACGGTCGCCAGAGACGGATCCGCGGCTTCTCCGCTTTGCATCTGCAGCAGCATGGCGACGGTTTGCAGATTGTTTTTAATGCGGTGGTGCATCTCGCGCACTACCGCGGCGCTGGTGGCGAGCCGCGCATTCTCGATGGCTAGCGCAGTCTGATTGGCCAGGGTCGAGAGCAGCGCGGTTTGCTGCGGCGTAAATACCTCCGGGTGCGTTGTGTAGCAGGCCATCACCCCGATCGCCTTCTCGCGGACGATCAACGGCACGGCCAGCATGGACACCAAGCCTTCCTCGCGGGCCATCTCCTTATAGCGGTAGCGGGGATCGGTGCGTACATCGGCGACCATGATCGGTTTCCGTTCGCGGATCACTTCGCCCATTACTCCCTCGCCCTCCCGCAGCGGCGGGCGGCGCCGGTAGGTCTGATTGCGGCTCCAGGCGGCGCGCATCACCAGCTCGCCGCGCTCCTCGTCGATCAGTTGCAGCGAACACACCTCGACGCCCATCGTCTGTGCGGTCATCTCCGCCACCAGCTCCAGCATTTCGCCCGGGACCATTTGGGAGGTGACCGTCTGGCTTACCTTGGCGAGCGTGGTCAGTTCCTCCAGCCGCCGGTTCATGTTGTCGTACAGGATGGCGCGGTCGAGAGCTCCGGCGGCCAGGTCGCCGATGAGCATCAGAAGCTCCTCCTCGTCGGGAGAAAAATCGTGGAATTCCGAAGTTTGGACATTCATCGCGCCAATCACGCGCCCGCGGTTGGTGAGGGGCACGGCCAGCAGGGATTTCAATCCTTCTTCGTTGGTCTCGGGCAGCAGCTTGAAGCGCGGATCGCGTTTGGCTTCGCGCACGGCCACCGGTTTCCCTTCGCGGGCGGCCCAACCCGTCAATCCTTCCCCCATCCGAAGCGAGGCGCGCCCGAGCGATTCGCGCGCGAGGCGCGTGGAAGCGCGCAGCCGCAGGATTTCCCCGTCCGGTTCCAACAGGTAAATCGAACAGGAATCCGTCCCCATCACATGGTTGGTGCGCCGCGCGATCAGATCGAGAGTAGGATCCAGATCCCAGGCGGCTGAAAGCGCCTGGGCGATTTCGCGCAACGAGACGACAATCGAGCTTCGGGGGATGGGATAATTGTTCATTGCCGTTTTGAAAATCTTAAACCTTTAACCGCCAAGACGCAAAGTACGCGAAGAAATTATAAATATTTCTTTACGCGCTTTGCGTCTTTGCGGTGAGACTTTGATCTTCGATCGCATGCGAACCGNNGCGGCGGCGCAGAATCCGCATCCGGTGCACTTGTCCTCGTCAACCGTGAACTCTATGTTCCCGCGCGAATCTTCCACCCGCCGGATGGCCTTCTGGCCGCAGACCGATACGCAAATGGAGCAATCCCGGCAGGTGCCGCACGAGATGCANNAGCTCGGGGGGAATGACTTCTTTGTGCGGAAGGACGAATGGATCGCCGGTGGCGTCAGCATGGGCCGCGAGGGCCGCGATCCGCCCCGCGCCGATGGCTTCCGTGAGCAAACCGGGTTTCACCGCGTCGCCGACCGCGTACACCTTGGGATCCCGCGTCCGTCCGTACTGGTCGGTTTCCAGATAGAATTTTTTCACGCGCGGAAAATCGTCCGGGATCGCGCCCAGATCGGGCACTTCCCCGATAGCGACGACAACCGCGTCGGCGGGAAGCGGAGGATTGCCGTTCTCAAAAGCCACCTGGCCGTCCCGATACTCACGGACCGTCAGCGGCCAGAGGATGCGCGTGCCAAGCGCAAGCGCGGCGGCCCGTTCGCGTCCGGAAGAAGCCGGTTCGCGTACGTCCACCGCGGTCACGCTGCGGGCTCCGTTTTTCCAGGCGGCGGTGCAGACATCCATTCCAACGTCGCCCGCCCCGACGACGATGACGTTCTTTCCGGAAAGATCCATCGGCAACCGCCCGGCCTTGGCGGCGGTGAGGAACTCCAGCGAGGAAACCGCCCGCTCGCTTCCGGGAAAGGGCAACGCGCGTGGCACACCGGCGCCGACGGCGATAATCAATCCGTCACATGCGCGGCGAAGTTCTTCGAAGAGCGCCCGGTCCACCGTTACGCCGGTGCGCACTTCCACGCCCAAGGCTAGGACCCGCTGGATCTCCTTCTCGACCAGGCTTCTTTCCAGCCGCTCTTCCGGCACGACGGATGCCATTTTTCCGCCGAGGATGCGATCCTGTTCATAGATCGTCACCTGATGGCCGCGCAACGCGAGTTGCCAGGCGGCGGAGAGTCCGCCGGCGCCCGCACCGATAATGGCGAATGTTTTCCCGGACGGTGCGGCCTGGCTGGGGGCGGGAATGTCGGCCGAATATTTTCCGAGCGGGCCGGTGAGCACCGCGAAATCCACAGCTCCGCGGGTGCAGGCGGCCATGCATGGGTTGGGGCAGGCGGCGCCGCACACCGAACTGGGGAAAGGACTGTATTGCAATACCAGTTCGAGCGCTTCCCGGATGCACCCTTTGCGCAGCAGGTTGATGCGGTCCTGGGTGGGGATACCGTTCGGGCAGGCGTACTCGCACGGTGCGGCGAACACGGCGTTGTTCCAGACCGGCATGCCGGTCCGGAATTTTCCGGTGGGGACGAGAGGCACGACCTCGCCGGAATCGGTCAGCACGTCGCTGAAGAGTCCACCTTCCACCCAGTGGGTGGAGTGGAATTCCGACATGGGGAGATGGGATTTGCCGGCTTTCAGTTCCTGCGGATTTTTGGCGAGGATTTTTTTCCATTCCCCACGCTGATGCAAGGTGTCGAGCAGATTCGGACGGCCGACGGCTTCCAGAAAAACCGGCAAGCCTTTCTCGAGGTACCGCCAGTCCTCCTCCGCGAGCGTCTCGATCACCTTCACTCCGTCGGCCAGTCCTTCCACCGGGCCGCGCGCGTAGATCGTTCCGCCGACCATGCCGATACAGGCGCGCTGCCCGAGCACCGAGGGGAGTCCCTCGCAATCGTATCCGCACACCACCGCTATGCCGCCGCCCATGAATTCGAACGAGAAGGATCCGGTATTTTTGAGAATCCAAAGTTGGGGAGGGGCATAGGATGGATCGTGCTTCATGAGGGACCCGGTACGCGTACCGGCCCGGCCGCCGATGTAGATAACCCCGTCGGCCGCGCAATGGCCGGTTGTGTCGCCGCCGTCGCCGCGCACGATGATCCGCGCGCCGGCGTTGAGCCAGCCGACGTCGGCCGGAGCCGAGCCGTTCACTACGATCTCGGTTCCGGGCATGCCCATCGACCCGACCCGCTGGCCGGGGTTGGTCACCGTGAAGTGCAGTTCGCGCCCGAGCCGGCTCCAGAGCGGACCGCCGATGTCGTGCTGGCCGGATGCGTCGATGACGAATTCGGTTTCGCCCTCGGCCATGGCGGAGTAAATCCGCTGCAGGAGTTCTTGCGTGGAAGCGCGATGGTTATCGGTAAAGGTCNNCATTATGGGAAGGGGGAGAGGGGCCGGGGGAGCAGGGGAAGGGTCAGCATGCGTACCCGATCTGCAACCGGTCGGCGACCGCCTTATCCATCGAGATCAGCGCATCGCTGCGCCCGATGGGCAGGCTGGAATTGCCGATCGGCGCCATCAGCTTTTTCAATTCCTGATCGACGGCCAGGAAATAATCGACGATGTTTTGCGCGGCCGCGTCCACGTCCAACCGCGCCACGAGCGAGGGATCCTGGGTGCAGATTCCCACCGGGCAAAGCCCGGTGTTGCAGGCGTTGCAACGGCCTTTCTCGTCGCCCACGCATCCCGCAATCTGCAGGAAGATCTTCGCGGCGAAGACACCGCTGGCGCCGAGGCAGATGGCCTTGAACGCATCCGCGGCCAGATTCCCCGTTTCGCCGAAACCCCCGCCGACGAAGATCGGAATCTGCCCCTGCCGCCCCTGGGCTACCGCGTCCAGGTAGCAGTCGCGCAGTTTGCTCAGGATTGGATGTCCGGAATGGTCGAGGTTGACTTCGTGCGCAGCGCCGGTCCCGCCCTGGATCCCGTCCATGAAGAATCCGCCGACGATGTGGTACGGATCGCGCACCAGGTTGTTGAATACGGAAACCGAGGTCGAGCTGGCCGCCACTTTGATCGCTACCGGAACGCGGAACTGGAACGCGGCGTTCATGCTCAGAAACATCTTCTGGACGCTTTCCTCGATACTGTATAGCCCCTGATGGTTGGGCGGGCTGAGCAGGTCGGCGTGCGGTACGCCGCGGATGGCCTGAATATGTTCGGCCACCTTCTCCGCCGGGAGCAATCCGCCGTCGCCGGGTTTGGCGCCCTGGCCGATCTTGATCAGAATCGCGGCCGGATCGGTTACCATCTGAGGCATCGCTTTGATGATCCGGTTCCAGCCGAAATGGCCGGAGGCGATCTGAATGATCATGTATTGTAGATACTTCGAGGTGAGCAGTTTCACCGGCATCCCGCCCTCGCCGGAGCACATCCGCACCGGCAGGTGGTATTCCTCGTTGAGGTAGCCCACCGCCAGCGCCAGCGCCTCCCACATCCGCCAGGAAAGCGCGCCGATCGACATGTCGCCGATCAGTATCGGATAGACCCAGTGCATCGGCGGAGACCATCCGGTCGATACCAGACGGCCGTCTTCCACTTTGAGTGGGAGTTTGTCGGCCGGCAGGCCGCGGCCGAGCGCAGTGAGCATATCGAAGGTGTGTCGTGCGGCGTCCAGCGAGGGATCGGTCATCTGGCTGATTCGTCCGACCTTGATCGAATCCAGGACGCGTCCGGGGATCAGGTGCGCGCGTCCGCCGCGCTTTATCGGCGAACCTCCCTTGCGCGCCACTACCGGAAAGCGGTTGCGTCCGTTGGCCACGGGGCGGATCGATCCGGTCGGGCAGACTTTTTCGCACATCCCGCAGCCGCGGCAGTAATGCGCCAGATCGTTCACCTGCCGGACCGCGATCATCACGTCCGCTGCTTCCGCCGGCCGGGGAAGATTTCCAACCGAAACGGATCGGCCGCGCCGTTGCAGGCGGGGTTGCAGTGAATCAAAAGTGCAGGTGGCGACGCAGGCCCCGCAGCGGATGCAAGTCTCGGAATTCCAGGCGATCTTCCAGGGGAAATCGACCGCATTGGAGTCCCGAACGAAAACTTTAGCGGCGTAGGGGAAGCCGGATTTCTCCTGCTTGCCGTGGCCGTTTTTCTTGATCTGTTCCTGGTCGATCCGGGCCTCCATTATTGCGGCCATCGCTGCACCTCCAGGCTCGAATCCACGATAACCAGCTCGCGCTCGCCAGGGTAGACGTCCGCCTCGCTGTTGCGATCGGGGAGGATCATGTTGACCCCGCATACTTCCGAGGCTGCGACCACCATGTCGTCGTCCCTGCCCACCACCACCGGGCGCAGTTTTTTCGCGTCGCAGGCGATACCCATCTTTCCGTCGGGCAGAACGAAAATCACAGTGTTGGGTCCGTTAATCTCCAGATGCTGGCAGGCCTGGCGGATTTCCTGCAGGACCGGGGCGTCCGGCCGCCGAGCCATCTCCTCGAAGGGCAGCGGGGTGATGACGTGCTTGTAATATTGGATCGGCCAGCCGAGGGTGTCGACCACGTAATGCAGCGTATAGAGAAAGCACTGGGTGTCGGATTCGAAACCGGTGTAGGCCGGGTTGAGCCGCTGTTGAAAATCTCGGTTCTTCTGGTAGAAGGTGTTTTCGCCGTTGCCCATCAGCGTGTACCCCTCGAGGAAGAATGGATGGGCGGCGTAGCGGACAATCTGGTAGTTCGTATTCTGCCGGCATTGGGCGCTGATCACCCGGGCCTGCAGGGGTTGATTGTCTTTCCACAGGTGGAAGGCTTCGGCGATATCGCGCGGGTCGCCGATTTCCTTCAGGGTTAGTACGTCCGGCCAGAACGAATACACGTAACCCTGGTTGCTTTCGGCCAGCAGCTTCCGCAGGGCGAGCCGGGTATCCACGAGGAGTTTCTTCCGCTCTTCCATTGGCCGGATCCGGAAGGTTTCCGGATACTGGTAATTGCGGAACACGTAGAGCGGCATGCGCTGGATATCCAACTGCTCGGAAGGATCGACTTCCGGCCGCCAGTCAAATTGCAGCTCGAATCCCAACCGATCCATCGCCTCATCGGCTTGTTCCAGCCCGGCGGGCGTACAGGCCATCGAAAGCAACGGCAAATCTTTCCGTCCGGCGAACACGCCGTCGAGGTCCTGCATCACCATGGCGAATCCGGAGTTGTCGTGCCCTTTCTGCATGGCGATCATCATTTGCAGAACGGGCGCGGGAGGAAGGGGATTTCTGGATTTTATTGCGGCGATCCTACACATAGATACACCTGGTTTCCGAAAGAAAAAGCCGGATTTCACGCTGTTTTTCCGGCCTTGATCTTTCCTCATTCTAGGTCGCCGAGGGGAATCCGTCGCCCCGATGGCGGGCCATCTGGATCCTTAACCCGTTTGGGGGACAACGGAAAGCGGATCGATCCGGTCTCTTGCTCCGCTTTCCCGATAATGGAAGGACAAATAGCGGGATGGGGGGACTCCCGCATCGAAAAGCCCCTGAATGGGTGATTGCCTTAAATGACCGGATGGGCGAAAATGAAACCAATAAAATATAAAACTATCGATCGGCCATGACGCCCCCGGAGGCTGTTTTTCCCTCTGGGGATTTTTATTTTCCGAGGAGGAAGCATGCCCGAAATTAATTCGGGAGACACCGCGTGGGTTTTGATCTCCACCGCGCTCGTGCTGGTGATGACTCCGGCGCTCGCGTTTTTCTACGGCGGAATGGTCCGCAGGAAGAACGTGCTCTCCACGCTCAATTTGAGTTTCATCACCATCGCGTTAATCAGCATCCAGTGGGTGCTCTTCGGGTATTCCCTCGCTTTCGGAAAAGGATTTGGCAGCCTCTTGGGCGGCTTCTCCTTCCTCGGCTTGCAGGGAGTGGGCGCCGCGCCCAATCCCGACTACGCCGCGACCATCCCGCATCTGGCGTTCGCCGCTTTCCAGATGATGTTCGCCATCATCACCCCGGCCCTCATCACCGGGGCGTTTGTGGAACGCGTGCGCTTCAAAACCTACTTGCTCTTCACCCTGCTGTGGGCGACGCTGGTTTACGATCCGGTCGCGCATTGGGTGTGGGGGGCGGGCGGGTTCCTCCGCCAATTGGGCGCGTTGGATTTCGCCGGCGGAACCGTGGTTCACGTGCTGGCGGGTTTCTCGGCGCTGGCGTTTGCACTGGTGATCGGCGCACGCAAAGGATATGGAAAAGCACCAATGGAGCCGCATAACATCCCCTTCACCGTCCTGGGGGCGGGGCTCCTGTGGATGGGATGGTTCGGGTTCAACGGGGGCAGCGCGCTTGCCGCGAATGGCATAGCGGTGAACGCGTTGGTGACCACCAATACCGCCGCGGCCGCCGCGGCCTTGAGTTGGATGTTCATTTCCTGGCGTGACAACAAACCCAGCGTTTTGGGCGTGGTCACCGGCGCGGTGGTGGGACTGGTGGCCATCACGCCGGCCGCCGGGTACGTCACACCGGCGTCGGCGATCGTTATCGGCGCCGTCGCCGCACCGATCAGCTATTCCTGCATCAAACTTCGCAAGAAGATGAACCTCGACGAGTCGCTCGACGTGTGGGCCTGCCATGGCATGGGGGGAACCTGGGGCGCTCTCGCGACGGGGATCTTCGCCACCAAACTTGTAAATCCCTCCGGCGCCAACGGGCTGCTTGCGGGCAATCCCGGCCAGCTGCTGATCCAAGCCGCGGCCGTTACGGTTTCGATCTTATTCGCGTTCGGCATGACCTTTGTAATCGCGCAGATCCTGCGCCGCGCGGTCGGCCTACGCGTGACCAGCAACGAAGAGGAAGTCGGGCTCGATATCAGCGAGCATGGGGAACCGGCGTACGCCTGAGAATTTTCAAAGGAGAAACCTGTATGACCAAAAAGATCGAAGCCATCATCCGCGAGGAAAAACTTGAGGACGTGAAAAACGCCCTGCACAAAATCGGCATCGTCGGAATGAACACCTTCGAAGTGCGCGGACACGGCCGCCAGGGCGGGATCACGCTTTCGGGGCGGAACGGGAGCTACCAGGTGGACATGCTTCCGCGGGTGCAGATCAACATCATTCTGAGCGACCACAACGTGGAAAAAACCATTCAAACCATCCGCGAAGCGGCCACGACCGGAAAGATCGGCGACGGATTGATCTTCATCTACCCAGTATCGCAGGTCGTCCGCATCCGCACCGGCGAGCGCGGACACGAAGCCCTGATGTATCCGGACGATATCGACGCCAAACGGGTGAGCGGGGGAGAGGAAGTAAACGTCGCGGTCGGAATGGAACTGGATAACTTTTTCACCGAATGACAACAAAAAAAGAGCCCGCCAAAGCGGGCTCTTTTTTATCCTAAAGGGTGATCGACGAAGGAGTGGATGTAAAGGGGTGATAGGAAGTTGTCATTGCGAGGAGCCTCCGAGCCTGCTGGCTTTGGGCTCGGAGGCGACGAAGCAATTCGGTTTTTATATTGGCTTTAGAATCATCCATGTCATTGGTTGAGGGGATTCAATCGGGCGCGATTTGGAGATTGCCCCGCCTCGGTAAGCCCACCGGGCGAGGCCGGGAGCTTCGCCGCTAACGCGGCTCGCAATGACAGATTAGTTGAATTTTCATCGATTGGTATGCGATGACGACGAATAGAATCCAAAGCGGTGGATCTAGCCGCCAATTTTCAGAATCTCCCGGTCCGGACCCATTGGAGGACAAGCGCCAGGAGCGTGATGGCGAGTAATATTCCCAGACTGATCGCCAGCGCCAGGAGTACCTGGTTGCGCAGGTAGGGGTTGCCGGCGGGACTGCCGCCGGCCGTTTCCAGAATGGAAAGGTCGACCGTTTCCGGATGATCGAGCGCTTGCAGGAAGGCGCGCATATCCTCGAACCGGTCGTCCGGTTTTTTCTGCAGGCAGCGGATGACGACGGCCGCCAGCGGTTCGGGAACCGCCGGCCGTTCTTTGTCCAGGCGGGGGATGGGCCGGTAGAGGTGCTGGGTCATCACCGCCATCGGATTATCGCCCCCGTACGGCGGTTGTCCCGCGAGCATCTCGTAGAGAATAATTCCCACGGCATACACATCGGTGCGTTTATCCCCGCGCTGTCCGTCCACCTGCTCGGGCGCCATATATTCGGGCGTTCCGGCGATCGATGAAAATTTGGGATAGGTTACCCGCCGGCCCTTGCGGTTCAGCGCCAACCCGAAATCCAAAATAACCGGCTGGCCGGCGGCGGTGACGAGAATGTTCTCCGGTTTGAGATCCCGGTGGATGACGTCATGTTCATGGCAGTAGGCGATCCCGTCGGCGATTTTCCGGATCAAGTCGACGGCTCGTTCCGGTGCCAGCGGCGCTTCCGAATCTAGGATCTCGCGCAACGAACGCCCTTCCACGTACTCCGCCACCAGATAAGGAGTCCGCTCGAATATGCCCGACCCGAGCCCTTTTTGGATCGTCGGATGATGGAGCGATTGGATTACCTCCAATTCGCGCTGGAATCGCTCGAATTGGACCGGATCGCCCAGCCCCGACGCGTCCGGAATCTTGAGCACCACATCGCGTTGCGCCGCCGGATCGAAGGCACGATAGATGTCGCTCATCCCGCCGCGGGCGATGTGTGATCGGATCTCAAAACCGTCGAATCGATCTCCCGTTTTGAACATAGGTCTCCGAATTATAGCATCGGGTCTTTGGGCGCGGACGGTTTTCGGTGAAGTAAGCGGTCGAGTGCGCGGCGCAGCGGAGGTTGCGGATTCGATTCCCCTTCGGGAAGCGAATTCAGCTGGATGACGATCGCCGAGACGTTGTCGTCGCTGCCGCGCTCCATTGCCAGGTCGACCAGCGCCCGCCCGAACTCTCGGGAGGATTCCTCCCCGGAGGATGCGTCCGCGATCTCCCCATCTTCCACCGCCGACCAGACTCCATCCGTGCAGAGCACTATTCGGTCGCCTGCGAGCAGGTCCAGGCGGAAGATATCCGGTTGGATAAACAATCCTAATCCCAGCCCCTTGGTCAGCTCCGAACGGCGGTCGTGGCCGCGGATTTTTTCCGGCGTGAGAATGTGCATCCGCACCATCTCGCCCACCGTGGTGTGATCGCGCGTCAGGCATTCAGCCCGGCGGCCGCGGATAAGGTAGGCCCGGCTGTCGCCGATGTGCGCCAAATACAAGCGTGATCCTTCCACGCAAACAGCGGTAAGCGTCGTTCCCATCTGAGGGATCCCGAGCTTCTGCATCGCCTGCTGCAGCCCGAAGTGCGCTTCCTCCATCGAGCGCCGCAACGCACTTTCCGTTTTGGAGGAAGTATTGCGCAGGAAGGATTCAAAGAACACCTGCAGGGCAACGTGGCTGGCAAACCGGCCCTGCGGCAGCCCGCCCATACCGTCGGCGACGGCAAAAAGCGCGCGCAGCCGGGCGTCGTGTTCGGACGGACCGGCCATGCGAAAGGCGTCCTGATTGTCGCTTCGCTGCGTGCCGGTGTCGCTGATTCCAATGGCGGTAAGCACCGTGGAAATCTCCAGCGATGTGGAAAGCAAGGAGCGCAGCGGCGATCCTGCGGAGGGAAGCACCGCTGTTTGCATCCGCACGTCAAATCCCATTGTGTCGCCTCCAAAAAAATCCGTCCGGCGGGGGCGGCCCCCCGCCGGAAGCAGAAAGGAGAAGACCGGTTATTTCACCGCGAGTGATCGCGTCGAGGGCAGGATCGGCTTTCCCTGCGCGCGGCTGTTCCAGACCAGATAGATGCCGCTGACAACCGCCCAAAGGATGGAAATGCCCAGCCCGACCACGGTCGCGCTCTGGGATGTGCCCCCGCTGGCGAGTCCGACCAGAGCGATCGCCAGTAGCATTCCGACATTGCCGATCAGCCCGAGCGCCGGAATGAACGCGTGTTTCCACGCGCGGAAATCGCTCCTGCCGGCAAAGGCCACGAACGTCAATCCGCAGATCAGCGCGTACAGGACGAACGTGCCGAAGTTCGAAGCCAGCGTGATTCCCATCAGAGCGGTTACATTCTGCGATCCGATCGCGCCGAAGACGGCCGATACACCAACCAGCAGCCAGATTCCCACATAAGGCGTCGCGTACTTCCCGTGCAGAATTCCCATCAAGCCCGGCATCTCTTTATCCTGCGCCATGGCGAAGGAAATCCGGACGGCGGTGTTCATCGCCGCCAGTGTGGTTCCAAGCACCGCCAAACCCACGGTGAAGGCGATGACGATCATCAGCGCAAATCCGTTGCCGGCCAGCATCGAATCGCCGATCAG
>PLND01000086.1:0-224 GCA_003141675.1 Anaerolineae bacterium
ACGCGCAGGCAATGGTTCTGGGTGTGGTTGGCGGTACTTTATCATGCCGCGTTGGATGCCGGAGCCGTTTGGCTCTCGGTCCACGGCGGCGCCCTTCCGACCGAAGTGCTCGCGTGCGCGTTCGCGCTGATCAGCCTGATGCTAATCCTCCTCCTGCGCCAGCCCGAGCCCCCCGAGGAAAATCTTCCGCCTGCCGTTCCGCCCGCGCCGGTCTTCACGCCCAA
>PLND01000086.1:249-35792 GCA_003141675.1 Anaerolineae bacterium
AAGGCGAGGTGTTCGGTTTCCTCGGCCCCAACGGCGCCGGAAAAACGACGACGGTGCGGATGCTCACCAGCCTCATCAGCCCGACCCTCGGTTCAGCGACGGTGGGCGGATTTGCGATCGGCCGGCAGGATACCGATATCCGCCGCACAGTCGGTCTGCTGACCGAGACACCGGGCATGTACGACAATCTCTCCGCCGAATACAACCTGAAGATCTACGCCGAGCTGTACGAGGTGGCGGACGTCCGCGGCCAGGTCGAGAAGTATTTGAAAATGCTCGGATTGTGGGACCGGCGCATGGACGCCGCCGGAACCTTCTCCAAAGGCATGAAACAAAAATTGGCCATCGCCCGGGCGCTCTTGCATGAGCCGCGCATCCTGTTCCTCGACGAGCCGACGGCGGGGCTCGATCCGGAAGCCTCACACCTGGTACGCGAGTTCATCGCCGAACTTAAAAAGGAAGGGCGCACGATCTTTCTCTGCACCCACAACCTGGATGAAGCCGACCGCTTGTGCGATCGCGTCGGCGTGTTCAAGACCCGCCTATTGGTTGTGGATACGCCGGCGAGATTACGCAATTCGGTCTTTGGCCGGAAGGTGGTAATCCATCTGCGGGCGGCGGATGAAAAACTTGCCGACGCGGCGCGCCGGTTGGCGTTTGTCCGCGAGGTCAGCGTGGTGGAAAACAAGTTGGTGGTCAACCTCGAGGATCCCGAGGCGCATAACCCCGACCTAATCCGGGAACTTGTCCGGGCCGGGGCGGACGTGATGTTCGTCGGCGAGTTGCGGCATTCGCTGGAGGACGTCTATCTGCAGCTAATGAAGAACGCGTGAGGCGGAGATGAAAAAGATCCTGACGATCATCCGAAAAGAATGGATGGAAGTTTTTCAAAACCGCCTGGTGATTTTCACGGTGGTCTTCCTGCCGCTGCTGATGACGGCCATTCCGCTGGCCGTTCTCTATAGCATGCGGGGTACCGCAACGGCGGCCGGGAATTCCGCATCCGGCGAACTTCCCGCGCAAATGGCCGCCGTCTGTTCGAGCACATTGAGCGGCGCTGACTGCATGCGCGTGTATATTCTCAGCCAGTTCCTAGTGCTGTTCATGATCATTCCCGTGGCCATCCCGGGTGCGATCGCCGCCTATTCGGTCGTCGGCGAAAAAACCACCCGCAGCCTTGAGCCGCTCCTGGCCACTCCGATCACCACGCTGGAGCTGCTGATCGGCAAATGTCTAGCGGCGGTCATTCCGGCGGTGATTGCGACGTACGGCGCTTACGGAATTTTCGCATTGGGCGCCTGGATCATCCTGGCCAATCCCGTGATGCTGGGAGTCCTGCTCGAAGCCCGCTGGCTGATCGCCATCATCGCGGTCGGTCCGCTCCTGGCGCTGATGGCGGTGACGTTTTCGCTGATGGTATCCTCCCGCGTCAACGATCCGCGTGTCGCCGAGCAAGTCTCGACGGTCGTTATCATGCCGGTGCTGGCCGGTTTTTTTGGACAGATCTCCGGGCTTTTCGTGCTGAACACGGGGATCATTTCCGTAACGGCGGTGGTCCTGGCGGCATTCGACGTGTTGATGTTTTACCTTGCTACGCGGTTGTTCCAGCGCGAATCGATCCTCACCCGATGGAAGTGAAACCATGAAAAAAATTAAATTCGGTCTTCTCCTGGCTTTGTTCCTGAGCTTGGTATTCGTCTCCGCGGCACTCGCGCAAGGCGAAACGCTGAATCTGAGCCTTTCCCGTGATTTCGGTTACGGGGGATTCGGCGGCGACATTCAAGGCACGTTCAGTCTGCATGCCAGCGGGCCCTCGACGCTGACGCGCGTGGAATTCTTCATCGACAAGACGAAGATCGGCGAGGTCGACAAAGCGCCCTTCAACCTTCAATTCGTAACCGACAATTATCCTCTGGGCGCACATTCCTTCTCCGCCGTCGGATACACCTCCGACGGAGAAGAGCTCTCCTCCCCGAAGATCGACCGAACGTTCGTCTCGGCGTCGGCAGGGACCCAGGCCGGGCTGGGATTCGTGATCCCGATACTGGTCATCGTCTTCGCGGTGGTAATCCTGGCTGCGGTTGTCCCCCTCCTCAGTGGACGGAAAACCGTCAACCTGGCTCCCGGCACGCCACGCCAATATATCCTGGGGGGAACCGTCTGCCCCAAATGCGGTCGGCCGTTTGCCTTCAGCATTTTCAGTTTGCGGCTGGTTGTGGCCCGCCTGGAGCGATGCCCATATTGCGGAAGGTGGGGCTTTGTCCGCGGAGTCTCCCTGGGCGAATTGCGCGCCGCCGAACAGGCCGAGGTACAGGTCGCGCGGGGTCAGGTACCGGAGACTCCGGCGGAAGAAAAACTCAAAAAGGAATTGGACGATTCAAAATACCGGGACGCGTAGAATCCGAGCCAATCCAACAACCACTAGTCTTCAAGAAGAATCCCAAACATTCTTCCGACGCGGAATAGAGCCCTTGGCTCCGAAGATGGATCCAAAAATCCGTATATCATCGGTGCACTGTTCCCCGGGTTATTTATATTCATCCGGATGGAATTTACTCCCCCAATGACGCTCCCAGAGTCCTCCTACAATATCACTGTCCAAAGATCATGATCATCCTGTGGAACAGCCGTCCCTAATCTATTCCGATCACACACATGGTCATCCAACGCGATTTCGGCCCTTCCGTCAACTGATCCGATGTGGTTTTTCAATTTGGATACTTCCAGTGCTAAAATTGGGTTGAGGTGATCAACACCCCATCATGAGTTCACCCGACCTTCCACATCCAGGAATTACTTCCTTTCCTCTGTTGGCCGATCTCCCGCCGGAGGAAGCCGCCGCACTGGAGAAGCTGTTCGAAGAAAAACAGCTCGTCCAAGGTAAGGACGTCTACCGTGAGGATGAGAGTGCCCGCTATTTCTATTTTCTGCTGTCCGGCACGATCAGTTTATGGCACCGGCGCGGATCGAAGGAGGAACAAGTCCGCCTGCTCAATCCCGGAGAAGTGTTCGGGGAGGAGGCTCTGCTCGGGCTCCCGCGGCGGCACGCCACGGCCTATGTGGAAAGCGAAGCGGCTGTGCTGCGCGCCTCCTCAGAAAACCTGCGCGCCCGGTTGCGTTTTCTGCCGAAGGCGGACGAGATCCTTCGCACCGTCGCCCGCGGCAGGCGGTTGGTCCGTTCCGTGGCTTTTCCCTTCCTGGAGCCCGACGAGGCGGTGTTTCTGGCAACCCGCAAATCCAGCATGCTGCTCTTTCCCGGCCTAGCCCTCCCGGTCTTGCTGGGATTGATCAGTCTGGTTTCGATCCCCATCATCCACTTCCGGCTCTGGCCGCAATGGGCGTACGCGCTTTCGGCGGCGGGGATTTTCTTCTCGCTGGCATATGGGATCTGGTCGGCGGTGGATTGGGGGAACGACTATTATCTGATCACCAATCGCCGCGTGGTGGCGATCCGCAGGGTTCCCCTGGTCTACGACGACCGCCAGGAGGCGCCGCTGAGCATGATCCAATCCGTATCGGTTTCCAGCACCCTACGACAGCGGCCGTTGGGATACGGGGATGTCGTGGTGAATACCTTCACCCGGCCGATCGTCTTTGAATCCGTCCCCCACCCAACCACGGTCGCCCGATTGCTCGAGAGGATCTGGAAAGACCGGCAGCAGTCCGAAGAACGGAACGAACGCGAAGAGATCAACAGGCTGCTTGCCCAGCGATTAAACGGCGGAGAGACTGCCGAAATCCGCCGGGAGGAAACTGTTTCTTCTTCTGAGACCTCTCCTCCCCAGACCGATACCTTGGGCCCGATGCAGACCCGTCTGGTGAACGGCGAAACCATCACCTATCGCAAACACCATTTCTTCCTCTTCCGAAACCTGTTCCTCCCCGGCCTGTTGGCGGTCTTCGGGTTGATGCTCGGGATTTTAAATTCTGCGGGAATGTTTCCGATCGACCGGCCTTCGGGGACGGCAATCGCCGCGGGGGTGTTGTTGGCGGGCTTGTTATGGGCCGTCTACGAATATATGGATTGGGCCAACGATCTATACCAGGTGACGCCGGAGCAGATCCTGGCGTTGCATCGCAAACCGCTGGGGGATGAAGAACGGAGATCGGCCGCACTGGAAAACATCCTCAGCCTGGAATACGACCGGTCCTCCTTCCTGGCGCGGATGATGGACTTCGGCACCGTGAAGGCGACCGTCGGGCAGGTGAGTTTCACGTTCGACGAGGTGAGCGATCCGATTCATGTGCAGGAGGATATCTTCCGGCGGATGGAGGCGAAGAAGAGGAAGGTTGCGCAAATCCAGCACCACCAGCGCAGCCAGGAAATCGCCGATTGGATCGAAACATATCACCACCTGACCCGGGGGAAGACCGACGGCGATCAGGAGCAGGAGTAAACATGGCGCTTCGGGAAATCCGGACCCTTCCGGATCCGGTGCTGAGAAAAAAAGCAAAAAAGGTTGCGATGGTTTCCCCGGAAACCCGCCGGCTCATCGACGATATGGTGGAGACCATGCGTGCGGCGCCCGGCGTGGGCCTGGCCGCCACCCAGGTCGGTATCGGCCATCGTGTGATCGTCGTGGAATACTCCGACGAGCCCGACCAAGACCCGCCGGAAGGCTCTCCGCCTCTCCCAACGGTTTTATACACCCTGATCAATCCGGAAATCACCCGCGCTTCGCGTGAAAAAGTGACCGGCATCGAAGCCTGTCTCTCTGTCCCCGGGTTCGCCGGCGAGGTGGAGCGGAACCGGGAAGTTGTCGTAAAAGGATTCAACGCCAAAGGGTCCCCGGTACGGATCCACGCCAAAGGCTGGCTGGCACGCATCTTCCAGCACGAAATCGATCATATCAACGGGGTTTTATTCGTCGATCGGGCAGCCAAAGTATGGGAAGTAGGTTCCGAGGAAGCCAAAGATAACGTTTGATCCTTCGACAAACACAGGGGGGTAGCCTGTCACGCGCCGGGTATTTCCGCGGAGAGCAAACACCACCGTTATTTTATTTTTTCGAATAAACTTTTCTCGGCGCCGCATTCCGGGCAAACCCAACCGTCCGGCAATTTGTCAAAAGGCGTCCCCGGTGGAACACCATGATCCGGGTCCCCTTTCTGGGGATCGTAGACATATCCACAAGCAGTGCATTCCCATTTATCCATCGGTTTTTCCTTCCAAGCCGGATTTTTGGATCGCCCGGGCAAAATCCGCTCCGAGGGCCTCCCCTTTTTTCAGATCCTCCGCAGTCGGGTTGCCGGGAAAAACAAGTTGTTCCAGTATTTCCCATTTTAGGGGTTCGACCAATTTCTGGAACGTCCCCTGCCCTCCGCCGCTCCATGCGAAACTTCCGAAATACGCGGCTTTTTTACCGGTCAAGTGCTTGGCTTCGGCCATCGCGAGGACCGAGGCCATGACCGGGAAGAGATGCCCCTCATAGGTCGGCGCGCCCACGACGACGCCCTTGCGGCTGTACAGCGAAGGGAGGATATAGCTGACGTGCGTGTGGGTCACATCGAAAATCTGCATCGGCACGCCGACGGCCGTTATGCCGCGCGCCACAGCGTTCATCATGGTCTCCGTGGCGCCGTACATGGTGGCGTACAGCAGTGTGATTTCCGGTTTGTCCGCCCCCAGGGAATAGCCCGCCCACTGCTTATAGAGTTCGACGATCCGTTCCGGATGCCCTCTCCAAACCAGGCCATGCGCGGGGGCGATGACGGCGATGGGCAACGCGGCGAGCTTGTCGATTGCCTTGAGCACCATGCGCCCGTACCGCGCGACGATATTCGAGTAGTAGCGGAGCGCTTCCTGCTCGTAATACTCCAACGAATCGTGCTGGTCGTCGAAGATCGCGCCTTCTAGCGCGCCGAATCCCCCGAAACCGTCGCAGGAAAAGAGCACCCCACCCGGTGTCACCCAGGTCATCATCGTTTCCGGCCAATGGACAAAGGGCGTTTCGAAGAATTTCAGCTCGTGGCGTCCCAGAGAAATCGTCTCACCATCGTGCACGACGCGGATGCGTTCGGTTATGCCATAAAAGGTACCCAGCATTTCCCGAGCCTTCTCGGAGCAGACGAATATCGCGCGCGGAGCCAGGCGCTGCACCAACCGCAGGACTCCGGTATGGTCAGGCTCCATGTGGTTAATCACCACGTAGTCCAGCGCGGCGGTGTCCGCCAACGTGTCGATCTGGCGCAGTAGATCCTCCCCCTTTGTCGCCTTGGCCAGGTCGATCAGTGCCAGCTTCTCGTCCCGGATCAGATACGCGTTGTAGCTGACCCCCTCGCGCGCAATCGGCCATATCCCCTCGAACAGATCCGTTGTCCGGTCGTTGACTCCGATCCAATAAATTCCGGGTGCGATTTCCACGGCCTCGGACATGAGTATCTCCTTGGGCGGTGAATTATCCCAGGTAATCCCGCAGCGAGCGGCTGCTGCGTGGATGGCGCAGTTTTCTCAATGCCTTGGCTTCGATCTGGCGCACCCGTTCGCGGGTGACCCCCAGCCGTTGCCCCACTTCCTCCAGTGTATGGTCCCGTCCATCCAGCAACCCGAAGCGCAATTCCAGGACCTGCCGCTCCCGTTCATTGAGGTACAGCAGTGCATTGCGGATCTGGTCGCGCAGGAGTTCGCGCGAGGCCGCGTCGAGCGGCGTGACCACGTTTTCATCCTCGATGAAATCCCCCAGGATGCTGCTGTCCTCCGAGCCGACGGGCGTCTCCAGTGACATCGGTTCCTGCGCCAGGCGGAGGATGCGGTCCACGCGCTCGACGGCGCGCTGGACCTTCTGCTCCAGTGCGGCGGGAAGCGGTTCTTGCGCCGCCCGGAGCCGGGTCACCTCGGCGGAGTCCGCCGGTTCCAGCAGATCCATCTCCACCGCCAGCTCTTCGCTGGTCGGCTCCCGTTCCAGCTCCTGCATCATATGCCGCTGAGCCCGGGTGAGCCGGTTGATGGTCTCCACCATATGGACGGGGATGCGGATCGTCCGGGCCTGGTCGGCGATCGCCCGGCTGATCGCCTGGCGGATCCACCAGGTGGCGTACGTGCTGAATTTATAGCCCAGGATCGGATCGAATTTTTCCACCGCGCGCAGCAAACCGAGGTTGCCTTCCTGCACCAGATCCAAAAAGGCGATCCCGCGGCCGATGTACCGTTTGGCGACACTCACTACCAGCCGCAAATTCGCGCGGATCAGCGCCTTGTGCGCCTCCTGCATGCGGTCGTCGATGGATTTCAGCTCCGCTTCCAGCGCCGCTGAAGAAGGCAGCCAGGTTTGAAACACGCGGCGCGCGGGCGGAGTTTTCCGGCTGCGAAGATGGGATGCGAATTTGGCCTGGGTTTGAGCGGGGAGCGTGTACATAACCACGAACACGTCGAAGGCGTTGCGCGCCACCTTGTTCCAGGCCGGATCGTGACCCCACGGCCCCCTTTCCAGCCACGTGCGCAAATATGACGGACCGGCTTCCTGCCAGGAACTGCGCAGCGCCCTCGCTTCCACCGCAAGCTTGCCCAGGTCCGGCATCGGTTGACCGAGCCGCCGGACCGTCTCGCGCAAGTGCTTCCAATCATCGAGCAGATCGCGGAACAGTTCCAGGTAGAGCAGGGTGGCCGGGGACAGGCGCGATCCTCCCTGACGAAGGGCGGTTACCCGCTCCTGAACCGCCGCCACGTGGCGGTGGGCCAGGATCTGCACCGCCAGCCAGGTTTCCTGGTCCGACCGGAGCAAACTGACCTGACCGATCTCCCGCAGATACATCCGCACCGGATCATCGGTTAATTCAAGGCCTTCAAGGATCTCTTCGCCTTCCAGATCCTCCCCCAGTCCGTCTTCTTCCAGCGAATCCAATTCCTCTTCGCCGACGTCGCCTTCGGCGCCGTCCGACGGGGAATCCTCATCACCATCGGACGAATCATCGCCTTCAACTTCGTCTTCGACGGAAAGGTCCTCGACTTCGATTTCCGTCGGGTCCAGATCGTCCATATCCTGGGGGGAAGTGGCGTCTTTTTTCTTCGGCATCAGGGAACCTCTATTCTCGGCGGACGGGGCATGGGAAGGCGGGAGACTCCGTTCCGGAATCGTTCCAGCAGCGCCCGGTCGATGCCTCGCATCGAATCGCGGATCCGGTTGATCCGTTCCAGCGCGTTGTGCCGGGCCTCGTGAAGATCATCGTCCCCGGTCATCCCGGAGGCAGGCTGCTCCACTTCCAGAAGGTAAAACCGCAAATCGGCCATCTGGCGTTCGAGGGTCCGCTGGCGAAGGCGAAGCATCGCCTCCAGCGCCTCCTCGGTGGAAGCCGCTTCCTCTCCGTGGTATTTCCGGAAGGTATCTGTTGCCGACGCCAATGCGTCGTGCAAGTCCTCCGGAATGCGCGAAGCGAAATACTCCTCCGCGTCCTCTTCCAAGAGTGAGCCGCGCACCAGATCGATCAACGCGGCGAAGGCCGGCTCGGTAAAATCCTCCGCCCCAATTCTATCCAATTTCATTTCCGCAAACGAGCGGTCGATGCGGAAGAGTTGATCCGGCTCCCGGAACAGCAAACCAAGATTATAAGATTCCTGTATTTCCGGCCGCCCGGCCGCGGGAGCGGGGCTCGGAACCCGGCTCTCCGTGCGCGCCGGTGCGCCTGCTCTCCAGCGCGCCGGACGCCGTGAGGTTTTCGGCAACAAGCCCGGCATGAACATGCGGTCGTCAAGGTGCAACACCCGCGCAATGTGCTGCGCGTACGCATCGCGCTCCACTTTATTTTCGACATCCTCCAGAATCGGTTTAATTTTCGCCGCGATCATGGCTTTTAATTTTGGATCATTAATATTTTGTCCTTGGATCAAGGAATTGAAAACGTGTAGGACCATGGGTTGGGCATTGGCGATGATTTTACGCCATTCCTCTGCCGACTCGAGCACAACTTCGTCAGGATCTTTTCCCTTTGGCAGCGATGCTACCCTAATATCTGTCTGCAACCGATTTTCATATTGGATTAATCCCCGAAAATCAAACGACGGTACAGCGGCATGGTCAAAAGATTCGGGGTTTAAAAGAATTGATTTGTCTCCAGAGATAGTTTTAGCGTGATCCGACGCACTTACTCGTTGTAGGGTTTCCTGAGCAATCTCCAAACCTCTGAGCGTGGCGGCGTTTCCAGCCGAATCTGGATCAAGCGCAAGGACAACCCTTTTAGAAAATCTTTTAAGCATTCGTAGTTGATTCTCTGTTATCGAGGTTCCCATGGGGGAAATCACATTTTCAAAACCCGCCTGGTGGGCGGCCATGACATCCAGGTAACCTTCGACCAGAACCGCCTCGGAGGCGGCGCGGATGGCGCGCGAGGCGCGGTCGAGCCCGTAGAGCATTCGGCCCTTGTCGAACAGCGGCGACTGGGGCGAATTAATGAATTTCGGCTGATCATTCGGGTCGACGATGCGCGCGCCGAAACCGCAAAGTTTGCCGGACGCGTCGCGGATGGGGATCGTGATCCGGTTGTGGAACCGGTCGCGCAAGCCCCCGCTCTCGCGTTCCTGCGCCAATCCCGCCTCCTCCAATTCCGCATCGGTGTATCCTTTGGACCGGAAAAAAGCGGTCCCGCCCTCCCATCCGGCGGGAGCCAAACCCACTCCGAAGGCTTCCAGCGTGGAATCCGAGAGACCCCGGTGATGGAGATACTCGAGGACGGGTGCGCCCGCGGGCGTCGCGATCAGGGTGTTGCGGAAAAACATTTCCGCCAATTCCAACAGGGTGCGCAGCCGGGCGTGTTCTTCCTCGGCGCGGACGTCCTCCTGCGTGCGCGGATGCAACTCGATCCCCGCGCGCTCGGCCAAGATCCGTAGCGCCTCGGGAAAATCGCAGCCTTCTTTTTTCATCACGTACCGGAAGATATCGCCGCCCTCGTTGCACGCGCCGAAGCAGCGCCAGGTTCCGCTATCCGGAAACACGGCGAAGGATGGGGTATGGACATTGGCGTGGAAAGGGCAGAAGCCGGTGTAGTTCTTTCCCGAACGGCGCAGCCGGACGGTCTCGCCCACCAAGTCGACGATGTCTACTCGCGCTTTGATTTCCTCGACGGTGGTCACATTGCGCTCCCGGTCAGATTATACCCTCCGTACGTCCCGGAACGGCGCCGCCCATCTTCCGGATCCGACCAAGACCAGTAGATGTAAGGAGAAAAATTTTAAATGAAAACCGCCATGGCGGAGATCCCTCCATGGCGGTGGAAAACGTCCGGCGGTTTTCCCACCGGTATGCTTTTACTCTCAAACGACTTTTATCCTCACGATGAGCGGTTCGTCCCCGTTTATTCCTACGCCAAACCGGTATCCGCTGCTATCTTCCATATACCATTGGCCGGTGTGGATACCCGTGCTGTCGGGCGCGGTCAGGGTAACCGAAAGAAACGTGTCCTTGTTGGATGGGACGATTTCCGGGAAGTTTATTGCGTCCGGTCCAAACATGTGCTGCCCGGTATAGAAAATCAGCCGGTAACTCCGGTCCCAGGTGCAATTGCCGATGTTGCGCACGTCCCAGGTCTTGGTGAATTTTTGTCCCGCTTTGACTTCGGAACTATCCTGAACGGGGCCGACGTCGCCGACAAAAAAAGCCGCGGGGCATTTTCCCACCAGCGTCCGGGTGAGCAGCGAGTTCGGATCGGTGGTTGGGGTGGGCCCGGTGGGCGTGGAGTGAATCGGCGTGATCCCGGCCGAAAGGGTGCCGGTAGATAAACTGAGATCCACGGTCCGGATGGTGGTCGGGGTATCCGTGATCGCCGGAGTCGGCGTGGCGGTGGGAGTCGGGCTGGGCGCCGCGGTTTGCGATTGCGCGATCTGAGCCGAGATTTCGGTAAGGATGGCTTGAGCCGTCCGAGCCGCAGCCGTTGCGGAAACGTCGACCGGCTGTGCCGTCGGCGAACAAGCGCTGAAAAACGCAACCAGAATTCCGCATCCTGCCAAAAGGGATATTCTGCGAATCATGGTCTTTGACCTCGAGGGAATGAACATGGATGGGATGAAAATAATAAGCGGTGGATGAACGGAATTACCGCGCCGGCAATGCCTCAGCCCGCGGTTCCGCCGCGCTTTCCTCCCCGCCGGGGAGCGCCAATTCAATCACGATGGTGTCTTCCCGCAATTGGATCGTCACCGCGTCGCCGTCGTGCACCTGGCCCGAAAGCAGCGCTTCCGAAAGTTTGTCTTCCACTTCCGTCTGGATTACGCGCCGCAACGGACGTGCGCCCATCTCCGGGTTGTAGCCCTGGTCGGCCAGATACGCCTTCGCTTCGGGAACGGCGTGCAGGGTGATATGGTGGTCGGTCAGGCGGGCGGCAACTTTCGCCAGCTCCAGTTCCACAATTCGGGTGATGTCGGTTTTTTCGAGCGCGCGGAAGACGATGATGGCGTCCACCCGGTTGAGGAATTCCGGCCGGAAGGCGCGGCGCAGCTCTTCCAGAAGCTTTTTGCGCATTTCCTCGTATGGCTCCACTTCGCCCTTGGTCTTTTCCCCGCGCCGTCCGAACCCGATCGCCGCCTGCCGGCGAATGGTTTCGGCGCCGATGTTCGAAGTCATCACGATCATCGCGTTGCGGAAATCCACCTTGTGGCCGCGCGCGTCCGACAGGCGCCCTTCCTCCATGATCTGCAGGAGGATGTTGAGCGCTTCGGCGTGGGCTTTTTCGATTTCGTCGAACACCACGATGGAATAGGGGCGGCGCCGCAGCGCCTCGGTCAACTGGCCGGCTTCCTCGAAGCCGATGTATCCGGGCGGGGCGCCCACCAGCCGGCTGACCGTATGCCGTTCGGTAAACTCGGTCATGTCGAGCTGGATCATCGCCTCTTCGCTGCCGAACATGAATTCGGCCAGCGCCTTGGTGAGTTCGGTCTTGCCCACGCCCGTCGGCCCCAGGAAGATGAACGACCCGATCGGCCGTTTGGGATCCTTCAATCCGGCCCGCGCCCGGCGCACCGACCGTGAGATAGCGGTGATCGCCTCGTTCTGGCCGATGATCCGCGTTTGCAATACCTCTTCCATCTTCATCAGGCGCGCGGATTCCGCTTCGGCCAGCTGCATCACCGGGATGCCGGTCCACATCGAGACCACCTCGGCGATGTCTTCCGCGCTGACGCGCGGCCAATCTTCTTTGCGTTGCGGTCCCGACACAAGGTCTTTCTGGATGACTTCCAACTCGCGCTCGCGTTCGAGGAGTTTCTGGGTCCGCTCGAACGGGGCATTCTCCACCGACTGGGCCTGCTCAGCCCGGATGCTGCGCAGTTCCTCGGCCGTTTCGCGCAGTTTGCGCGCCTCCGGGCTTTTGTACATCCGCACCCGGGAGGAAGATTCATCGATCAGGTCGATGGCCTTATCCGGTAAAAACCGGTCCGATACGTAACGCGCCGAAAGCCGTGCGGCGGCTTCCAGGGCTTCGTCGGTGATGACCAGCCGGTGGTGCTGTTCGTAATTGGGGCGGACGCCGTGAAGTATCTGGATGGTTTCCACGATCGTCGGCTCTTCGACCATCACCGGTTGGAAGCGCCGCTCGAGGGCGGCGTCGGATTCGATGTGTTTGCGGTATTCCTCAAGCGTTGTGGCGCCGATCACCTGCAGTTCGCCGCGTGAAAGCGCCGGTTTGAGGATGTTGGCCGCGTCAACCGAAGAACCGGCAGCCCCCGCCCCCACCAGCATGTGCACTTCGTCGATGAACAGGATCGCGCCGGCGCTCTTCAGCTCGTCGATCACCCGCTTGAGCCGTTCCTCGAATTGCCCGCGGTACATCGTTCCGGCGACAAGCGAGCCGACGTCGAGTTGCAGCAGGCGTTTTCCCTGCAGCGGAACCGGAACGTCGCCGGTGGTGATGCGCTGCGCCAGCCCCTCGACGATGGCCGTCTTGCCCACGCCGGGTTCGCCGATAAGCGCGGGGTTGTTCTTCGTCCGCCGGGCGAGGATTTGAATGACGCGTTCGATTTCCTTCTGGCGCCCGATGACCGGGTCGAGCTTGCCTTCCTCCGCCTTGGTGGTGAGGTCGGTGGCCAGTTGATCGACCATCGGGGTCTTGGATTTTTCGGCCTTGGGCGCCGCCCCGACCGCCTGCTGCAATGGATTGGCCAGCGGGCTGTCCTGCAGTACGCGCCGGGTTTGGCGACGGACCTGTTCGGAGGAAATGCCCAGCCGGCGGAGCACATCGGCGGCGGGGCCTTCGGTTTCAAGAACCAGACCGAGCAACAGATGCTCGGTCCCAATGTATTGATGACCCAGCTTCCGCGCTTCTTCGACGGCATTCCGGATTACTTTTTCGGTGCCTGGGGAAAGCTGGACGCGGTCGGAAATCACCCTTCCCGGCGGGATGATCCTCTCGATCATTTCCTTGACCCGCTCTTCTTCCAAGCCGAGATCGCGCAGTACACGGCCAGCCACCCCGCCTTCCTCCTGAAGCAACGCAAGAAGAAGGTGTTCGGTGCCGATTTCGCGCTGATGCATGCGCTCGGCCTCTTGATGAGCCAGGCTGAGCACCCGGCGGGCGCGCTGGGTAAAACGCTCCAGGCTTTCTGCCACTAGGATCTTCCTTTCCGGCCGAAATAAGAAGATTCCAGCCGTCAGTATCATTCTACCAAATTTCGGTATGCGGAATATCAGAGGGAATCGCTATCTCTATCGTTTTTTCAGGGATTATTGATGGATTAATAGGGGCTAAGACCCTGATAATGGGATTTGATGCTCTTCTATATGTCCCAGAATATCCATATGCAACCATTCGGCTATTCTTTTGTCCTGGAACGCCTTTTCCGGCAATTTAGCAATCCAGCCGGTCAAATCCTGTCGTGCCGCTTCAAAAGCCCGCACTACTCCCGGTTCGTCCATACTGGAAAAACGCGCCACCGCCCGGGTATTGAACTCGTCGACATCATATTCCGGCGGCCGAAAACCGGGATCTTCAAGCATGATCCTTCCCTTGCGCATCCCTTCCTCCCACCAGGCAACGAAGTGGGCCAGGAGATCGGCAAACCGGGAATACCCCTGTGCGTTCAGGAATCGCCGCCTGTCATCTTCCGGAAGGAGGCGGTAACGTTTCACATAAGTCCCCCAATCTTGCTCCAGTGCTTTCAACAACTGCTCCCGCACCACAGGGATCATGAATCCTCCTGCCACTCCATACTCGAAGATCTGTTTTCATGCATTCTACTCGATCCATTCACCGGCGGGATCGCATTCCGGAACGCAGATATAATCTCCGTATGCAATCCCAGCGCGCCAGAGCCCAAAAGATATTTGTTAAATTGCGGCAAATGTACGGCGAACCGGCATGGGAAATCAAGACACCGGTGGACGAATTGATCTCGACCATCCTCTCGCAGAACACCAACGATGCCAACCGGGATAAAGCCTTCACAGCCTTGCGGGCGAGATTTCCGGATTGGGAGGATGTGCTGGAGAGTCCGGTTTCCGACGTGGTGACCGCCATTCGTCCGGCCGGGCTGGGACCGCAGAAAGGTCCGCGGATCCGGAATATTCTAGAGACCATACAAAAGACCCGCGGCCGGATCGAGATCGATTTTTTACGGGGTTTGCCGCCGGACGAGGCACGGGCTTGGCTGCGGGAATTGCCGGGAGTGGGGCCGAAGACAGCGGCGATAGTGATGCTGTTCGCGCTGGGCCTGCCGGCCTTCCCGGTGGATACGCATATATACCGCGTGACGGGCCGGCTCGGTTTACGCCCCGCGAACCTGACGGTCGAGGCGGCGCACGATGCCATGGCGGATTTATTCCTGCCGGAACAGTACGACACCGCCCATTTGAACCTGATCCGCCTGGGACGCGAGGTGTGTCATGCGCGGAAACCGGAATGCCCCCGCTGCCCTCTGCGAAGCATGTGCCCTTATTACCGCCGGCTTAAACACACGGTGAGGAAACCATGACCGATCCCATCACGATGCCCGCTTCCCTGGAAGGTTTGCACGCGGCGCTGAAAACTCTCCGGCAACGGCTCCCCGCAGAAGACGGATTGCAGCCGGTCATCGACCAAGCGCTGGCCGATTGGCAGACCTTTGCCAGCGAGGTCAACCGGGCCGACGAACATTCGCGCCTGGCGGCAATCTATCAAGTGTCGCAGGCGCTCGGTTCATCGCTGGTGCTGGACGACGCGCTGAAAGAAGTGATGGACGCCGTGATCCACCTCACCGGCGCCGAACGCGGCGCCGTCATGCTCTTCGACGAGGCGGCCGGCGGGCTCGATCTGCGCGCGGCGCGCAACCTCGAACGCGAATCCCTGAGCCAGAAGGAAATGGAATACAGCCGCACCGTGGTGGAAACGGTGGCGCGCACCGGAAAGGCGGTCCTCACAACCAACGCCCAGACCGACCCGCGGTTTGCCGACCAACACTCGGTGATGCAGTTCTCCCTGCGGTCGGTGCTATGCGTTCCGCTGCAGGTGAAGGAACAGATCCTGGGTGTGATCTACGTGGATAACCGGGTTCGGACCGCGCTGTTCAGCCAACGGGACCGCGAGCTGCTCTCGGCGTTTGCGGTCCAGGCGGCAATCGCCATCGAGAACGCGCAGCTCTACACACTCACCGACCGGGCGCTGGCGCTGCGCGTGGCCGAGCTGGAAGGGATGCAGCGTTCCGACCGCCAGTTGAACGCCACACTCGATACCGACAAGGTGGCGGCGATGCTGCTGGACTGGGCGTTGCAATCCACGCACGCCGCGCGCGGCTGGGCGGCCATCCTCCAGGATCCCGAGGCGGGTCCGAAGATCATCGCCGCAAGCGGTTACACGGACGATGACCCGCCCGCGCTACCTGCGCAAGGCGATCCGCTATCGGCGGCCGTCGCCGGATGGGAAATTGCCGTCCGGAGCGGCGGGATGGATCTGCCGTCCGGAATGCTGGCGCCGCTTTTGCGCGAGGAAAAAACCGTCGGCTTGGTTCTGGTTGAACGGCTCGCGCCGGATTTTTCCGACGCCGAACGCGGGGCGCTCGCACGCCTGGCGGACCACGCCGCCGCCGCCGTGGAAAATACCAGGCTGTTCCAGGAAGTACGACGCGCCAACGACGCCAAATCCCAATTCGTCTCGATCGTTTCGCACGAGTTGAAAATTCCGATGACCTCGATCCGCGGATACGCCGACCTGCTCCGGCAGGGGTTGGTGGGAGGGGTGAACGAAAAACAACTCGAATTCCTGCGGACGATCATCAGCAATGTGGACCGGATGACCGCGCTGGTATCCGACCTTTCGGATATCTCCCGGATCGAAACCGGCCGTTTACGGATCGAGCCCGCGCCGGTGTTCGTCGCGGATGCGATCCGTGACGTGATCGCCCAGCTGAAACCACAATCCGACGGGCGCAAGCAGACAGTGGAATCTTCGGTGCCGGAAAACCTTCCCAGGCTGTACACCGATCCGCAGCGGTTGATGCAAATTCTCACCAACCTGCTCAGCAACGCCAACAAATACACACCGGAGGGCGGTACCATAAAAATCGGCGCAGCAGCCGAAGGTGGAACCATACGGTTCACCGTGCGCGACAGCGGAATCGGGATGACGGTGCAGGAACAATCCCATCTGTTCACGCAGTTCTTCCGCGGTGAATCGGCCGCCGTGCGCGACCAACCGGGCTGGGGGCTCGGGCTGCATGTAACCAAGCGGCTGGTGGAATTGCTCGGCGGAACAATCGGTGTGGAAAGTCAACCCGGTGCGGGCAGCACGTTTTGGTTCACCCAGNNGCGACCGCCCGCCCTCGTGTTCTTCGGGGGAAGGGAGCGAAGCCCCGGCCTCGCCACGGCAAATGTACTCTTCCAGTGTAGGGGCCGGGGCGGGGCAATCTCGTTTTTCGCGTTGGAAACCCCAGATTGCTTCGTCGCTTCGCTCCCCCGGCCTTGCCCGGCGAAGCCGGAGCGGGGCTCGCAATGACAGATCCCGACTTATTCCGCAGCCTGTTTGGGAGAAGAATCTGAAGACGGGCACAAGGAACCGCGGATCTCTCGAGGAAAATGGCAACTGATAAGCGATATCCTCTGCTTCTCTATCGGGAATGGATGCATCCCTTCACGCTCCCGGCATTTTGTATCGCGGTCGTTTTGATCCTTCTCTGGACGGCGGCCAGGACCGGCTGGCTCCCGGCAGCCATAGGGATTTCGCGTTCCATGCAGGGTCTCCTGCTGGGGATCGCCGCGCTGGTCGGTCTGGGTCTATGGCTGATTGTGTCGCTTCTTCCGCGGGCGGCTTTTGTGCAATGCCTGCCCGATTACCTGCTGTTGCGGGTGGGCTTTCTCCAGCTGATCGTTTCCTATTCCCGGGTACGAACCTCGCGGTCTGTGCAGCACAGCCAGATTCATTCCCCGGCCAGCGAGCCGCGCCTCCGCCGCTCGCTGGCCAAGCGCATGGAGCTCAAGCAATGCGTAGCCATCGATTTGACGTCGTTTCCGATGGCGTTCTTTTTGTTGCGCACCCTGACCCACCCCTTCCTCTTTTTGGGAAAGGAGCCGGGATTCCTGTTTGCGGTGGAGGACTGGATGGGGCTGGGACGCGACCTGGAAGAAAAGCATTCCGCCTGGCTGGCCAGAAGGAAGGACGCCGGAAAGCAGCCCAGGCTGGGGGCTATGACATACGATTAGGCGGCAATTCGTTCAATGTTTTTCCGCAACCCACTTTGCGATATATATAGAAAGAATATGGCGACGACCGGTACCGAAGGCCTATCGTTTCAGGAGCATCCGCATGATTGATTTTCAGGATGCCGCACAGTCCCTCGCGGGAGTATCCCTCGATCGCGATCAGATCCGGACGTTCGAATCGTATTTGGAATTCTTGCTGGAATGGAATCAGAGAATCAATTTAACCTCGATTACAGATCGTGACGAGATTTGGGTTAAACACTTTCTGGATTCACTCTCTTGCCTGAAGGTCATTCCCTCTGGAAGGGAATTGCGGGTCATCGATGTCGGAACCGGCGCGGGTTTTCCCGGAATTCCATTAAAGATCGCGGTCCCGGAAATTCGATTGACGCTGGTGGAATCCGTCGGAAAGAAGGCTGAGTTTTGCAAGCTCTTGGCCGGGCATTTGCAGCTGCAAGGCGTGACGATCCTGCACGCGCGCGCTGAAGAGGTCGGCTGCGACCCGCGATACCGCGAGCAATATGATTGGGCGGTTGCGCGGGCGGTGGCCCGCTTACCGGTTCTGGCGGAATATCTATTACCCTTGGTCAAAGTGGGCGGAAGGACGCTTGCGCAAAAAGGAGAAAGCGGCCCCGAGGAAGCCGAGACCGCGGCGGGGGCGGTGCGGTTGCTCGGCGGCAAATTGGAAAAGATCGTCCCTGTGGAATTACCCAGGATCGCGGAAAAACGGTTTCTCATCCTGATGGAGAAAGAAACCGCCACCCCCTCGAAATATCCCCGCCGCGCGGGAGCTCCCTCGAAAAAACCATTAAGCGGATGAGCTGAAGACGGAATATAGCGGTTATTATTTTTATCGCAAAGGCTAGGTAAGATCGCGGCCCGGCTTCAAGGCGCCGCTTTCCACCCACCAGCTATGCGCGGACTTCCGGAATGCCGGCGGTAGCATCTCCGGATCGCTGGCGGTGATCAACACCTGGTCCGCGCGCACCAGATCCCCCAGCAGGTCCTCGCGCCGGCGGACGTCCAGTTCGGAGAATACCTCGTCCAGCAGAAGCACCGGCCATTCGTCCCCGCGCCTGCGGATCCATTCCACCTCGGCGAGTTTGAGGGCGAGGATCGCGGTGCGCGCCTGGCCGCGCGAACCGTAGGCGGTCAGATCAATCCCGTTGGCGAGAAAGCGCAATTCGTCCCGGTGCGGACCGGCGAACGTCAGCCCGCGGCGGATGGCGAGAGTCCGGTTGCGCCGCAGGTGATCGCGGAACATGGCGCAAAGTTCCTCCTCGTTCCATCGCGCTCGGTTCACCGCGGCGTCGAGAGGCAACTCCCTCTGCAGTTCGTCCGGTTCCTCCTCCGGACGGGCCGGATCCCACGACGGGCAATATTGCAGCGCCAGGGTTTCCGCACCGTGCGTCAAGCGGCGGTGCAGCGGAGCGGCCAGCTGCTCCAGCTCGGAGACTGCGCGGACGCGTCCCAGCAGCAGCGCGGCGCCGGAGGCAGCCAGCGGTTCATCCCATACTTCGAGCTGGGATTCGTCGCCGCCGTTTTCCTGCAGCTCGCGCAAGAGCGCGTTGCGCTGGGTGAGCGCGTGATGATAGTCCCATAGGGCCGTGTGATACGCCGGATCGGCTTGGGCGACGGCGTCGTCCAAATGACGCCGGCGATCGGCGGGTGCGCCCTCGATCACGCGCAACTCCTGCGGCAGGAAGAGCAGCGCCCGGAAGATCCCGGGCAATTCGGACGGCTTGCGCCGGACGGAATTGATCAGCACCTCCTTGCGGAACCGCTGCTCCCCCGCGGCGGTCCTGTCGTAGAAAAGGCGCAACTCCATGCGCACCGGGCCTGCCCGGTTCTCCACCTCGGCCTCAAGCCGCGCGTAAGGTTCGGGCTCCCGCAGTGAAAGGAAGTTAATCAACTGGCGGTCGTTCTCGGCCAGTGGGGAACGGGCGTGGGTGAATAGATAGATAGCTTCCAGCAGGGAGGTTTTGCCCTGGGCGTTCGGTCCCGCCAGGACGATCGCGCCGGCCGGGAAGGCGACCTCCAGGCGGATGTAGTTGCGGAAGTTGGCGAGGGAAAGACGGACGATGCGCATTTCAAGGAGAATTCTAGCATACGCTTTGACGCGGGGTATGCTCTGATCACTCCTTCTTTCTTCTAAGCCGTTCGATCCGGTGATCCACGGCGATTTTAATCTTGCGGCGTTTGGTACCATCGGGCATTCCGTCGACGGCAGATAAGGCCCGCTCGGCCCACAGCACCGCCGCGGACGGATCTCCTATCCGCCATTCGTAATACTTCGCCAGCTCTATGCTGGGACGCGGGTCGTCCGGCGCGGAGGCGGACCAGGCTTCCCAGAATTCCACCGCCGCGGCGGAATCTCCCTTTCCCTTGAGCATTCCGGCCAGCCCCTCCAGCGCACGCGTCCGGTTCTCGTCGTCCAGCCCGCACTCCACCGCCGTCCGGAAAGCGGTTTCGGCAAGATCGAAACGTCCAAGTCCGCGATGGACAAACGCCAGCGAGAGTACTTCGAGCGGATCTTCAATCTCCCCCACCGGCCGCGTGTACCGGTCGAGAACCCGCGCCGCGAGGAGCGCCATCGACAAGATGTCCTGGACGTTGTGGTACAGCACCCCCGCGATCAATCTCGGATCGCCGGTGCGCAAATATTCCCGGTAGAGGTACGGGATCATGCTGCTGGGAACGTCCTCGGTGGTTCGGCGCACGGCGAGTATTTCGGTCTCCAGCGTTCGAAGCGCGCAGGATTCCAACTTGCGCCTCCACAAGCGGCGGGCGTGCGGCAGCAGATCCCAATGGGGGGTTTGCGCCAGCGCGTCGAAACGCCGTAAGCGCAGCGAAGCGCGCGCCTGAAGGATCGGAACATCGAAGCCGCGTCCGTTGAAGGTCACCAGCGCCGAACCGGATTCCATCTCGGCCAACGCGGCCGCGAGCATCCCCGCCTCCCCCGACGGATCGGGAAGAAAATATTGCCGGACAAGGAACATTCCATCTACGCAAGTACCGGTGCCGATTAAAAACGCAAGCGTTCCGGTTCCCCCGGCCAAACCGGTGGTCTCGGTGTCCATGAAGACCATATTCGTAAGATTTGTATCGCGGGGAATTTCCATAAAATCCGGCAGCGGAGAATATGGAAGAAAATCCAGAAGGCTCTGATCGCCTTGGCGGACATCCGGTCCGTAGCGGTATTCCGCCAGATAAAAAACTCCATCCGGTCCGGGAACCGCCTGCCCGGGCCAATCGGCGGGCAGCAGGACCGCCTTCCGGCGCGGCGGAGAGAGTGACGAAGCCGGTTTCAATCCGGCATGGCGCAGACGGGCGCGGAGCGCGTGAAGATCTTTCATAAAATCTTCGTAAATAATTCGACGCAAGATTGCAGATCGCGGCGTAAGCGTTTCATAAAAAATAGAGACCCTCCGGCATTATACGATGAACATACACCCTTTCCCATGACATTCGGCCGTGACAACCCGGAGGAAATGCTCTAAGATATTTGTAAAGAAGGAATCCCGTCAGAAACATTCCTTCCTCTTTGGGTAAGCCTCCGCCGGGCGCAGCTCGGCGGAGGTTTTATTTTTGTCAAACGCGACCGCCTGCACCCATCCGGCATTCCATTTTTTCCGATTATCAGGGATGATTGCAGCCTTTCCACCCCCGTGTCCGGATCCGAACGAAACCGTTTTTAAATCGCGCCCGCCGCATATTGCCACATTCGAAAGAGTGTTGTATTCTATGCGCCATGCGGCAATCCGGACAAAACGTTGGAAGGAGATCGGTTCTCGCAGCATGAAACGCTGGCTGGTAATCTGTTTTCTTTCCCTCACGCTCGGTGGATGCGCCCCTGTGAGTATGCCGCAGGGCGACGTCTATTACCAGGATGATTTTTCCAACTCCGCCAGCGGCTGGGACCGCGCCGCCGGAGCCGACGGCGTGACGGATTACGCCGGCGGAATGTACCGGATCTTCTCCGCCACCCCCGATTACTACATGTGGGCGACCGCCCACCGGGATTTTCCGAGCGACGTGCGGATCGATGTGGACGTGACCAAGAAAGCCGGCGCCGATCAGGACGTGTTCGGCGTGCTCTGCCGTTACAGGGATGAGAAGAACTTTTACATCCTGATGATCTCCGGCGACGGCCAGGCTGGAATCGCCAAGCGGACTTCCGGCAGCGATCTGGCGATGCTTTCGGGAACGTCGATGAAAACCGATCCTAGCATCCACCCGGGGCCGGCTGCCAACCATCTCCGCGCGGACTGCGTCGGGGATAAGCTTTCCCTATACGTCAACGATACCTTGGTCGCCTCCGCGGCAGACTCGGATTTTTCCGACGGCGACGCTGGCCTTTGGCTGGGAAATTACGATCAGGCTGGCACGGATCTCTACTTTGATAATTTCGTCGTACGCAAACCGTAGCTTCCCCACACAATCAGAGAAATGCTGCTCGCAGGTTTTCCTTTTGAATTCAGTACACGGAATACACGGAAACCACCGAGGAAATAAATTTTTTAATTCTCCGCGCCCTCGGTTCTTTTCGGTGAATTCCGTGTGCTCAATCCACCGAAGATCATCGACACAGCGAAGTCATCGATCATTATGAAGATCTTTTTCGATATGGTCGGTTGCCGGGTGAACCAGGCGGAGATTGACGCCATGGCGGCGGAAGCGCGCGCGCTCCACTATGAGGTGACCGGTCGGTTGGAAGAGGCTGATCTCATCCTCATCAACACTTGTACGGTGACGCGTGAAGCGGAACGCGACAGCCGGCAGAAAGCCCGTTCCGCGCACGCGCGCAACCCTGCCGCGCGCCTCGCGCTTACCGGCTGCTGGGCGACGATGGAACCGGAGCGCGCCGCCGCGCTGCCCGGCGTCGTTGGGGTGATTCCCAATTCAGAAAAAGACCGCACCATATTCATACTCCTTGGCGGGGAAAAAAAATCCAGTGCCATCCGGCGGATTCGTTCGCCCGATGGGCACCGACGCAGGACCCGTGCCTACATTAAAGTTCAGGACGGCTGCGACAACACCTGCACGTATTGCGTCACGCGGTTGGCCCGCGGTCCGATCCGCAGCCGGAGTGCAGATGAGGTCGTGGAGGATATTCTCGCAGCGGAAAGCGCCGGCGCCAAGGAGGCGGTGCTGGCGGGCGTGCACCTCGGCGCATGGGGGAAAGACCTGGGATTGGAATTCGGGCTGGAGCGGTTGCTCGAAACAGTTCTGATGAGAACCACAATTCCGCGCGTCCGTCTCTCCTCGCTCGAGCCTTGGGATCTGCGCCCGGAATTTTTCCGCCTGTGGCGGGACGCACGCGCGTGCCCGCATCTGCACCTGCCGCTGCAATCCGGCTGCGCGGCGACGCTGCGCCGGATGGCGCGGCGCAGCTCGCCGGAGGATTTCGCGCGCATCGTCAATGCCGCCCGCGCGGCGATTCCCGATCTGGCGGTGACCAGCGACCTAATGGTCGGCTTCCCCGGCGAGGACGAATCGGAGTTCCGCGATAGCCTTGAATTCGTGGAACGCATCCACTTCGCGCGGCTGCACATCTTTCGCTTTTCACCGCGGCCGGGTACCGCAGCGGCTGCAATGAAAGACGCCGTCCCGCCCGATGAGATCCGCCGGCGGGCAGCGCTTGCACATCATTCGGCCGAATGCGCTGCGGACGCATTCGCGCGCGGATTCCTGGGCCGCGAGATGGACGTGCTGTGGGAGGCGGATACGCGCTGCGGGTTGCGCCATGGGCTGACCGGCAATTTCCTCCGCGTCCGCGTTCAATCGGAAACGATCGCACCCAATACCTTCTCGCGCGTGAAGCTGACGGGCTATGAACATGGTGAGATCGTGGGGGATTTTAATACGCCGACCCCTCCCTGCTCTCCCCAAATTGGGGAGGGTGGCCGGACCCTCGGTGGTTTTCCGGGGTGAAGGCCGGGAGGGGTTGAGTGAATAATCTTCGATCATACGGTAAAGGTCCCTATCGCGTCGCCGTGCTGCACGGCGGGCCCGGCGCGCCGGGCGAGATGGCACCAGTGGCGCGGAAACTTGCGCGCGATCGCGGCGTACTGGAACCGCTGCAGACGGCGGACACGCTTGAAGGCCAGGTGCAGGAATTGCGCGAGGTTTTGGAAACGCGGGCCGAGCTTCCCGTCACATTGATCGGCTGGTCGTGGGGCGCTTGGCTGGGATACATCCTCACCGCCCGGCATCCGGAGATCGTGCGCAAACTCATCCTCGTCGGCTGCCCGCCGTTCGAAGACCGATACGTCGCCTGGATCCAGTCAACGCGCATGAGCCGGCTCACAAAGGACCAACGGCGCGAGTTGGAGGATATAACCGTTGCGCTTGAAGATCCCTCGACGAAAGATTCAAATACGCTGCTGGACCGCTTCGGAGCAATCATGACTGCGGCGGATTCCTTCAACCCGCTGCCCGACGAGGAAGGGGAAATGCCGGTTCAATTTGACGTCAATCAAAGGGTATGGTCCGCCGCCGCGGCAATGCGCGCCTCCGGCGAGCTGCTCGAGCTCGGAAAACAGATCCGTTGCCCGGTCGTCGCGATCCACGGCGATTACGATCCGCATCCGGCGGAGGGCGTTCAAAAGCCGTTGCAATCGATCCTGAAGGATTTCCGGTTCATCCTGCTACCTCATTGCGGCCATGCACCGTGGAGGGAGAGAGAGGCGAGGGAGATATTTTTTAAGGTTTTATTTAATGAGATAGGATAATGTCGCTTTGAAACAGGGAAAAATAATTTTATTAGGGGAATATTCTCTCTTTAGGTCCGCAGTGTCTCAAATCGACTTCCACGAAGAACACGAAGCGCACGAAGGTTTTTAATTATTCTTCGTGTTACTTCGTGACCTTCGTGAAAAAACGTTTTTTACTTCCTATTAAATTCCGCCGGGTTTTCCACCCTCGGTGTGGGCTTCTCGGGGTACAATATCCAAAGTCAGGACCTTGGCAAGGACAAAATGGATATAGAATTCTCCGGCCTTCACCATCGCGCCGCTTACTTCCATGCAGTGTATGTTGCGTATCGTCCAACGTTCCGGATGTTCGCCAGTCGCGTCTTCTTTGCAGTCGCTCTCGCTTCGCTTTATCTCGTTTATCAAATGAACTTTGCGCCGGACCGGACTCTTCCGTTGCTGGCTCCCGCCCGCCTTTCGTGGCATATCGCGGCACTTTTGATTTTCTTTGTTTTGTTGGCGGAACCATTCCTCGCTCCGGTATACGTCGCGATCCGACTTTGGCGAGATCCGTCGGTTCACGTCGAATGGCAGGGGCGGGCGAACATCCGGGGAATTACCTTTTCCGCTTCCGGCCGAAATATCCTTTGGGATTCATTCCGCGAAAAGATCCTCGAACCGGATGGAATAATTTTAAAAACCGGGGCCGCCGGGTTTTTATCGCTTCCGCGGGATTTTTTTCACAGCGATTCCGATTGGCAGCGATTCTGTAAGCTCGCCGAAACAAAAGTCCACCCGAATCCAATCCCGGGCAAGGCACCGGGTCTCAGAAAGTAAAGGATGGAATTGACATGAAACCATCAAGACGCCTTCCTGTACCTTGGATTTATCTTTTTGCAGCCGGATGTTTCCTTTCCGCCTGCAATCTTCCCAATCCACCACCGGTCGCCAACCTGTCCGCTCCCACCCAAACCAATGCAATTGCCCCAACCACTCTGCTGATGACTTCTTCGCCCACCGTCCAACCGGTGATCATGCTTACAAACACCGATATCCCATCCACGGCTACCCTCCCGCCCTCTACCAGCACCGCAACTTCCATCCCTGCTCTTCCCTCCCACACACCGACCGACATGACCGTCCAAGTATTCCTCATTGCGGTGGAAGATCAAGGGCGATCCGGCTTACTGGTGGGTTGTGGGGATAGCGCCGTCGCTGTAACCATGCACGTCCCTTACACTCCCGGCATGCTGCGTGCGGCCTTCACATCGCTGCTGGCTATCCACGATCAATTTTACGGGGAATCCGGTCTCTATAACGCGCTCTATCAATCCCACCTCACCTTGGGAGATATCACCATCAACTCCGGGACGGCCACGATCCACCTTGGCGGCACGCTCACGCTGGGCGGCGAATGCGATTCACCGCGCGTGGAAGCGCAATTGAAACAGACCGCGCTCCAATTCTCCACCGTGCATTCCGTCTCAATCTTCATCAATGACCGCCCGCTGGAGGATTTGCTTTCCGGCAGATGATGATCTATATGTCATCCACGCCCCGGATCGGCGGGCCGGGAAACACGAAGAGCGCGAAGTTTTTAATAATTCTTCGTGGTACTTCGTGACCTTCGTGGATTAAAGTTTTATCACTTTCGATTAAAATCCGCCGGGCTTTCCCCCCACTTGTCGGTCTTCCACTTTCGCACTTCGCTCGCGTAGGTATTCTCCCGCAGCCAGACTTCGGCGCGGGTGATGAGCGTAAAAATCGCCCGGGTATCTTCCGTCCGCGGAATTTTCGTATTACAGTGTTTTTCCTTTACCCAGCGGATCGCTTGGATCGAATCGCTGTACACCGGCCAGGCGAGCCCGCGTTCCTTTAAATATATCAGCGCGTGGACGATCGCCAGGAACTCACCGATGTTGTTCGTACCGTTCTTGACCGGCGCCTGCCGGAAAACCTCGCGCCCTTTTCCAATCAGCATCCCGCGGTATTCCACCGGCCCGGGGTTTCCCGGACAGGAAGCATCCACCGCGATGGAATCTTGCGGCGGGACGTCGCCGCCTGCCCGGCTGAGCTTGGCCGCGCGGGTATTCCCGGCGCGATAATCTTCGTAGCGGCCGCGGAACGCCTGCTCGGCCAGCTCGCGGGATTCAAACGCCTTGTAGCGGGCGTCTATGTATCCGTTCACCTGTGCGGAGCATTCCTTCCATGAGGTGAATATTCCCCGCTTGCGGCCTTTCCAGACGACGTAGAATTTTTCTTTAGTCATGGACTGTCTACCTAAAAAGTTTTCATTTAGTCATGCAATGGAAAAAGTACACGGAAGCCACCGAGTGAAACGGATTACGCCGAATCAGATACGGTAATCATACACTATGATCCATTCAACCCCGCTTTGGCGTCATCCAAAAAACGAACCGCCGTCTCACCGAGGAAAACCACGCCGCGAGGATACAAAGCCAGCTCCCGGCCTATCGGCCGAGGGCAAGCCGCAGCAAACGAAGACCGACCTACCCCTCCCTCATGAGTGTTTCTCTTTTCAGCTAGTTCCTTTATTCATCCCTTTCCCATAATGGCAAGTGGAGGCAAGGTAAGGTTAGGTTACACCCGCGCTGTTTGCCGCGGAGATCGCATCATTCGGTCGACCAACGCGGAGACGACGCGGTATACCGTCAGGAACCACACGCTTCCCCCGGTGATCCAATATATTCCGATCGCCCAGGGTTGAGCGCTATCGCTGCCGCTGGTGACCCCGTGAACCAGCACAAGCAGGAAGGTGAGGAAACTCAGATAGTGGATCAGCCGCCAGACGCGCGGGGTGAGCGAACGCCGGACGTAATAGGATAATCCGACGAGAGCGAGTGTATAGAAACCGATCTGGCCGATTCCTACCCAAAAAGGACGATAGAGGGGGTTGGAAAACGGGACCAGCACCTGGACCACCGAGAAACCGATATACCGGTCGCCCGTGAGGACGAGACCATGGAAGAGCGCGAAGGCGATGCCCAGCAGGCTGACGAACTGGTGAACGTCCACGGCCGCCGGTCCGCCGGGCCAAACGCGCGAAATTTTTCCGGTGATGAGGAGTCCAAAAATCATCGAGAGCCACAAGAGCAAATACGCCACCCAGGCGCTCGAGCGAGCCAAGTACCAGTACACTTTCGGCTCCGGACCGAGCAGAGATCCGGTCAGACCGGGAATCGCCGCTGGGAGGAGCAACACCGCGGAAAAAGCGCCCGCGACCGAGGCGAGCAACAGCGCCATCAGGGTGAAGAATCCCATGGCTGGAATTGTGTCGAGGTTTGGATCGTGGGGTCTATTTTTCATGACAGGTCTCTCTTCTACGCCCTCTCTGTTATCCGCGCCCGTCTCTCAATTACGGAGAGCCGGGAGGGAAAGTTTAATTCCAAATGCAATCCGAAAACCGCCGGCTATAGACCATCCGCCGGTCATCCAGCACCAGCATTGCCGCAAGCTCGGGGTGCCCTTCGATCCAGGCGGTCCCATCCCGGGATCCGAGAATGAGCGCCGCCTTGGCGCCGGCCTCCGCAAGGCTCGCGCTGGGCGCGATCACCGTGGCGGCGAGCACGTCGGTCTCCGCGCTCTCCCCCGTGCGCGGATCGATGATGTGATGGCGCATTCGTCCGGATTGAATCCATTTGCGGTAATCCCTTCCGGAGGTGGCCACGCCGCCGGCGGAAAGCGCGAGCGTCAGGAGCAGACTATTTTCCGCGAACGGATTGCCCACCCCAATCGGCCAGGGCGAGCCGTCCGCGCGCGGACCGCTGACGGAAATGTCGCCGCCGGCGTCGATCAGCGCGGATCCGAACCGGCCCAGCCGCGCCGCCGTCCGGTCGGCCGCCCAGCCTTTGGTGATCCCGCCCAGGTCCAGCCGCGATTCCTCCGGCACTCCGATCCTTCCCAGCGCAGGATCGCTGCGGAGATTCCGCCAATCCGGGATTCGGATCCCTACGCGGGGTTCCATCGCAGGGGAAAAATTTCCGTCGTCGAACGACCCTTCGTATCCAGCGGCTTGCAGCGCCTCCCGCACGAGCGGGGTGACCAATCCGTCGGTGTACTCCGCTGCGCGAATTGATTCCGCCAGCACAGCGCACAGCGTCGGACTGGCCCGGAGATTTTCTTCCGAAGAAGACGGCAGGCGGTTTATTTCGCTATCCGCACGGAACCGGCTGAGCGCGGACTCCCAATCCTCAAACAGCTGCGGGAGTTTATCCAACTCGGCGGCGTTCAGCGTCTCGTCACCGTCCAGAACGGCCGTTATCCTGCTTCCCATCGCTTCAAAAACTATTTTTGTCATGGAATGATCACTTCCGGGAAGATCGGGTAATCGCTACCGCGCCTGGCGCTAGGGCCGGAGCCACCACTCTTCGAAGCCCTTGTTGCGAAGTTGGCGGGTTGGCTGCAGAAGTATTCGGGTTCACAACCGGTCCGAAGACGGATCCGTTGGGTTGCGCCAAGGTCGGCAGCGGTTGGTTGAGCAAATCCAGGATCGCCGGATCTTGAATGGATCCGTTTCCGGCATTGCTCCCCGATCCGGTCAGGGAGAACAGTATCCATCCCCCGAGCGTGCCGGAGACCGCCGCCGCCGTTATCAGAAATTTTGTGCCGCTCAGATTCGTTTTGGGTGCCATGATTTCCTCCCGTTAATCGTCGCCGCCATCCTGTTCGCCTCCCCTGCTGGAGTTCGAACCGGCCGCATTCGAAAGGACCGCCGCCCCGTTATAGAGAATCTGGCCGCTGTTCGCATCGATGTAGATCCTTCCGGTGTTGAGCGTCACTTCATAGGCGACCGTTCCCTGGAAACTCACGAGTTCGGGGGTCAGGATCAGATAGGAATTCGGCGAAACCGACTGCGCGAGGTAGATCGCCATATCCGGCGAGACCGGATACTGTATCGCGGTCGGTTCCGGCGCAAGTGTGGAAGTTGCGGCTGCCGCCGGATCGGTCGCCTGCATCTGGGCGTTGGCCTGATCGATCATCGCCTGGTAGGTGGCTTCGCGCGCTTGCAGCTGCGCCATAAGCTGCGGATCGAGGGTCGGGCTTGCGGCCGCGGCCTGCCCCCACTGTCTGATGCTGATGGCCGCGCCGATGAACACCAGCACGAACGCGGTAAGCGCGACGGATAAAAATAATGCAATTCGCTGCGACATAAGACCTCCAAAAGAAATCCGATGCATTTCTCCCTTCATATGTCATTCCGAGCCTCGGTGACTTTTCGAGGCGAGGAATCGGTAGCGAGTGGGTTGAGGGAGACTGACTTTAGGTAACTCGATACCGATTCCTTCCCTCATTACATTCGGGACAGGTGTCACCCCTATGGGGTTCCCCCGGCCCGTCCGGTGGGCTGTCCAAGGCGGGCTCGGAATGACATCCGAAAGGGATTGTGCTCATGGACTGTTATCACTTTGCCAAAAATGGATTGGAGTTTGATTGACGGGAGGAAAGCCTTTTCCAATCCAATTCCAATCTTGCGGAATATGATGGAGTTATCGGTAAAAATGATGAAGAACCAATCAGTTGAACCAGCGTCCGCTTTGAGTAAAATGGCGGCCCATCCATACCCGGGGCCGCCGAAAGAAGGATCGGGTATTATTAATCCCGCCATGCGCATTCTACTCATCGAAGATGATTCCCGCCTTCTGCGGCTGGAAAAACAGGTGCTAGAAGAGGAAGGGCACACGATCGATACTGCCGCCGACGGCGATACCGGGCTGGAGCTGGCGCTGCGGGGAACCTACGACGTGGCCGTGATCGACTGGATGCTTCCCGGCCGCGACGGTCCGGCCATCTGCCGCGCCGTCCGCGCTGCGCACCTGCCCACCGCATTGCTCCTACTCACCGCCCGCACGCAGGTCGAGGACCGCGTAGCCGGACTCGACAGCGGCGCCGACGACTATCTTTCCAAACCCTTCGCGTTCGACGAACTGCTCGCGCGCATCCGCGCCCTCTCACGCCGGTTTCTCGACCCGGCCGGTGATTCGTTCGAGCTGCGCGCGGGCGATTTGGTGATGGACCTGCGCGCCCATACCGCGCGCCGGGGCGACTCGCCGCTGGATCTTTCCGCCACCGAATGGAAACTGCTCGAGTACATGATGCGGCATCCGGGGCAATCGCTCACCCGCGGGCAGATCCTCGATTACGTCTGGTCCTTCGAGTGTGATGTGCAGCCGACATTGGTGGACGTGTACATTTCCTATCTTCGCGCCAAACTCCGCCGCCCGGGCCTTCCGGACACAGTGGAAACGGTGCGCGGGGTCGGCTACCGGCTGAGGGCGTGATGTTCCGTTTTCTCCGGCTCCGCCTCACGCTGCTGTACCTCCTCGGAGCGTTGCTCCTGGTGGCCGGCGTGGACTCGGCGGTTTATCTCCTTTTGCAAAAACAAAATCAAACTTCGATCGACATCGCATTGGAACATCGCGCGGCGCTGGCGCTGCACGAGGTTGGCGAGCCGCTACCGGCCGCGCTCGCGCGGGGCGAGCAGGAATGGTACGCCGGACGCGGCGGCCTGCCGACGATCGCGGCCGTTCCAACCAGCGGTGAAAACAGCGAAACCGAAGTAGGTGGAAATGGGGAAACCACCCCGGCACCCGCCGTTGCCTCTGCCGCCGTATGGCAAACCGGCGAGCCGGAATTCGACGCGGAACTTTCCCCCATCACCCTGGCGGCGATCCGGGCTGACGGCGGCGTGGATATCCTCACCGGGGCAAAGAATTTATCCGTCCAAACGGAATCCGTTTCGGTGGCGCTTCAAACCGGTTTGGATTTTCGGACCATCGACGGTTCCTCTGGGAGTCGGATCCGCCTGCTCACCCTGCGCCTGGTCGGAGTGCCGGGCTATTCGGCGCTGCAAGTCGGCCGGTCGCTAACGGATCAGGACCGCACCATGGCCAATCTGGCGATGGTCCTCTTGGAGGCGGGCGCCGCCTTCGCGGCCGTATTGGGCGCCGTTTCCTGGTGGCTTTCGGGACGCGCGCTGCGTTCGGCGCAGGAGGCGTGGGATAAACAGCAGGCCTTCATCGCCCACGCCGGCCACGAACTGCGGACGCCGCTGACGATGATCCGCGCCGCGGCGGAGGTGACCCAGCGCAAGCTGCCCGCGGGCGACGGAAGGCGGGAGCCGGTGGCGGAGATCATCTCGGAAACAGATCGCATGAACCAGTTGGTCGGGGATCTCCTGCTGCTTTCCCGGCTCGATGCCGGAGCGCTTGCGATAGAACGGGAACCGATCGACCTAGCACCGATGGTGGAAGAGATCGTCCGCTCCTTCGGCCGCGTGGCCGCGGAACGCAAGGTGACCGTGCGGGCGGGTCCAATTCCGAGCCGGGCAATCGGATCGGAGAACCGACTGCGGCAGGTGCTCCTGATCGTTCTCGATAACGCGCTCCGGCATGCACCGGAAGGCAGCGCGATCGAAATCGGAAACTCCGCCGCGGGGAAGAAAATATTGCTCACCGTGCGCGATCACGGCGAAGGTATCCCTCCCGAGGATTTGCCGCATGTGTTCGAACGGTTTTACCGCGGACGCAGCGAAGGCGCCGAAGGCGGTAGCGGGTTGGGCCTTGCGATCGCCAGGGAACTGGTCGAAGCGATGCGCGGAAAAATCCGGATTGCGAGCGAGCCGGGATGGGGAACGACGGTGACGATTGAATTGGAGGCCGCAGGTTAATGATCTTAATCGGTATCGTCTGAAAATAAACCGCGGACGAAAACCGACCTAACCCCTCCCTGGAATGGATCAAACTTTTCAGATCTGTCGCTTACTCCCTCCCCTTACCTTAAGGCCTGTCCTCGAGCGCAAGTCCCCCGGCCTCTCTCGGCGATGCCGAGGAGGGGCTGAGCGTCGCGAAGGAAAGCAATGGGAGAAGGGGAGGGGGCAGGGTTAGGTCAGCGGGGTGGCGCGCGCGATCTTCCACCATAAATGTGGCATGACAATAAAGCTGTATCCTGAATAATTAAAAATACAAGCTATTTATTTCTGTCTTTGCGATCTCGATGAATAATAAAGTTGTATCTTGGCGCCTCCTTTTCCTAGAATTCTGGAGATGGAAACCCATATTAAAATCCATACATGGGCTGGAGGAGAGAAGTAGCCATCAGAAGATGGCTACCACTTTCTGATAACCACGGTTAAGACTTGATAGCATGCGAAAATTCCGAAAAGTAAATAAAGGATGCAGCCAAAATTTTTTTTCCAGAAACCCGGCCTGCGGATGGGCTCCGGATGTTTCTTTCGCCATCCATAGGAGCTTGCCCAATCCTCCCATTCCTCCGAATCGAACGAGTTCGACCACTCGATCGCTTCCTCGCTTCGCCAAACAATATGGTTCGATTCAAACGGGTGCTCGCGGTCGTACTCCTTTCGTTTCACCGGGTCTTTCAGGATTTCATAGGCCGCGTTGATCTCCTGCATACGTTTAGTGGTTACCGGTGAGATATTTTTATCCGGGTGGTATTTCCGAGCCAGCGACCGGTACGCGGCCATTATGACCTCGATTTCGGCATGGCGGGAGACTTGCAGGCTTTCGTAGGGGTCGGGCATGGGGGATATTATAGACCTGGCAGCCTGCCAATAAAAAAACTTTGTAACTCAATCGTCTATGTCATTCACTCGAGGGCAGGCTTACGGAAATACAGTATATGTATAAAGTCATTGTTTAAGGTGTTGGAGCATTTGTTCTAGGCCTTCCGAGAATTAACTGTATTGTCTGGTATCGACTGTATTGTTCAGTAGCGAATTTTTTGTCATTCCACAACCTTTCACAGCCCATCCATCCCACGCGCCGCTTGCGGTATAATCCGGCCCGATCTCATTTTAGAAAAGGCAGTAATCCATGATTGATGTCAACGATCTCCGCAAGGGAGTGACCTTCGAGCTCGACAAGCGGCTCTACAAGGTCCTCGAATACTCGCACAACAAACCCGGCCGCGGCAACGCCACCATCCGGACGCGGATCCGTGACCTGCGCACCGGCGGCATCATGGAAAAAACCTTCCAATCCGGCGACCGGGTGCAGGATATCCGCCTGGACCACCACCAGGCTCAGTATCTTTACTCCGACGGCAATCTGTTTCACTTCATGGACACCGAAAGTTTCGACCAGCCGGCCATCCCGGCGGTGATCGTGGGTGAAAACGCCCCGTTCCTCAAGGAAGGTTTGGAAGTAAAGCTCACTTTTCACGAATCGGAACCCATCGACCTGGAACTGCCCGCGTCGGTGGACCTCAAAGTGGTCGCTGCGGAAATGGGCGTCAAGGGCGATACCGCCACCGGCGCGACCAAGAACGTCACGACCGAAACCGGCCTGAAGGTGATGGTCCCGCTTTTCGTTTCGACCGGCGATACGATCCGGGTGGACACGCGCACCGGAGACTACCTCACCCGCGCCTAAATCATGCGCACACCCTACGGAAAAGAATGTTTCTATTATTACCAGGATTTTTATCGCGGACGGTCCGTGATGGAATGCCGCTTACTGGGACCGCACGGCGGATGGACACCGCCGGTGTGCAAAGATTGTCCGGTTCCCGCAATCCTTGCGGATAACGCCTGCCCGAATATGACTCTGCGCGGCGAAGCGGTATCGGGATTATTCGGCTTGGGACGCCGCGTAAAAGTGACGGCTTATTGCCGGCAGATGGACCGAGTCGTCTCCGATCCCCACATCGGTTGCAGCGAATGCCACCGGAGCTTGCAGGCGATTCTTCCGCCGTTGTAGCGATTGGACTGGCGCAGCATGTCACTCCGAGGAGCCCCGTAGGGGCGATGAGGAATCGCTAACGAGTGGAAAAGAAAAATCTGACTCCCTGGAATGCGTCACAGATTCCTCACTCGGAAGATCACCGGGTTCGGAATGACATATCAAAGGGATGATCCTTCCGTAGCGCGTCATTCCGAGGAGCCCTGAAAGGGCGACGCCTGTCCCGAGCACAGCGAGGGAAGGAATCGATGACTTCAAAGCATAGGCTCTCTTTCCAACACTCACGATCATGATCTCCGCCATCCTCTTCGATCTGGACGAAACGCTGCTGGATAACGATATCCATCGTTTTCTCCCCGCCTATCTGCAATCCCTGGGCGAATTCATGGCGTCCCGCCTCGATCCGTCACGCCTGACGGATGCATTGATGGCCGGGACGCAAGCGATGCTTCGCAACGACGATCCGGAGATCACGTTGCAGCAGGCGTTCGATGTGGTATTTTTTTCGATGGTCGGATTGGACCGAGCGAGTCTGGGGTCCGAGTTCGACCGCTTCTACCGGGAAGGATATCCGCTGCTGAAAGACCTGACCCGTCCGGTGGAGACGGCGGCGCGTGCGGTGGAATGCGCCTTCGCCCGCCGCTGGAAGGTTGTGGTGGCGACCAATCCGCTCTTCCCGATGGCGGCGATGGACCGGCGCCTGGAGTGGGCCGGGATCGATCCGACCGGCACGCCATTCGATCTGGTGACTTCCTACGAGACGATGCATTTTGCCAAACCGCGCCCGGAATATGTGGCCGAAGTTCTGGGAAGGATCGTCGCCCAGCCGGCCGAGGCGGTGTTTGTCGGAAACGACCCCTCGGAAGATATCGCCCCGGCGCGGGCGTTGGGGCTGGCCTCGTATCGAGTACGCGGGGAAAAAGAATCAGCCGCGGAGACGGCGTCCGGGGAAGGATCGATGCCGCAGCTTGCCGCAAGCCTCGCTGTGGAAAACGGCGATCCGGGAATTTTTCTCCCCTCCGAAACTTCCCCGTGCGCGCTGCCCGCTTTGCTCGCCGGCCACCTGGGCGCCCTCCTGTATTTTTTCAGCCTGAGCACGTGGCCATCCTGTCCGGCGGAAGAAGGCTGGGGACCGGTTGAGATCGCCTGCCATCTGCGGGACGTGGAGCGGGAGATCACCCAACCGCGGCTCTTGAAAATGGTCGCGGAAGACAACCCCTATCTGCCCGCGGTGGAATCCGACCAGTGGGCTGAAGAGCGGAACTACCGGTCGCAAAATGGTCCGGAGGCGCTGCAGGAGTTCACCCGCGCGCGAAAGGAGACGATCGCGCGATTGCGCGGTCTTTCCCCGGCGGATTGGCGGCGCCCGGGACGGCACGCGCTCTTCGGGCCGACGACGCTGGCCGAACAGGCGCAATTCTCCGCGCGCCACGATCTTCTGCATATCGAACAGTTGCAAGGTGCGCTGGCCGTCTGCGGCCAATGAACCATCCCGTGCACCTGCCGCCGAGCATTGCGATTCCGATCGGCTGGATTTATAA
>PLND01000003.1 GCA_003141675.1 Anaerolineae bacterium
ACAGGATCGAAATAAGCGATAAAGTTTAAAAAGAAAAAGACCTCTCAGGTTGTGGAAAGCCCGAGAGGTCTTTTTAATACCATAGAAATCAATAGACAGGATTTACAAGAATGACAAGATTTTAGAAAAATATAATCCTGATAATCCTGCAAATCGTATCAATTCCTGATCGTCCACGAATGATCAATATAATCCATTTGCGGATGAGTCTTTTGTAATTATATAATTATTTTTTATCCCCCCTTTTTCTCTATTTTTTCTGTCTCTCAATCAATCTTGTTAGTTTCTTGATAATCTTTTGTTGATCATCCTCAGAAATATTTCGACCATCGGAAATGTTTCCCACTTCGTCCGGCAAGCGATCCAATTGCCAGACAGCTACCGATGGATTTTCAACTTTCACCGGACTTTCCGGATTTGCCCATACGACGGCAGATTTAACCCATTGTTTGATGCCATCCGCCGCCAAGAATCCTCCCAACCGAGCGGCATTCCTCTTCGCTTGCCGACTTGGATTCTTATTCACCAGTTCCCACTTATTTCCAGAGCGACATTCCCACTGTTCGCCAATGTTTCTGAAGACTCCGGATAGTGTTTTTATCTCCAGAACCCAAATTCCAGCCGGACCGACCAGAATAGTATCCAGATCACCGCTTCCGCGGCCCGGAAGGATTACGTTCCGAAAAAGCACCCACTCTCCGTTTAGGGCGGCATTCATAACATCGATAACCCTATTCTCTCCTTCTTGCCCTTTTCGATAATTGTTGACTTGTTTATCCAAATATCTTGTTGACCCTTCCACTACCAGCCACATAAACAGTGGAATGCCAATTAGTAGACAAATGGCAAAGATCAATGCTGCGACTCCGGCCGGCTGAGAAATTATTTCATTAAATGTCATTGTTGACTGAGGGTGTTCCTGGATAAATTGGTAATAGATAAAATATGAAAGAACTATTCCAAGGAGAAAACCATATATCAATCCCTCGATTTGTACTATTCGCAATTGCCTTTTTTCAGAGAAACTTCTTCCCTTCGAAACAACGTGCAAATATCCCTTTGATGGTTCGGGCTCAATAACTTTCTGATTTAATCGAACTGCCATTAATACAATCGCGGCTTCTCTCACCTTCTGATCCCAGGCATTTTCGCTTGCATAACCCAAATCTTTCAAGGTTAATTGTCTTGTCTCCGCTAACGGCCCCATTGGTTGCCCTTTAAAGGGAGGAAATGGCCAAATTTCTGATCTCGCTTGTTCCAAGGATATTTTCACATCGACGCCTGGTAATTGTGGGTTTGCGGGTGTTTTAGTAAGCGGTTTATTCCTTGTAGTTCCTGAAGTGGATTTATTGAGTAAATTAAGAAACATACCAGCGGCTTCTCGAACTTTTGGGGTATACGCCTCCTTTGCAGCCCACTCCAATCTTCCTTTGTCAAGGAAACCTTCGTCAAACAATTCCCCCATTGGACGGTGATTAGGTTTGTTCCACAATACTCTGCGTGCTTCATTGAGATCCATATTCCCCTCCGGAGCAATCACAATAGGTTGTCACGAGTCGAGCAGATCAAACGCATCTTCATATTTTCGAAAGCGCGGGTGAGGATAAATACCTTTTTTGGTAGCATTGCACAAATCAATCGTGTACTTCCCTTTATTTTGGCCGGCCCTGTTCCTACGAGCCTCTTCTATCAGTTTCAAGGATGGAATAACCCAGTATTTCTTTGCTTGGTCTGAGTAGAATATGTAATAGAAATTCTTCCATGGATGACGTATCTCCATTGCAGCAAACCTACCAGCGTTCTTTTTTGCGCAATCTTTGGATCGAGCCTTTATCTGAATATCCAGATAGCGCAACCGGCCTTCCTTCTCCTGCCGAATGATGCAATCGATTTGTTGATCGTCGACCAGCGTCATATAAACGTCATGCCCAAGGCGTAACAACTCGGCAACGGCCATGTATTCCTGGCGCTTGCCGAAGGAAGCGGTCGAACGAAAAGAGGCAACTTTAGTCGTCATGGAATATTCTTCCTTCACTCACCCGGGGAGACGCTCTTAATATTCTTTACCTTTAATTTCGTAAATCCTTCTCGAATAACTTTGGCGATCATTTTTCTCCGTTGTTCTATAAATTCCCCGTATTCCATTTTTACCCAATCAGGAGGAAGCGCATGCCAATACATCATCCTATCCAATTCTTCTTTTGGGAAACGGGATGCATATTTGGAGAAATATCGCGATGGAGGGTCGTCGCTTATCTCGATATTATCATCCCATTCCACAAGCGCATAATTGGCTATTTGGTTGGTATCTCGAATCTCGGATATTCCAATTTTTGCCAAGTAGCCTTTCGGAAATAAATGATGGCGCTCCGTTCCAGATTTCTTCGCCTTGATTGCAGGATCCAATAACGCGGAAACCTGAAGGTCCGAGAAAAGAACGCGGGATTCCAAGAGGACCAACGACGCAAAATAAGCAAACAACGACGGACTTCTGGGGGAAGATGTCGCCAATTCATTGGGCAATGTAATATTCCAATAATCTTCGGTTAGCGAATCATCAATAATATGGTTTAACAACGATACAAAGCCCTCTGCATCTTTAACTTCCCGTATCCGAGACAGGTCCTGTTCCATGAGAGCCTCAAAGGAACCCGTGTACCGGCCCGTCAAGGATATAGCGAAAAACCATCGCGCGATGATGTTCCTTAATATATAATGATCCACTTGGTATTGCTGCTTGCCTATTAGGTAAAATACATATGCGTACAGAAGGGCATTTTGCGATGAGATCATTGCCTGACCCATGTATCCTGCCCTGCGAATCGCCTTCAGGAATTCATGCCAATTCTGTAAATTCAATACCTGGGTTTGGGCATTCTTTAATATTTCAAATTGCTCTTCCCTTTTCTCATCGGAGAATTCTTCCGTTTCGAGGTTTTTTCCACGCAGAATGGAATAGACGATCTTCAGACGCGCCCTTCGGAAACCCAATCCAATGCTCACCCGTAGCAATTGATCCGGGTCTGGCTCGATATAATGGTTGAAAGGGGAAGCTCCGGAGGACGATGGCTCCCGTGCTTCCTGGCAGAACTTCTCCAATCCCGAACGTCCTTCATCCCAAAATACCGACATCAAGGTAAGTATAAAATCCGATTGGTTTAACGTTGTCCCCTTACTATTGACCCGTACAAAGACTTCCGAAACATTCTCTTCCGTTACCGTTGAGGAAAGCTCCAGTGCGGTAAACGGATAACCCTGCAGGTCGTATAAACAATCTATGGCTTCATTTAATGCGGCTTCTTCTCTATCCGTCACATCGCGCGATTCGCGTAATTTTCCCAGGAATTTCTTTACAAATAAAAAGCGGGGATTATCCTTCGACCATAGTGCGCTAATATCTGCAATAAATTCAGGGTCTCTGCGAATTGCGGCATCCGCTACTTCGAACCGCTGGTCGCTTGGACGAAAGGCGATGACAATATGTTCTTCTTGGAAATTCTCTCGCTTTACGGGAACGCCCTTGATCACTGCGTACAAAGAAGTTAATCGTTGCTGACCATCCACGATGAGCAATCGCGGGATTTTCTGTTTCCGGCCTGCGCCGATTTGTCGGTGATTGTCGCTGTAGCCGTTTGCCCAAAAAAGAAGATACCCAACCGGGAATCCCTTGTACATAGAATCGAACAAATCCCGAACCTTGACGTTCGGCCATACAAACGGCCTTTGTAACTCTGGTAATCCGATCTCTCCCAAATCGATATCTTCCACCAATTTGGAAAGCGAATATCCAATCTCTTTGAACAATGTCATTGTCATAACCGACTCCTAAGCCAAAATCCCTCAAAAGGGTTTTTACTTCACCTCATACACTTTCATCACCTCGTCCCCATAATGATTGATCACCTTCACCGCGATCTTGCCTTTGGCGGGCGGATCGAAGGGAAGGCTCTTGGTTGAATAGAGCGCCGACCAGGCGGCCTCGTCGACCTCGGCGCGCAGCGCGCGTTTGAGCTTTTCGTAAGGTTGGTCGGCGCCGGTGAAGTAGGCGTGCCGGACGAAGAAGGATTCCCCGTTGTAGTCGGTGTCGATGAACCAGCAGGCGATCTCGTCGGTGGAATGCGAGCGGATTTCGCCGGTGGTCGGGTCGTAAACGTCCACGCCGCGGATGGACATGACCAAGCGGCCGTCTTTTTGCCTCTTTATCTCGATATCCGGTTCGCCGAAGACCATGAAGAGGTTGGCCGCGCCGGTCTTCTTGAGCAGTTCGTCGCCCATCGAAAGGTCAGGGTTCATGTGGGTGATCAGGACGGTCAGATTTCCGTACCGTTTGGCTTCCTCGTTGACGAGCGGGTCGAAGGCAAACCCGCAGACGACCAACAGGTCGAATCCAACGCCCTTGACGGATTCTTTGGCAGCTTCCTTGATCTGGTCCTTCCCGACCGTGCCGTGTTCCGGACCGACACTGACCGCTACGCGTTTGGTCTTGCCGCCTTCAGAGTATTCGCCGGTGGCGTGGATCCACTCGCCGGCGAACGGTTCCAGCCGGTCGAATTTGAGGCGTTCCTTTTTAACGGTGTTCTGGACGCCCGCGGCTTTTAGGTTGTCGATGATCATTTGCACGAAGCCCTGCGCCGTTTCCGCCTGCCCGGCCGCTTCGGTGGCGGGGCGTTCTTCCTCGGCGGCGAGCACCCGGTGCGGGGAGAGGCTTTCCACGGTGAATGGACCGGCCACACGAATGCGCTTGTTATCCTCGTACGGCTGATCGTAGAGCAGTTCGGTGTCGGCGCGCTTGGCGATGCTGGCGTCGATCTCCTGCTGCCGTTCGCGGCGCAACTTCCACCATTCGGTGAGCAGTTTAGCGGCCGTACCTGAAGCATCCTTAATACCCGTCAGGTCTCTTGGTATCTCCCATTCTTCCCAGTTTTCCTTGAGCAGTTTATTTAGTTTGGCGCGAATCGGTTCGAGTTGTTCCTGCCATTTGGCATGGATCGCGTCGATTTCCTCGTTGTTGGCGATGGATTTGAGCGTGACGTGCGGGACGCGCTTGTAGACGAAACCGCGATTTATATTGGCCTGGCCGCTCGCGGTTGGTAACTGGCCGTTGGCGGGAAGATGGCCTGCAACCTCGGCTTCCATTCGCGCGCCATCGGTCGTATCGGCAAGCAGATAATAAGGGTAGCGCGCGGCCATCAGGCGCGTGCGCGCTAGCGCGATCGCCACGCGCGATGTGTCGATCGTGATCCAGCGCCGGCCCCACTGTTCCGCGACGTATGCGGTCGTTCCGGAACCGCAGGTCGGATCGAGCACCAGGTCGCCGGGGTCGGTGGTCATGAGTAAACATCTTAAGATCGCTGTGGGATTTGTCTGGACAACATAAATTCTTTCAGTCGCTCCAGATGTATCTGTCCAATTATTTGTTATTGCAAATGCGGGGAAATCCATCAATTTTCTGACATAAGAAATAGATTCACCACGACCTGCAACCCTTCCCGCTATTTTCAACCTATCAATACCCTCCTTCGTTGTACTCCATCCCCTAGATCCTGAGGGATGGTACGTTTTTCCAGAATATTCTATTGGAAAATACATAGCCGTTCCTGGACCTGACGGCCTTCCCTGTCTTTGTGAAGTAAGATCCCCGAGTGTGAAAACTTCTGCTTCATTGGGAATTATTGATGGATTGGCATATTCGTCTTCAGAAATTCTTCGATTTGTTCCATCATTGAATTTAATCCATTGATATCCATTTGATATTTCACCTCCAACTACTTTAATTTGAAATACTTCTCGGTATTTTGTTTGTTCAATATTCTTCGCATACCAAATTATATAATCCGTTGTAGTTGCTAGATATTTTGAAGTTTGGCTGGAAGTTTTTGTGTAGTTAATAATTGTAATATAGTTATCACTTCCAAATACTTCATCCATCACACAACGTATTAAATGCACATTTTCATCACCTATCTGCACAAAAACACTTCCACTTTCTGACAGTAACTCCCTCGCCGCCACCAATCTATCACGCATATAGGCCAAATATGAATGTATTCCCAACTTCCAAGTATCCCGGAAGGCCTTAATTTGTTCAGGTTGGCGGGTTGCGTCCTCAGCGCGGCCATCGCGTATGTCATGCTTGCGCGTACTAACCTGCCAATTAGAACCGAACTTAATACCGTAGGGAGGGTCGATGTAGATCATCTGGACCTGCCCCTTGAGGCGTTCTTTTTCTGCCAGTGAGGTCATCACCAGAAGCGAATCGCCGAGGATCATCCGATTGGACCAGTTCTGCTCGTGGCGGTAGAACTCGATCAGTTCCTCGAAGCCGATACCGTTGAAATCGGCGAACAACGAGGCCTGCTGCGGTGCGCCCTTCTTAGCCTCGGCGCGCACGTTCTCGATGATCGCCTGCGCGTGAATCTTTTCCTGGATGTAAACCGGGACGGCCGGTACGGCCATATCCTTACTATCTTGTTCGTCCTTGCCCTTCCATACCAACTGCGGGTCGAGCGACGGGTCGCGCGGATAGAGGACCGTCTTGGGATGCTTTTCGTCTTCCGCGACGAAGTCGCTCAATTCATCCGTCGGGATGTTGGCGCGCTTTTCTATGTGGCGAATGGCGGTGACGGGCGTTGATTTGGGTTCGGTCTTTTTTCTAGGCACGGTATTACTCCCGCTTTCATATGTCATTCCGAGCCCGGTGTTTTCCGGGAACGGCTACACTCCTGCTTCCATGTGTCATTCCGAGCCCGGTGTTTTCCCGGGCGAGGAATCGCTGACTTGATTATGCACTCCTGCTTTGCATTTGCTTCTCCGACCCCTCCCCCACCCCTCCCCAATGTGGGGAGGGATTATCCGTCAGGTTGCAGCGGCTATAATCCTGGGCAACTCATCCCACGTCCGGCCATCGAGTTCGCGGCCGGCTTTGGTTTTTCGCACCCCGCCCCACTGCTTGAAGAAGAACGGGACGCGGGCGGCCAGGCACTGCTTACGAATGTCGACCACCCATTTGCGGTCCATCGGCCGCGCGCCGGGGCCGGATTCCCCGCCGACGATCACCCAGTCGATCCCGTGCAGGTTCATTTCCGCAATCGGTCCCAGCAGCGGTTCGATGGATAAGAATTTTATCCGTGCGTGGATATTTCGCAGGCAATCGATCCTGCCCGCGACCTCCGCGTTTTCCACGCTCACGCCCATCCAGACGTTGGCGGGCCAATCCAGAACCGGATCCAATTCGAGCAACCTGTCCGCGCGCTTGGTCAGCACCTGGAACTGGTGCCAGTCCGCCCGGCGCATGACGTCGAACACACGTTGTATGAATGCCATCGGAACGTTCTTATGGAAAAGGTCGCTCATCGAGTTGACGAAGATCATTTGTGGCTTCTTCCAAGAGAGAGGCAATTCCAGCGAATCCTCGTGCAGCGCCAGCCGAAACCCGCCGGCGTAATGCGGCTGCCCCATGGCCCGCAGCCGCTTCGACATCCGCTCGGCGTAACAGTTCTTGCACCCGGCGCTGATCTTGGTGCAGCCGGTCAGCGGGTTCCACGTGGATTCGGTCCATTCAATGGAGGAATGGTTGGCCATTACTGGTCTCCTGGTTTTCGATATTTATCGAATATCTGCGAAACAATATCAGCGGCCACGGGTTTCGGTGAAGCGAAAAACAAATAATAAATGGTGGCTTCCTTCGAATTTCGCATTGGAATTGGAATCGGAACATGCTGAAATCCGGCAACTTCTTTCAAGCGTTTTTGAAACGCCAATGCAATCGTGTCATTATCGGCCTTTACCGGATATCCGAAGAGGCTTTCCCTTGTATCATATGCCACGTCTCGCCAGGATTCGTCCCCCCACAAGGTATTCATGCGGGAAATTTGATCTGCGGGAACATTTTCCGGATTTTTCCAAAGGACATTTCGGTTCATGTCCATAACCGGAAAATTAAGAAATATTTCAATGGATCGCATGCTTCCCGCTTTGGCAATTACTTCCCAATCCAAATGCAATCCATATGGATCTAAAAGGCATAAAGCCCTGCAATAATCCTCGTATTGAACTTTAGGAAAAACCTCTGTAAGCAGAGCTGTATTGCAGTCTGCTTCATATATATGAACATTTTCCCGTCCTTCTGTTGCCTTCCGTAGCATTTGTGCTTTATCTTTATCTATATCAATAAAAAAGAATCCCTGGAAAGGTGGCGTAATATCCAAGGCATTCGAGGTACTCCCTGCCACAAATTTACCGCTTATCTTGGATATATGAAGCCCCGACCCGGAAAAGGCATCAATATAGAAATGATGAAGTTTAGGTCGCATCTGTGCAGATAATATCTTGGAGTATGCCGTTGCATATTCCCGGATAATCTCAAGTTTTACTTCCGTCCAGTTTCCGATCTCATCCAATTTCATTTCTCCCCCTCTTTTTCCTTTTGTAGAATCGCTCGAATCGTGTTTTTCGCATCCCATGGGTCGGTGATTTCAATGAACGCCCAGCGCCCGAAACCGCCATGGTTATTGACCGCCGGAATCCACAGCGACCGCATTGTCGCGGTCTTGGCGGCTTTGTCCTTGCGCGCTTCGCCGCTTACTTCGACGATCAGGTTGAGCAGGTCGTCCGGCCCATGGCCGTCGTCGATCTGGGCGATGAAATCCGGCTGGTAGTTGTGTTCCTCACCGTCGAGTGTGTAGGGAACGTTGAAGCCCAATCCCTGATTTTTGACGTATCGCTTTACTTCCTCCATTTCCTCTAGCGATTGCGCCAGCTTCTGTTCCCACGTGCCGGTATCGGCCACAACGTGCGAGATGTGGCATTTGGCCGGGTCGGTCGGATAAACCGGGCGGATGGTGTCGAAATCCACGTAACGCGTGGATCCGACGGTATCGTACGGCCGCAGGATCGGCTTGAGAATTCCCGCCGCGCCGGGCGCCGTGGCGATGGCGCGGTAGATTTTATCGGCGGCGGCATGCGCCGGTTGCGACATCAGCAGCATTTGCGGGAAGGTATCCTCCTTCAGCGTCAGGTATTCGGCCCGCCACCGGCGGACGATCGGAATGAGCTGGGGGTAGAGCCACGGCTTGACGGCACCTTCATCATCCCGTAAATGTTCCTCGAGCAGCAACTTCGCCAGATAGAAATCGATCTCCTGCTCGCGCTTATCCTTAAGCCCGTAGATTGTGTGCATCTCGTGCTCGCCGATGATGGATTGCACTTCGGTCCGCGTGGGGATATCCGCGGTGGTCAGCGCCATCAGGGAATCAGGCGAAAAACTTGCTTCCAGTCGCTCGGAGGGAATCTCGCAGCGATAACCGATCACGCGCGGGAAGGTTATCTCGCACGCGATCCGGTCCTCTAACGCACGGACGCGGGTCGGCATCGGACCGGGGCGCGGATCGGCAGCCGCACCGGCGCATGGGATGAAGGAAAATGGTACGCCATAAACTTCGGCGTACTCCGGCGAGAACCCTTCGAATTCAACCGTTGCGCCGTCTACCTGAAGGGAATGTTTCTGCATTCCATACGACATTCGCCGCAATCCGCGGCCGACGACCTGTTCGCACAGAAGCTGCGTTCCAAACGCGCGTACGCCGAGAATGTGGGTGACGGTCGTGGCATCCCAGCCTTCGGTCAGCATGGAGACCGAAACCACACAGCGCACACCCTCGCCGAGTTTGCCCGCTTTCCCCACCGTATTCATCACCTCGCGCAGCAGGTCTTCGTCGTCCAATTCCTCGACGCTCCGGCCGGGGAACCGCAGGCGGTATTCGTTCTTGAACTCGTCGATCTCAAGCGCGGCGATCGCTTTGAACTCGGTGCTCATCCCTTCGCCGGATTCCAGTTGCTCGCTGTCGATGAGGATCGTATTCGGGCGGGATCTCCAGCGATCTCCATCCACGTTATTGAAAAGGGTCAGCTTGCCCGGAACGAGCACGGTCTTATCTTTGGATACTTTCTTCTCCCAGCCGGATACGAATTTATAAACCAGGTTGGAAACGTTGGTGTTGTTGCACACAACGATGAAAACCGGCGGGGTCAGATCGCGTTCCCGGGCTTGCGCATTCCCCTCCCATAACCGGTAATATTTCTCATAGTTGCCATACAGGCTCAGCAGCGCGCCTTCCAGCTCAATGGGTATTTTGGGTTCGCCTTCCTGTGCTTCAGTGGATCGGCCTTTTTTGGGGAGGTTATCCCGGATCAGCGGCCAGATGTGCCGGTAGGTCGGCTGGTCGCCCGCCATGCGGTCGTCGGCGACCGGTACACGCGGCACCTTGACGATGCCGGATTCGATCGCGTCGATCAGCGAGAAATCCGAAACCACCCATGGGAAAAGCGTGCCTTCCGAATAACCGGAGCCGCTGAGGAAAAACGGCGTGGCGGAGAGATCGTAGATGGCGCGAATGCCGATCTTCCCCTTCACCGCCTCCAGCCCTGAAATCCAAACCCGGGCTTCTTCGTCGCGTTTTTGCGCTTCGCGCCGTTCTTCGCCAATCAATACCTCTTCCACTTCCGGATCCGGTTTTCTCCGGTAGCAGTGGTGCGCCTCATCGTTGATCACGATGACGTTCTTCTTATTTCCCAACTCCCGGCATACCCGCCTTACCATCTGGCCGGGCGTCTCCTGGAATGGATTTTCTTTCCCCTGGCCCAGGATTCCCCTGGTCACTTTACCGGCTTGGATTCGCTCCCGAAGCATCAATCCCTGAAAGTTTGTAATCACAATCTTGGCTTTGCCGAGTTCCGGCATCAGATCGGACGGGATGATGTCATGTTCACGATAGTAATTGTTTGGATCATTCGGGAGGAGAACGCGCAACCGGTCGCGGATGGTAATTCCCGGCGTTACGATCAGAAATGCGTCGGAAAAACGGGAATCCTGCGGGTTGGCAAGTTTATTGAGCGTATGCCAGGCGATCATCATCGCCATGACNNTCGTTGGCCCGGCGTAGATCATTCTCCACCCACTGGTCGCCGTATTTCCCAGCCACTTCGGTTATATAGATAATCGTTTCAAGCGCTTCGATCTGGCAGAAGAACAGGCGATGGTCGCGTTCGGGATTCTTCCAATATTCCAGCAACCTGGCCGTGGTCCGGGTGACGGCGCTTGTATAAACGCCCCTGCGCCAGAGCGCAACCTTCTCACGGATCTGGTTGATAAATTTATTTTCTTCGATCCGGTCAGCGGTCCACTCGGTTTCGAAGGCTATCTGCTTTGGATTTTTCTTTTTCGGGCGGGGAATGGGGACAAAATAAGAACTGGTGCGCCGGGCCGGCACAATCGTGTCGGTTATTCCGTCCTCGGTGAATTTAAAGTGGCGTTTGGGTTCATCGAAAGGGGAATTCAGGATCGGGTTTTCAATGACGGTTTGCGGCATTTATGGCCCCAATGTTTCTCCCTTATTTCTCTCAAGGTGATTATTCAAGTATACCCGCATCAAAATTCCGGCGCAACCGACAAACGGTGAAATCCCCCCACCCCGTTATCTCTGGCCGGAGATAATTAATCATGTAGCCGGGAATACATTCGAAACAATCCGGTGGCATGGGAAACGGACAATGAATATCCCCATCCATATTGAATGGGTTTAAAAATGCAAATCCAGAAGAAACCGGAGGGGCACGGTGGCACCGTGCCCCTCCGTGCCCTCCGCGTCGGGCTGGCCTTTGCCCGGGAGTCGTGCCATAATCCCATAAGGGCATTCACCGCCCCTCGCAGGATATAGGGAGATGGTTATGACCGACCAACCTGAAAAGATCGCGGATGAACTTCCGCCAGCCACACTGACCGACCTGCCCGAAAAACTGCGCCAGGGCGCGGCCCGCGCGGGTTGGTCGGAGCTTATGCCGGTGCAGGCCCGGGCGATCCCCTACCTTCTCGCCCGGCGCGACATGCTCATCCAATCCCGCACCGGGAGCGGGAAAACCGGCGCCTACCTTTTGCCGATCCTGGCGCAGGTGGATCCTTCCCGGGCGCTCACCCAGGCGCTGGTCCTCGTGCCCACGCGCGAGCTGGCCCGGCAGGTGGCCGTCGAAGCCGAAGTGCTGGGGAGGGATACGGGCGTGCGCTCCGTCGCCGTGTACGGCGGAGTGGGGTACGGCCCGCAGCTGGACGCCCTCAAGGCCGGCGCGCACCTTGTGATCGGCACCCCGGGCCGCATCCTGGATCATTTGCTGCGGCGGTCCCTCGTGCTGGATAATCTTTCCTTCCTGATTTTCGACGAAGCCGACCGGATGCTCTCGATGGGCTTCTACCCGGACATGCGCCGGGTGCAATCCTATCTTCCCCGCCAGCGCGTTAGCACCTTCATGTTCTCGGCCACGTTCCCGCCCCAGGTCATCCGCCTGGCCGATCAATTCCTGTACAAGCCGGGTTTCCTCAACCTGAGCAGCGACCACATTCACGTCACCGAGGTCGAGCACGTGTATTACGTTGTGCCCGGGATGGACAAGGACCGGAGTCTCGTGCGGATCATCGAAACCGAGAACCCGCTCTCGGCCCTGATCTTCTGCAACACTAAGATGCGCGTGGAGTATGTGAGGGTCGTGCTGCAGCGCTTCGGCTACGATGCCGACGACCTCACCTCCGACCGGACGCAATCCGACCGCGAAAAGGTGATGGAGCGGGTGCGCCGCGGGACTCTGCGCTTCCTCGTAGCGACGGATGTTGCGGCGCGCGGGATCGACCTGCCCGAGCTTTCACACGTGATCCAATACGAGCCGCCCGAGGACCCCGAAGCCTACATCCACCGCGCCGGGCGCACCGGCCGGGCGGGAGGAAGCGGCACCGCCGTGTCGCTGGTCAATCGGTCGGAGCTTGGCGACCTGGAGCGGATCGGCAAGCGCTATAGCATCCAGCTTCAGGAGCGCCCCCTGCCCGAAGACGAGGATGTCGAGCGGATAGTATCCGAACGGATCATCACGCTGTTGGAAGCCAAGGTTCGCAACCGCGACCGCCTGCAGATCGAGCGCATGCAGCGCTTCTTGCCGCTGGCGCGCACCTTGGGCGAAAGCGAGGAACCCGATCTGCTGGCGATGCTCCTGGATGATTTCTACCAGGAGACGTTCCACGCCCCGCTCGTCCCGCCCGCGGAAGGAGAAACATCCGCGGCGCAGCGCGCCGCCGGCCGATCGGCGCGCCCGCGTGCAGAAGACGGCGGCCGTCGCCCCGGCGGGCGCCAGCGCGGTCCGCGGGATTCAAAACGTCGCGGGGGATGATATTGTGGGGCGCGGTCTCCGTGCTCCAACAACCGCAATCGATTAATCGCCGCACAGGGGGAAAATCATGGCATACGATCCATCGATTCATCACAGACGATCGATCCGATTAAAAGGATTCGATTACACCCAGCCCGGCGCATATTTCGTAACAATCGTCGCGCACCGGCGATTGCCGATATTCGGCGAAATCACCGGCGGTGTCGTGCATTTGAACGCGTGCGGGGAAACCTGTCGTGCGGAATGGATGCGGACGGCGACCATTCGCCGCGAAATCGCATTGGATGAATTCGTCGTTATGCCGAATCATTTCCACGCCATCGTTATGATCATGGAATGCGGAAATGGTTTGGTAGGGGCGACCGGCCGTGATGAATCCACAGTATTGCATGGCATCGTAGGGGCGACCGGCCGGTCGCCCCTACGCCCCGATATGCCGTGCGGTCCCGCAAATAAATCATTGGCGTCATTAATCGCCGGTTATAAATCCGCCGTCACCACGCGGATCAACAAATTGCGCGGCACACCCGGCGCCCCGGTTTGGCAACGAAATTATCATGAACATATAATCCGCAATGCCGATGAATTATCGCGCATCCGGGAATACATCCGATACAATCCGATGGCATGGGAAACGGACGATGAATATCCCCATCAACATTGAATGGGGTAAGGGCGGGGTCATCCCGCCCTGGCCCATCGGGGGCGGGGTCACCCCGCCCCTACGCATCCGCCCGTAACGA
>PLND01000105.1 GCA_003141675.1 Anaerolineae bacterium
CACTTCGAGGTTGAATCCGGGTTCATTATTAACCGTAAATAGAATACGAAAACTATTTATCGGATTCATAAAATTAGGTTTTATTATTGCCCAACGGCTGGCGGCTCAGCCGCTTGGCCGATTCCGCTTTTTAATCACCATTTTAGCAGGAATTCTAAAATCGCAATCAAGCGTTTTCTCGCTGAGCCTTGGCCAAGTCGGCTGCAACCATGTGTTAGGTGGTTTATTTCTTTATATATTTACTCCTTCTATTTTCTTAAAGTCTTCATCTTATTAACCTTAACCCTAGTTTTATATTATTTTCATCTGCCGGTTATATTTATTCTGTTGTATACTTTACCTTCAATCTAGGGATATTCTATACCCATGAACCCTTTTGAATGGTTCTTCTTCATAAGTTTCCCGATTTGGCTTTTGGCCATGTTTATCTGGGAGTATCGATATTCCCGTCCTCTGGGATTGCTATGGTTTATAATCCCGCTGTTGACCATGCTGATCTATCGTTCCTTTACCGGTTATTGGCAACTTTCCCTTATTACATTCATAGCTCTTCTACTTTCCGAACGCCGGCACCTCCAGAGCCGAATTCTGTCAGCAATGTTACTTGTGAGCGCGGCCATTTTGCTATTCTTATTATTACCATGGGCTAAACCAGCCATAGAAGAAGGGATTGTCGGAATCTGCTTATTCTGGATAGCATGGGAAAGAAAAATTATTTCCTCCCAAATTGCTCTGACGCTCTTCGTCTGCGTTTTATTTTGGATGGGGATTGGTTTTATATTTGTCTACATCGTTATTGGGTTAATCTTTTTATTGGCCATTCGTCTGAGCACCCGGAAGGAAAAACCATTCTCACGCCTATGGAATAGCACGTATGCCCCCATAATCATTTCGTTTCTAATCATTATGATCGACCGGGTATTCATCCACATTTTGGGATGATACTTACCGACGGATAATTCCATCACTTTTTTCCCCCCTCGTCACAATAAACGCCGGACTGAAACCCGTCAGCGGCCGGCGGTCCTCCGGCCGGTCGCCATCTTCATACATGCCGGTGATGACAAAGCCCGCCTCGCACTGGCCGCCGATTTGCGCTTCCAGCGTGTGGCCGAACTCCATGGGAATGCCCTCTTCGAGGAAGCGCTTCTTCTCCGTAGCGGAAAGCGTGTCCGCGTCCGAGTAGGGAAGCGCGTACTTTACTACGATACTCCGGCTGCGTTCCCATTCTTCCTCGTCAACCATGTGCACGATCGGATTGTCAAACGCCGCGATCAGCACCCCGCCCGTGCGCAGCACGCGGTACGCCTCGCGCCAGACCGGCCGCACGTCCGGCGCAAAAACGTTCGACACCGGATGAACGATCCGGTCGAACGAGCCGTCGGCGAACATCGCCAGGTTCGCCATGTCCCCTTCTACGGCGGCGAGCCGCAGCCCTTCGCGCGCGGCCACCTCGCGGTCGCGCTCGAGCTGACGCGGCGAGTTATCCAGCACCGTCACCCGCGCGCCGGCTGCCGCCAGCACCGGCCCCTGCTGCCCGCCGCCGGATGCCAGGCATAAAACGTCCAGCCCCTGAACGGAGGGTAGCCACGCGCGCGGAACCGGCCGGGTCGGCGTGAGATACAGCTCCCACTTGCCCCGTCTCGCGTCGGCGATCGTGTCCGAATCCACCGGGATCGTCCACGGATTCCCCTTCTCCACCTGCCGGTTCCACGCCTTCCGGTTGTGATCGAGAACGTCCATGGATTCTTCCTTTCCGGTTCTGTTCACCGGTAATCATTCAAATCAATTTTTTTGGATCTCGCAAACCATCCAGGAGAGTTTGAAAATCCTCCGGCAGCGGCGCCTCGAACTCACGCGGCGCGTCCTCGCCGGGCAGCGTGATTTTTAATTTCCAGGCATGCAGCATCTGCCGGGCCCCCTCGCCTTCCCCCCATTCTGGGGGGACAGAGGGGGGTCTGCGAGGTCCATACACCGCATCGCCCACGACCGGGCAGCCGATGTAAGCCAGATGCACGCGGATCTGATGCGTGCGGCCGGTGAGCGGGTGCACTTCGAGCAGCGTGCAGTTTGCGAATCGCTCGCGGGTGTGGAAGAGGGTCACCGCCTCGCGGCCGCGCGAGGGGGGAACCACCGCCATCCGTTTCCGGTGCGAGGGATCGCGCCCGATGAGCGTTTCGATCCGCCCCTCGGGTGTGGGCGGCCGGCCCGCCACGAGCGCCAGGTACGTTTTTTCCGCAAGCCTCCGGGCGAAGGCTTCCTGCAGGAAGCGCTGCGCCGCGGCGTTCTTGGCCACCAGGATCAGCCCCGAGGTGTCTTTATCCAGCCGGTGGACGATGCCCGGCCGCTCGATCTCGCCCACCGCCCCAACCTCCGGCGAGTGGGCCAGGACCGCCCCCACCAGCGTTCCGCGCCGGTGGCCGGCCGCCGGATGCACCACCATGCCGGCCGGCTTATCGATCACCAGCACGTCCGCATTCTCAAAAACGATCCGCAGCGGAATCGCTTCCGGCTCCACTTCGGAACTTTCCGGCGGGGGGATGCGCACCGTCACGGCGTCGCCCTTTTTTAAGCGCAGCGAGGATTTGGTCGAGGGGCTTCCGTTCAGGAGGACGAAGCCTTCGGTGATTATTTTTTGCAGGGATGCGCGGGAATGGTCCGCAAGCGTCCGCCCGAGGAACCGGTCCAGCCGCTCCCCCTCGGCGTCGGCGGTCAGGGCGTGGAGCGTTTCTTTCACGTCTTCTCCGGAGGGGCGGAAGGGGGCTGCGCGGGCTGCGCGGGCTGCGCGTTGCGGTTCCGGAGAAATTCGAGCACGATATCCAGGAGCAGCAGGGCCACGCCGAGCGAGATCGCCCCGTCGGCCACGTTGAACACCGCCGGGAAGATCCTGAACCAGACGAAATCGGTCACCGTGCCGCGCAGCAGGCGGTCCAGCAAATTGCCCAGCGCGCCGCCGAGCTGCAACCCGAGCGCGATCCGCACCGGCCAGCTGGCGGAGTCGGAGTCGCGGTAATACCAGATGATCGCCACCGATACCACGACGGCCAGGATGGTGAAGACCATCCCGCCCTGCTGGAA
>PLND01000052.1 GCA_003141675.1 Anaerolineae bacterium
CATTTGTGTTAATTCGTGTCTTTCACATTATCGGCACGCGTCGGCCGCCCGACGCGATCTGGCTGCAAACGGACGCGTAGTTAGCCGTTCAACCCGGCCAGCACGCCGCGCATGTAGGCCAACGACTTCTGCATCCCAGGGAGGGGATTATCGGCGTCGATCTCGTATTCCAACGCAACCAGCCCCTGGTACTTCATCTTCTTGAGTTCCTTGAACATGGCCACGATGGGCATGGCGCCGTCGCCCACGGGACACTGAGTCTTCGCGTCCTTCAAGTCGCGCAGGTCCTTGACGTGAATATCGAGCAAACGGGCGCCCGCCGCGCGGATTGTGTCGATGAGGTCCACGCCGGTGCGGACGGTGTGGCCAACGTCGATGCAGACGCCGATCCGCGCATCCACGTTGCGCATGACCTTCAGGGCGGCTTGCGGATTTGGGAAGACCTTGTCTTCCGGGCCGTGATTGTGGACCGCAACCCTGATGTTGTACTGCTTGACCAACTTCTCGATGATTGGCAAGGTCTGCGGGCTGGCCCCGGCGATGATCATGGGCATGCCGCAGTTCTTGGCGTAGTCGAAGTAGACCTTGATGGCGGCTTCATCGCCCTTATCCTGGATTTGTTCCTTGGCTTTGGAGACCGCCGATCGGGCCCGGCTGCGGATGATGCGGTTTCGAACCCGTTTTTTTTCGTTGCTTCGGATGCGTTTAATCGCAGATTTTAAATTCGCCAAAATATCCTCCTGGGAAAAGAATGGCGATATATTATACCGTTTCCAATAATCCTATGTAAAGGCCGGGCTTTCACCTGGTGAGCGGATCTCGTTCGACGCGCGATGGATTTGACACTCCGGGATCGGCCGGGTAAACTGCAATTCCTCGTCGATCGCTTCAAGCACCGTTTCGTTTCACGAGAGAGGAACTCGGATGCGGTTTTCGGGTTAATCCTACAATCTGTTCGCGCTACAGGAGAATTTTGAAATATGTTCTTGTTCTTGTCTGCAGCCGTCATTCTCATGGGATATATTCTCGGATCGATTCCCAGCGGGGCGTGGATCGTGCGAATCGCCACCGGAAGGGACATCCGGAATATCGGCAGCGGCCGCACCGGAGGAACGAATGCCATGCGGGCGGGGGGATCCCTGGCTGGCGTAGCCACCGGAGTTCTGGATGTGTTGAAAAGCTTTCTCGCGATACAACTTTGCCGGTGGATCCTTCCCGGAAATTTCTGGTTGGAGGCTCTGACCGGGATGGCGACCGTGCTTGGACATAATTATTCACTGTTCCTGGTGGAATGGAAGGAATCTAAAATCGGGAAAATTCCAATCTTTCACGGGGGAGCGGGCGGGGCGCCCACGCTTGGTGCGGCGACGGCCTTCTGGTTCCCCAGCCTGTTTTTTGTCCTGCCGGTGGGATTCTTGGTTTTTATGTTTATCGGATACGCATCCGTCACCACCTTGGTCGGCGGCCTTACTGTACTGATTATTTTTTCCGTTCGCGCGGCGCTTGGATATTCCTCCAAATGGTATGTGGTATTCGGCGGGGTCACCCTGTTTCTGCTGGTCTGGTCGTTGCGCCCCAATATCGAGCGGCTTTTCAACGGGACGGAACGGATCGTTGGGTTGCGGTCCTGGATTAAGAAGGATGGCAAACGCCAGCCCGATTAATGGTCACCGGCCGAGAGCAAGGATCAGAATGACCACGGCCACGCCGTCGATGAACAGGTATTCGAGGATGACCGACCGGCTGTTTTTTTCCTTGACGCGGGCCTGGACGATGCCCACGCCGGTGTGAGTGGCCAGCGTCAGCAGCAGGCCAAATGTGACTGAGGAAAGAGGGAGGAAAAATAGGGGGAGCGATAACTCCGAAACCAGTAACCCGATACCCAACGAGAAATACCTGGTGGCGGGGATCCGTACGTCCGACAGATCCATCAGCCGCATCGCGATCGCCGAGACCAAAACCGCGGTCAAGGGAATTGCGAACGCCAATCGGGCTTCGCCGGCGTGGAGCGTGCTGAGGATGATCGCCAGCAGAGTTAATCCCAGAATATTCAACCCGACGGCGGCCAGGTCGTAGCGAGCATCCTTTCGATCGATGACGAAATATTCGCCGACGACGCTCAGGATGAGCAACCCGGTTACGGCCGTGAGCCCGAGCCACCATCGGGGTCCGGAGGGGAAGAGGTTCATGGCCGCACTGCCTCCCAGCGCGGCCATGCCCGGAAGAATCCAGTGACGCACAGTGGAATATTTTTGTGCTTGCGGATCGGCGAGCATGGGGTGAGAGCGGAATATGTATTCCGATCCGACAACCACCAAGAGAGCCAGTAGCAGCATGAACGGCAGGCGGCCGTTGATTTCGACCGCCCATTGGATGTTCAGCACCGTCAGCCGGAAACCGCGGCTGGGAATATTCACAAACCGGGAAATGGCGTTCACCAGCAGGATCGTGGCCGACAAAATATTTAAATGGCGGATATCGATATTTATTTTATAATGTTGCATGCTGAAATTCTATCACGGGGATAAGGAACGCCGGCGGCCGGGATCACCCCGCTCCCGGGTAACCGCGGCGTAAAATCCATGGTCCTCTTTCTCGCATTCTGTAGTTTACTTGTTTCCATTCTAGTCAACGGCTTGGCGGACAATCTGCCCGCATCGGAAGGCCGATCCTTCCTGGCACTTATTCTGCCGCGCTGCCAGTATTGCGGATCGACGCGGAAGCCGTTCGATCTTTCGGCCGTCGTTTCCAGCCTTTTCAACTCCGGACGTTGTTTGCGCTGCGGCGCGCCGCGGCCGTTCCGCGATCTGTCGGTGGAGGCGGTTCTGATGGTTGCCTTCCCGATGTTCTGGTTGTTCGGGAGGACCGGCGCATTGGATTTATTTTGGGCGGGGTTTGTCCTCGCCGCATTTCTCCTGTTTCTCGTCATCGATTTCGAGCATCGTTACGTTTTGGGAGGGGTGGTCGGTTTGGCTGCGCTTGTCCTGATCGTCACCGGGGGATTGCAGGGATATCCAGCGTTGTTACGCACCCTTGGCGGCGGAATCGCCGGATTCCTGATTTTTCTTTTTCTCTATCTTCTGGGAGGATTGCTCGGCAGGCTTTTTCACCTTGGGGAGGGGATCGAACCGCTCGGATTTGGCGATGTCATTCTGGCCGGTTTGGTCGGTGTCGCGACCGGCTGGCCTTCCGTTCTATTAGCTGTTCTGTTCTCTATTATTCTGGCCGGGGTGGTCGGGCTGGTCTTGTTGGCCGTCTCTTTGATGAGGGGAGAATCACCAAGGAATGTTACCATGGCCTATGGTCCGTATTTGATGATTTCCGGTTTAATCGTCTGCTTCTATGGCGGTCCGTTTCTGGAATGGACCCTGAATGCCATGACGTTTTTTTAGCTGACGATTTCTCCAAAAATAAAACGGAGGCCGGGATGTTCTTCCCGGCCTCCGTTTTATTTTATTCTCTGACCTACGCAGTCACCGAGCGCTTTTTCCGGGAAAACCAGTTTTGCCACTCGCGGTTCTCCCAAACGACCAAAATGGCCGCGGCATTGAAGATCGAGGAATATGCGCCGCTGGTCATACCTACCAGCAGGATGATAACGAAGTGCCGCGTCGTCACACCGCCGAACAGGGAAAGCGCCAGCAGCGTGAGAAGCACCGTCAACGTGGTGTTGATGGATCGGTCGAGGGTTTGCACGACGCTGTGATTGACCACTTTTTCGAAGGGGACATATCGATACTTGATTTGATTTTCGCGGATACGATCGAACACCACGATGGTATCGTGCACGGAAAATCCGATGACGGTCAGCACCGCGGTAAGAAACAACGCATCGGCTTCCCAGCCCAGGGCCAACCCCAGGATGGCCGCCACGCCGATCAACACGAGGACGTCGTGGACCAGCGCGGTAACCGCCGCCAAACCGTATCGGAACGCATGCGGGAGCCCCCGGAAGGCGAACCAGACGTAAAGGGCGATTCCGATGGATGCCAAAGCAACCGCCCCAGCCGCGCGTTGGGCCACTTCGCTCCCTACGGCGGCTCCCACGTTATCCGAAGAAATCGTCGTCACCTTTCCGAAACTCGTCTCCAGCGCCGTCTGGATCTTGGTGATCGTCGCCTGATCCACCTGCTGAAGATGCAAGATAACTCCGTCGGTTCCGCTGGTCTGGACCTGGATATTTCCAAGGCTCTGAGTTGTTTGATCGATGGTGACGAAGGCCAGAGCCGTTCGCACCTGATCCGGCGCGGGCGCGGTTCCGGATGAGAATTGATACTCGAGTACGGTTCCGCCGGTGAAATCAATGGAAGGCTTTAGGCCGCCCAACACGAGCGCGATCAACCCGGGGATAATGACGGCCAGCGAAAGGCCGAAGAACCAATACCGCTTTCCGATAATATTCATTCCGCGCTCTCCGTGGAATTTTGAGTTTCATCAGAAATCCCGAACCAGGAATGCCGGGCGGAGAAATCGATCCGGTCCAACACCAGGTGCAGTAGATTCCTCGTCACTACGATGGCCGTAAACATACTGACCAGGACGCCCGCTGCCAGCGTAATCGCAAACCCTTTGACGATGCTGGCGCCGAAGGTTCCACCGAACCAAACGAGAATTCCGCAGGTGATCAAGGTGGAGATATTAGAATCCCGGATGGATGGCCAAGCCCGGGAAAATCCCATATCGACCGCATCCCGTAGTATTTTCCCGCCCCGTAATTCCTCTTTCATGCGTTCGAAGATCAGAATGTTGGCATCAACAGCCATGCCCACCGAGAGGATGAACCCCGCGATGCCCGGCAAACTGAATGTGACGGGGATCAACCGATAGACGGTCAAACTCGTCACGGCATACATCAGCAACGCCAGGTCTGCCAGAGCGCCTGGCAGACGGTAATAGAGCAGCATGAACAAGACTACCGCCAAAAGACCGATCATTCCGGCGATCAGCGATCTGCGGAGAGAATCTTGTCCCAGGGTTGGACCGATGGTTTGTTCTCGAATGACCTTTAAAGCAACGGGCAGTGCTCCGTAGGAGAGCCAGATTGCCAATTGGTTGGCTTCACTCACCGTAAAGCTGCCTGTAATTTGTCCGCTCCCGCCCGGGATCGGTTCGTTGACCTTTGGACAGGAAATGATGTTTTTATCCAGAACAATCGCCAAAAACCAGCCGACATGGTTGGTAGTGTAATCGGCGAATATTTTAGCGCCATCCGCCGTCAGCAAGAAATTCACCGCTGGTTGATTGGCATTATCAGTTCCGACCGAAGCGCTTTTCAACATGGCGCCGGTCATCAGCGTATGGTAGACCGTGCCCGGAACCGGGGTACTGGCCGCCTGTGGAGTTCCGAGTAAAGCGCTGAGACCGGGGGTAGCACTGGGCAGCAGGGTGGGGGTAAACGGCGTTTCCGTCGGAGTGGGCGTGGGTGGCATGATGGTTCCCGGTACGGAAGAACCCTCCGTTGTGGAAGTCGATTCGGAACCCACCAGGTAGTCGGTCACAATCGATTGATTGGCACTCAAAGGGTATTGCGTTTCGACGAATTCCAGCAACGCCGTGTTCTGGATCAGTTTAACGGCTTCCGCTGGGTCGTTATATCCGGGAAGCTCGGCGACGATCCGCCGCGGCAGGGAGACTTGGACGACGGCTTCACTGACCCCGAGGGCATTGACACGGCTTGAAATCACCTGGGCGGCGACATTCATCGAATCGGCCGAGATGGATTGGCTGGCCGGTAGGTCGGCTTCCAGAAGGACTTGAATTCCCCCCTGCAAATCCAGACCCTGGCGGATGTGCCAATCGAATCCGAGGATCTGGATTCTGGAAGGCACGTTGACGACAATATCCACCGCCAAAACAATGCCGATGATGATCCACATGAGCGTGCGATTCATGCGCGCCTACCTCCATACAGAAAAATATCTGCCCGGGCACCCACGCCTTTCGCCGCTACAGGCAGACGGCGACATTATATCACCCGTTCCGCCGTCCCCTGGAAAGAAGCCATGCCCTTTGCAGTGATGGCAGGTCCTCGACCACGAGCGTGGGTTTGATTTTGCTGTGCCGCAACTCTTTACGGGAGGAGATTCCGGTTAGAACCAGGATGCTATGGATGCCGACTTTTCGTGCGCCCAGGATGTCGGTTTCCAAACGGTCACCCAACGACGCCACCCGGGCTTTGGGGATCCCCATTTTTAGAAGGGCCATTTGGAATAAAGAAGGAAACGGTTTGCCGATGATCGTCGGTTTCACGCCGCTAGCGGCGGTGAGGGCGGCCAGAACGGCGCCGTTCCCATGGGCGATGCCCCGTTCGGTGGGAAAGGTGAGGTCCGGATTGGTGCCGATGAACCGCGCTCCCCCGCGGAGATAGATCGTTGCATTGGCAAGCTTTTGCCAAGTGAGCCCGCGATCCATCCCGCATACGACATATGCGGCGTGCAAATCGTCGGGCTCTGCCATCGGAAGCCCCGCCTCTTCGATGGCGCGGGTCAACCCTTCTTCGCCGATGATAAAAATCTTCTCTCCGGGGCGGGCGATGGATTTTAAATATTCGGCGGTCGCCGTCGCGGAGGTGATGATTTCCTCGCGGCGCACTTCCGCACCCATCCGGGCGAGCTTTTGAACGTAGCTTTCCGGCGTCAGGCTCGCGTTGTTTGTCGCGAGGATTATCCGGATTTCTTCCGCCCGGAGAAAGGAAAGGAATTCCGGCATTCCCGGGAGGGGACGATCACCCTCCCAGAGAACGCCGTCCATGTCCAGGATTAATCCATGAAGATTGGCGAGCAGTTGTGCGGGGGAAGAAGCCATAACTTTCCGGTTATTTCTTGGAGGGTTTCTCCGCCTTTTCCGGTTTCTCCGAGCTGAGCACCTGATCCACAAACCCATAGGCGGTCGCCGCCTGGGCGTCCATGTAGAAATCCCGGTCGGTGTCACGTTCGATCACTTCGAGAGTCTGTCCGGTATGCTTGACGAGGATCTGGTTTACGGAGTCGCGCAGCCGCAGGATTTCTTTGGCTTGGATCTCCACGTCGGACGCTTGACCCTGGGCGCCTCCCAGCGGCTGGTGGACGTGGATGGTGGCGTGGGGAAGGGCGTAGCGATACCCCTTGGTGCCCGCTGCCAGGAGTATCGTGCCGAACGAAGCGGTGACGCCAATGGCATAGGTGTAGATGGGGTTGGTTAACTGAATCTGTTGCATCGTATCGTAAATCGCCAGCCCCGCGTATACCTGGCCTCCTGGGCAGTTAATGTACATATGAATTTCTTTTTCAGAATCCTCGTGATTGAGGATGAGCAGTTGGGCCACAATGCTGTAGGCTACCAATTCGTCGATAGGCGTGCCCAGGAAAATAATCCGTTCCTTGAACAATTTGGAGGGAATATCGTAGACGCGCTCTCCACGGGGAGTAGTCTCGATGAAACTGGGATTGACGGACAACGGATTGATGATAGGCATGGCAAACCTCCAAGAAAGCGAGTGCTAGGATTCCGGTAAGGCGGGAGCTATACCCCGTCCGATCTCGGTAACCCTTTTTACAATCAAATGAGTTAGAACATCGTTAGCGGCCAATTGGCGCAGCGTATCCTCGACGGAATTTTTGGTTTTGGAGTTCCCGGACCGGCTTTCCGATATCACGGATTGGTATACTTTTAACTGGGCGTCTATTTCCTCCTGGGCCGGCTCCAGTTTCTCCCGTTTGACCAGTTCGGTCAGCAGCAGCCGGCGAATAAGCTTGCGTTGCGCGTCGGGTTCGACCTGTTTGCGCAGGCCGGCCATCCCCTCGGGGATGGTCCGCAGATACACATCCAGCGAAGTTTTCCTCTGCTCAAGCCGGCGCGAGAGGGTCTGGATCTCTTCGTCGATTTCCTCTTCGAGCAGAGCCGGCGGATACTTAATAGATGCGCCCTCGGCCATTTTTTCAATCACCGAGTCGGCGTATTCTTCTTCGCGCGATTCCAGGGCGCGGGTTTTCAGACGCGAGCGGACGTGCTCGCGGAGCTCGTCCAGTGAGGAATATTCACTGACCGCCTTGACCACGTCTTCGCTCCACTCCGGGATCTGGCGGACTTTGACTCCCAGACATTTCACCGCGAGCTGTACGTGCAATCCCCTCAGACGGGCAATCGGAAAAGAATCAGGGTATTGGACGTCCACACTGCGGTTTTCACCCTCTGAGATTCCCTCAAGCTTCGGCCCGGCTCCGGGATACCGCCCTCCCAGATTTTCCTCAAGGATTAACTCCTGCGGGTTCTCCTCATGGTCGAACACCAGCGGCTCGGGCTTTTTATTTTCCTCCAGAACTATAGCATGAACATCCGCCAGGACCACATCCCCGTTCTGCGCGGGGCGATCGACGGGTTCCAGAATCGATTGGGATTCCCGCAGCTGCTCGAGCGTTTTTTCCACTTCTTCCTCGGGGATGGCCGGCTCCTCGAACGGTAAACGAACGGAGCGATAGTCTGCAATATCGACTATCGGTTTAACCGGCACCAAAAACTCCAGGGTCAGCGGAGCGCGCGAGACGATCCGCTTCATCGTTCCCACAGCCGAGGGTTCGATGGCCTGTTCCTCGAGCGCCTTGCGGTAGGTTTCCGGCCCGAGGGTATCCAGCGCTTCATCGAGGATCGCTTCCTCGCCATAGGCGTTCAACACCACCGAATACGGCGCTTTGCCTTTTCGAAAACCGGGAAGGTTGCCCTTTTCCGACATCCGCTGGGCGGCCTTGTGCATCGCGGATTCGACCTCGGGCGGATCGATCTCCACCGTCAGGAGCGCTTCGCACGTTTCTTTCTGTTCGACCTGGATTTTCATTCCCACAGGGTTCCTTTCCCGGAGGAGAAAAAGTCGCGACGGATTGACTTCGGATGGGTCGGCCGCAAGGTGGGGAAGGAGGGACTTGAACCCTCACGCCTTGCGGCACATGATCCTAAGTCATGCCTGTCTGCCAGTTCCAGCACTTCCCCGGCCGGAAGATTATAGCGCGGGCGGGAGAATTGGGAAAGATGCGTTGACACGTCCCAAGGCTTCCCGTATCATACGCCCGCCGCGATCCGCACCTTGCGGACGGACTTTTCCCCGGCCGTTTCAACTTCCCCGAACCTGCAATAGCGAGGTAACCGTGAAAACGATTCCAGGCAACGTTCGCAAAGTGGACATCGACCGCGAAGTGCAGCAATCCTATCTGGACTACGCGATGAGCGTCATTGTGGCCAGGGCGCTGCCCGACGCACGCGACGGGTTGAAGCCGGTCCAGCGCCGGATTCTGTACGCCATGCATGATATGAACCTCTCACCGACCGGTGCGCATAAAAAATCCGCCCGCATCGTCGGAGAAGTACTGGGAAAATATCATCCGCACGGCGACATGGCCGTATACGAGACCATGGCCCGCCTGGCTCAGGATTTCTCGATGCGTTACCTGCTGGTGGACGGGCAGGGCAACTTTGGATCGGTGGATGGCGATCCTCCCGCGGCGATGCGGTATACCGAAGCCCGGCTGGCGCCGATCTCGATGGAACTCCTGGCCGATTTGGAGAAGGACACCGTCCACTTCTCTTCCAATTTTGACGAATCGCTCCGTGAACCGGATGTGCTTCCGGCGGCGGTGCCCAATTTGCTCGTCAACGGCGCCACGGGAATCGCCGTCGGGATGGCCACCTCCATCCCGCCGCATAATCTGGGCGAGGTGTGCGACGCTCTGGTGTTTATGTTGAAGTCGTGGGGCCGGGTGGATGAAATCTCAGTCCAGGAACTCACCCGGCACATCACCGGCCCCGATTTTCCGACCGGCGGGCTGATCCTGGATCCGGCTGGCAGCGAAGAGGGTTTGCTCGCGGCATACGGCTCGGGGCGCGGCAAAATTTCGGTGCGGGCCCGCGTCCATGTGGAGGAGACCACTCGCGGGCGGTCGCGGATTCTGGTTACCGAACTTCCCTATCAGGTTAATAAAGCCGCACTGCTCGAGCGGATCGCGGAACTCGTGCGCGATGGATCCATGGAAGGGATCGCCGATCTGCGCGATGAATCGGACCGGCGCGGGATGCGGATCGTCATCGATCTGATCCGGAGCGCGGACGCCGGAAAGATCCTCGGCAACCTCTACAAACGCACCCCGATGGAAACAACGTTCAGCATCAACCTGCTGGCGCTGGTCAACAATGAGCCCCGGATGCTTTCCCTCAAGCAGGCGTTGCGCGTCTTCCTCGACCACCGGCTGGAAGTGATCCGTAGGCGAAGCGCTTTCGAAATGGCGCGCGCCAAGGAACGCGCCCACGTCCTGGAAGGCTTGCGGATCGCGCTCAAGAACCTCGACGAGGTCATCCGGCTGATCCGCGCGTCGAAAGATCCCGACGAAGCCAAAGCCAGACTGCAAAAGCGGTTCAAACTGAGCGAGATCCAGGCCACGGCGATTTTGGATACGCCGTTGAGACGGCTGGCTTCGCTCGAACGGGAAAAAATCGACCTGGAATACAAGGAAAAAATCGCCTTGATCAAACAATTGGAAAAGATTCTTTCCTCTCCGAAACTCCAGCGGCAAGTTCTGACCGATGATTTAACACGCGTGAAAAAACAATTCGCCGACGCCCGGCGCAGCGTTATCGTCAAAGGATGGGAAAAAACGCCCGAGGCCCCGCTGACGACGGAGGCCTCCATACCGGCTTCGGATTCCTGGGTGATCCTCCTCCGGGGAGGGGAACTCTCGCGCTTGGAAGAGAACAAACCTTCGCCGGCGTTCGGGAAGAATCCACCGCGGTTTATTCTGCGGGCCGGCACCCGGGATATGCTTTATCTTTTCACCGAGAAGGGGCGTGCCGCATCCATTCCGGTGCACGCCATCCCCCGCCGGGAATCGCCGGAGGACGGAGTTCCATTCTCCACAGTTTGCGCCCTGGAGGCGCCCAGCCGGGTGATCGCTGGAACGGTCATCACGCCGCTGGAGGAGCCGGGCGGAGAGGATCCGCGATCCATTTTGCTTATTACCCGGAAAGGAATGGTAAAGAAAACCCTGGTCAAAGAATTGCCCGGCTCTTCCTCGCAGGTTCTGCAGGCGATGAAAATCGCACCGGAAGATTCAGTCGGCTGGGCGTTCGTTCTTTCCGGAAAAGATGATATTCTCATGGTCACTTCCATCGGGATGAGCATTCGTTTCCGCGAGGCCGAAGTCCGGCCGATGGGCTGGGGAACGGTCGGTGTAATGGGGATGAGGTTAACCAGGCCCGAGGAGCAGGTGGCGGCCGCCGCCGTGCCTCAACCCAAGGAAGAAATTGTGCTGCTTGCAGCCAACGGTCAGGGGAAACGAATTTCCACTGCCCAATATCCCGTCCAGGGGAGGTATGGAGTGGGGACTTCCACCTGGAAGATCGCCGGGAAATCCCGGATCGTGGGAGGGTTTTCCGGAACAACCGTCGATCAGATGTTCCTTGTCTTTAAAGACGGACAAAGCAAGGCGTTGCTTTTCGACGAAGTTCCGAAGCGCACCCGGCAGACTGCGGGGAAGAATATACTTCCGCGCAAGGAAAAAGGCGTGCTGGAATCGATCGTCTCAGTCCGGATAAAAAGGTCGGCGGGTAAAAAAAGGAAGGCTCCTATCCGTGTTCCAAGACGAAAGATAAAGAAGAAGAAACACGGAAAGAAATAGAACCGGTAGGTGGGTCTTTCCTTTCGATGGAACGTTCGGGCGGGCGGAAGACATGATCGTTACAGAAATTGTATTGGGCTACATTCAGGAACATCATCTATTGGAATCGCAGGAAACGGTATTGGTTGCGGTTTCCGGTGGATCGGATAGTCTCTGCCTGCTCCTTGTTTTAAGAGAACTGGGATTTACGATCCGAGCCGCGCATTTTGATCACGGACTGCGGCCGGAAAGCGCGCGCGATGCGGAAACCGTCCGACGCCTCGCACAGACACTGGGGATTGACTTTCATGGCGAGCGCGGCGATGTGCGCCAATGGGCAAAACAAAGACGAATGACCTTGGAAGAGGCGGCGAGGGATCTTCGCTATGATTTTCTCTTGCGAACCGCGGCCGACTGCCGAACCCCGGCGATTGCGATAGGGCATACCGCGGACGATCAGGCGGAAACTGTCCTGATGCATCTGATGCGCGGTTCCGGCCTTCAGGGTTTGCGCGGCATCCGTCCGGAAGCATTTTCGCGCGGACTGCGGATCATCCGTCCGTTGCTCCGTCTGACCCACGCACAGACCGGCGAATATTGCCGGCAAGCCGGCTGGCAACCGCTCGAGGATCCGAGCAATCAAGATCCGTCCTTTGCACGCAACCGCATCCGGCGTGAGTTAATCCCGCAATTGCGCGAGTACAACCCCCAGATTGTTCCCGTCTTGTGCCGCTTGTCGGAAATCGCTGCGGCGCAAACCGAACTTCTCGATCGTGCGACCGACGATTTCTTTCACCGGTTCCTCCTGCCGGCGGACCCCGGCGTGGTCCGGATCATCCGCGACGCGTTTAATCAGAGTCCGTTGGCTGTGCGTCAGGCGGTCATCCGGCGCGCGGTGGGGGAGATTGCCGGCACGCTGCGCGATTTGGCGTACCGCCATGTGAACCGGGTGATCGAATTTTCACTTGCGCCCACGGCAACCCACCGCATGAATCTGGCGCTGTGGATCGATGTGTCGATCGAGAGACAATTCCTCGTTCTTCGCAAACGCAAAGCCGCCCCAACATCTCCCGAATGGGAGAAGGCGCCGCTTCCGGTTCCGGGAGAGGTCTCCATACGCCGGCCGGATTGGAAGTTCCATATCACCCGCAAAAAGGTCTCCGGACTTCCGTCTGCGGATACCGGGAATGATCCGTGGACTATTCGAATGGATGCGGACAAAATCCGTTTACCGCTCTTTCTTCGAAAGCGGGAACCGGGGGACAGTTTTTTCCCCGCCGGAATGCCTGGGAAGGTGAAGTTGAACGATTTCCTGGCCGCCCACCATCTCCCCCTTGCGGAAAGGGATTGCTGGCCAATGGTGTGCGACGGCGATGGCATTTTATGGATACCGGGATACCGTCTCCGTGAGGGAGCGGCGCCCTCCGGCGAATCGGGTGATTGCATGGAAATCCGCGTGGAACGGCCGGGTGAGAGCGCCTTGCGAGGAAACGAAGAGTATGAATAACTTCGGCCACAGGAACGACGAACCATCCGGTGTGGATTCCCCCCAGATTGCTCCAT
>PLND01000087.1 GCA_003141675.1 Anaerolineae bacterium
TGCTGGAAGGCCGCTGGCTGGGGTCCGGAGACGATGCCTCGGTCGTCGTCAACGAACGATTTCGGGAAACGTTCCCGGATCTCAAACCCGGTGATCAGATCAAAATGAAAATCTCCGGCGAAGAAAAAACCCTTACGGTGATCGGTTTCTTTCAGATGGCCGGAAAAAGCAGCGGATATCTGGCCTACACCACGTATGGATATCTCTCCATCGTCACCCACCAAACCAACCGCGCCAATTCGTTTCACGTCGTCGCTGCACAGAACAACATGAGCCTCGAGCAGCAGAATGCCTTGGGCCGGGCGATCGAAACGCGCCTGAAGGAGCATGGGTTTAGCGTCGCGGAAGTCCAGGCCGGCCGCTCCCTTACATCCACCACGGCCGGCGGATTGAATATCCTAACCGGCTTCCTGCTGATCATGGCCATCCTGATCGCCATTGTCGGCAGCATCGGTCTGGCGGGCACCATGAGCCTCAACGTGCTCGAGCGCACGCGGGAGATCGGAATCATCCGCGCGATCGGCGCATCCGACCGCTCGGTGATGGAATTGGTGATGGTGGAAGGTTTGCTGATCGGATTGATGAGCTGGATTTTCGGGGTCCTCTTGGCGCTTCCGGTGAGTTCCTTGATGGCGAATGCCATCATCCTTGCCCTGTTTGGCGCGACTGCGGATTTCACTTTTGCCCCGATCGGCATCATCCTTTGGCTGGTCGTTGTCGTCATCCTGTCGGTGCTGGCCAGCGTCGGCCCGGCGCGCAACGCCACGCGGTTAACCATCCGGGAAGTGCTGGCCTACGAATAATCTAGGGAGTAAAAACATGAAAACTCAAAAACTCATTCGCATCCCCGCTTTTGTTGTGGTCATCCTCCTCCTGCAAACCGGGTGTGGCAGTACATCCGCCAAGGACACCCCAACTCCGACGCCTGTCTCCTCCGGCGCGGGGCTTGCGGTCGTTGCCGAAGGACGCATTATGCCGCGCGAAAATACCAATCTGTATGTGGTCGCACCCGGCAGAGTGGATCAGGTGCTTGTCACCGAAGGCGATGCGGTCACCCAGGGCACCGTTCTCCTGCGCATGGGCGACCGGGAGGCGTACCTGGCCAACCTTGCCACCGCGCAAGCAGAGTTGACCGCCGCCCAGCAAGCGTTGGATCAGCTGAATCGAACAGCGACCCTGGCGTATAACCAGGCGCTGCTCGATGAAGCCGCCGCCCAACAAGTGTACAACACCACGCTTAAAGCCAGGGATAGTTTCGATCAGGATCAGTATGAGAAAGATCTGGATCAAGCCAAATCGGATGTGGCCACGGCCCTCTCCGAATTAAAGGATGCGCAAACGGAATTTGCCAAGTACGCCGACCGGGAGAAGAACAATCCGGATCGTGTTCGCACAAAGGCGGCGCTCGATGCGGCCCAAACCAAATACGATAATGCGGTCATCCATCAGACCGAAGTCGAAAACCGGTTTATTCAGGTTAACTCGAACCTTGAAGTGGCTCGGGGACGGCTCGCGGAAGCCAGCCGGATCCGTCAACAGCGCGCGAACGGACCCGACGCGGACCAGTTGGCGCTGGCCCAATCGAATCTCGCCGCCGCCCAGGCGGGTTTGACCGCAGCGCAGGCCGCGCTGGATCATCTGGATGTTGTCGCCCCTTACGATGGCGTGGTGGCTCGGATCGATGTCTCTGCCGGGGAGAACGCCTCGCCCAGCCAGCCGGTGATCGTCTTTGCCGATCCAAACCAATGGTTTGTGGAGACGACGGATTTGACGGAAAAAGAAATTGTGAATATTCGAGTCGGGCAATCCGTGACGATTGTCCCCGATGCCCTGCCCGCGCTCACGCTGACGGGCACCGTCGAACGGATCGGGTTAACCTATACCGAAAAATCCGGCGATATCGTCTATCCGGTGCGCATCAAGCTCGATCCTTCCGATGCCGCGCTAATGTGGGGCATGACCGTCGAGGTGCGTTTCCTGCAAAAGTAGAGCAACCCCACTTGTAAAGAGAGAGCGGCGGAGGGCCGGGAGTAGTTTTATTCCTGCCTTCCGCCGTTTTTTCCGTGTCATCCGTGGTTCATCATCTTCCGCGCCATCGCCGGCAGGCTCTCGCCGTCCGTAGTACCGGATCCTACTCACCAGCATTGCCATGCAGGATTAGAAAATCAGCCGCCATTGTAGATTAAAAGCCATTACTGACCTGTAACCAATTCCAGCCGCCGTCCGCACTTTTAAACACACCAACATCTGTTCCTGCATAAAGAGTAGTCGGCGTAGCAGGATCGAACGCGAACATGGTTGTAGCATTATTTATATCGATATTAACGGCAACCCAATTCTTGCCGCCGTCCACGCTTTTAAACACACCGTCGTAATAGGATCCCAAATAAAGGGTCCTTGGTGTTATTGGATCAATGGCCAAAGGGCCAACTCTATAGGCATTTAACCCCTTGGTTATCGGATTCCAGTTCATGCCACCATCTATACTCTTATAAAAAACAACGTTATAACCGGCTTCGGAGATTGCCGTATAGAGGGTTGTTGGTTTCGATGGGTCGATTTCCAGGGAATAAATCCGGGAATTGGCAATGCTCATACTGATCGCGCTCCAATTCCCTCCGCCATTCGTACTCTTGTATAAACCCTGATTATATATGGAAGCATAGAGAGTCATCGGTGTCACTGGGTCTATCGAAAGCCCCATTACATTACTATCGGGTAGGCCGCTATTCATAGAACTCCAATTTTCGCCACCGTCGGTGCTCTTAAATATCCCTCTGGTTGTCCCCAGATATAGTGTGGTCGGAGTTAACGGGTCGATGACTAGGGCGTGCAAGAAACCATAGGTTAGCAATGAGCTGATTCTGAACCAGGATTCACCCCCGTTTGCGGTTTTAAATACACCATGATCCGTCCCTCCATACAGCGTAGAGGGCGTCACTGGGTCAATGACCAAACTAAGGATTGGATCATTGGGTAAACCATTATTAATCGGACTCCAGTTCACGCCGCCGTCTGTACTTTTTTCAACTCCGCAGCAACCGGTGAAATAGTCGGATATTAGGGCAAAAAGAGTGGAAGGGGTCGATGGATCAATAAGTAAAGAGGAAATAGCGGTATCAAGGAGACCTATATTAATTTTATTCCAAGAATCTCCTGCATTTGTGCTCTTATAAACACCGGAGAAGTCAGTTCCCGCGTAGACGGTCGTAGACGTCATCGGATCCAACGCCAGAGTGTAAACTTCGGCAGCGTCCATGCCGTTTTTTAATGCGGCCCAATGTCCGCCTCCATCTGTACTTCTAAAAAGTGCAGGGAAGGATGTCCCTGCATAAAGTGTTGTTGGAGTTATCGGGTCTATCACTAGGTCGTGGATTTCCAAGCTGGTTAGGCCGTCATTGACCGGATTCCAATTCCCGCCGCCGTTTGTGCTTAAAAACACTCCTCGATTTGTTCCTGCGTAGAGGGTGGTTGGCGACGTCGGATCGATCACTATAGATCCGACAGATCGTCCCGATAGTCCATCATCCATCGCGATCCAGTTTTCGCCAGCATTTATGCTTTTATAAATACCATCGCCGCCTATTCCTCCATAGAGTGTCATCGGATTTGTCGGATCAATGACCAAAACTCCAACATTCGTGTGAACCAGGCCGTTGTTGACCACTTTCCAGTTTGCTCCGCTGTCCGTGCTTTTATATACGCCTTCATCCATTCCCGCATAAACAGTCGATGGGTTCACCGGGTCAATCGCCAAGGCGGAGATATTCGAACGAGGCATATTCGTGTTGATTGCTTTCCAGTTCTGCGCGCCATCGGTGCTTTTATAAAGACCGCCAAACGAGGTACCCACATACAACGTGGTGGTGCTCCGAGGATCAATGGCTATACACGTAACATACGTGTTGATCCAGCTATGCTTAGCTGCGATCCAATTCCCCCCGCTATCTATGCTCTTAAAAATACCGCCGGTTGTACCTGCATAAAGTATGGCCGGGTTTATAGGATCAACCGCCAAAAAAGTAATCGCTCCTGCGGAAACCCGATTTTGCGCCCTAACAATTGCTGGCAAGCGGGTCCCCGAAGGCACAATAGTGATTGGCAGAGGTGTCCGGATCGATGGAGACCAGGTTGTTGTAACGGCATTTGTTTTCGACGGTATTAGCGTGGGAGCTCGGGTTGTTATAGTAGTATTCACGATCGATTGTATTAGGGTGGGGCTTGATTCGCCATTGGCAGAAATGCTACAGGACGATTCCCCGAGAAATAAACAAAATACCAAAACAATCAATCGCCATCGTCGGAACACACAAATACTGTTCATGGAACACCCCTATCATGCTTTAGTTTACTCTATCGAAAAAAATAACTATCGTTTTTTCTTGCGTTCTCCGTTAAAAGGTGTTCTCCCGTTATATTGACCAGTTTCGATATCACCCCATCATCTTCCTTGCCATCGCCGGTAGGATTCCGCCGTGGACGAAATATTCCACTTCCACCGGCGAATCCAGCCGCGCAATCGTATTGAATCGAATCTTTACTCCGTCGGTATGCAACGCCTCGACGGTGACTTCCTGCTTCGAATGCAGGTTGCCGCCCAGATCGCGGATGGAAAAGACCTCGTCGCCCGTCAAACCGAGCAATTCCGCATTTTGCCCTTCCTTGAACTGCAGCGGCAGCACGCCCATCCCCACCAGGTTNNTTGGCGGCCCAGTCGCGCGAGGAACCGGTGCCGTATTCCTTCCCAGCGAGGATAATGAGCGGCACGCCGTCCTGCCGGTATTGCATCGCCGCATCGTAAAAGGTCACTTTGGCGCCATCCGGCATATGCACTGTCCACCCGCCCTCGAGCTCCTCGGCCAGCAGGTTTTTCAGCCGCGGGTTGGCCAGTGTCCCGCGCATCATCACCTCGTGGTNNCGCGCGGCACGCCCTTCCGCAGAAGATACATCCCGGCGGGCGTGGTTTCCGAAAAATCGCCGGCCGGAGAGATATGGTCGGTGGTGATCGAATCACCGAACATCCCGAGCACGCGCGCGCCCACGATCGGCTCGGGCGGGAACGGTTCGGGCGTCATGTCGGCCAGGAACGGCGGCTCGAGGATATACGTGGATTGCGGATCCCATCCGTAGAGATTTCCCACAGCAACCGGAAGTTCGTTCCATGCCGCGCCGCCTTTGGAGATGTCGACGTAAACTTTACGGAACATTTCCGGTGAGATGGTGCCCATCGCCGCGCGAATTTCCGCAGCGGACGGCCAAAGATCGCGAAGGTATACGGGGCGGCCTTTGGCATCCATCCCAAGCGTCCCCTCCGCCAGATCGACGGTCATGCTCCCGGCGAGTGCATACGCCACCACCAGCGGCGGCGAGGCGAGGTAGTTGGCCTTCACCAGCGAGTGGATGCGTCCCTCGAAGTTGCGGTTGCCAGAAATCACGGCTGCAACCACCAAATTATTATCGCGGATCGCGCGCGCAATCTCCTCCGGCAGCGGGCCGGAGTTTCCGATGCAGGTGGTGCAGCCGAAACCGACGATGTAAAAACCGAGTTGCTCGAGATACGGCAACAGCCCGGCGGCTTTTAAATATTCCGCCACCACGCGTGAGCCGGGCGCGAGGCTCGTTTTCACATGCGCCGGAACCTTCATCCCGCGTTCGACCGCCTTTTTTGCCAGAAGCCCGGCGGCGAAGAGCAGGTAGGGGTTGGAGGTGTTGGTGCACGACGTGATCGCGGCGATCACCACCGCCCCGTCGCCGGGCGCGGGCGAATCTGCATCCGGATCTTTGGCGAAGATGTCCCTCAGCGCGGCACGAAAGGCGCGGTTGGATTCCGCAAGCGGGATTCGATCCTGCGGCCTGCGCGGACCGGCGATCGAAGGCTCCACCGCCGCAAGGTCGAACTCGACCGTCGAGGTGAATTCCGGTTCGGCGGATTCCGGCGTATGGAAAAGATTCTGCTCTTTACAATACCGTTCCACGCGGACCACGTCCGCCTCGCAGCGGGCGGTCAATCGCAGGAAAGCCAGCGTCTCCGCGTCCACCGGGAAGTAGCCGCAGGTCGCGCCGTATTCGGGCGCCATGTTAGCCAGCGTCGCCCGGTCCGGGACGGGCAGCGCCGGGAGCCCCGGTCCGAAAAACTCGACGAACTTTTCCACAACGCCCTTCCGGCGCAGAACCTGGACCAGGGTCAGCACCATATCGGTTGCGGTCACGCCGTCGCGCGGACTGCCAATGAGCTTAACCCCGATCACGTCGGGCGTAAGGAAATACAGCGGCCGGCCGAGCATCACCGCCTCGGCTTCGATTCCCCCCACGCCCCACCCCAGCACGCCCAACCCGTTGATCATCGTCGTATGGCTGTCGGTGCCCACCAGCGTGTCGGGCATGGCCAGCGGCGGCAAGCCGGCATTCCCCGGGCGCACGGTCACCACGCTGGCCAGATATTCCAAGTTCAGCTGATGGAGGATTCCGGTGGCGGGCGGGATAATCCGCAGGTTGCGGAACGCCTGCTGCCCCCAGCGGAGAAACTGATAGCGTTCCCGGTTGCGCTCGAATTCCTTGCGCATGTTTATCTCGATCGAATCCGCGCTGCCGGCCGAATCCACCTGCAGCGAATGGTCGATCACCAGATCCACAGGGACGAGCGGATTGACGCGCGCCGGATCACCGCCCAGCCGCTTGACCGCCTCGCGGATTGCGGCCAGGTCGACCACGCAGGGCACGCCGGCAAAATCCTGCAGCAGGAGTCGTCCCGGTTTAAATGGAAGCTCCACGCGCTTCGGATCGACGCTTTTCCATCCCGCCAGCCGGACCACGTCCGCTTCGGTCACCTCGAATCCGTCGCAGTTGCGCAGGACGGATTCCAGCAGAATGCGGATCGAATACGGCAGCCGGGAAAGATTAGAGGCAACGTGAGCATCTTCCAGCGCGCCCAGGCGATAGATCGTCTCCAGCCCGCTGCCGAAGTCGAGATTCCGGCGGGCGTCGAACGGATCTTGCGGTTTCAAGGAGGCCATGAGGTTTCTCCGGTGTGGGATATTCCGGCGGATTATAGCAAGTATTTCGCTGGATGCTTAATCCAATCTTGAAATGTCATTCCGAGCCCACCCGTCCCAAGCAAAGCGAAGGAAGGAATCGGTGACTTGACAAACTTTATCTGTCATTCCGAGGAGCGTATCTCCGAGGAATCGGTGACGTAGAATTCAATAATCAGGATTTTATAAGGCTGTTGCATCTCTCCCATTCGCCAGCGATTCCTCGTCGCCCCTTCGGGGCGGCTCGCCCCGGGACCCCACCGGGGTCCGAATGACACCAGCAGTATGTCATCCCGAGGGATGTCATTCCGAGAGGTGCGAAGCACCTGGAGGAATCGGTGACTCAGTAGCCCATAATCGAGATTTCAGAAGGTTGTTTTGTCCCTCTTATGCGTTACCGATTCCTCGTCGCTCCTTCGGGGCGGCTCGCCCCGGGACCCCACCGGGGTCCGAATGACATCCTCCAGTTGATCCCTCCACCCAAGTTTCCTTTCCCAACTTCTCATATAATAGAAGGCTAGGAGAACATCCTATGAAGCAATTTTTTATTTTGCCGTTTTCGGTTATTTTCTTTCTTGCGCTTTCCTCCTGCTCCGCCCCCACATCTGTCGCGGGAGCAGTCTCTCCAACTCCCGGTCAGGGGCCGCGGGTTTCCTTTTCCGCTCCCGCTCCCGGCGCCACGGTTCCCCTTGGACCGGTGCAAGTGACCCTGCTTTCGGATGATCCGCTCGGCACCGCACAGGCCGAAGTATTGGTGAACGGCGAATCGGTGGCAACGATCCCAAGCCCGGATTCCTCGCGCGCGGCGGTCGTTTTTGAATATAATTGGCAACCCGCCGCCCCGGGAAAGTATGTTCTGCAGGCGCACGCCCAGAATACAGCCGGGATGTGGGGCGCATTCGTTTCGTTGGAATTGACCGTGGCGGAGGCCGCAACCATTGAACCGATGGAATCGTCCACGCCGACCGAGGCGCCCACGGAGATTGTCACCACACCGACAAGCACCGAAACTCCGCTGCTCCCTACCCCCCTGCCGCCGACTGCAACCCATTCCGGGATTACTCTGCAAGGGACGCTTTCCTTCCTGCAGATGTATCCCGCCGACGCCCCGTGCGGAACCACAACCAACATGGCTACCGCCACCGTCTCCCCGGCCGATTCCGTTTATAGCGTGCTGCTATTTTTCCGAATCGGGAACAAAGACGGCACGGAATGGAATTCGTGGACCAAGGGGCTCGCCCTGGCGCCGAACGGGCCCGGCAAGTTCTACATCCTCTTCACCACCCGTCACATCGCCAACCCCATGCCGTGGATCCGGGCGCAGGTCAATTACCAGTTCGTCGGCATCGATAAACAAGGAAAGCGATTGCTTTCGACTCCCGTCTACACGAATCTTTCGATCATAAACTGCCCTTAGGCATTCGCGCAGCTCGGTGTGAATGAAAAGAGCCGTTCACTCTGAACGGCTCTTTGTTGGACCTTCCATTTTTTTCGGCGGACACCTAATGGGGAGTCTCTGCGGCAGGCGCTTCCCCCTTCTCTTCCTTTTTGTTCTCCTCTTCCGGTAAATCCTCCGCCGCAATCCGCGCGATCGACGCCACCGAATCCCCATCCTTCAAATGAATCACATGCGTTCCCATCGTCGCCCGTCCGGCCTGGCGGATCTCCTTGACCTCGGTTCGCATCGCCATGCCTCCCGAAGTGATGATGGTCAGATCGTCTCCATCGCGTACCACGCGCGCCGCGGCGATCAGCCCGGTGACGCCTATCATTTTTTGCGCGATGGTGGCGATCCCTCCGGTGGCCCGGCCCTTGGGAGTGTATTCCTTCAGCGGCGTCCGCTTGCCGTAACCTTTGGCGGTGACTACCAGCAGATCGCCGTCCGGATCGACTACCTCGGCGCTGGTGACTGCATCGCCTGCCTTGAGCCGGATCCCCGTCACTCCGGCAGCCGGCCGGCCCATTGAGCGCACCTTCGTTTCCGAGAATCGCAGTGCCTGGCCGTGTTCGGTGACCAGGATCACTTCCTGTTTTCCGGTTGTGGCGCGCACCCAATCCAGTTCGTCGCCTTCGTCGAGCGTGATCGCCACGAGCCCCGAGGGCCGCACCGATTCAAATTCCTTGAGCGAGACCCGTTTGATCTTCCCTCGCCGCGTGACCATCGTGCAATAAGCGGCCGTCGAGAACGACGGGACGGCCACCGCGGCGGTTATCTTTTCACCGCCACCCACTGCCAGGACATTCACCACCGGGCTGCCGCGATCGTTGCGGTCGGCATCCGGAATGCGGTGCGCTTTCTCGCTGTAAACTTTTCCGCGGTCGCTGAAGAATAAAATCGTATGGAGCGTGCGCGCGGGGAACAACAGTTCCACCTCGTCTTCCTCGCGCAGTTCGGAGCCGGACACTCCCCGGCCGCCTCTGGCCTGGGTGCGGTAGACCCGCGCCGCCACGCGCTTGATGTACCCGCGCTGGGTAATGGTCACCAGCACCGGTTCGTCGCGCACCAGGTCCTCCTCGCGCAATTCATCGGTCTCTCCGCCGGCGACCACCGTCCGCCGCGGATCGCCGTATTTCGTGGTTAGGTCGTCGAGATCGCCCTGGATCACCGTGAGGATCTTCTTCGGGTGCGTCAGGAGATCCTGCAGAAAGGCGATCGTCTTCAATGTTTCCTTGTGTTCGTCTTCGATTTTCTGGCGCTCCAGGGCGGCCAGCCGCCGGAGTTGCATGTCGAGGATGGCCTGGGCTTGGAGATCGCTGAGTTTGAAACCGCTCATCAGCCGTTCCTTGGCCTGATCGGCGTCCTTGGATTCGCGGATTGTTTTAATGACCGCGTCGAGGTTGTTCAGGGCGGTCAGCAAACCCTCGAGTATATGGGCGCGGGCTTTTGCGCGGTCCAACTCGAATTTCGAACGGCGGGTGATGACCGTCTGGCGGTGCTCGATGTAGATCTGCAGCGCGCGCTTGAGCGAGAGCAGTCGGGGTTCGCCTTCCACAAGCGCCAGGATTTGCGCTCCGAAGGTGCTCTGGAGCGCGGTGTATTTATATAGCTGGTTGAGAATGGGCTTGGGCGCCGCGCCGCGTTTGAGCTCGATCACGATGCTCATCCCGCGTCGGTCGCTCTCGTCGCGCAGATCGGCTATTCCTTCGATGCGCCCCTCCCGCACCAGCTCGGCGATCCGCTCGATCAGCGCGGTTTTATTGACTTGATAAGGGATCTCGGTGATGCGGATGCGAAAACGTCCGCCGGACATCTCTTCGATGGGCGCCTTACCGCGCACTACGATCCGCCCGCGGCCGGTGCCATAGGCCGAGGTGATGCCTTCCATGCCGATGATGATCCCGCCGGTCGGGAAATCCGGCCCCCGGACAAACTGCATCAGATCCTCGACCGTCACTTCGTCCATCTCGTCGTAACGGTCGATCAGGTAGCGGATGGCGGAGGCGAGTTCGCTCAGGTTGTGGGGCGGGATGTTGGTGGCCATCCCGACGGCAATGCCGGAGGATCCGTTGAGCAGGAGGTTGGGCAGTCGCGCCGGGAGAACCAGCGGTTCCTTGAGCGATCCGTCGAAATTGTCCGCAAAATCGACGGTATCCTTGTCGATATCCAGCAACATCTCCTCGGCCATTTTATTGAGGCGGGCCTCGGTATAGCGCATTGCCGCCGGAGCGTCACCGTCGATCGAGCCGAAGTTGCCCTGCCCGTCCACCAGCATATAGCGCATCGAAAAATCCTGCGCCATGCGGGCCATTGCTTCGTAGACGGCCATATCGCCATGCGGGTGGTATTTGCCCAGAACCTCGCCGACGATCCGGGCGCTCTTCTTATAGGAGCTGCCGGCGCGGATTCCCATATCGTGCATCCCGAACAGGATCCGGCGATGCACGGGTTTGAGCCCATCGCGCGCATCGGGCAGGGCTCGCGCGACGATCACGCTCATGGCGTAATCCAGGTAGGCGTGGCGGACCTGTTCGTCGATATCCACTCCGTGGACTCGGCCGGTGTTGTTGGTGGTTTGTTCTTTTTCCTTCTTTTCGGGCATGGGGGAATTATACCAATTTAGGCCGATTTTTTATATGTTTCGTGTCGAAAATGTCACTCAGGAATTGGTCCCTTTCGGCCCGCCTTTGCCTTTCCGATCGTAAAACCTGCGTGCCAAAGACGAACTGTTCCGACAATCCTCCTGCGAAGCGATTTATCGACATCCCGCTACTCGCTGCATTCGGAGGAAATTCGTACTCGATTTCGATCATCGGTCGATCTAAGCATCGCGCAACCCACGAATCCCGCGTGGCGCTGGCGGCGGGCAAGGCGCTGTCGGCCGGAGAGCGCAGCTTTGTGTGAGCGGTGATGGTCTTCCTGCCGGCGGTTCTGCCGGGCGTGAAGAGGAAAGCACCCCTCGTACCGTCAAGCCAACGGGTTTTACGCTGATCACGGCGATGCAAGTTCGGGAATGGCGGATGCGCAAGGCCGCCACCGAAGTGCTGGGCAAGATCGGCGATCCGCGCGCAGTCGTATCGTTGATCGCCGCGCTCTCCGACGAGGACAAAGAAATCCGCAAGTCCGTCGTCTGGGGGCTGGTTTCGCTCTCCCACGCGATGCAAATGGACGACGGGAAAAAGCAGAGAATTCTCTCGGTCCTCTCCTGATCGAACCGGTAAGGTTTATTCCGAGTCCTCATCCCCGACCGGTTTACCACCCGGAGTTTATCGGCAACCGGACGACTCTTCACCTGCCTTCCACCTGCGGCACAGCCTGAAATCGCTGAAAAATTCCGCCCATACATGATCCTGCCCCCGACTATTAACAGCGCCGGTTTCCCCTTCGCGAGGATAAAATAAACCCGGCTTTAAAGCCCGGCTTTACCCAGACGGCTCCCCTCGCGGTTCTTGCGAGGGCTGTTGGGAGTTCGGGGCTTCAGTCCCGGATAAAAGGGGTTTTTCAGCGATCTCAGCTTATTTATTCGTTAAAATGCCTTTCTCTCGCAAGCGGGGGTCCGGCCGTTGACATCCGCCCCGGGAGCGGTATAATGGCCTTCTCTTGCCCCGGAAGCGAAATACCGGGGCATGCGTATGAATACCCTCCCCCGGCGTCCGGGCCCCGATGGGCGTGGCCGCCGGCCAAAGAAGGAGAGCAGAATGAGGTACGCGATCGTTCAGAGCGGTGGCAAGCAATACCGCGCGGTGGAAGGTTCCATCCTCGAAGTTGACCGTCTCACCATCGAACCCGAAAAAACCTACCATTTCGAGGAAGTGTTGCTCCTAGCCGATGACGCCAACATACAGGTCGGCTCGCCGACGATTTCGGGCGCCAAGGTCAAGGGCACTGTGATGGAACATATCCGCGGCCCGAAAATCCGGGTGTTCCATTACAAGAGCAAGATGCGCTATCGCAAAACCCAGGGCCACCGCCAGGAATATACCCGGGTGCGTGTCGAAAAAATAACCACCGGCAAATAGCGGAACGGAGGATTTCAGACCATGGCTCATAAAAAAGGCGCCGGCTCCAGCCGGAACAACCGCGACAGCCAGTCCCAGCGACTGGGAGTGAAACGATACGGCGGCCAGTTCATCCACGCCGGCACCATCATCGTCCGCCAGCGCGGAACTCGCATCCATGCCGGCCAGAACGTCGGCTGCGGCAAGGACGACACGCTCTTTGCCACAATCGACGGAGTTGTAAAATTCGATTTTTCCCGCGGCGGGCGGAAACAGGTTAGCGTGCTTCCCCAGGAAGTTCAAGCCGCCTAGCGGCATTTCCCGACCACCAGCGGCCCGGTCATACTTCGGGCTCTGAACGGCCGGAAAGAGGACCTCATGAAAGAGAAAATCCATCCCAAGTATTTTCCGAACGCCACCGTGATCTGCGCCTGCGGCAATACCTGGCACACCGGTTCCACGGTGGAAACGATCCACACCGACATCTGCTCCAAATGCCATCCTCTCTTCACCGGCGAACAGCGTATCGTCGACACCGAAGGACAGGTGGACCGCTTCTACAAGAAATTGGAAGCCCGCTCCGCATACGTCGCCGACCAGAAGGCGCGCGAAGCCGCCAAAACCTCGACCGACCAACCCATGGCAATCCTGGAACTCGGCGAACGGGCCGAGGGTGCGCTGCAAAAAGCCGGGGTCGAGAAAATCAGCCAGGCGCTGGAAAAACTCGCCCAGGGCGACGATACGCTCCTGGCCATCGACGGGTTCGGCCGCAAGAGCCTGATCGATCTCAAGAAACGGTTGCGCTCCCATGGATTCGTATTGCCGGGCGATGTAGCCCAACCGGAAGCCGCGGAAGAAGCCAAAGCGGCGTAAACGGCAAAATGCTTTTCGAGCTCACAACCGGGCAGTCGATGACTGCCCGGTTGTTTTTATTAATTCCAACCCGCACTCATCCCAACCTTTCCCGCAGGGCATAAATCCCCGCGCTATTACACGATCCCCCTTCGGGGCAGAATCTGGCGTAGGTATTAGCCCGCGAAAGCGGGCTTTGTATATGAG
>PLND01000028.1 GCA_003141675.1 Anaerolineae bacterium
TTAATAAAAAGCTTGCCCTCGCGTCTGCTCTCGCGAAGCGGGGGAAGCGGAGGTAGCGGGGGCATCGGAAAACAGTGCGGGGATTTATCCCCGCGTGGGCATGGACGATGGAATCGAGATCGGCGATAATCACAGAATGGAAAAAACGCAAAGGCCCGGCCTCTCCATCCGCCCTTTCCGCCCGGAGGATCAAACCGAAGCTAAGACCCTGATTCTGGAAGGATTGAAAGAGCATTGGGGATCGATCGACCCGCAGATGAATCCGGATCTCGACGACATCGCTGCCTCCTACGCCGGGGGATTCTTCCTGGTCGCCGTCTTGGGCGATAGAATCGTCGCAACCGGAGGGCTCATCCCGCGCGCCGCCGGCGTCGCGGAGATCATGAGGATGTCGGTTGCCAACGGTCAGCGCCGCCGGGGGATCGGAAGCGCAGTCCTCCGCCGGCTCCTGGAGGATGCAAAAGCCGCGGGCTATCAAAAGATCATCCTCGAGACCACCGCCACCTGGGATGAGGCGATCGCTTTCTATCAGAAGCACGACTTTCGATTAACGTACCTTCGCGGAGGAGACACATTCTTCGCCCTCGACCTTTCTCCAATAGATGCTTCCGCCTGACCGCAGCATGCCGCGGAGGATCTCCCCGGCTTTCCCGGCTATTTTTCTGTGGTATAACAATTACCAAAACAGGTGATGGAAAAAGTATGGGGTTGTCATTGCGAGCCCCGCCCCGGCTTCGCCGGGCGAGGCCGGGGGAGTGACGCGACCCCGGCCCACCCCAACCGGGGCGGGCGAAGCAATCTGTACTTTCCAATGGAATAAAACCAGATTGCCCCGCCCCAGCCCCTGCTCTGCAAGAGCTGCATTTGCCGGGGCGAGGCCGGGTCTTCGCTCCCTTCGGTCGCTCGCAATTACATCAACCTGTTTTTTTGCAGCCTGATTGAAACTTCCCCCGAAGGAAGGCGCCGAATGTTTTTTCACCGCATCGTCATCAAGCTCGGCACCTCCACGCTGACCGCCGGCACCGCGCACCTATCCATGCCACACCTGGTGGAGATCGCGCGCCAAACGGCCGCGCTGCGCGAGGGCGGCAGCGAGGTGCTGCTCGTCACCTCCGGCGCAATGGCGGCCGGCCGCGAGCGGCTCGGCTTCCCCCAGCTGCCCAAGGGTCTGCCCGCCAAACAGATGCTGGCCGCGATCGGCCAGCCGCGGCTGATGGCGCTCTACGAGCAGGTCTTCGGCCTGTACTCCCTGACCATCGCCCAGGTGCTGCTCACCCGCGCGGATCTGGCCGACCGCCGGCGCTACCTGAACTCGCGCAACACACTCACCGCGCTGCTCGACCAGGGTGCGATCCCGATCATCAACGAAAACGACACCGTCGCCACCGAAGAGATCCGCGTCGGCGACAACGACAACCTCTCGGCCTTGGTGGCCAACCTCATCGACGCCGACCTGCTGCTGCTGCTCACCGACCAGGTCGGGCTCTACACCGCCGACCCCCGTTCCGATCCGGACGCGATTCTGGTTAACGAGGTGGCCGAGCCGGAAATTCCCAAATCGCTTTGGGAGGCGGCCAAGGGGACCGAGAGCGAGCTGGGAACGGGCGGGATGCTGACCAAACTCCAGGCGGCCGACCTGGCCCGCCGTTCCGGCACCGCGGTCGTTATCGCCAAAGGAGATATGCCCGACGTCCTCTTGCGAGCGGCGGCCGGCGAATCCGTCGGCACGCGCTTCCTCCCGGTGGCGAGTTCGGTGGAGAGCCGCAAGCGCTACATCCTCGCCGGCGGGCGCGCCGCCGACGCGGTGCGGGTGGATCCCGGCGCGGCGCAGGCGCTCGCCCGCGGAAGCTCGCTGCTGCCGGTGGGGGTCAAGGCTGTGGAGGGCGCCTTCGAGCGCGGGGATTCGATCCGCGTGCTGGATTCCGGCGGGCGCGAGATCGCGCGCGGAATTTCCAACTACGGCTCAAGCGAGCTTGTCCGCATCATCGGCAGGAAATCCGACGAGATCGAGGAGATCCTCGGATTTAATTTCGGCGACGAAGTCATTCACCGCAATGATCTGGTGATTATCTGAACGAAAAACGGCCTTGGCAGGGAACGCATCTCCCAAATCCAAAGGAGCCCCATGAGCAAGATCGAATTCACTCAAAATTATTCCGACCTCAGCACTGATCAGGGATTCCAATTCGAGTTCAATTGCGATCGTTGCGGTACCGGCTTCCGGACCGGGTTCCAATCGTTTGGTCTGGGCACGGTGTCCAGCGCGCTGGATACCGCCAGCAGCCTGTTCGGGGGCGTGTTCGGGCAGGCGGCGAATGTCGGCGAGCGGGCGCGTTCGGCAGCGTGGAATAAAGCCCGCGACGACGCCTTCGCCAAGGCCATGCAGGAACTCAAACCCGATTTCGTGCAATGCCCGCGCTGTTCCAAATGGGTATGCCGCCGCAGCTGCTGGAACAATGCGAAGGGCCTGTGCAAGGAATGTTCACCGGATCTGGGCGTCGAGATGGCGGCGGCGCAATCCAGCCGCACGGTGGAGGAAATTTGGGCCCATTCCAAGGTGGCGGAAGAAGACCTNNCCGCTGGCGGCAAACGCCAAGTTTTGCCCCGCGTGCGGCGCCAAGATTCAATCCGAGGCGCACTGCACCCAGTGCGGCGCCAAACTCAAGACCGGCGCGAAGTTCTGCGCGGAGTGCGGAACCAAGGTGGAAGGCGGTTGATTCTTCCCGCCCGCAGGTTGAAAACCCGGTTTTTGGTTCTTCGATAACCCTTTCGGCTGTTCGTTTTTCATCAGATTCCCCGCGACGGTTAGTTCGAGGCTAATCCTTTCCATAAAAGCACTCTCGGAAGAGCCGGCCTTGGAATCATTCCCTGTAACCCGTAAAGGGATTTTTGGTTCCCTCATGAAACGCAAACTGGATAAATCCAAGTTGTTCCATCCTAGCCATCGCAAGGCATGGCGCGCCTGGCTGAAGGACCACTACCGGACCGGGAAGGAAATCTATCTCGTATATTACAAAGAGCATACCGGCAAGCCGCGCGTTACTTATAATGAAGCGGTCGAGGAAGCCTTGTGCTTCGGCTGGATCGACAGCACCGTCCGGCGGATCGATGAGGACCGCTACGCCCAGCGGTTCTCGCTCCGAAAACCCAAGGCGCCCTACTCGCAGGCGAACCGGGAAAGGCTCGCGGCGTTGATTGCGAAAGGCAAGGTGGCGAAGGAGGTGCTGGCGACGCTCGGAAAACCGGCGCCGAAGAGTTTTCGCGTCCCGCCGGATATCCTCGCAGCGATTAAAACCGACCCCGTGGCGTGGAGTAATTTTCGGAGGTTTTCGCCGTCCTACAAACGGATCCGGATCGCGTTCATCGATGGAGCCCGCAACCGGCCCGCGGAATTCCAAAAGCGTCTGCGGTACTTTCTGCGGATGACGGCCAAGAACAAGCAGTTCGGGTTCGGGGGAATAGAAAAGTATTATTGAATTCCTTTATTCACGATTTCAGAATATACAATTTTTCAGCTGTTTCATTACCAATCAGTACACGGAATTCACGGAACAAACCGGAAAACACAGAAGAAACCCAATAATAATTAATGGAAAATTATTGAATTTAATGAAACCGGTAATAATGTTAGAATTTATCTTCACAGCTGGAGTTCATCATGACCGTACCCATGACCGACCTCGGTAAGCGCGCCCGCGCCGCCGCGAAAACCTTGGCCCGCGCGACGACCGACCAAAAAAACAATGCGCTGCTTGGCCTCGCGGGTTGTTTGGAGCAGGACCGGGATACGATCCTGCAAGCCAATGCCAAGGACATCTCCGCGGCGCGCTCGTCCGGCCTCACCGATGCGTTGATCGACCGCATGCGGCTCGATCCAGCGCGCCTCGCGGCCATCGCCGCCGACCTGCGCAAGGTGGCCGAGCTGCCGGACCCGGTCGGCGAGCGCTTCGACGAAACGGATCGCCCGAGCGGACTGAAATTATGGAAACAGCGCGTCCCGATCGGCGTGCTGGGCGTGATCTACGAATCGCGCCCCAACGTCACGGTCGACGTGGCGGGCCTGGCGGTGAAAACCGGCAACGCGGTGATCCTGCGCGGCGGCAGCGAGACGCTGAATTCGAACCGGGCCCTGGTGGCGAGCGTGCACCGCGCGCTGCTCGGCGCCGGAGTGCCGGAGGACGCGGTTCTCTTCGTCGACGACGCGGACCGCGCGCGCGTGACCGAGCTCCTGGCGCTGGACGAGTACGTGGATATGATCATTCCCCGCGGCGGGGCCGGCCTGCACCGCTTCTGCCGCGAGCACAGCCGCATCCCGGTGATCACCGGCGGGGTGGGCATCTGCCACCTGTACGTCGAGGAAAGCGCCGACCTGGCAAAGTCGCTCGAGGTGATCCACAACGCCAAGACCAAGCGGCCGTCAGTGTGCAACGCGTTGGATACCGTCCTGGTCGAGCGTTCGATCGCGGCCAAGTTCCTGCCGATGTTGGTGAATCGATTGGAAGGCGACGGCGTTAACTTCCGCGCGCATACGAGCGCCATCTCCTTCCTCGGAAGCCCCCTGCCTGCCTCGGTGCACGAGGCCGGTCCGGAGGATTTCGACACCGAGTGGATGACGCTGATTCTCGGGCTGAAGGTGGTGGACACGTTCGAGGAGGCGGTCGAGCACATCGCCGCGCACTCGCAGAATCACTCCGACGGAATTCTCACCGGGAATCCGGAGCTTGCGGCGCGTTTTATCGCCGAGGTGGATTCCGCCGCGGTGTACGTCAACGCCAGCACGCATTTCACCGACGGCGCGCAGTTCGGCCTCGGCGCGGAGGTGGCCATCTCCACCCAGCGCTTGCATGCCCGCGGTCCGATGGGGCTGCGCGAGCTCACAACCTACAAATGGGTCGGCCGGGGGGATTACCTCATCCGCGCTTAGCCACCGGTCTTGGACAATCCCTTTGAGGAATGCAGCGGCCGAACCGGCACTAGGTAGAAACGCAGGAAAATATTTAATGCAAACGGAAAATCTTCAACCCGTCCCGAAACCCGCAAGCGTCCGATTCGCCATCCGCCATCAGGCGCTGCTTCTGGTTACCATGATCCTGAGCAGCGTGATGTGCGTCTTCCTGTTCGGCGTGCGCTGGCTCAAGACCGGCCAGACCACCTATTACACGCTCAATATCAACCTGATCCTCGCCTGGATCCCGGCGGTGTTCGCCTGGATCGCCTACAACGTCTACCGTAAAGGTTCCTGTTGGGGAGCCGCCATCGCGATTGGGTGCGGCGCCATCTGGCTGCTGTTTTTCCCCAACGCACCCTACCTGATCACCGACCTCGTCCACCTTCGCGAGCGCCCGGAAATGGCGTATTGGTTCGACCAGATTCTCTACATGGCTTTTGCCTTCACCGGCTGTTACCTGGGAATGGTTTCGCTCATCCTGATGCAATCGCTTGTACGGCGGTCGCTGGGATGGATCGTCAGCTGGGTCTTTGCTCTCGGCGCGCTGGTACTCGGCGGATTCGGAATCTATATCGGTCGGTTCCTGCGCTTCAACAGCTGGGATCTGCTCGTCAACCCAAAGCCGCTGATCAAGGAGCTCCTCAGCTGGGTGCGCCACCCCAAATCCAATTCGGACGCGTTTATCTTCGCCATCACCTTCTCGGTTTTCTTTGCCGCAATTTATCTTGTTGTCGTTGGGATTCTCAATTTAAGAAGAGTGGATAGCAAAGAATAGGATTCCTTC
>PLND01000041.1:0-36844 GCA_003141675.1 Anaerolineae bacterium
ACGTGTCCTGGCTGCGCCCGCCAGGTGGAACATGACTGGCGCATTTGTCCGACCTGCTCGACCCTGCTGCGCAAATCCTGCGCCGACTGCGGCAGGATGCTGGACCTCTCTTGGAACGTGTGCCCGTACTGCGGCAGGGCGGCTGCCGGCAAGGAAGCCGAGACAACCTCCGGCGAAGCGGACTGAGACGCAATTTACCGCGCGACCTATCCCAAACCCCCGTTTTTCAAAGCGGACTTTCCGGCGTAGCGGGCATCCTCGCCCAATTCGTTTTCGATTCGCAGCAGTTGGTTGTATTTCGCCACACGGTCGCTGCGGGCCGGTGCACCGGTTTTAATTTGGCCCATGTTCATCGCCACGCTCAAATCCGCGATTGTCGTATCTTCGGTTTCCCCCGAGCGGTGCGAGGTGACGGCGCGCCATCCGGCGCGGTGGCAGACTTCCACCGCTTCCATCGTTTCGGAAAGCGAACCGATCTGGTTGAGCTTGACCAGCAGCGCATTGGCCGCCTTCTCGGCGATGGCCTTGCGCACGCGCTCCGGATTGGTCACCAGCAAGTCGTCGCCCACGATCTGGAGCGTTCCGCCCGCTTTTGCTGTGAGCAATTTCCAGGAATCCCAGTCGTCCTCCGCCAGACCGTCCTCGAGACTGATGATCGGATACTTGGCGACCCACTCAAGCCAGAAGGCGACCATTTCCTCGCCGGTGAGTTTCTTGCCCTCCCGGCGCAGATTGTAGGTGCGGGTCTTGTCGTCGAAAAGCTCCGATGCGGCCGGGTCGAGCGCGATGGCCATCTGGTCGCCAGGCTTGTACCCCGCCTTCTCGATTGCGGTCAGGATCACTTCGACCGCCTCCACGTTCGATTTAAGCGCGGGGGCGAATCCGCCCTCGTCGCCGACCAGCGCGGTGTAATTCTTTTCCCGCAGAACACCCCTGAGGGATTGGTAAACCTCCGACGACCAGCGCAATCCTTCCCGGAACGACGGCGCCCCGACCGGCATGACCATGAATTCCTGAAAGTCGGTGGATTGCCATCCGGTGTGCGTGCCGCCGTTGAGGATGTTCATCATCGGCACAGGCAGCACGTGCGCATACACTCCGCCGATGTACCGGTACAGCGGCTGGTGCAGGGATGCGGCCGCGGCCTTCGCAACCGCCAGACTGACGCCCAGAATTGCGTTGGCTCCAAGGCGGGATTTATTCGGTGTGCCGTCCAGTTCCAGCAGCGCCCGATCGACGGCGAGTTGATCCGTCGCTTCACAGCAGGCAAGCGCCTCGGCGATTTCGGTGTTGACGTTGTCGACCGCCTTGAGCACGCCTTTGCCGCCGAAGCGCTGCGGATCCTTGTCGCGCAGTTCCAATGCCTCATGGGTCCCGGTGGATGCGCCGGAAGGCACAGCTGCCCTGCCCCAGGAACCGTCGGCGAGGGTTACTTCCACCTCCACGGTGGGGTTCCCGCGCGAATCGAGGATCTCGTGCGCAATAATCTGTTCTATCGTCGTATCCATGACACTCTCCCGAAAAGATATGGATTGCTTCGCAACGTGCCCATCCCCCGGATGATGCCGAACCGGGATTATACCGCAGTGAGTATGTCGATCACTTTCGTGCGGTTTTTTACAAGGAAACCCTTGCCATTTCCCTTTCCCAATATGGATCCTTACAAATCATTCCATAGGTAATTTCAATCCGTGGGCGGATCAATTTGGTCAATCATGGTATATTCACCGTTCGATAAGAACCCTTTTTTTATTCCCGATACCCATCGGCAACCGGAGGCGGTTCATGCCCGTTTTGAAAATAGCGATCCCCGTTCCCATTCCGGGGTTTCTGTATTCACCGCTTCAAAAAGTCCGTCGCGCGCTTTTCCGGCGGGCAGCGAAACCGGAAAGGGGCAACCCCCAGGGGCCGAATTTGGAAGGGGACCGGGATATCGAATGGACGTGGGTGAGCACCCACATGCCCTCCGGTTCGGGTAAAGCATTGGATTTCGGAACGGGTGACAGCAACCTCGCCCTCCAAGCGGCATTCCACGGGTTCGATGTGATCAGCATCGATCTGGGTCCCACCAGCCGGTTTTTTTCCCATCCGAAAGTTCGCTATCTTCAGACCGATCTTTTGACCATGGATCTTTCCAAGGGATCCTTAGAGCTGGTGATCAACTGCTCGACCGTTGAGCATGTCGGCTTGTCCGGCCGTTACGGCGTGACCGATCCGCGCCCAGAGGGTGACCTGGAGGCAATGAAAATATTACTCCAAGCGATGAGTCCGGGTGGAATAATGCTGCTGACGATCCCCGTCGGGCAGGACCAGGTTTTTGCGCCGCTGTGCCGGGTTTATGGAAATCAACGGTTGCCTCTGCTTCTGAAGGGATATTCCATCCGCAAAGAGGAATTTTGGCAAAAGAAAAATTCCAATTCATGGTCCCCGTGTTCCCGAACCGAAGCGCTGCAGTTTCAAGCCTCTGCCGGATCGTGGAATTATCTGGAAAATATTTACGCTATCGGCTGCTTCGTGCTGCAAAAACCCGGCGTGAGTCAACGCACACGAAAAACACCGAGGTAAACACGGATTACACCGAATATTTATTTAAAAACAGGCATTAATAATTGTTTAGGCGTGTTCGGTTCCAGTCGGTGATTTCCATGTACTTTTTCTATTTATTTATCCCGATCTTCAATAAAATAATTTCTTGGTGTTGAACGCACCGGAATAATTCCTGGGTGAAATCGGGAACGTTTTCCTGCGTCCACAAATATCGCGCAATTTTGGGTGCATCCGAGAGATTGATTTCGCTTGATTTACAAACGACGCCTTATCCCGATAGCGTAAAAGGATGAATCACGAACCTTCATCCATCCGATCGAACGGCACCGATATCCATCCTACACTTTTTACTCTATTTTTCGCTGCATCAAATATACAGGCTGATTTTTCATTCCGAACAACCGGGGCTCGGTTTTTCGCACCAGGTCAAACCCATTTTGCGACCAGAAGCGGTAGGCGCTCCGGTTGTCTTCGACCACTCCCAACATGACCGCTTTCCCCCCATTCCCGTGCGCGTATTCCATGAAGGCTTCCAATAGATTTCGACCCACCCCCTGATTTCGCATGCCCGGATCAAGCAGCAACAAACCAATCCACCAAATATTTTCCTCCGGATAATGTTTCATCACTTCCAGCACTCCGCCGATCTCTCCTACCCGATTGAAAATTCCGGCGACCAACTTGTTGGAAAACGATCCGCCGGGGGGGAGCGATTCGAATAATTCCTCCGCCGCAGCGGACGAGGATCCCTCGCCTTCCACTATCTCCGCATAATCTGGACATCGATCAAACACCCGTTGGAGAATTACCGCGTCATCCGGCTTCAGCCGTCGAACGGTATACCCCGGAAGGTCGATATGGAAAGTCGGCTCCTGATCCATCGTCCCTCATACTTCAAAACGCGCGAAGAATTCCGGAACCGCGCGGATCTCCACCCGCAAACGGAAAGTCGCATCCGCCCTGCTCTCGTCGGAAATTCCATCAATGACGGGTCGCAGTTTACCGCCGTTCCAACCCGCCACCGCACCGCGGGCCATGAACAGAAGCAACAGCATCTGTTTCATTTTTCCGGCGGAGTTCTGCCTTTTTCTGAGTTTGGCCAGCAAATCCCAGCGCACTACAAGCCAAGTGCCATGATACACCGATGGATCGAATGCATTGGATAAAAAAACGCTCCAATTCATGGGGCGTCGAAAAATAAATGGCATCCGGCGGATGTAGCGGACTGCTTTTGTAATGGGCGGGCGGAAGAAGGGTAATTGCCTCCTTCCGCCTGCCCGCCTCAATCAATTGATGTCGAACAATGTTCCGAACTAGCGGCGATCGCTGCGTCCACCACGCGAACGTCCGCCGCCGCCGCCACCACCGGGCCGGTCGCGATCACCGAACCCGCCGCCCCGCGGACGCTCTTCCCGCGGACGGGCGAGGTTGACGGTCAGAGCGCGGTCCTGCATGTTTTGGCCGTTAAATTTGCTGATGGCCTGCTGCGCTTCCACTTGGGTTCCCATTTCCACAAAAGCGAAACCCTTCGAGCGGCCAGTGTCGCGATCCTTGATAATCGTGACCGACTGGACCGTGCCAGCCTGGGCGAACAAAGTGCGCAGATCGTCCTCGGTTGTCGAGTAAGACAAATTCCCCACGTACAGTTTTATTTCCATATCTCTCCATTCCGGTTCAGTGAATTTCTCGTCTGGATGCGCGACAAAAGGAAGCCGATCTGCGTCACAGCATGGACAAGTGATCCTATTGTAGCATAGAAGCCGAAAGCCATCCGCCGCTCCAGGAAGTGTGGAGACGGCTGAGGATTAATCCTCCGTTTTTTATAGGTTTCACTCCAGAGGACGACCTCGAGAACCGCGAATAACAGATCGTCCGGATCCCCCTCCCCTGGAATCTTCTACGGTCGCAGCCGATTAATATCCCTCGGAAAAAGCGTGACCCACTTGACGTTGTCCAACCGGCAGAGTTGGGCGACAAACCGTTCCAATCCGATGGCAAAACCCCCGTGCGGCGGCATCCCGAATCTGAAGCATTCCAGATATTCCTTGAAGGATTCGACCGGGTAATGCGCCCGCTCCAGCGCTGCGACATAATCGTCATACCGGTGCAACCGCTGGCCGCCCGTCACCAACTCCATTCCGCGGAAAAGTAAATCAAAGCTGTTGGAAAAGCGCGGATCTTCCGATGAGGGATGAGTATAGAACGGCCGCTTAACCATCGGGTACCCCGGCACGAAAACAAAATCGCTGCCATGTTCCTCCTTGGCCCAGCGGCCGATCGCCTTCTCGTGTTCCGGAGCAAGATCCGGCTCCCCGCGCGCGTCGATCCCGTACCGCTTGAAGATCATCTCCTGCGCCTCGGGATAATAGATCCATGGGATGGAGTCCGGGATTGCGGGGAATTCGAGCTCGAGCAGTTGCCGGTCTTCATCGGAAATATTTTCACGGATACATTGAAGCATCCCGCGGATAACCGTGGATACTGCGTCCATCACCGAAAAGTGATTTTCAATGAACCCCATTTCCGCGTCCAGGCTCAGGTATTCGTTCACGTGCCGGGCGGTGTCGAACTTCTCCGCCCGAAAAACCGGGGCTACTTCGAACACGCGCTCGAATACTCCGACCATTATCTGTTTGTAAAATTGCGGACTTTGCGCGAGGTAAGCAGGCTGGCCAAAATAATCGATCTGGAATACGTTAGCTCCGCTTTCCGTCGCACTCCCGACGATCTTTGGGGTGAAGATCTCCGTAAATCCAAGCGACCGCAGTGTTTTTCGGAACCCCTCGACCGCGGAAGCGGCCAGTTTCAGAATGGCCCGCTGGCGCGGAAACCGCTGGCCGACCGCAGCATGATCCAGAAAGTACGGCAGGCTGGCATTAAATTCTTTTTGATGGAAACTGAACGGGGCGACATCGGTCACCGGGTTGATGATCTTGAGAACGATATTCTGCAGCTCGAATCCGCCAGGCGCGGGAGCGGCTTCCACCACGGTTCCTTCGATTTCGAGGACAGTCTCCATCTGCAAACCCTGAAGGATTTCGATTTCACCCGGCGAAGCTACCGCCTGGACAAATCCTGTCCGGTCGCGGAGAATCAGGAAATTCACTTTTCCTTGTTTGCGGAGATTATGGAGCCAGCCCTGAAGTCTGACGCGACGGCCCACGGACGCCTTGAGTTCACTAGCGAGAGTTCTTTCCGGCATGGGTGATCCTTCTTCGATGAAAATCAGTTTTTCACGATTGCCCAGATTGCGTTGGAGTGTTTACCATCCAGATGGAGACCGGTGTTTTATCGCAGTTTGCCGATAACCGAAACACTCAGACAGGTGGAAGGGTCCTTCGCCTAACCCGATTCGCCCCGGATGATGATCCGGGCATGATAGTCGTCGTAATCCGCGACCAGGCGGTCGTATTCCCCGTCCATCAGGGGCGAGGAAATCATAAAATCCGCCGAAGCGCGGTTGCACGCTATCGGGATATTCCAGACCACCGCCATGCGCAGCAGGGCTTTGACATCCATATCATGCGGAACCGGCTCGAGAGGATCCCAGAAGAAGATCAGAAAATCGATGTTGCCTTCAACGATTTTCGCTCCGATTTGCTGGTCGCCGCCCAACGGTCCGCTCTGAAGTTTTATGATCGGAAAACCCAATTCCTTTTCCAGAATTCTGCCGGTCATGCCGGTGGCATAAATTGTATGGTGAGCCAGAAGATCCCGGTTGAATTTGGCCCATTCGACCAGATCGCGTTTCTTATTGTCATGGGCGACGAGGGCGATCTTTTTATCGTGATCCATGGCAATTCGCTTGTGTATTTTTTCCATGCACTCCACCTCCTGGAATGGTTAAGGGATCCAAACCTTCCTTGCCATTTCGCACTCAACCGCCTGGACGGTGATCCGCCGATCGAGAAAAAAGGATTTTTTCGCCACTTCACAGGTTACAGGCTTTATAGAACAAGCTGTATGCCGGCGCGGCCAAGTATAGGGTCGATTGCCAGAGCAGCAACCCGCCGATAAAGTAAGTATTCGGCGAGCGGTCGGCCAGCGCCAGGACTGCGGCTCCCATCCCCAGACAAAGCAAGCCGATGCCCGCCTCCCATTGTGTGGCGAACAAGGCATTGACCACGCGAACGTTGCCCATCGTCTTGGGCGTGCGCAAGAAGGCGGTTTTGGATTGAATCGCACCCCGGAAGACGGCGATGGCGACCACCCACCCCACGCTGAACATGCCGTACAGGGAACGCAGCGCCAGCCCCAACGAAAGCTTCAGCGCGTTGCGGATTACCCATACGAGCCGCCATATGTTCAGAAGTATGAAGATGAAGGAAAGGGTGATCCACGGAAAGGTTGTGGGCAGGATCGTGAAGCTGGACGAAAACAATTTAATCATCCCGCCCGCCACCAGGAAACAGAGGAAGGCGACGTTGAACGCGTCGGTCAACCATTGAACCAATCCGGCAAGGTAGAAGTAGCGTTGGGCCTGTGTCAGCCGGTTCTGCGGATCGATCCAATGCGCCCACGGCATCAACGCTTCCCAATGCTTGCGCAGGATTTGGATGTTGCCGAAGCACCAGCGGAACCGCTGGCGCTTCAACCCGGCGAAGGTGCAGGGCATCAGCCCGCGCCCCAGGCTGCGATGATAGTACAGCGCTTTATACCCGAGCTTGAGGACCCGCAGGCTGGCCTCGGCATCCTCCGTGATGCACCACTCGCTCCAGCCGCCGATCTCCTGCAGGACCGATTTGCGGATCAATCCCATCGTGCCGGCGAAGATGATCGCGTTGTGTTCATTGCGGACCGGCATGGGCACTTCGAAGAAATATTCGTACGAATAATAGATCGCTTCCGAATAGGATCCCGGCGTGTAATCCCGGTAATCCTGCGGAGCCTGGATGAAGGCCACCCGCGGATCGGTGAAGGCCGGAACCATTTCGCGCAGGAAATTCGGATCCACCCGGTAGTCCGCGTCGACCACACCGATCAGCTCCGCCGAGGATGAAGTCTGGGTGAGCGCAAAATTAAGCGCCCCGGACTTGAACCCCGGCCACTTCTCCAAATGGAAAAACCGGAACCGCGGACCCAGTTCCCGGCACAGCGCTTCGATCGGCCGCCAGGTCTTTTCATCCGGCGTGTTGTTATCGATGACAAGCACTTCGTAGGCGGGATAATCCAGCGCAGCCAGCGCCCGCAACGTGCCTTGCACGATTTCCGGCGGTTCGTCATAGGCCGGCAGGTGCAGCGAGATCATCGGCGTGAAACCCGGCGCCGGCTGGATCCGGTCGATCCGGTTGCGCCATCGCACACGGCAGTTCACATCGAGGTTTTCGTACATCTGGGTCAGCGCCACCAAGGCGGCGACGGTTTGGACGAAGAGAAACATCTGGGCCGCGAGGAATGAGGCGGGGGTGAGGCGCGCGGCAGTGATGACCGAATAGGCGTATACGAGAAAAAGCGGGGTAACGATGACCGTGGTCAGCCAGGCCACCTGCCCGAAGGCGTTCCAATCGCGCAACCAGACAATGCAGCCTACGCCCAGCACCGCGGCTAGACCGGTGAGCGCGATCACTTCCGGCGGAAGGCCGAATGTGCGCAACGCCCAAACGTCGCCCACGGCCAACACCGACGCGAGCCAGAGGAAGGAAAGCGCAAAGTGAGTCCTGCGCAGGCGGGTTCCCACAACCAGCGTCACAACCATGCTAACGGAAAACCACGCTGCGACCAGATACAAAGCCCGGGCGATCATGATCGGTTTCCTATGAGGAGAGGCGCGCCAGGAAAAGCTCGCTCAACGGAATTGCGAGCGCGAGCATCACGGCGGCGATTGCGCATACGGCGACCACTCGTTTTCGATCGCTTCGGCTTAAAGGGCGGGTGAAAACCATCGCCAGGGACCACAGGATGGCAAGCGGTGCCAGAACGATCGTCCCCAGTCCGGCCGGTGCCAGACCGAGAAAGGCCGCCACGAGCAGGCGGAACGCCGGAGTAAGCGGTTGGGGCGGATTATCGATAAACGGCTGCGGAACACTTCGGTTTTTTGGAATGGTCAGGCGCGCGCCGTCGATGCGGGAAACAATATAGGACCGATCGTCCTCGCCTTCGTATCTCAGGCTGGGTGCAGGATTCGCATTCAAAGGGCGTTCGAAGTTCTGCGTCAAATCGTCACGCATTTCAGTTCATGGAGGCTGTAGATTATAAACCTTACCTCCGATGGAGACTGAAAAATCAGAGTGCGGGGTCGTCATTGTCTCAACCGGAGGCTGGCCGGGCGGCAAAATTCAATTCGCGGTCTTCCAGGCATAATAATGCCGCCAATAGAATACTCCTTTTTCGGACAATTCCTTCTCCGCATCAAAGATAGATCCTGGTAATTCGGCCTGCACACGGATCATTCCCTATCCCATCTGCGGAGTATAAATTGGCGTTTGGGATGCGTTTACGGACGGGGGGCCCGGGAATTTGCCGTGGCCCGCGAGGGGGAAATTAAAAGTTCACTCCTATAATACAAAATACGATTATGGTCCATTTTCTATTCATGAATATTTAAGTTTATTATACCGGCTGATGATGCATCGATTGTATTTTCGTGCCAACCTCCTCAATCCCCCGCCATCTCCCGGATCAGGATCAATGTCAAACTCCGATGAAGGTAAGGGGCTTCGCGCTCGAAAAAGAGGATCTTGCCGATAAAACTTCCCGCCCCCGGGCCAAAGTTCTTTTTCATCCTTTGATCTTCGTGCGGGAGGATATATTCGCGGATACGCTGGAATCCGTCTTCCACCGAAGGGACGATCTTCTGGGCGCCTGCAACCCAGATGACTTGGCTGCTGGTAAAGGCATAGGGCGCTAGCTGGCTTCCGGTTGCGCTGGCGACGAGAATCTCCCCCGTTTCGACGATCGCGTGGACGCTTCCGAGAAAGTAATCGGCGAGCGTCGCCTGCTTCCGCAGTTGTGATTGCCGGACGGGATCCTTCTCGGCGATGATTTCTCCTTTAAGGTTGCGCCAGCGGTGGTTCCCCGATTTGAGCAATTCTTCAAAACCGATTTGCTTGAGGGTCAGGGAAGCTCCGGTCATCACGGCGGCACCCTCGGGGATGAGATTCAATAGGCGGGGTAAAACGGATTCTTTCGAATCCACGACGATCACCGATACCCCGCGGCTCTCAACGGCTTTCGCTGTTCGCTCGATTTTTTCTTTATCCGCAAGACTTGAATAATTCATCACTGCGACCAATCGTTTCCGGGATTAGGCAAAGCCGATCATCCGATAATCAAATTATACTTCCACCGATCCCCGTTCCCATATGAGAGTCCCCCGAGGAAAACCGATTTCCGCAGCTTTTATCGCGCGAAGAATTCCCACAAGGAAGCCAGCAGAAAGAAAGGTGCCGCAATCAAATAGATTCTCAGGACGTCGCGTATGGCTTCGGCGGGGATCCCAAGCCATTTATTTCCCCGATAACAGGATTTGGGTTTGAGATAGGCGAGCCCCATATTCACCCCAGCTCCGCCGGTTATCGAGTACGGAATGAGTTGCAGTGCCAGCGTGATCAGGTAAAAGGCGGCTTCCCCGGCCAACCGGCTGAGATGCGCGCCGTCGACGGATACGATTCCCCCGATCCAGCTCCGATACGCTACGATGGGATACGTGAAGACAACCCCCAATCCCGCCACCGTACTGGAGACCGCGCCGAGTAGATTACCCAAAAAATCCAGCAGGTCGGCGAGCAGGCGGTTATTTTGATCCAACGCAGTAATGATCGGACCGGATTGCGCGTCGGAGACGATTTGATCGCGGGTATTCAGCGCGAACGAATTGCCGGCGTGCATCATGACGATTCCAACGGTCACGGAAGCGGCATACGTCAATCCGACCGTTAGAATAGGAACCCGTGCCCGTGAAAAAGCCCGCGCGACCAATTGTGTCAGGCTATAGGATTTGGGGGCGTCAGCGCACATCGGCTGATTTATCCTCCAGGGACTCGAACATGTTTTTGCGCCCGCGGATTTCATCCTGCTACCATCCGCTGAATAAACAACCTTCACCGAACTCCGACCGGTTGTCCATTTCGCGGTCTTCGCTCAATCGAGTTGTCATTCCAATCCCATTCGTCATAGCTTCGAGAATATCCGCGGATGTCAGACGCAGATTGTATTTCGTTCCATTGCATACCGCGGGAATGACTCCTTTCGCTGGATGAGCCAGAACCGGCCTGCCACATAACAGGCACCGGCAGTAAAGGGGCAGCGATCCGCGCGGTTCCTTCCGCACCCGGAGGATGATATCTGGGTGGTAGCCCTTCCCGGAATAGAGACTTGTCGCTTTCGGGCTATGCCACAAGCGGCTGATGATTTTGTGGATCCCGATTAAGGTACATCAATATCATCCGATCCATGGATTGCGAGGTGATAATCTTTCTCTTTTAATACCGGAGTCGACTGACGCCCATGGCGGAATTTCAATCTGCATCCGTTCGTGGCAAATATGAATCGATATCGGCGCATCCCAATTTTCTCCGGTATGGCATGATCCTCTGGAATGCAAAATATTTTTCGCTAGCGGAGCGATTGTATGAAATCGACCAACTCCTTGTTTTCCTGTAACCACGTCATTGGATTGGTGACTCGTTTGATATAGCGGATGACGCCATGCCGATCGACGACAACGGATGCGGTCCGTTGAATGACCAGCATCGCTTTTTCCAACCCGAATAATTTATATACGTTCCGATCCGGATCGGCCAATACCGGAAAAGGCGTGTGTAAACTCTCAGCGTACTTTTTTGCCTGTTCGGTATTGGCTCCCAAAATCACCAGAATTTCCGTACCGGCGGACTGGAATTGCGGATACAATCGACCCAACTGGCCGACATGATAACGGCATTGCATTCAGTTGAACTCGCGGACAAAAAACAGCACCAGGTTCGACCGATCCTTATACTCCCCGGCACCGATATTTTTTCCGGTATTTGAAGGAAGCTGGAACTCGGGAACAGGAGAGCCGATTTCCACCGATGAGATACCTTTTGACTCCATGGAATTTCCTCCTTGTCGAACGTTCGTAAAGATCAATGGCCTAAAGTCCGGCAATCCAATGATCCAAATTCTTCTTCTACTTTACGGCAATTTTGCATGCAATTCAAGCGTCAGCTTTGTGAACGCATAATAGAGCCAGATTGTGAAAATTGGCAAATGGGGTATAAGTTATTCATCGTTCGGATATCCAACCGTCTGGCCGAAGAGCGCACGCTGACCGGACCGTAGGTTTAGCTTTTTTGCAAGCGCCGCTCTATTGCAATTGTGGAACCACGTCGCTAAACCTTGCGATGCGGCGAATAGATAAACGTTCTCCGCAATAAGACCCGTGTCAACATAATAATAGGATTTCTGAATTTCCGGATTATAGAGTCCCGGTTCCTGAAATCCTGCCATCCTGAATTTATCTATATTCACTATATAAATAAGGCGTACGGGAGCTTTCGCTCCGGAATTCCCCTGGCCGGGACCGATGGCCAAAGCGCGTAGATCTCCTCCCAACACCGAAATCAGTTTGTGAGAGCTTGCTTCATATATGTAGACCCCTTCGGCCAAGGCGACATAAAGATCGATTTCCTGTGAATTGCTCGCCGATGCCGCGGTTCTGCCTCGAACTCCAAACGGACCCTTCTTCCGATTCACTCCACCGGCTGCCCAAAGGAGATTGGAAAGCATCTGCATAGATATCTTTTTTTTACCAATAGAGCGGACGGTCTTCCTGTTTTTCAGTGCCGCATAAATAGATCTACCACGAGTAAACCTGGGATTTGGGAGAGTAATTGGTGGAAGACCCCGGATAGTTGCCTTGGAAACGGCTCTTCTCTTTGATGGCTTGACAGACCTTTTTAGTATCATCCTGTCCTCGTTGATTCTGTTATGGCCAAACTCGTGTTTTCCAAAGCGGTTTACAATTTTCTTCCAAGTTTACTTCCATGGAAAATTATTTTCCCTTTTTTTACTCAACAAATTGAGCCATCGTGGTTTTAAATGCTCTACTGCTCATTTCTTTCAATGGTAATTTTGCCAGTTTTTCAGAAATAACCTCTACACCCCAAGGTCCGGTATAACCCATATTTTTTACGCAACGGATAAGGCCTTTGATGTCGTACTCGCCATCTCCACAGAATCTTCTGTTAGATGGATCATGATTGGGATTCCCGGGCAATGTTCCGTCGTTCAGTTCCACATTCGTCAAATACTGCAAGGGAATGCGGCTTATTTCTTCATATGTCCATCCAAGATTGGCAACCTGATATATATCGATGATTAAACCGCCATTAACCGCTCCTGCTGTTTCCATCAAAGTTAATGCGTCCTGGATATTATTGATCATCGCGCTCCCCATGATTTCAAAACCTATCGTCGCGCCGAAAGTCTCCGCCTCCCTGCACAATGCCGCAAATGACTCGATTATTCGGGGCATGGGACAGGATGAATTGTAAAAATCTCCTACTTTGACATGTTTTGCGTGCAGGATTGCAGACGCGTCAAACAATCTCTTTTTGCGATTGTCCGATTCTGCCTTTCTGGCACCGTCGAGAAACCAGTCGGTGAGAAACTCAAGCTCGACATATTTCATGCCGTTATCGTCAAGTATCTTTTTCATTTCTTTGAGTGTTCTGTGCAGAAGGATATGCTCCAAATCCGTGTGCCAGATTCCAATACCTTTAAACCCGGCTTTGGCAGCAATTTGAACCCGGTTCCTAAAATCAAACCGGCTTATTTCGCCAAGGCCCGGGAACACCCCCGCGGTCGTCCAAAATAAATTCATCAACTCAACTTGGTTTTTCAATCGAAAGTGTGCCCTCCGCAGGCGGTGTTCTTGTCGTCATTATATTGTATCCATTCGGTCCTGGTTATGTCGGTTTGCGGTGTATTAAGCGAAAGGTCAACGAAGCAACATTTATCCATTCACAACTTTAGGGATTATAGTTCAATCATCACTTTGAGATATTTCCCCTTCGATTCGTCTATGGCCTGGTAAGCTTCCGCATAGGCAGCAAAAGGGAAACGGTGAGTAATCATTCCATCCAAGTTGAGCAACCCCTGCCCCATCAGTTGGATTGCACGCTCATAATCCCTTTTTTGGTACATCAGTGTGCCGATAAGTGTCAACTCGCGATCCTGAACCAAACCCAAATCGACACATGGTTTTTTTCCAAATACACCGACCACAATAATCACGGATCCTTTCCGTGCAAATTCGATTGCTTGGCTGATTGTCTCCTGAGAACCTACGCATTCGAGAATCACATCTGCCTGATCTGAACCCAGTTCCTTGATGATTTCCTCTCCGAGGTTTATATGCATTGTATTGACAACCAAGGGAATGCCGCAGGCTCGCGCCAATTCCAGTTTGTATTCGCTGATATCCGTAATGAGCACTTTCGAAGCCCCAAGTGCCCGCGCCGCTTGGGCCACCAGATTCCCAATGGTTCCAGCTCCAAGTATGACGACTTTTTTCCCGCGCACGTCTCCAGATCGCGCGAGCGCGTGGACGGCCACCGCAATCGGCTCGACCATGGCCGCATGGTCGAGGGAGATTGAAGAAGGGATTTTCAGCACATGGTCGGCCGGTACGGAAAAATATTCCTGCGCCGCGCCATCCGTTTGAAATCCCATAACCTTTAATTGATTGCATATATGCTCCATGCCATTCCGGCAAGGATAACAGGTTCCACAGGTCACTTGGGGCATAAACACAACCGATTCGCCTACTTGTAATCCGGCAACGTCCCGCCCGATTTCGGCAATCAACCCCGAGACCTCATGACCTTGCACGATCGGGTAACGGGTATAGGGGTGGAGTCCGTGATAGACGTGAATATCCGAACCGCATACGCCGATCCGCTTAATCTCGATAAGTACCTCATGAGGTAACGGCTCCGGACGCTCGATTTGCCGTAATTCGATCTTGCCGGGAGCGGTCATCACAATTTGTCTCATAATATCCTCTGTATAGATTGGGTTTATCCCATCAAGAATATTGCCGCCCAATAGATGGCGCTTCAACCGGCCGCCGATCCGTCTTTCATCGGCATTTTACCTGATATTTAAAAAATGTTTTGTATTTTTCTACCGTGGCCTTTCTGTTCGGCTAACAGCGGTTTTTAAGGTGCCATTTATTCAACTACATATGCATAAATTAACTGATCAATAACTATTCCATCTTTGATAGCGCTTCTCTTCATCCCACCCTCAAGAAGACAGCTTGCTTTCTCGAGCGTTTGGAACGAGGCATTATTGGATCAAGTGGAACTGCATAGATCCTTTTTAATCCATGATTCTTTTTGTTTTACTCGATGGTCGCTGAAGTCAACAATTTTCAATTTTCGCCATCCAGTAGGTTAATTTTCCTGCAACTGCGTGTTGTGCGGTTTATTTCTTGGCCGACCGGGATTATAACGTCAATCGCCAGCTATTTATATAATATTTTGAGTTTTCCAAACTATTCACATTAATAACACCATCTGGAGTAATTTATTTTTAATATTCTTTCTTTTATTGACTACTTGCCTTATTGAAGATCATCTTATTTCCATTATTTATTAATTTTATGGTTGTAAATTCATAATATAACTTCATGTTAACGGTGCAGCTTTTTTCGATGTCGTACTGACAATTCGATAGATCATATTTTAACACAATGCTGTTTTCGTAAACTTGATAATCCCCAAAACCTTTCGTCACCCCGGAATATTTTTCAATAAAGGTTCCATCTGGATAGAACTCTATTTCATGATGGGCGTTTTCGGAACTCTCCCACCGGCCGACCAGATTTAACCATAAATGACCATTCATGTCTTTGGTTAGGGTTGATATGCTGTCTATAATACCAACGGATAGGAATAAGATTAAAGCCATTACAGAAAATAATATCAATGTTCTTTTCATATTCACTACCCGTCATCGCTTGAGAGGATACAAAGCCCAAGATCATTATGTCTGATATTCTGTTAATATGATATAGAGAAAGATTGCGCCAGAGATATTTAATGCATTATTTATACGCACCGCATTATTCTTCGCCCAACGGCTGATCCCTCACCCTGCTCTCCTTCGAGCGATGAGGGCAGGTGAGCCTGCGCTCGCGCTGGTCCTCGCGCCCTATCCTCGCGCCCGCCCTCGCGAAGCCGGGGTAACGAGGGTAGCAGGGGAAACAAGCTTGTCAAGCATCCTTGCGCCTGCTCCGCGATCTTTGCGGGGTAACCGGGGCTTTCGATGCGAAGAATTCGCGAGCGTCGTCGTGCTGCGGCCGCATGTTGGGCAGCCACTAAGGTTGCCAAGACGGGAATGCAGTCATGGATCCCGCTGGAAGACCAGGTAAATCTTTCATCCGGTTGTCGGCTAAATCGATAAGGTAAATGTTTTCTAGATTTCCATCGCCAATAGCGATATTTTGGTTATCTGGCGACCAACTATAGGTTGTCGAAATCAACCAACTATAGTTTGATCCGCTAATGGGAAACATTGTTTCAGTTAATCTCTCTACATCAAACCCATCGGAACCCATTACATACAAAGCGAAACCATTGTATGTGTCAAGGTGTTCAGAAAGAAATGCAATTTTGGTCCCATCCGGTGACCAGATTGGGTTGATATTTCTCCAAATATCGTGTGTAAGGGCTTCGTCGTTGGTGCCGTTGGTGTTTTTGACGTGAATTTGACTGGACCCGTCGTTCCGTGCTTTTTGTTCTGTCATCGACATATAAGCGATATGCGTACCGTCCGGCGACCATGCGGGTGTCTGGTAAAAGAAATCATAACTGGGGATTGATAATTGCGTTAATTCATTTCCTTCAAGGCGGATGACACGCCACCACCAGAGGCCTTTATAATCGCTTGTTAGAAAAGCAATTTGTCCGCCGTCCGGTAACCATATTGGTGAAGAATTCGTGTAATCAAATGTAATTTGCGTGATGTTGCCACCGTCTGCATTCATCGTGAAGATTTGATTGGCTCCTGTCCGCGAAGCGCTAAAGGCAATTCGAGTGCCATCGGGCGACCAAGTAGGCGATGCTTTTAGGACAGAATCATTGGTTAGTCGTCGCAAATTCGTCCCGTCAGGGCAGATGATATAGATGTCCGAATTTTGCAGTTGCGAATTATCGAACATTACGAATGCAATCTTTTTACAATCAGTTTTTTCATTTAAAGGCATCGTTGGCGATGAGACTAAGGATATTGTCGTCATGGATGTTGCAACAACTGCGGATTCAGTTATCGGCTCAATCGGCGTCGAAGGAAATAATGGACCACAACCGACAAGAAAGATAAATGTTAAAATCCAAACCAAGTGTTTTTTCAAATCTTTTTCCATTGGAAATTGGGCTGCCCAAAGGACGGCGCTCCAACCGCGTGACCAAGTTTCTTCCAATGAGCATTTTACTCGGAAAGAATAAGATATATTTTCAACGAATATTGGCCGCGCCTTAACCTGTCGGCAGCAAGCGTCGGCTGGGTAGCTTCACAGATGAAACATATACGGTAGAACACAGCCCGTTATATACTGACCTGATTCAGAACACAGAAAAGCTACCCCTTCTGCAATGTCCTGCGGAGAAAGATTGACCCGTTTTTCCCAAGCATTCCCATGCCGGTATTGCTCAATCGCGCCCTCTAGAGTAGGTATTTCTTTAAAGGGTCCAGGCGCAATCACATTTACCGTCACTCCCTGCGACCAAGCTTGATCCTGCGCCAAGAGTAATGCTTGCAACCGAGCTGCTTTTCCAGCATTATATGCATATGCCGGTGAAAGTTTCGCTGGATGGTTGGCGATACCGATCAAGCGTCCCCATTGCCGCTCATACATTCCCGGTAATACCAGACGCATCAAATGCAGCAAGGGGGCCATTTCGTGTTGCAAATCTTCTAGGGCTTCTTCAGGTTCTAGTTTGTCTATAGTTTCCGGATGCCATCCTCCGCCCGGACCGATTATGCAAATATCAATCTGCCCGAATTGATCAAGCGAAGTTTGTATCAATTTCTCACAACCTTGTGCGTTAAAAACATCCGCCGCGACTGCTCGTGCGCTTCCACCGCAACCTTCAATGTGGGAAACGATTGCTTGCGCTTTCGCTTGGCTGGTTCGATAATTAATAATTACGCGCGCACCTTCTCTGGCGAGTGTCAAGGCAATGCTCCGACCCAAACCATTTCCAGCGGCTCCCGTTACGAGTGCCACCTTACCCTCACAACTCATAAATTCTCCCTTCAAGACATATCCGGCCAAAACATGGTGCCCAATGGACGGTGCTTCGACTGCCATCCGAGTTACTTCCAATTACTTCAATTTACGTGTCGGTATTCTGTAAAGAACGATCCCCACAAGAATTCCAAGGATGACACCAATTACTGTTCCCAGCCAGCCTGTCGAGCGAGACACGGCATACCCAATCTCCCCTCCAGCCAGTGCTAGTATGGCAATCCCATATTCAGGTTTCATATTATATTTTCTCCTATTGGTATACTCAAAATGTTTACTCACCCATTGAGTGACAGGTATGTCACCTTCCTGCGCAGAGTGCAGCTATTTCGTTATGACTTTTCCACCCGCTTTTGTCACGGCCTGAACAACTAATTCTGTATCATTCTCACCACGCATCCCACTAACAGCAACAGCCAGATTTATTCCGTCATCGAATTTCACTGGCCAACCACCTTCCCAACCGATAAAGTCCGGCTTTTGGATTCCGTATTTTTGGGAATCTATTTTGTTTGTAAAGACAAGTTCTTCATATTTCCCGGTTGCTACTCCTGTAATCCACACCTGGCTAGCTTTTCGCCAAGCAGTCTGAAATGTGTCTCGCCGTTTTATTTTATCCTCCCCCCACATTTTTCCGGATACTTGACCATTTTCATCTACGATGCACATTGACACATTGCCGTCACTAATTCCCCTATCCATCGGATTTTCTAAATATGCGGGGAGTAATTTATTTGCGGATTGAATAATTTGATCGATTTTGTTCTTCAATTGTGTGTTTTCCATCGGATTCTCCTTGAAAAAGAAATTCGTTCTCTCCAATTTCCAAATTTGTAACAATGAAAGTGTTCTCGCTAAAAGACATGATAAAACGATATGGGGCCATTCTCAAGATCTGAATTGCCCAACAACTGGCAGCTCGGCCCGCTCCCCGAGCGATGAGCATCGGTGACTTTCCGATGCGTAGAATTCGCAAATGGGTGCTTTCCTCTCCCCCTGCTTACGAGCCCACCTCCCGAGCGATGAGCGCCGGTGCTTTCCCGGTGCGATGGGTTCCTGAGCGGTGGAAGCATCACCACTCGGTTTTGCTCTTTGAGTATTGATGTTTGCGCCTGCTCCTTGGTTTACGCGGGGAAGCCGGAGAGCGATGAGAATTCGCGACCGGGAGCCCGCTCCCGCGAGCCGGACCGGGGTCTTCCACCGACCGAGGCCGGGGGCACTTGGCCGCGTCCGAGTTTCAGTTACCATTTTAGCAGGAAAATAGAAATGCAATTATTTTTAGTGTTCTCGCTGACCCCCGGCCGATCCTCTAATAACCTCGTGTTCATAATAAAGTATAGTAGTCCCTATCTATTTTTATCCCTAATCAAAAGACCTGCCCCTCACGTCCTGCGCCCGCGCCCTGCCCTCGCAAAGCGGGGGAATCGGGCCAGGCCAAGCGAAACAATTGCCGCCCGGACTTTGGGCGGCAATTGTTTTTTAAGGGAGAGATCTACACTAGCCCACCCAGCCGGGGCGGAATGCAGTCGTATGTGAGGTTGTGTTAATCATGATAATTATTGGTTAAATTAATTTTCATTCTTTTATAGCAGTGAGAATGGATCCTTGTTCGATATATATGTTAATCGTTTTGGTCGAACTCTAATTTGACATAAGTGGCTCCTTGCCTTCCAGCGAGATATATAAAATAGTATTTTCGTAAGGCTCGGAAATCGGAATCATCTGTTTTTCATCCGATAAACCGATGAAATATAGCTCTATTTGGATTGTGGGAATGTCCAATGACATCCATCGTTTATAATTGGTAGAATAACATCAAATAGCAATAGTCCCTTGGAAAACCGAATCGGGAGGTTTCCCATGGATAAATCCAACCACATTGTTTGTGTTCTATTCTTGACAGGAGTTCTTTGCGCGTGCAGTTCCGGCACATTGTCTCCCTCAGGCCAAGAGGCCTCCACCACCGCCGCGGGGATGACGGCCATCCAAACAACATCGCTCTTTGTTATATCTCCCACCTCTACGTTGACCCTGGCATCGCAGGAAAGCCCGATCCCTACGCCGACTTTTACGGTCTTCCCCAACCCGACCCGTCCGCCGATCGTGAATGTCCCTCGCTGCAATGATTCCCTTTTTCTTGTGGATGTTACCATCCCCGACGGAACGATTCTTGCGCCTGAGGAGAATTTCGTCAAAACGTGGAGAGTAAAGAATACCGGCACCTGCGGATGGACAACCTCTTTTGCACTCGGTTTTTCCTACGGTAATTTGATGAGCGGAAACGACGCCACGCTTCCCAATTCCGTTGACGCGGGCGACTCAATAGATATATCGGTTGATCTGACCACGCCCAAAGCCACGGGATGGTATGGCGGATGGTGGAGATTAAGGAATGAGTCCGGCCTTTTTTTCGGGGATTTTGTGTACGTCTCTATTCTGGTTTCCGATGGCCAGGAAACCAGTACTCCTAGTTCCTAGCGATGAAAGGGGAAATATCTACAAGGTAAATAATATTAGAAACTTTCATACATCAAGCCATTGCAGTGCGTCTTTCTCGTCGACAAACACACGGATGTTTAATCCGTGGCTATAGGCAACAGGTTCAAGAAACCAATCTTGTCTCGTAGTTCTATGAATATCGATTACAGCAACTTGATCGACTCCCTTCCCGCGGAGATCCATTAATACTTCTTTCACAAGATAGAAGATATCAATAAACCCGAAATCTCCTAAAAGCTCCTTTATGTCGATCAGAACTTTCGATAAATGCTTTTCCCGTGCAGTATCGAAGACCTTCATCGTTATGGTTTTTACAGTTTCTTGAGAGCGTGTACCGCTTGTGCATACGTGCAGGTAGTTCGGTTTTTCTTCCATTGTTAGCATGAATTTCGTTTGTTCCATCAGTTCCTTACCTCCATTTAGCTCCAATCTTTTTTTCGGTGATGATTTTACTTTGTATGTAAAATCATGCCATCCGACGATGGGAGATATTATTGGTCCGAAATAATCCGCCCCACGGTTTGAGGCTCAGCCCGCGCCCCAAGCGATGAGCATTGGTGAGCCCGCCCTCGAATTTCTAATACTATTTTAGCAGGAATATAAAAACTCAAATTAATCATTTTCCCTCCGAACCTGGTAAAGCTAGTCCCCCGCACCCGCCTCCCGAGCAATGAGTGCCGGTGCTTTCCCGGTGCAATGGGTTCGCAAGCATCGATAGCATCATCACGCGGTATTACTCAGTCAGTGGTGATGTTTGCACCTGCTCCGTGTTTTATATGGCGAAGCAGGGGAGCGGTGGGAATTCGCGAGTAAGGGCCTGCTCTCGCGCCCTGCCGCTGGCTGACTCGAGATTCCTACCCTCATTTTAGCCAAAATGTGGAAAACGTATTATTTATGTTTTTTCCTGGTATCTTGACCGGTCAGTTGCAAGCGTGCATTGGGCGCATTTCTTTTTCGATTACCTAAAGCTTACGAAGCATTTCGATTTCAAATGGTCGAAAACCCAATTTCTCATAAAGCGATTGAGCTGAATTCTTAACCAATACGTTTAACTCTGCTTCTTCACAACCCATGTTTTTGCCGCATTCAATTGCAGATTCAAGAAGTGCTTGTCCCACTCCAATTCTTCGATGGGCTTCGTCAACATAAAGAGAATGAAGGTGCAGTACTCGCTTCGGTTCAAATGCAAACATACGGCTTTTTATTCGTGCTTCGAGAAAGCCGACAGGTGTCAAATTGGGTTTGGTGATTCTGGCAATCAGAAAGATGTGATCTTGATTCTTTATCTCTGGCAGGATGCTCTCATGAATATGCTCCCACTCCGATTCATCAGTTGAAACTCGATGTCCACTCGACGACGCCATTTCCTCCAGCATGCATCGAAGGTATTTTACGATGATGGGGATATCTGCATTCTGGGCTTTTCGAATGGATATATCGATTTTCATTTCTCTCTATTGAAATACACTTTGTTAATTTCTGCTACGCGCCCAACGGCTGGCGGCTCAGTTTGGCTCCCGCCAGCTATGGAGGCTCGCATCGGTTGCCCCGCCCCGGCTTCGCCGGGCGAGGCCGGGGCGGGGGTGCTTGGCCACTTCCGCTATGTAGATATCACTTTAACATGAAACTTAAAACCGTAATTCGGCGTTTCCCTTTGAGCATTGGCCAGGATGTTTGCAGCGGTGGCGCGATTCCTACACGTTTGTGAGCCCGGACCTATGCGAGTCAAGCCAGCCCGTTGACTGGCGGCGAAACCGCTGTTCGCTGCAGCGATTGGTTTGTCCATACGCTGCCGATGTTCTATGCGTTTTCAGTCATCACCTTGAGAAACACCTCGACGGCCTTTGGGTCAAAGTGCGTTCCTGCCAACGATCGGATATATTCGCGTGCCTTTTCATCGCTCCATCCTTTGCGATACGGACGATCTGACCGCAGCGCATCCCACACGTCAACCACGGCGAAGATGCGCGCCGTCAGTGGAATTAGATCGCCCTTCAACCCGCGCGGGTAGCCCGTGCCATCCCACTTCTCGTGGTGGCAGTAGGGGATATCGAGCGCGGAGCGCAGGTAGGCAATGGGCGCGAGCATTTCGTAAGCGAACTGCGGGTGCATCCGCATCACCTTCCACTCCTCATCGGTGAGTGGGCCTGGTTTGAGTAGGATCGCGTCCGGCACGCCCATCTTGCCGATGTCGTGCAAGAGCGCGCCCCAGCGCACCTGCACCAGGTCCGCCTCGCTTAATCCGGATTCACGGGATAGCTTAACGGATATCTCCATCACGCGTTGGGTATGTCCCTCGGTCTCCTTGTCGCGCAGGTCGAGGGCGCGTGACCAACCTTCGATGGTGGCGTCGTAAGCCAGGGAGAGATCGGTATTGGAGCGTTGCAGGCTTTCGAAAAGCGTGGCGTTGTCAATGGCGATCGCCGCCTGCCCGGCCAGAGTGTTGAGGAAATCCAGCCATTCTTCATCCGGTTGGAAAGGCGCACGCTGGAAGATCTCCAGCACGCCCTTGACCTGTCCCTTGGCGATCAACGGTACGGCGAAGTAGGCGGCGACCCGTTCCTCCGCAAATAGTTTGACCTGTGCGAAGGTAGCTCCGCTCGCAGCGATATCCGGGATCTGGACCACGCGGCGTTCAAGAGCGACCTTGCCAGCCTGGCCTTCTCCCAGCCGCACCCGTGAATGTTCGATGGCTTTACTGTGGAAGCCGCGACCTGCGGCATACTCCAATGTGTTTGTGTTTAACAGCAGGACGTCGGCTGCATCCACCTCCAATTGGGCGATGACCTGGTTGAGGAGCATTTCCAGGCTGGTACGCAGATCAAAATTGGATACGATAGTACGGTCAATCTCGCCGAGTGCGGTGAGATGTTGCATGCGGAGTACGGTCTGCTCGCGCAGCAGTATACGTCGGATGGCGACCGCGGCCTGATCGCCGATGCTGCGCGCCAATCGCATCTTTTCCGGCGTGAATGGCTCGCGTCCTTCCTTCCGGACTTCACCCAGCATCAGCATACCCAGGTTAAGGATTGGGCTTTGGGCGGAATCTCCGACCCGCAGCGGTATGAGGCAGACTGATTGAGCGAAATCAAGCAGCAGGGCTGTCCGTTCGCGGCTTTCAATTTCCGGATCGTCGCCATGGAGGATCATGGGTTCATTTTGTTCCAGAACGCGCTTGCAACGCGGCATGGCGGTGATCGGTTGGCGGTCGCCAACGCCGAGGTCATGGTCCAAAGCCCGGATCGGATAGACCCCCCTGATCACAAAGTTGCTGCCCTCTACAAGTGCGACGCGGGCAAAGGTTGTGTGGATGCTTTCCACCGCCCGGTGATTAATTACTCGAAGAACCTTGTCGAGGTCATCCGCGAGCACCAGTTCCCGTGAAAGTTCATACTGCGCCGAGATCTCATCGGCGCGTGATTGGATTTCTTCTTCCGCCCGCTTACGCTCGGTGATATCGCGATTCACGTTGATGTATGTTTTCGCCTGCCCGCTCTCGTCCTTGAGCACCACGGAAGACACCTCGGCGGGAAATCGTGTCCCATCTTTGCGCGCCTGGGTTGCTTCTCCACGCCAGACCCCCGTTTTGGCGATGGCGCGCCTCATATCGTCTACCTCCGTTTCGGGCCATTCGGTGAGCACGATGGACAATGCATTCTGTCCGAGAACTTGCTCCGCCTTCCAACCGAACAGAGACTCGGCGGCCACGTTCCAGGCGGTTATCCGGAATTGATTATCGAAAGCGACGATGGCATCATTCACATTTGCCAATAGGGCGGCTTGGTAGCGCAATTGGTCCTCCGCTTGCTTGCGCTCGGTGATGTCGTTGGCGAGGACAAGTCTGGCGGGTCGGTTGATAAACAAAGTGTTGTACGAAATGAATTCAACGTCAATCACAGATCCATCTTTCTTGCGGTGCTTCCGGAACCCTGACTGTTCCCGCGATTGGCGCGGCTCCGCTTGGTTATCATTCAGACGCGATAGTTCTTCCGTCGGGAGAATGTCCCGGATGGTCATGACCAGGAGCTCCTCTTGACTGTAGCCGTAATGGGCGATGGTCGCCTTATTTACGTCGACAAAGCGAAGTGTTTCCAAATCATAGATCCACATGGGCAAAGGATTGCTTTCGAACAGTTGGCGGTAATGTTCCTCCGATTTGATCAGCTCCGCCTCCGCCTTCTTTCGTTCGGAGATCTCAAAGCGTAATTCGAAGTTCTCGGTTAATGTAATGATCTGCCTGATCAATACCAGACCGATAATCCCTCCGACGGCGATTGACAGTGTTAAAAAGCTCATCGGCAGCGGTTTCAATCCCCCCCTGATGAGCAAAACAAACGCAGCCAACAGCCAGAAATAGGGCAGATAAGGTTTGATCCATTTTAATCTGTCCAGAATTATATTTCTCGGTGCGACTTCTCCGCTGATATTTACCGACCGCGCAGCCGCAAATTGGGAAACGCCGGCCAGGCCGGCCAATAGAAAACTTATGATCCATCCAAGGTCCAGATAGTTGCCACTTTCGTAGGTTCCGAGCATTGACTGGTAACTGTAAATGGAATCCGTGACAATTAATACCAGGAGACTGCCTGCCAATATAAAAACTGGCGTTTCGGATTGCTCACTCGAACGACTATAAATAATGAGAAGCAGAGCTCCAAGAACCACCAGGTCACCGACCGGATATGCTAATAATATGGCTCGGATCGACAGAGATTCGCCGGCGTTTGCTTGAATGAGCGGCCCGATCAGAAAATTCCAGAAAAACAGCGTGGCCGCCAGCAGGATAATGACGATGTCCAGTGATTGGTTGATCCGCTCTCCAATGGAAGCCGGTCTATCCACCAGGATAAATACTCCCACCAGGAAAACAGGATAAAAAGCCAGGTATAAACCATCCGCGATCGAGGGGAAAGGTGCTAGCTTAAATCCAACCTCAAGAATGGCCCAGCTTATATCCCCCAATGCATAGAAAAGCATCGCTAGGGCGATCGTCCCCCAGCCAAGCGCCATTCGCCTGGAGCGAGCCATGGAAACTTTTGCACCGAAAATTAAAGCTATGCATGCTAGAATGTCCACAATTGGAGAAAATATATCCGAGAAGTTGGTGCGGATTTGTGGATCGTGAATGAGAAGGATGAATCCTGTATTGATCCCCAATATGACAAACGCCAGGATTCCTGCCATAGAAACAAGATTAATCGGACGTTGTCGAATAGTCGTGTGCATATAATCCCTTGCTCTCTGCTAGCTCATCCATTATATATCCAACCACATCGACCGGGAGTTTCAATTGCTAGTTCGCACAGCAACCAAACCAACTAATTGAGCTTCAAACGCCGGCCGAATTGTATCCAGCCTACCATTTTAAAATAGTTATCCAATAATTAACCATTTTTTAACGCGCCTTATCCAAGTCGCTCTCAGCCCCGCCCCGGCTCCGCCGTCAGGGCCGGGGGCGCTTGGCCACGTCCGTATTTCAATTACAATTTATAAAGGAAAATAAAAATACCAATTATTCATGTTCCCGCTGAGCATTAGCCAACCCCCTACCAACCTCATGGTCTTAATAAAATGTTGCGGTCTTTACCTTTTTTTATACTTAACAAAAAGGCCCGCGCTCGCGCCCTGAGCGATGAGCATCGGTAATCTTCCGATGCGAAGATTTCGCGAGGGGGGAAGCGGGGGTAGCTGGGGAAGCATCCTCGATCCCGTGTCCTTTTTGGCCAGGTTATTTGCAGCTGCGGCGCGAGTCCTACACGATTATGAGCCCGAACCTATGCGAGTCAAGCCGGCCAGTTGACCAGCGGCGTAACCGCTGTCCGCTGCATCGACTGGTTTATCCACACGCTGCCGATGTTCTATGCGTTTTCACTCATCACCTTGAAAAATACCTGGATGACCTTTGGGTCAAAGTGCGTTCCGGCCAACGATCGAATATGTTCGCGCGCCTTTTCATCGCTCCATCCTTTGCGATATGGACGGTCAGACCGCAGCGCATCCCACACATCTACCACGGCAAAGATGCGTGCCGTGAGAGGGATTTGCTCGCCTTTCAACCCCAGCGGGTAGCCCGTGCCGTCCCACTTCTCGTGATGGCGATATGGAATGTCCAATGCCGATCGCAAGTAATGGATCGGCGAGAGCATCTCATAGGCCAACACGGGGTGCTTCTTCATGATGGCCCATTCCCCGTCAGTCAGCGGACCGGGCTTGAGCAAGATTTCATCTGGGACACCCATCTTCCCAATGTCATGTAACAACGCTCCCCAGCGGACCTGGACCAATTCCGCTTCGCTCAGATCGAATGTGCGCGCCAAACGAACCGTTATGTCCGTTACCCGCTGTGTGTGTCCTTCGGTTTCTTTGTCGCGTAGGTCGAGGGCGCGTGACCAACCTTCGATGGTGGCGTCGTAAGCCAGGATCAGTTCGATGTTGGAGCGTTGCAAGTTATCAAAAAGCGTGACATTATCAATGGCAATGGCCGCCTGTTCCGCCAGGGTGTTGAGGAAATCGAGCCATTCGGCGTCGTGTCCATGCGGTACGCGATGGAAGATTTCCAACACGCCCTTGATTTGCCCTTTCGCAAGCAGCGGTACGGCGTAATAGCTGACAAAATCCTCGCCCGCCAAAGTCTTCGCCAGGAGCGGGTTGTCTTCCCGCTCGACAAGATTCGGGATGTAGAGGATATGGCGCTCCAAAATAGCGCGACCCGCGTACCCTTCGTCCATGCGCTGGTGGGCTCGCTCGACGGTTCGGGTGCGAAAGCCGCTCCCGGCAGCGTAATCCAGCGTCCTTAAAACGGGGTTCAACAACAGCACATCCGCAGCGTCGATGCCCAACTGCGCAATAACCTGGTTAAGCAACATGGTCAGGTTGAGGTGCAGGTCGACGCTGGAGGTGATCACGCGGCTAATCTCACTCAGTGCGGTAAGTTGCCGCAAGCGACGATCCGTCTCCTGGCGGAGGCTGGTGCGCCGGATGGCGATCCCGGCAATCTCGCTCACGGTAGTCAAGAGGTGGACTTCGTCCGGCGTCAGCTCCCGTGGTAAAGGTATGTTGACAATGATTGTGCCAATAACGTTTTCCTCGGCGCGAATTGGGACGGCGGCTCCACCAATGCCGGGGGGAATTAATTGACGCGTCGCCTTGGAGAGGTTCGGATACAACTGGAAATCGCCAGAGACATAGGGTTGCCCACTGGCGAATACACGTCCGGCAATTCCCGCGCCGGGCTTGACGGGCGCCAGAGGCGGCATCCCAGTCCGCGCTTCGAATCCGCGCGTGACCACCGCATTCAATTCATCCTTGATCGGGTCGTAGAGCCAGATGCTTCCTTGGGCCGCATGCATGACCTCCAATATTGTGTCCAACAACAGGGGAAGTATCTCTTCCAGCGTTTGGGCGGCGCGGAGGTCGGAGGAGACCTTGTTAATGGCTTCGAGTTCGGCCAAGCGGTGTTTGATCTCTTCTGCCCTCCAATTGCGCTCGGTGATGTCGTGGTCAATGCCCAAAACCAATTCGCGCCCGCCGATGGTGAAAAGCGTCGTCGAAACATCCACAGAGAATACGGTACCGTCCTTTCGTCGATGCTGGGTTATTAATTTATAAACACCCCCCTCCCGCAAATGGTCCATATACGAGGTTCGCTCGGGCGGTGCGTCGGGGGCAAGGTTAACCATATCAATGGGATGGCCAATCATTTCTTCGCGCGTATAGCCGTTCATCCGGCAAGCGGCTGCATTACAGTCGACGATCGGCCATGAGGTATTGGAATCGTGAGGATCGATGAGCACGATGGCATCCGGAGAGAGTTCAAACAGCGTTCGAAACAGAGCCTCGCTTCGTTGGAGTCCGGCCTCCGCTTGTTCGCGCCCGGTGATATCGAAGTGCAACTCCTGATTTGTCTTCTCCAACTCGATTGCCTGGGCTTGAATTCTTTCCATTGATTTCTGCAGCCGGGTGTTCAGTTTGTTGTTCTCGGATAAGGTGATGATTTGCCGAATAATCACTAAAACAATGATTCCTATAACCCCCAAAGAAAATGGTAAAAAGCCCATCGCTAGCGGTGTATACCCCATTTCTCCGCTGATCAGCAGGATAACTACGGCGGCCAGCCAGACATATGGCGTATAGGGCTGAATTGTCCTCAACCGGTTCCGAATTACATCCACGAGCGTGCCTTTTTCATTAATATAAATTGACCGCCCAGCCACCCATTGGGAAACGCCCGCCAAGCCGGTCAGTAGTGATCCCACAACCCAACCAAGATCCAGGAGACCTCCACTCATGTATGTTCCCAAGAGAGATTTGTATGTATAAATGCAATCTGTGATGATTACCGCCAGAAGGCTTCCCGCCAGCAAGAATATCGGTAAGGCGCCCTGCTTCTTGGAAGGATTATAAAGAATGAGAAGAAAAGCCCCAAGAAGCACCAAGTCGCCGACCGGGTAAGCCAATAATATCGCCCGTTCCAGCATCGGCTCACCAATATTGGAGCTTGCGATCGGCCAGATTAAAACATTCCAGAATCCCAGTGTGGCCGAACCCATGACAATGGCCATATCCAGCGTTCGGCCGATCACCTCGCCGGTTGTTTCGGGTTTTTCCAGCAAGAGGAATGCTCCCACCAGAAAAATTGGATAATAAATAAGGTATAACCCGTCGGCTATCGATGGAAACGGTGGTTCCTTCAACCCGATTTCAAGAATTAACCAAACAAATCCACCCAGCGAATAAAAAAGGGTTGCTAAAGCAATCGTTCCCCAGGCGATCGCAAGTTGCCGGGAACGGACGGCGGAATATTTTGCGGCGATGAACAACGCGATGCATGCCGATAAATCAAGAATCGGAGAAATCGCATCCGAGATGACAGATCGTATTTGTGGATCACTTACAAATAAGATGACCCCTAGGTCGATTCCCACGATGATAATTGCCATAATAAGGGCCGCGTACAAAAAATTGATCGGCCGGCGTTGAAAAGCTTCGCGCACACCAGTGGTTTTCACGGCCGAATTTGGCTGTGATTTGCTTTGTTTGTCGGTCGAGGGTTTTGCTGTCTTTCCAGAGCGTCTCATGGACTTCCTCCTACTACTTCTAATCGGCCGGGCCCAAATCTGTAATTGATGCTATAGCTTTCCGAACCCCCTTTCTTGGATCTATCAATCTTCTTCTTATGATATACCGATGGTTATTGTATTGCAAATCATTCGACATTCGTGCGGCGGGTATCACCGCCGAGCGCGACGGCGGCGTTCATGTTTGGCTGCTTCGAGTTGGCGGACTCCGTGCTCTCATCGTTGACGCCCACACNNCCGACCCGGATACCGAGTTCGAGAACCGCTGCTGCGCCTCCAACGCCGTCGCCCTCGCCCGCCGCGTCGCGGATCAGCTCGTCATTCCCTTCCATCTAATCGATGCCGCCGAGCTTTTCCGGCGGGAGGTAGTCGCGCCGATGATCGCGGCGTATGGCCGCGGACGCACGCCCAACCCGTGCCTTGTATGCAACCGTAAGGTCCGCTGGGGATTTCTCCTCCGGCATGCGCTTGCTCTCGGCGCGGAATACCTTGCCACCGGTCACTATGCCCGCATCCGGAAAACCGCTTCTGGTTTTGAGCTGCTGCGCGGGGTGGATCCGACCAAGGATCAATCTTACGTGCTCGCCTCACTCGGCCAGGCGGACCTCGCCCGCACGCTCTTCCCGCTCGGTGGAATGACCAAGGACTTGGTGCGTGTTCACGCCCGGGGGTTGAATCTTCCCGTCGCCGAACGCCCTGACAGCCAGGATTTGTGTTTCATCCCCGACCGCGATTACCGCCGCTTCCTGAAAAAGTATGCGCCCGAGTCCTTTATCCCCGGCCCGATTCTTTCCCGCAGTGGAGAGGTCCTCGGCGAACATTCGGGGTTGGCGGCTTTTACCATCGGCCAGCGCAAGGGGATCGGCGTTTCTTCCCCCCGCCCGCTCTACGTTTTGGAAATCGATCCTGCGCGCAACGCGCTCGTCGTCGGCTCGGTGGAAGAGCTCGGCCACCGGAGCTTGTTTGCCGAAGATGCTGTCTGGGTCGCTGGGGGACCGCCGGCGGACGTCTTTCCCTCACTTGTGAAAATCCGGTACACTTCAAAGGAAGAACCGGCGGTAGTGACGGTGCAACACGAAGGAATCGTGCAGGTCCGATTCGAGCACGCGTTGCGAGACGTCACTCCCGGCCAAGCCGCTGTTTTTTACCGGGGCGAGGTCTGCCTCGGAACGGCGATTATTACGGAGGCAAGGGAATGAACCCGCTCGCATGGATTTTTGGATTGTGCCTGGCCACTTTTATCGGTGCGGTCTTCTTTATTGTCCGCCCTTCGAAATCCTACCGGATGTTCGGGTTATGCATCCTTGCATCTTGGATCGGATTTGCCGCCGGACATTTCATCGCCGAGGGAACCGGTTTCCGTTTTTGGACGGCCGGTGCGCTTAACCTCGGCGGTGCTGTTCCGGGCACCCTTATTGCGCTGGTCCTGCTCCGGTTGCTGGCGCTGAAGGAATGGAACTAGGAGAACATTATGCGGACCAAACACTTTCTGCTGATCACGCTTTCCCTCTCCTTCGTCTCGATCGGCTGTAATATTTCCGGCGGAAGCGTTAATACGGCGCTGGCCGCCGGCCACTCCATCGAAAGCGAGGTGGCTGGCACCCTCACGGAAGCCGCTGCAGCCGGCACCGCTGTCACTCTGCCCATAGGCGGCGGTCCAACCATTGCAGATACGCCGGGCTCAACGACAACCCAGACCGTCCTGCCGACTGTCACAGCCACGCTCGCCCCCTCGCCCACTTCGGCTCCCTATATTCACGTGGCGTTCATCTCCGGCGGCAATCCCTGGATCGCCGTTCCGCCAGCCGCCCCTCTGCAGCTCTCGTCGGCGACCGGTGTGGACGGCGTGTATCTTTCCGGCGACGGTTCGCGGGTCGTATATACCCATCATCCAATCGCCGACGGATCGGCCGAAGTTCGCGTGGTGAATTCCGACGGCACGGGTGACCGCGCGCTGCTTACCTCGGCGCAGGTCGGCGCGCTGGAAGCGCCCGGTAGCGCGTCGTATGTGGATGTTAATCTATTGCAGTGGGTTCCGGGTACGCACCGGATCTTTCTAAACACCCGGGGGCAATTCGAGGGGCCCGGCCTTTCCCGGAATGACGACCTCTTCGTGGTGGATGCCGATACCGGCGCGATCACGACCATTTACACCGCTGGTAACGGCGGCGATCCGCACCCTTCGCCCGATGGCGTGAAGATGGCCATCTCGCGCGCTACGTTCCTTTCGGTGGCCGCCATCGACGGCTCCGGTTTGCACGCGAGCGTTATTACCTTCCCTGCGATCATAACGTATAGCGAATACCAATACTACCCGCCGGTCGTCTGGGCGGCGGATTCTTCCCGTTTCGGTGTGATCATCCCCTCCGAGGATCCGTTCGCGGCCGCGCCCACCGGAGCGATCTGGTCCGTCGACGGCTCTAGCGGCGCGGCGACCCTGGTCTCCACCCTAAACGGGCTTTTCTTCCTCCCGTCGGGAATCCTATCGCCCTCCCTCGACCGCGTGGGTTACCTCCGCCCGACGGCGGATCCGAAGGTGAAGGACAGCTATGTCTCCGCGCTTGACGGATCCACCGCGCTGCATCTGGGAAGCGGCACAACGGCGGTGCTCTCGTTCGCTCCGGACGGACAGCATTTCGCCTACTACGTCGGCTCCCCTTCGACGGTCTTCATCGGGTCGCTCGCCGGAGGGACGGTTCCGGTCCCCGGCAGCGTGATGCGGTTGGCGTGGGTCAACAACACCCAGTTCGTTTTCTCCCAGGGCACGATTTCCTCCTGGACGATGCAGTTGGGGAACATCAGCGGCGCCGCATCTCTGATCGCATCGCCCGCCGGCGACCGAACAACATTCGACGCGAACGAGTAGGTCGATAAAAATATTCGTAGTCCGGATCGACGATCCGGACTACAAATTCTTTGAGGAGGAAGTTGAATAACATGACGGAGAGTGAACCCGTCTTGCCGACTGACCTGGAGATTCTGCACTCCCGCATTCACGACGAATGGGAAGCCTTTTCGGCTGTTGTCTCCGTCCTGAGCGAACCGCAAATCCTCCGCCGTGATCCTGGCGAGTGGTCGGTCAAGGACATTCTCGCCCATATCGCCGCTTGGGAAAAATTTCTGATCCTCAATCAGTTCCTCGGCATGCCCGCGGCCGAAGCCCTGTGCATCGACCCGGCTGTGATCGACCGGGCCGACGAAAATGAAGTCAATGCCATCCTGTTTGAACGGAACCGCGATCGAGCGCTGGTGGAAGTGCAATCCGACTGGTATGAAACCCATCGCTGGTTGATGTCGGAGCTGGTTAAAATCGGGGAAGGAACCTTGGCTACCCCAACCCTTTGCTTCGGACCGGGCCCCAAACCACTCGCCCAGTGGGTGGTGGTAAACACCTATGAGCATTACGCCGACCATCGGCGGACAATCGAAACACGGAAAACCATTTGACCCGCGCGAGCGGGTTTGTCATTGCGAGCCTCGCCCCGGTTTCGCTGGGCGAGGCCGGGGGGAGCGAAGCGACCCCGGCCCACCCCAACCGGGGCGGGCGAAGCAATCTGGTTTTTACCTAGGCATGGGAATCATTCATTTCATTGGTTGAGGGTGCATAGACGGTGCTATTGGAAGATTGCCCCGCCCCGGTAAGCCCACAGGGCAAGGCCGGGGATTCGCCGCTGGCGCGGCTCGCAATGACAAATATCAACTTTTCCCATAGGCTGCTATATATTGTCCTATAAAATCTGCTCGATTTCGAGTAATCCGTGGTTTTTTCCGAAGCCGCAATAATAAATGAAGAGCCTTCCTTCGGAATTGGAATTCACCCGGAATTACCGGGCCTGTTCCTTGCCCTCACGCTCGGCCAGTTCCTCCTTGGCTCGTTTCACCCCTTTTCCGCGTTCCTCGGTATTCAGAATCCTCTTACGAATGCGGTACGCGACGGGCGTTATTTCCAGAAGTTCGTCTTCAGCTAGAAATTCCAGGCATTCGTCGAGGCTCATCTGGCGCGGAGTAACCAGTCGCACTTCAATATCCTTGTTCGATGAGCGCATGTTCGTCAGATGCTTTTTCTTGCAAACATTCACCGGCAGATCACCCGGCCGCTGTTGTTCCCCCACAACCATTCCCTCGTAGATTTCCATTCCCGGTCCGAGGAACAAAACTCCGCGCTCTTCGGCGTTTTTCAGTCCGAAGTTCGTCGTGCTGCCGGCCTCCCAAGCTACGATCGAACCGGTGGAACGGGTGGGCACCGACCCGGCCATCGAATCATACCCGTGGAACACGGCGTTCATCACGCCGTTTCCCCGCGTGGCATTCAGGAACTGGTAGCGGAAGCCGAGCAGACCGCGGGTGGGCGCGATATAGGTCAGCTGCACGCTGCCCTTTTGCGAATCCACCATATTCATCATCTGCCCGCGGCGGGAGCCGAGCATTTCCACCACGGCTCCGACCGTATCGGGGCTGGTTTCGATGTGGACTTCCTCGAAGGGTTCCAGCATCGTCCCATCCTCCGCCGTCCGGAAGATCACCTCCGGGCGCGAGACATGAAACTCGTATCCTTCGCGCCGCATGGTTTCGATGAGAATTCCCAGGTGCAATTCCCCCCGGCCCGAGACGATGAAGGTGTCCGTCGCGTCGGTTTCCTCCACGCGCAGGGCGACGTTATGCCGTAGCTCTTCGAACAGGCGCTCGCGCAATTTTCGCGACGTTCCCCAGCGGCCTTCCCGTCCCGAGAACGGCGAGGTGTTCACGCCGAAGATCATCCGGACAGTCGGCTCTTCCACTTTGATCTGCGGAAGCGCCACCGGGTTTTCCGGATCGGCCAGCGTCTCGCCGATCGCGATTCCTTCCAGCCCGGCGATGGCGACGATTTCCCCGGCCTCGGCCTGCTCCACTTCCACCCGGTCCAGCCCCTGGTGGATGTAGAGGTACCGCGCGCGCTCCTCCAGAATATCGCCGGCGAGGGTCATCCGGGCGACTTTATCGCCTGCATGCATCCGTCCGGCGAAGATCCGGCCGACAGCGGTGACACCCCGGTAATTGTCGTATCCGAGCGAGGCCACCAGCATCTGCAGCGGCGCATCTGGATCCACCATGGGCGGGGAGATGTGGCGCAGGATGGCGGAAAAGAGCGGTTGCAAATCCGGCCCCATTTCGTGGGTGAGGCCGGCCTGTTGGGTGATGGCGTTGGTGTAGATGACCGGGAAATCCGCCTGCCGCTCGCTCGCGCCCAATTCGATGAACAGATCGAAAGTTTTATTCAACGCGATATCAGGCTCGGCGTCCTTGCGGTCCATCTTATTGATGACCACGATCGCGCGATGCCCTTTTTCCAGCGCCTTCTTTAATACAAAGCGCGTCTGCGGCATGGGGCCTTCGGCGGCGTCCACCAGGAGCAGGATACCGTCCACCATGTTCATCACGCGCTCCACCTCGCCGCCGAAATCGGCGTGGCCCGGCGTGTCCACGACGTTGATCTTCACCTGCAGCCCCGCCACCGGATCCCACACGCTGATGGCGGTATTCTTCGCCAGGATGGTGATCCCGCGTTCGCGCTCCAGGTCATTGGAATCCATCACCCGTTCCGCCACCTGCTGGTTGTCGCGGAATACGTGGGATTGCCGCAGCAGTCCGTCCACCAGGGTGGTTTTCCCGTGGTCGACGTGCGCGACGATGGCGATGTTGCGAATGTCGATTCTTTCCGTAATCATAGCCGGCCGATTTCCTGGATACCACGCACAACGACCCCGGCCGCATGCCGAGGTCGTTTTGATAAGCATATCAAATTTTCGTGTTTACGAAAAGGCTGCCGAAAAAATAACCGGAAAGCCTGTTTTCCGAGAGCGCAGCCGGTCCTCGTTTTCAGGACAATCGTTTTTGCGCGGCGCGGACGATCTCCACGTAATCCGGTTTGAGGCTCGCGCCGCCCACCAGCCCTCCGTCGATCTCCGGTTCGGAGAGGAACTCGTCGATGTTGGCGGGCGTTACGCTGCCGCCGTACAGCACGCGTACACCGTCTGCGACAGCCGGACTGAATGATTCTTTAAGCACCGAACGGATTGACCGGCTCACCACCTGGTTGGCGTCCGGCCCGTGCGCGGCCCGTCCCGTGCCGATCGCCCACACCGGCTCATAGGCCACGATCGTCCGCGCGGATTGTTCCGCCGTGAGGCCACCAAACGCCGCCCGCATCTGCCGCCGGACGACTTCGTCGGTACGTCCCGCTTCATTCTCGGACAGCGTCTCGCCTACGCAGACGATCGGTATCAGCCCGGCGGCGAGCGCCGCTTTTACCTTTTTAGCCACCATCTCGTCGGTTTCTCCGAACAGCGCGCGCCGCTCGGAGTGCCCGAGGATGACGTAGGCGCACCACTCCTTCACCATCGCGGCGGAAAGCTCGCCGGTGAAGGCGCCTTTTTCCTCCCAGTGCATGTTCTGCGCACCGAGGTCGATCCCTTTTCCTTTAAAAATCTGCGCCAGGGCCGGCAACGCGGTGGCGGGCGGGCAGATCACTCGTTCCACGCCGCCGATCTCCATCAATCCCGGAAGGATCTGTCGCACGAAAGTCTCCGCTTCCGCAGACGTTTTGTTCATCTTCCAGTTTGCCGCCATACAGGGAATCCGCTTGCTTATTTCGGTTGCCATTTTGCTATGATTTTCTCCGCTTCTACCCTGAGCCAGGGTGGGGTAATGGGATCTTTCAACACTTCGTTCAAGGAAGTTAATCCAATGGCCGTCTGGTGCGTGATGCACGAGTATTCGGCTTGGATGGTTTTGACGATCGGTTTTTCTTCATTGCGCGCAAGATTCACCGCATTCTGGAGGTAGGGATCGGCGTCGGTCGGATTCCCAGAGAACGCCGCCAGCCAGCGTCCATACGCGGCCTGTGCGATCGACCATTGGGGAAACTGGTTCGCCATCCCGGAAAGTAAATCCTTGCCATCCTGTGATTCGCCGACGTGAAAGAGAACCTCTTCGCACTCATTGCGCAACAGCGCTTCGTTTGCGTTGGCTTGCCATCCCTTTTGGCAGAACTCGCCTGCCACAAGCCACTCGCTGCGTGCGCCGAGTTTTTGCGCAATCAATGCGATCACCCCCGCCCGGCCTGCGGGTATGCTCTGCAACGCATCATTAAACGCTTGGTTAGCTGCATCCTGGTTCCCTTGATCCAGATCGCCAAGCCCCTGTTGGAGCAGGTTCATGGCATCGCGTGCGTCCTGCGGAATGGTATATCCCTGGGTCGGTGTGGGAACTTCCGGCGTTGTTCCAAGCCCGACCGGAGCGGGTGTGAGCGCCTGGGCGGTCAGGGTGGCGCTTTGATGCTGCTTCTTTGAAATGCTGCTTGCCACCCCCAGTGCGACGAGACAGGCGCAACCGCAAACAAAAACCATACCCAGGATCAACAACCACGTCGGGATCCGCTTCCACAGCGGAGGATTCTTTCCGCCGACGACTTTTTTTGCAGGCGCCTTTTCGGCGGGCAATTTAA
>PLND01000041.1:36882-41690 GCA_003141675.1 Anaerolineae bacterium
GGCACCCGCCCCACGGCGAGTTCGTACATCACCACGCCCAGGGAATAGATATCGGTGCCCGCATCCAGATCCTTTTTCCCTTGTGCCTGTTCCGGGGAAATATAGTGCGGCGTTCCCAGGAGCATGTCCGAGGAGAGCGTGGATTCGCCGGATTGAGCGATGCGCGCCAGGCCGAAATCCGCCAGATAGATTCCACCGTCCGGCGCGAGCAGAACGTTGGACGGTTTGATGTCGCGGTGGAGAATTCCTTTGGAGTGCGCGTAGGAGAGTGCCGCGCCCACGGCCTCGACGACCCTCACGGCTTCCTCGGCCGAAAGCGGCCCGCGTGCAAGCCGAGCCTTGAGCGTCTCGCCCTCGATGAATTTCATCACCAGGTACGGCTGGCCCTCGAACTCGGAATAATCGTAGATCGGGACGATGTGGGGATGTTCGAGCTTGGCCACCACGCGCGCCTCGCGGGTGAAGCGCGCGGTGAACGAAGGATCCTCCCGGAAAGCGGGGTGCAATACCTTGATGGCAACGTACCGGTCGAGCGAGGCGTGGTACGCCTTGTAGACGGTTGCCATTCCCCCTTGACCGAGTTGTTCCATCACCCGGTAGGGGCCGACGTTTTGACCGATGACGAAGGGCATGGCGCCTCCCCGGAAAGACGGATCCCCGGCTCATCCGCTGGATTCTTCCGGCCGAAAAAAGTAAATCGGGAAGAGCATCGTGCGAATCCCAGCCGACTTGCCGCCGGGTGTCTTCATTCCATTCTATGTTGATTCTATGAGGGCGCCAAATCCATTGCTGGATCTCGCGCCCTCCTTGAAATTGCGAATCGGTCCGCGAACCTTTATTTATCCTGCAGGATCGCGATTCCCGGAAGCACTTTGCCCTCGAGGAATTCAAGCGAAGCTCCGCCGCCGGTGGAAATGTGCGAGATTTTATCCGCTAATCCCGCTTCGGTGACGGCCGCGACCGAATCCCCGCCACCCACGATGGTGATCGCCCCGCAAGTGGAAACGGCCTGCGCCAAGTCCCGCGTTCCCTTGGCGAAGTTCGGAAATTCGAACACGCCCATCGGGCCGTTCCAAACTACCAGCTTCGAGCCTTTAAGCGCATCGGAAAACTTTTTGATCGTCGCGGGTCCAACGTCCAAGATCCGCCAACCGTCCGGAACGGCGCTTGCCGCCACCGTCTTGAATTGCGCGGCGGCGTCGAATTTATCAGCAATCACCACATCGTCCGGCAGTACCAGCTTGCTTCCGGCATCCGCTATGATCTGGCGGGCCGTATCCAAGCTGCTTTCTTCCACCAGCGAATCCCCCACCGACAGTCCTTTGGCTTTCAGGAAGGTGTTGGCCATCCCGCCGCCGATGAGCAATTTCTCGCATTTATTAAGCAGGTTGGTGATCACACCGATCTTGTCGCTGATTTTCGCCCCGCCTAGGATGAGGATGTACGGGTGATCCGGATTATTGGCTGCCTTGTCGAGAAATTCGATTTCCTTTTCCATCAGGAACCCGGCCACGCCCGGGAGGAAGTGGGCCACTCCCTCGGTGGAGGCATGCGCCCGGTGGGCCGATCCAAAAGCGTCGTCAACGTAGATCTTTCCCAGCAGCGCCAGCCGCCGGGAGAAATTCACGTCGTTCTTTTCTTCCTCCGGGTAAAAGCGGGTGTTCTCCAGAAGCGCCACGTCGCCCGGCTTCAGTTCGGCAACGGTTCCCTCGGCCACGGGGCCGACGCAATCGGTAGCAAACGCCACCTTCTTTTTCAGGAGACCGCTAAGGTGCTCGGCCACCGGCGCCAGCGAGAAGGCCGGATCCGGGCCGCCCTTCGGACGTCCGAGGTGGGAACATAACGCCACCATCGCCTTCTGGTCGATCAGATACTGGATGGTCGGCAGCGCGGCGCGAATGCGCGTATCATCGCCCACCTTGCCGTTCTTGATGGGCACGTTGAAGTCCACGCGCATCAGTACCTGCCAGCCATTCACGCTTACGTCACGAACGGTCTTCTTATGTATCATGGTTCCTCCGCCGGAATCCCGGGGCTATAGTTTCTGGGCAATGATCTTGGCCAGATCGGCCGTGCGGCACGAATAGCCCCATTCATTGTCGTACCAGGCTACCACCTTCACCAGATTGCCGCCCATGACCATGTTGTACTGCAGGTCGATTATCGAGGACCGGTCGTCGCCCTTGAAATCGGTCGACACGAGCGGATCGGCGGCCTTGCCGTAGGTCACGCCGAGGATTCCCTTCAAGGCGCCGTTGGACGCGTCGACAAACGCGGCGTTGAGCTCCTCTTTGGTGGTGGCCTTGGCGAGGGTGGCGGTGAAATCGACGACCGAAACCGTCGGGCTCGGAACGCGCATCGAATAGCCGTCGAACTTGCCCTTGAGTTCTGGGATGACCAGCGCGATGGCTTTGGCCGCGCCGGTGGTCGTCGGAATGAGGTTGAGACCTGCAGCGCGCGAGCGGCGCAATTCCTTCTTGTGGCCCTGGTCGAGGATCACCTGGTCATTGGTGTATGAGTGGATCGTGCACATTACGGCATAGAGAATTCCGAATTTGTCGTTGACCACTTTCGCCGCGGGCGCCAGACAGTTGGTCGTGCAGGATGCGTTCGAAAGGATGTGGTGCTTGGCGGGATCGTATTTCGAATCGTTGACGCCGATCACGACGGTGAGGTCTTCGTTCTTGGCCGGAGCCGAGATGATGACCTTCCTCGCCCCGCCCGATTGGATATGCACGTTGGCGCCGGGTTTTCCTTTAGCCGGATCGCCGATCGCATCGGTGAACAAGCCGGTGGATTCGATCACGATCTGAACCCCCAGATCCTTCCAGGGCAGCTTGGCCGGATCTTTTTCCTGGAGCACCTTGACCGTGTGCCCGTTGATGACAAGATTGCCTTCCTTCACTTCCACGCTGCCGGTGAATTTTCCGTAGCTGGAATCGTACTTGAACAAATGCGCGTTCGTATCGACGTCGAACAGGTCGTTGATCGCCACCACCTCAAGATCCTGGGGGAGACGTTCCACGATCGACTTGAGCACCTGCCGCCCGATTCGTCCGAACCCGTTGATGCCAACTTTGGTTGCCATTGCGTTCCTCCTGATAGAAAAATGAATTACATCGGAAACAACGCCGCGCGCCTGGCGAGCAAATCCATCAAAGCGGCGGCAAGTTTTTGCGGATCGTGATGTCCCGCATTTCCTCCATCGGCAAGATCCTCCCGGAACACGCTCACCCGCCCCTCCGGCAGCGCACCGCCCACCCACTCCATCCCTTCCGGCAGCGAGCCCGCCGGTTTGGCATTGGCCAGCACCGCATGGAACGGTTGCACCCCGATGTGCCGCTGGATCGCCTCGAGATGATCCCCCACCGAAAAACCGTCCGTTTCACCGGGTTGGGTGGCCACGTTGCAGACGTAGATTTTCAACGCGCGGCTGGCGACGAGCGCCTCGCGGATCTCGCGGATCAACAGATTCGGAAGCACGCTGGTGAACAGACTCCCTGGGCCCGCCACGATCAGCTCGGCGCTCAGCAGCGCTTGCACCGCTCCCGGGTACGCGCGTATGTCCTCAGGCTCCAGCCACACGCGCCAGACCGCGCCCGGAACGGACGTGATTTGATTTTCGCCGCTGACGCGCTGCAACGCGTCGGCGCGTTCCCCCACCAGTTCGCCTTCCAGCGTGACGTTGCTCAGCGTGGAAGGAAACACCCTTCCGCAAATGGAAAGCACACGTCCGGCTTCCGCCAGACCGGTTTCGAAATTTCCGGTTACGCCGGCCATCGCGGTGACGAAAAGATTTCCGAACGCGTGGCCGTGAATTCCATCGCCCTCGGCGAATCGGTATTGGAAGAGTTGCGTTAGCAGCGCTTCATCTTCCGCCAGCGCCGCCAGACAGTTGCGCAAATCCCCCGGTGGCGGGATTCCCAGCGACCGCCGCAATCGCCCCGAGGAGCCTCCGTCGTCGGCCACCGTCACCACCGCGGTCAGGTTCGTCGTCCGTTGTTTCAGGCCGCGTAATAATATAGAAAGTCCGGTTCCGCCCCCGATCGCCACCACTTGCGGCCCGCGTCCCAGCCGGTAATAGGCGGCCATGGCTTCCGGAACCTTCCGGCGTCCCCTGGTAAACGGGGCCAGGAGGGCATAGCTTAATCGCCAGAGCGAGAAGCCGATCAGTCCGCTGCCGGCCGCGAGTAAAACCGCAATCCGGATCGGCCGCGGGATAAAACTCAACACCAGCGCGGAAAGCACGGGCGATTCCGGGCGGGACCGGTATAGATCCAGCATGAACACGGAAAAGCCCAGCCCCACCAGCAGCGTGCCCGTGACCAGGCCAATCAGCCATCGCTTTACCCCCATTCCCGGCGTTAGCCAGATTTTTCCCAACGCCAACCAGGATTTCAGGCGGTCGGCCAGCCCTTCCGGTGATTTTTTCATGGAAAATTTTTCGCGGGGGGATGATAGCAGGAAAGACTATCACCGTCAATCCGGCGTGTGATATAATCCAATCACTATACTTTTCCGAGAGGAGATGCACCATGCCTAGTGTCACGTACGAGCACGTCACGAAACGGTTTGAACGTGTTGTTGCGCTCAACGACCTCAACCTGGAGGTCAAGGACAAGGAATTTCTGGTTCTGGTCGGCCCATCCGGATGCGGAAAAACCACCGCGCTCCGCTGCTTGGCCGGGCTGGAGGAAGTGTCCGACGGGACAATCAAAATCGGAACGCGGATCGTCAACGATGTCGCCCCGAAAGACCGCGATATCGCGATGGTGTTCCAATCCTACGCCCTTTACCCGCACATGACC
>PLND01000040.1 GCA_003141675.1 Anaerolineae bacterium
GTGTCTGGGGAGAGTAATCAAATGGGTCGCAGGATACGGTCTTCCCGCAACCGCTTGAACAGCAGCGTTGTGCCGGCCACTTCGGATTCCTCAGCGGCTTCTTGCCATGCTTTTACGCCCAGGTTTTCGATGAGGGTCTGCGCATATCCGGCGGTTTTCCATGCGCCGGCTTTGGCCAGGTTTGGTTCGGAGAAAATCAACGCCGCTTCGCTTTGTAATTCAGCCGAGGCGGATTCCATTGCCGCAATTAAAAGCCGGAGCGATTGATCGACCGGCGCTTCCTTGGTCAGAACGATTTCGTCCGCGCGCGTCACCAGGTTGTCCACCCGCCAACCGATTGCGCCGACGACGTCGCCGTCCTGTTCCAACAGGAAGTAAGCCTTCTGGCCGAAGGCGGCCATGATATCGCCCCGCGACAGCGGAGTGGCGGGCTTCCGGGTGCGGTTGAGGAAGGAGGCGATCAAGTCGGCGTCGTTGGGGCGGCCGCGCCGGATGGCGGGTCTGCCGCGCGTGACCGGGGCCGGTGTGGCTTCCGGCGGTTGGGGCTGTGGGCCTGCCGCCCAGTGGTTTTGCACCTGGTTCCATGTATCTTCGAAGGATTTTGAATTTTCGATGACGACCTTGGCCCGCTCCAGTTTCCCTTTTTGGGCGGGTTGGACCGCGATTCGTTGGCGGGCTGTGGATTCGCTCAAACCGCGTTTGCGGACCAAGCGATCGATCTGGACGTCCGGCGTGCAATCCACAACCCAGATCGTATCGCACGCATCTGCCAATCCGGATTCAAACAGCTTGATGGCTTCCAGTACGACAACCGGCGAATGCGATCGCTGGATAAGCAGGTCCACCGCCTGGATCACCAGCGGATGCATGATCTCCTCCAGCTGGTCGAGCAGCTTGGCGTCGGCAAAGGCCAGCCGCCCGAGCGCCTTGCGGTTGATTTCACCCCCCGAATCGAGGATCCATTCGCCGAACAGGCGGATCACCGCCTCATACGCCGGTCCGCCGTGCGACATCGCTCGGTGCGCCACTTCGTCCGCATCGATGCCAAATGCGCCAAGATGTTCGAGCATCTTGCGGACCACGCTCTTTCCGGTGGCGATATTGCCGGTGAGGCCGATCACGTATTTACCGGGCCAGCGACTCATGATGTGCGGAATATCCTTCTGGATGGAATTCTACCGCGACGGGGTTGACTGTCAAAGGGACGGGTGGAAATTGACGCGAAACTGAATCATGCGCGTCCGCCCGGACGGGGATCAAGGAGTGCGGGTCTGGGCGTAATAAATCTGGTTTCCGACGGCGATGTAGAGCACTTTGTCCCCGCCAACGGCCAGCGCCGTTGCCTCGCGCGTCTCCGGGGCGATCGTCACGCGGTAGCGCGAAATGAAATTCAACGCCATGCTGAAACGGTAGGCGCCCCGGCCGAGCGGATCAAGGAAGAACAATGTCGGTTCAGGAGGCTCGTTGTAATAGATCCGGCTGAGAAGCGCGTCTTGAATCTGCGGACCAACTGTGCGTCCGGGGCGGGTGTCGTTGAAAAGGATGTCCTCGCATAATTCTCCGCCGGTGGAATCGCCGCCCGCGGATTGGAAAAGGGGATCATACTGGCAGCGCGTGACGTGTCCGCCAGCGTGGAGGAAGAACACTTCCCCATCGGCGACGACAAAATCCACAACATCGGTCAGTGGAGGATGGTCCCCGGAAAAATAATCCGTGGGGGATTGATCGAATCCTCCGCTGTCGCTCATTCCATAGCGCCATAGTCCGTTGTTCCCGGGATCGAGCACATACAGTTTTCCATTGTAGTAATCGATCGCCGAAGGCGTGGCCCAGCCGGACCGCGGCACGACGAGCTTTCCGGCCATGGATTTGCCGCCCGGCGGGCAATATAACAGCGTGCCTTTCCCGTCCATGGCAACCACCGCCCCGCTGTGCGTTGAGGACGGAGTCTGCGTCCCGATGGAAATATCCGGAACCCAGACGATGTCCGTCAGGGTATTAACCGAAATATCCGGATAATCCCCAGACTGGCAAAGGAAGGTATCGTCCAATTGGTATCCGCCCTGGCCGAGCAGCAGGCGGAGGATCCGGTCCTGAGTGCTGTCGAGCGCATAGAGTTCCCGGTCGAGAGCCAGGAGCGCGGTGATCCGAGCGTCGGCCTCCAACCCGCCGGAGACGGCGGGTTGAAATTCCAATGGCGTTATGCCGTCGAAATTGTCGAGCATGCGGGCCGCATGATTTTGAAGCGTAGCCAACTCATCCGAGGATCCATACCGGGCAGCGGTCTTGAGGGAGTCGAACGTCTTCTGCCAGGCGTCACGAGCTTTGAACGGATCCGTTTGCGCATTGGCAACCGACGCCTGGGTCCGGGCTTCCTGCATCAACCGGGAAAATTCCATTGCATATCCCTGGCGGAAGTACAGGACCGCCGCCACTGCCACGGCCAGCAGCGGAATGGCAACGGCCGTACCGAGCAAAACTACAGGGGGAAGGGAGAGGCGGTCGTTTTCCTGCAGCACGCCGCGGGGAAGAATCCCCGCGAGGAATGACCGGGTCGCATCGGACGCCGATGCGAGCGTCACCCGCAGGGAATGCCCGAAGGCGGAGAGAGCATCCCGTGGTGAGATACCGGGTTTCGACACCGGTTGTGCGATGGTAATGGGGGAATGCATCCGAGCTTGGGGAGCCGGAGAGGGCACATCTTTTCGCTCGGGGGGCGATGGGGTTTCCACTCGCCGATTGGAAATATTTGCGCGGGATGAATCGACTTTCTCTTCCCTGGGGGCGGCGGTTGACACGGTTGTCGCGGCCGCCTTCTGTTTCTCCGCGGACCCCTTGGTCTGCGCATGCAGAATGAATGGAGCCTGTGATTTGCTGGATGCGGTCGAAGGGGCGGCTTTGGTGTCTTGCTTCTGCGGGAGGAAGGGCAACCGCCGGGCGGATGGCGCGGATTTTTCCGGAGAAGGTTCGGGCGAGAAGCGGATGATCAAGCCGCCGGATGGTTCCGGACGCGATGCGCTTTGTTGGGCCATGCGTTCCGCGATCGAATTCAGCGAAAGGTTGGCCAAACCGGAAGGCACGGCTGCCGACCAACCCGGTGCGGGAGAAGCGGCGAGGATGACTGTAGTGGTCCCCGAAAGCGACGAGTGCCCATAACGAATGTCGACGTTGAGCATCGTGCCCAGGGCGCGCGACGGGGAATCCCCTGCAGGAGGATAGACTTCGACGTTGTTCTCGTGGAGGAGAAGGCCCAGAACGTTTCCGGCGAACCCCAGGTAAATATCGCCCTCGCGCAGGATGGCGCATAACGCGTGCAGCTGGACCATGCCGCTCGCCATCGGGCCGATGGGCGTTGTAGCCTGACTGAAGGGCAGGACTTCGGCGTTGGCCGCAACAAACGCCGCGCGCAGCGCGGCGGTTACGGAGCCGGGTGTTTCAAAATAAACCTGCGCCATCAGCGCGGAAAGCCGGTCGAGTTCCGCAGCGGGCATCGGGGTGCGGGCCTGGAGGTCAAGGGCGACAAACAGGATCTCGCCGGTTCGTACGCGCGCCGCACGCCGCGGAGACGCCACGACAAGATTCCCCGGCGTCAGGTTCTCGGAGAACGAACCGTCGGAAAATTGTGCTGCCAGAATTTCCGGTAAATAGGGCGACATGACGCGATCGGGGTCCTCGGGACCGTATCCGTATTAGGCTGCAAATATTATGCCACGAACCGGTGGCAAGGGAAGCTGCGGGAACGGGTCAATCCCGGGGGGTTCGCAGGAACAGGTCGATGGATTGGGCGGCCCGGCGGCCGGAGACCATGGCGGTGGACACGAGGTCCGGCCCGCTGACGGCGTCCCCGCCGGCGAAGATTTCCGGCCGCGAGGTGGCGCCGTTTTGCCTATCGGCGCGGATCAGCCCGTTGGATTGCATTTCCAATCCAGGAATGGATCCGCCGATTTCCGGATCGGGACCGTATCCAAGAGCCAGCACGACAGTTTCGGCTTCGACGGTGAAATTCGATCCTTCGAGGGGAATTGGACGGCGCCGCCCCTCCATATCCGGTTCTCCCAATTCGCACTTCAGGCATTCGACGGCGCAAACCCGTCCGTCCGTGTCCCCCAGGAAGCGAACCGGCTGGGCGAGAAAGTGGAAAACCGCACCCTCTTCGCGCGCCAGCTCGCGGTCCTTTATGCCCCCGGGCATTTCCGCTTCCGTCCGCCGGTATAAGCAAGTCACTTCGCTGGCGCCCATCCGCAAAGCGGAGCGCAGACAATCCGAAGCCGTATCCCCGCCGCCGATCACGACCGCTTTTTGACCGATCGGAAGGCGCCCCTGCCAAGCGGAAGGAAGATATTCCGGCCTCACGTTCAGGCGCGCCAGAAATTCGTTCGGGGCGTAGATTCCGCGGAGTTCGATTCCCGGTATTTTGATTCCGGAAGGGATCGACGTTCCCGTCCCCAAAAAAACGGCATGAAATCCTTCGGCAAACAGATGATCAACGGGCAAATCCTTCCCGATCGGTGTGTTCAACCGGAACGTCGCCCCGGCATGGCGCAGATCCTCGACCATGGATTCGACGATCGACTTGTCCAGTTTAAACGAAGGGATTCCGAAAACGAGCATTCCACCAGGGGCGGCGGCCGATTCGAATATCTCCACCTGATGACCCTGGGTGATGAGTTGTTCGGCGCAGGCCAACCCAGCCGGCCCGGAACCGACGATGGCCACGTGTTTGCCTGTAGGAGAACCGGGGTGGATGAAAAACCGGTCATGCACCCGGGCTGCGTCCGCCGCGAAGGTTTCCAGCGCGCCGCACAAAACCGGCTCGTGGGTTTTATTCCGGACGCAGGCGCATTGGCAAAGTTGTTCATGCGGACACACCCGGCCGCAAATCTGCGACATGCTTGAGGTTTGGCGGTAAATATCCGCCGCACCGAGAAAATCGCTCTCCTCGATTTTCCTCAGGGCGCCGGGAATGTCGCTGTGCGCCGGGCAGGCTTTGACGCACGGGGCGAGGGGGCATTGCAGGCAGCGCGAGGCTTCGCGAATAGCCCGCTGGGGCGTGAGCGGGAGCTGTGTTTCGGTAAAGTCCTTCAACCGCTCCGCAACCGGGCGTTCGGGTGGTTCCTCGTAAGGGATCCTCATCCGCGCTTTTCGATCGAGCATTGCCGTTGAAGTCACATCCGTCATTCGGTCTCTCCGGGGGAGACGCAATATAGCGTCTCCCGGGCATATTCCGCGTCATTTTATCCGATTTTTTACATTTTTTACATATATTCTCCATAATCACAGGTTACAATAGGAATTGGTTTGTTATTCCAATAGGACGAGGCAATGATTTTTGCGTCGATTCGGTGAGAGAAAAACCCGGTTTTCCAGGTTGAACCAACCGTCCTTCACGTAAAACAACCTGCAGAACATCCCAGGGTTGGCACGGCGTTCGAAAACCGGGCCGTGTCGCTGTCCGTAAATAAATAGGAGCTGGTGAAAGCCACACAGGAGGATGCATGAGAAAACATTGGAGAGCCATTCTTATCATTGGATTGTTGGTCATTGCCGGGGTGACTGCGTTTGTTTTTATTCGGAGAGGCAATGCTCATCGGCAATCGCAATCATTGCAAACGTCTGTTCTGGCGCGCGGCATACTTTCCGCCTCGATCGGCGCCACGGGGACAATTCAAGCCAGGCAGCTGGCATCGATGGCATTTTCCATCAGCGGCCGGGTCGGAACGGTGAACATACATTTGGGGGATCAAGTTGCCTCGGGGCAGGTTCTTATCGAGTTGGATCCCGCATACTACCCGCAACAGGTGATTTCCGCCCAGGCCGATCTGATCAACGCGCAGAAATCCCTTGACAATCTGAAGATCTCCCAAACGGCTCTGGCCCAGGCGGAATTGAACCTGGCCAACGCCAAGAAAGCGCTGGATACTGCCCAAACCGATTATGACAAAGCGCTTCAAAATTATAACGAAGGTTGGTTGATAGAATGCCAGGTTCGGGTCGATCAAACGTATTCGGATTGGCAAGACTATAGTCTCCATAACGACGGCAGCTTTAAGGCGGTGGTTGAACTGAAAAGAAGATGGCAGGCGTATCAGAATGCTCTGCAGGAACTGAAGAAAGCACAGCGATACCATGATTTGGGAGTCGGCACATCCGGCGGCACCGAGGCAGCCAAGAAGGAGATGGATATCGCCAAGGGGAAATTGGACCTGGCGCAGGCCCAGTATGACGATGCGTTGGCTGCCTACAACCGTCTGAAGGACGGCGTGCCGGCCCAGGATCTTCAGGCAGCACAGGCCCAAGTGGACTCCGCTCAGGCGACACTCGATCAGGTGAAAATCAAAGCCCCATTTTCTGGAACCATTTTGGCGGTTAACGTGGTGCAGGGCGACATGGTCGGTCCGGGAACCATAGTGGTGGTGATCGCCGACCTTTCCGAGTTGCATGTGGACGTTCCCGTTGCGGAAGTGGATTACAACCGACTGGCCGCAGGCCAGAGCGCACAACTGATACTGGACGCGATTCCCGATACGACATATCACGGAAAGGTCACGCAGATCGGATTGAATGCCTCCACCTCGGGAGGATCGGTTTCCTACCCGATCCGAGTTGTGGTTTCCGACGCCGATAAAAATATGCTTCCGGGGATGACGGTGGCGGTGGAGATCGAGGTCTCGCATTTGGAAAACGTTCTGCTGGTGCCCAACCGGGCGCTGCGGAATGTCAATGGCTCGCTGGTGGTGTACATCCTTCAGAATGGAGTGCAAAAGCCGGTGACCGTCGAGCTTGGGACGAATAACGATACGATGAGCGTAGTGACGAAAGGGGATTTAAAAGAAGGTGACGTCATTGTGCTTAATCCGTCCACCTCGCTTACGGGGGGTGGATGATGGAATTGATTAACCCCCAGGGCCTGCGGACGACCCCACAGGAGGATGTATGAAAAAACACTGGAGAGCCGTTCTCATCGCCGGATTGTTGGTTGTGGCGGGCGTGGTCGCGCTGGTATTTGTTCTGCGTGCCAATGCTCGAAGGCAATCGCAATCGTTGCAAACGTATACTGTGGTGCACGGCACGTTGACCGCTTCGATCGGCGCCACCGGGACCATCCAAGCCAGGCAGCAGGCATCGATGGCTTTTTCGATCAGCGGCCGAGTGGGAACGGTGAACGTGCACTTGGGGGATTCAGTCAACACAGGCCAGGTTCTCGTCGAGATGGATCCCGCCTATTACCCGCAACAGGTGATTTCCGCACAGGCCAGCCTGATCAGCGCGCAGAAAACGCTCGACAATATAAAGACCTCGCAGACGGCGCTGGCCCAGGCGGAATTGGATCTGGCCAACGCCAAGAAAGCGCTGGATGATGCGAAAGCCAGCTACAACAACACCGTTCAAAAATTCAACTCGGGCTGGGTGCAAGAGTGCTGGAATCGGGTCAATCAAGCATATTCAAACTATATGATTTATCGTTTCATAAATAACGGAAGCGCTGCGGCGGTGCAGGAATTGCAGAGAAGGTACCAGGTCTACCTGAATGCCCTGAAGGAATTGGAAAAAGCAGAGCAGTACCAGAGCATGGGAGTTGGCTCATCGGCCAGCGGCACCGAAGAAGCAAAGGGTGAAATAGCGATCGCCAAGGGGCAATTGGATCTGGCACAGTCACAATACGGCGATGCGCTGTCTGCTTACAACCGTCTTAAGGATGGGGTGCCGGCGCAGGATCTACAGGCGGCGCAGGCTCGGGTTGACGCCGTCCAGTCGATTCTAGATCAGGTGCGGATCAGATCTCCGTTTTCCGGAACCATTTTAGCTATGAACGTTGTGCAGGGTGATATGGTCAATCCGGGAACTGTGGTACTGATGATCGCCGACCTTTCCGAATTGCACGTGGATGTTCCGATAGCAGAGGTGGACTACAAACGCTTGACCGCCGGACAGAGCGCGCAATTGGTGTTGGATGCGGTTCACGGAACAATCTACAATGGGAAGGTCACACAAATCGGATTGAACGCATCCACCTCGGGAGGATCGGTCAGTTACCCGATCCGGGTGGTCGTTTCCGACGCCGATAAACGGGTGCTTCCCGGAATGACAGTGTCAGTTCAAATCGAGGTCTCGCGTTTGGACAACATTCTGCTGGTTCCCAACCAGGCGGTGCAGAATGTAAACGGTTCGCTGGTGGTATACGTTCTCCAAAACGGAATCCAAAAGCCGGTGGCGATCGTGCTCGGGGCGAGCAACGGTACGGTAAGCCAGGTGCTCAAAGGGGAAATAAAAGAAGGTGACGTCATTCTACTCAATCCCTCTACCTCACTCTTCAACAGAGGTTCGACCTCGAGTGGTGGAGGTGGCGGGGGCGCGGCACGCGGATTGTTCGGTGGCGGATAAAGGATAAAACCATGGATGATTGGGTAATCGAACTGGAGGATATCCGCAAGGTCTACCGGATGGGAATAGAGGAAGTGAATGCCCTGGCGGGACTAACCTTGCGTGTCAAACGGGGTGAAGTGCTGGCGATCATGGGCCCCTCGGGATCCGGAAAAAGCACGCTGATGAACATCATCGGCTGTCTCGACCGGCCGACGTCCGGGACTTACCATTTGGACGGGAAAACCGTATCGCAGCTTGCGGATGACGCGCTGGCCGAAATCCGCAACAAGAAGGTGGGGTTTGTATTCCAGAGTTTCAACCTGCTGGGCCGCTCGACGGCGTCGGCGAATGTGGAACTGCCGTTGCGTTATGCGGGGGTGAATCACGGGCGGCGGGAACGCGCCCAGAAAATGCTGCGGCTGGTCGGGCTGGGGGAACGGATGGACCACAAACCGATGGAGCTATCGGGGGGTCAGCAACAACGGGTGGCCATCGCGCGCGCCCTGGTGAACGATCCCGCGATCATCCTGGCGGATGAACCGACCGGAAACCTGGACAGCCGCTCGGGAGCCGAGATTCTCGACCTGCTCCTGCAACTCAACCGGGAGCAGGGGACAACCTTGGTAATTGTCACCCACGATCCGAACGTCGCCAAGCACGCCAGCCGGGTGATCCGCCTGAAAGACGGCTGCATCGAGGAGGACCATGTTTCTGACACAAAACCTGCTTGAGGCGCTGGAAAGCCTGACCACCAACAAGCTGCGTTCCGGGCTGACAATGTTGGGGATCGTCATCGGTGTCGGGGCAGTCATCGCTCTGCTGGCGGTCGGCCAGGGGGCTTCGGCGACCATTTCCGGATCGATCAACTCCATCGGCACTAACCTGATCTTCATTGTGCCGAACCGGAGTACGGATATCACGGTCCGGCGGCCGTTGACGCTCCAGGATGCGCAGGCTATCGGCGACCCGTTGAACGCCCCGTCGATTTTACTGACATCGGTGCTGTATACCGTAGGTCCAGTGAAGGTATCCGCTGCCGGCCAGACGGTCAGCATGAGTATCGATGGCGTAACGTCCACGTACGCCGATGTGCGCAATCTGACGATGGCAGAAGGAGATTTTATTTCCGATACTCAGATGACTGGCCGGGCCTCGGTGGCCGTGCTGGGGACGACTACGGCGGAGAATCTCTTCGGCACATCGAGCAACTTAATCGGGGAGACGGTGCGGATCTCCGGGCAACCGTTCCGGATCATCGGGATTCAGGCGTCCAAAGGCGGAAGTGGATTCACCAACTCCGACGATGTGATTTACATCCCGTTTACCACAGCCGTCAGCCGGTTGGCGCAGAGCACCGACGGCGCTCCCGACCGGGTGGACATGATTGTGGCTCAGGCGGTGAGCGCGAATGCGGTTCCGCAGGCATCGGACGAGATCAAACAGATTATCCGATCGCGCCACAACACGGAAGTGGGCAAGGACGATTTTACGCTGGAAACGCAGCAGGATATCCTCAGTGTGACCTCGCAGATCACCGGTGTGCTGACGATATTTCTGGGAGGGATTGCGGCGATTTCGCTTCTGGTCGGCGGAATCGGGATTATGAACATCATGCTCGTCTCGGTGACGGAACGGACGCGTGAGATCGGGTTGCGCAAGGCGCTCGGCGCGCGCCGGCGGGATATTCTGATTCAGTTTCTCACCGAATCCGCCACCTTGAGTGTTGTTGGCGGGTTCATTGGGATCGGGCTGGGAGCCGGACTGGCGTATGCCATCGGGCTGATCGCCAACGCTACCGGGAACAGTTTCACGCCCGTTGTGGGATTGAATTCGATCCTGCTGGCGACAATTTTCTCCGCGACGATCGGGCTGTTCTTCGGGATCTATCCGGCCTCGCGGGCCGCCGGATTACAACCGGTGGAGGCGCTGCGGTACGAATAAATCATTCTTGTTGTGACGTAGCCGGGTCAATTTTGAATATCGCCGGGCTAAAAAAAAACTGCGGCCGGGATCGTCGATCCCGGCCGCAGTTTTTTGAATCACAAGTGCTGCAAGGGATGGTTTTTCACCGAATCAGTGCTACATGAAGGAAAGCTGGGTTTCCGGTCCGATCCTTGTATGCGGCTGCAGGATGGTGTCTTTGGGAATGATCACCACCCCATCGCGCACGTACCATTGCCCGCCTTCGCCGTCCAGACGCGTGCCAAGCGGGAAGGGTTTTATCTCGACGCCGGCGCCGATGCGGGCGTTTTTATCGATGATGGCGCCTTCGATCCGGCTGCCGGGGCCGATCCCCAGCGGCACCCCGCGCGGAATCTCCACCCCCAAAACGTCGTAATAATCGGCGCCGAGGATCACGCTGTTGCGGAGTTCCACTCCTTCCGAGATGTGGCTGCGCAGGCCGACGACCGAATTACGGATTTGGGCGCAATAGACTTTGCTTCCCTCCGCCAGCAGCACGTCCTGCAGTTCGCTGCCCTGAACGATCGAGCCGGGAAGAAAACGCGCATGGGTGTAAATCGGACGGCGGGGATCATAGAAATTAAACGGCGCGGCGGGCGAAGTGAGAGCCAGGTTGGTTTCATAGAAAGAGCGGATTGTCCCGATATCCTCCCAATAGCCGTCGAAATCGAATCCGAACACCTTGTGCGAAAAAATCGCCTGCGGGATCAGCTCGCTTCCGAAATCGCTGACGTTGGTATTCTCGAGCAAATCCAGAAGGATGTGGGTCTTGAACAGATACACGCCCATCGATCCCAGGTATGGGCGTTCGGGATCGTTGCGGCTGATCATCTCGGCGAGAACATCAGGGTCCTTGGGCTTTTCGGCGAAGTGGTGGATCCGCAGATTGGTATCGCGTTTGAGGATGCCAAAGCGCCCCGCGTCGGGCGCGGAAACCGGATGCACCGCTACGGTGATATCGGCGTCGGTTTCCATGTGAAAATCCACCATCGAAGCGTAATCCATCCGGTATAGATGGTCTCCGGCGAGAATCATCACCAGCGGGGCGCGGGTGGATTTGATTTGTCCGAGTTGTTTGCGGACCGCATCGGCCGTACCCTGGTACCAATCCTCATGGAGGAGGGTTTGTTCGGCGGCCAGCACCTGAACCCAGCCGGTATGGAATACATCGAATTGATAGGTGCTGGCGATATGCCGGTGCAGCGAGACGGAGTTGAATTGCGTCAGGATCGCGACGCGGAAAATCCCGGAGTTGATGCAATTGCTGATGGAGATATCGATCAACCGGTATTTCCCGGCGAAGGGTACAGCAGGTTTCGACCGCACCCGGGTGAGGGGGAACAGGCGGGCTCCGCGGCCGCCGCCGAGGATCACAGCAAGGACTTCGTCCATGTAGGACATAACCAACCTCCGCAATCGAACACAACACGCAGGAACGGAAACCGCGGATCGATTCCGGATCCCTCTCCGGCAATCTTTCGTTTGGCAACCTTGGCGCCCGCCGATAGGTTAAAAGGACCGGACGGCTTGGAACGGCCGTAATCATCAAATACCCGAAGTGTCCGTCCGGGGATGGGATCCGATGGAATCATAGCACAGCGGGGAAGACCTGGGCAATGCAGCCCCCGGTCATCGGCCGGTTCGATAAAACAGCAGCCGGTCGTCGGCAAACCGGTCGGCTTCGATTTCCGTGTTGCGGCCGGGAATCTGCCGGGAACGCCGCAGAAAATGAAACGCCTCGTGGGCCAAAACCCAGACGATGGCTTCGTCCAGGTCTTGCACCCGGGTGGAACCGATCACCCGGTACCATTCGCGGCCGGTACGAAGGTCGCGTACATGGTCCCCGAAGCGCGTGCCGGGTGGAAGGGGTGGATGAGAACCGTCGGGTGAAAAATATAAAGGGGATTTACGGGTGGGGATTTCGCAGGGAAACCCGCCGGGCACCTGGCAGCTGATCCGGTAGAACGGGATCCGGCGATTGGGATACCAGCATCGTCCATAGGCGCCGTTATTTTTCCCCCGCCCGCGATCAACCCGGATCCAGGCGAGTTGGGATGTATCGAACTCGGAAAAATAATCGCGCGCCCAGTCGAGCGCGATCGGGTGCTGCCCCTCCAGATCGATAATCCATCGCATGGGTTCCGCCTACCCCGGAAATCGTTCCGGGACGGCTGGGATGGACGCTGGAGAGAATCCAAATCCCCCGGTATGGATTTTGAAAAAGAACGGATGCATTCTTGCAATCATGACGGTTTTCCTTGAAAGATGCCATGGCCCGGAGCGGGATTTATGAAATTATACCCACCGAGTCCGGCTTTCCCCACCCGGGGATCATTCCGAAGGCAAATCCGGGGCGTCACAGAATCGCAACCATCGAGACGACCTAAGTCCACGGACAGGGCCAAAACAGCGAACTTCCAAGCCGGAATACGGGTTGTGATACCATGCGGGTATGAGCATGAATTCGGACTGGGAAGGTGGCAAGTTATCCAGGAAGATATTTCTTCGCCGGCTGCGCGTTGTATCGGTGCTACTTGGTATATCGGCAGGTTTAGCCGGCTGTCAATCCGCTTTCGCGCCCTCGGCCACCATTCTCCCGGGAGTTACCCCTTCTCCTTCCGCGACGGTTTTCGCATCGGAAAGTACGCCCCAAACGACCAATATTTCTTCGCTCACCCTCTGGCTTCCCGCCGCTTTTCGTCCGGACAGCAATTCGTCCGGCGGGAAAATCCTTCAGGATCGGATCGCCGCATTCGAAGCGATGCATCCGGGTGTACGCATCACGGTGCGGATTAGGGATTCCGCCGGCTCCGGCGGAATGATCGATTCCCTTGCCGCAGCCGCCGCGGCGGCGCCCGACGCGTTGCCGGATCTGATCGCGCTGGATCAATCCAACCTGCGCTCCGCCGCGATCAAGGGGCTGATCTATCCGCTGGAAAACCTCCTGCCGGTGAATGCGTGGGACGATGGCTATCCTTATGCGCTCTCGATCATCGAGATCGGCACCTTGCGCTACGGTCTTCCCTTCGCGGGTGACGCGATGGTTCTGGCGGATACGCTGCCCTCCGGCGCCGTACCGGAAACGTGGGAACAAACCGCCGCACGCAATAACCCATTCTTTCTGCCGCTCGGAGATTCACGTTCCCTGTTTCTCTTCTTTGGATATTATGCCGCGGGAGGAATTCCTTTTCACTCCCTCGCCGGCGCCGGGATCCTTGCAGATCCTTTGGAAAAAGAATTGACCTGGCTGGCGGCGTTGCAAAAAAACGGCGTGCTCTCTCAGCGCAGTCTGCAAATCGATTCTTTTGACAACGCATTTCTTGCGCTCCAGAATTACGGCGAAGCGTCCGCCACCTTGTATTCACTGGCATCATCGAGCAAGGGGTTCTCGATCGGTTATTTGCCGACTCCGGAAGGGATGCAGTTTTCTTTGGCGACGGGTTGGTCCTGGGCCATCGCCGCGACAGATCCTATCCGCAGAGCGAAGGCGGCGGGGTTGATGCTTTGGCTTTCCGATCCGGAATTTCTCGCGCAATGGTCTCAAGCACAGGCTGTTCTGCCGGCTTCGCAAGCCGCACTCGCCCTCTGGCCGGCGAGCGCCAGAAGGGATTTCGTAGCGGGCATATCGGAGCAGGCGCTTGCATTTCCCGAAGATGAAATCTCCAACTCCTTCGGTCCGGTCTTCTCCAAGGCCGCGCGCGAAGTGCTTTCCAACGACACTCCTCCTTCCATGGCGGCGGCTGAGGCTGCGCAAGTTGCCAATCCATAAAATGCTGATCTCCCACCGAATAATGAGTGAATCATCGCCCGATGCCCCAACCTAAAAAAAGGAATAATTCCCCAAAAATAGCTATATTTCAGGTATAATAGTTCGCCGCGGAATGCACCGGCCTCCACGGCATTTCGGTAGATGTTTTTCCCGCCCGCGAGCGATTCTAGGGCGCGGAATTTATTCCAGATCTCTCATCAGGGAGCTTTTTCATGACGATCAGTTTTGGAACCGACGGCTGGCGCGCGGTCATCTCCGATACTTTTACCTTTACCAACTTACGCCTCGTAGCTCAGGCCATTGCAGACGCGGCGGCGTCGCCGGATTGGAATCGGTTGCCGTCTCTCCCGGCCTCTCCAACCTCGCGCGAGATGGTGGTCGGTTTCGACACCCGGTTCCTTTCCGACCGGTATGCGGTGGAAGTGGCCCGGGTCCTGGCGGCCAATGGATTCAATGTCCATCTGGCGCAGGCCGACGCTCCCACCCCCGCCATTTCCTACATGGTTCACCATCTGAAGGCGATGGGCGGGGTGATGATCACCGCATCGCACAACGCGCCGCGCTACAACGGAGTGAAGCTGAAATCCTCCTACGGCGGGTCGGCGCTCCCGGAGCAGTGCCGCCGGGTGGAGATCTATCTATCGGACAATGAAGCGCGCGGACACGGTCCGAACCTGATGGATTACACTCAGGCATTAAACGCGAAAAAGATCCGACGGTTCAACCCCACGCCCGCCTATCACGAACACCTTCGCAAGCTGATTAATTTCGACGCGATCGCTCTCAACCCGCCGCGGGTTGTGGTGGATTCGATGTACGGCTCGGGCCGCGGGCAGATCAAGACCATTCTGCAGGGGACGGGATGCGAGGTATTCGAAGTGCGCGGAGAAATGAACCCGGGCTTCGGCGGTGTTCATCCGGAACCGATCGCCCGCAACCTGGGCGCTTTGGCCGGAGCGATCGCCGCTGGAAATGGCGAGATCGGCGTGGCCACCGACGGGGACGCGGACCGCTGCGGCGCCATGGATGGGCGCGGCCAGTTCGTCGACCCGCACCGGATCATGGCCCTGGCCCTGCGCTATCTGGTGGAGAAGCGCGGCATGCGCGGGAAGGTGGTCAAGACGGTCTCCACCACGCAAATGATCAACCGCCTCGCGGCCAAATATGGATTGGAAGTGCTGGAAACCCCGGTGGGATTTAATTACATTGCCGATCATATGTTGAAGGACAACGTTCTGATCGGGGGCGAGGAATCGGGCGGGATGAGCTTCCATGGACACATCCCCGAAGGCGACGGCGTGCTGTTCGGGTTGCTCCTGATCGAGATGGTGGCGGTGTACCAAGAGCCGTTGGATGCGCTGGTGGCCGATCTTCTGCGCGAGGTGGGACCGGCGATCTACGAACGGCGCGATCTCCGGCTGGTCCATCCTGTTTCGAAATCAGAGATCACCAACCGGCTCGTCGAACGACCGCCCGCCACCCTGGGCGGAGTGAAAGTGGTTGACGTGAAGACGTTGGACGGCGTCAAATACCTGCTGGAGGATGAATCCTGGCTGTTGGTCCGTCCGTCGGGCACAGAACCGGTGCTGCGCGTATACGCCGAAGGCCGCGATGAAAAGATGGTAAAGGCACTGCTATCCTTTGGCGAGAAGGTCGCCCAGGAAGCAATTTAATCTCTGTGGTTGAACTGCTTGACGCGAGGATGGACAGGAGAGTTGGATTCGCCGCGAAGTAAGGATGTTCAGGATAACCTTCGGGAACCTGCTCGCCGCTCAGAGGGGGATGAAAAAACAGGATCTCCGCCGGCAGGCGGCGGATTTATTAATTCTTCGGGCTCTTTAATCCGTGAAGTAAAAAATATTTCCGTGCGGTCGGTACGATGCTCAACAGGCCGGATAATTCGGGAAATTCAATCCGGATTTTCTATTCAAGAACCGTTACCCGGTTTCCACCGGCGGCCTTGGATTTATCCAATGCTTTGCGCGCCGATTGCAGCAACTCCTCCTGTGTTGCGCCATGCTTGGGGAAAGCTGCCACGCCGCAACTGAAGGTGTTGCGGATCACCGAACCCAGGAAACTTAAAATTGAATCCTGAAACGCCGCACGCAATTGTTCGGCGCGGGATCCCGTCACCGCGAGAGGAGCCCCGGGCATCACTACGACAAACTCTTCCGCGTCATATCGGCAGGGGACATCCCCCTTTCGAATGTTCCGATTAAGCAGTGAGCCCATGATTTTAACCACTTCAATACCCGCTTTGGAACCGTAGGCCTTGTTGGTTGACTGGAATTGATCGAGCGAAATGATCATCAGCCCCACCGGACTTTGCGTACGGGCCGCCCGCGCCAATTCCCGGGCCAAGGTTTCCGTTAAATAACACCGGTTGTAAAGATTGGTTGCCGGGTCGCGCACGGCTTGTTCCTGCAACGAAGTTCGCAGGGTTTGGATCTGGGTGGATTGTTCCTGCAGAAGGTTGGTCGACCTTTGGTAATCCGCTTCCGACTGGAGTCGATCCGTGATATCCCGCACAAGGATCATGCTTCCACCGGATTTACCCGCACTGTTCTGTATCGGCCATCGGCGAATTTCCAGCATCGGTTCCGCATGGAATGGAGATGGAACCACGGCGGTTCCTTTGTTCTCGCGAAGCAACCTTAGCCATTCCGTCCAGACGGGAATCACATCCCGGACTTCAAGTTTTGTGAAATCCTGCCGAGGGGAACCAATGATTTTCCGCATGGCGGGGTTGATTTTAAGGATTCGATCGCGCGCATCCAAAATCATCACACCGTCCGGCAGCTTGTCCATCAGGACTTCCTGGGCCGGAATTCTGCGTTTGGGGACGCGGGAACGCACGACGGCCGCGAGCGGCAATCCGATCGCTGCGACCAGGGAGGCCATGGGGATGTTTCCGATTGATAGAATCGATGAAACCATGCGTCAACCATCCTCTCTGGGTATTATAAAACACCATGGGTAGAAATGCATAAACCGCTCTTGAAGTATACTGCGCGTCCCCGATATCGACGAATTCTACCGGAAACCCTCCAAAGCCATCGGTTTTCGGACGGTTCCTTCACCGACCTATCCTTTACGGGGTTTTTGCCGGATCAACCGGAAGAGAATATCGATTAATTCTTTCCGCCATTGACCGTTTTCCGGGCCGAAGGGAATGTATAACCGTTCCTTGCTGTACCTGGCGCGCGGGTGGAAATCCGCCGCGCGCGCTTCCTCCCCCAGCGCGATGCCAAGCACCAGCGTGCCGCCTTCCATCGCGACGGAGTCGACCCTGGCCTGCTGGGCAAGAATTTTAACCCGCAATTGATAGAGCAGATTCTCCGCGGCGCTCGGCATGGCTCCAAACCGGTCCTCGAGTTCCTTGCGCAGCGAATCCAGATCCTGTTCGGATCCGATTTCCGCCATGCGCCGGTAAAGCCGCAGGCGCAGGTCGCGGTCCGGGACGTACTCCTCCGGAAGCGCGGCGGCCAGGGGCAGGTCGACGCTCGGGGGCAGGCCTTCCATTTGGGGGGCGAGGCCGTCGCGCTCGGCCCGCAGCCTGCGCACCGCTTGCGCCAGTAGACGGGTATAGAGGTGGAATCCGATTGCCGCGATATGGCCGCTTTGGCGCGTGCCGAGAATTTCTCCCGCGCCTCGAATTTCCAGATCGCGCATGGCGATGGCGTACCCCGCGCCCAGTTCGGTCTGCTCGGCGAGGGTCTCCAAGCGCTGATACGCTTCCGGCGTCGGCCGGTGATGGCGGTCGGTGAAAAAATACGCGTAGGCACGAACGGGGCCGCGTCCAACCCTGCCGCGCAGCTGGTAGAGCTGCGCCAGACCGAATGTATCCGCCCGGTCGACGATCAGGGTATTGGCGTTGGGGATATCCAGCCCGGACTCGATGATCGATGTGCACAGCAGCACGTCCACTTCCCCGCGCACAAATTTGTCCATCGTTTGTTCCAGTTCGTGCTCGGGCATCTGTCCGTGGCCGATGCGTATGCGGGCTTCCGGAAGCAGGGCGGCGAGTTTATCCCGCACCGGGAGAATGGTTTCCACCCGGTTATGCAGGTAGAACACTTGCCCGCCGCGTTCCAACTCGCGCAGGACCGCCTGGCGCACCAGCTTCTCGCTGTACTGCCCGACGTGGGTCACGATCGGCATCCGCTCCTCAGGCGGGGTGTTGATGGTGGAGATGTCGCGCACGCCCGTCAGCGAGAGGTAGAGCGTGCGCGGGATCGGTGTGGCGGTGAGGGTGAGCACATCCACCTCGGTGCGCAGTTTTTTGAGGTATTCCTTGTGCGCCACGCCGAAGCGCTGTTCCTCATCGATCACCACCAGCCCCAGATTGTGGAACGCGACGTCGCGCTGCAGAAGGCGGTGGGTGCCGATGAGGATATCCACGTCGCCCGCCGAGAGGCGCGCCAAGATCTTTTCCTGCTCGGAGGGGGTGCGGAAGCGCGAGAGCATTTCCACTTTAACCGGAAAGGCCGCCAGGCGCTGCGAGAAAGTCTGGTAATGCTGCTGGGCCAGCACCGTGGTGGGCACCAGCACCGCCACCTGCACCCCGTCGGTCACCGCCTTGAAGGCGGCGCGCAGGGCCACTTCGGTTTTGCCGTATCCCACGTCGCCGCAGATCAGGCGGTCCATCGGACGCGGCCGCTCCATGTCGGTTTTCACTTCGGCGATCGCGCGCAGCTGGTCGTCCGTCTCGACGTAGGGGAATGAACTTTCAAGCTCGCGCTGCCAAGCCGTGTCCGGAGGGAAGGCTTTGCCCGGCGAGGCCTCGCGCCGCGCGTAGAGAGCCAGCATATCGCGGGCCACGTCGAGGATGGCGCGCCGCGCCCGGTCGCGGGCCGCAGTCCATTCCTGCGATCCCAGCCGCGAGAGGGTGGGAGGCCGCTCGTCGGCCCCGATGTAGCGGGTGAGTCGGTCGGCTTGGTGGATCGGGACGAAGACGATTCCGCCATCGCCGAATTCCACCTGCAGGTATTCGCGCTCCAAGTTGTCCACCATGTGCCGCACCAGACCGGTGAACAGGCCGATCCCAAACTCGATGTGGACCACAAAATCGCCGGGTTTGAGGTCGGCGTAAACCGACTCCGGCGGGAGCGCCTTGATCGTCGGACGGCGGCGCGGCTCGGGCCGGATCCAGCCGAAGATTTCGTTGTCGGTCAGAAGGTGCAGGTCGCGGAAGGAAAATCCCTCCTGAAGCGATCCATGGATGAAGAGCAGGTCGGATTCCGCGGGAGGGGCGGGGGGAGATTCCACCGGAGCGGTAACCGGGCCGGTTCCCGGCCGCTGCTCGTTCCACACTTCCAACAAGCGGTCCGCCTGGCGCGAGATCACCACCACCCGCTGATTCTCCTGGCGCAGGTGATGAGCCTGTTCGACGAACGATTTCAACACTCCGCCGAAGCGCGGGGCGGGGGAAAAGGATTCGCCCAGCGGGATGGCGATGCTTTCTTCCTCCCCCGCACCCAGATGTAAAAGGATCCGGCTCTCCGTCGCCTCGCGGATATCGTCCCAGGTGAGGTGGGCCCGGGGCGAAGACGGCAAAAGGGCGCCGCTCTCTTCCGCCTCGCGGCGCAGAAGGAGCGCGTGTTCTTCCAGGTCGGCGACGGCGTCTCCCAGCTCGTTCCATTCTTCCGCGGCGACGATGCCCGTTTCGGGAAGATAATCCAGCAAACCCGAAGGCGGATACGCCCAGGGGATTAAATATTCCGAGGGGTAGCTTTCCGGCGGTTCGGGCGGCGGCGGCAGATCTTTCGCCCGCGCGAGATCGGGGGCCAGCAATTCGCGCGCGGGCGTGATGCGCAGCGCTTCAATTTTCGAATGGGTGCGTTGGGTGGCCGGGTCGAACGGGCGCAGCGTTTCGATCTGGTCGCCGAAGAATTCGATGCGCGTCGGGCTTGTCTCCGACGGCGGCCAGACATCGAGAATTCCCCCGCGGCGGCTGAACTGTCCCGGTTCCACCACCAGGCTTTCCGGACGGTAGCCCTGGTCCACCCAGGCGCGCACGAGCTTTTCGGGCGGCGCGGTCTGGCCGGTTTGCAGGACGTGCGTAGCGGAGAGAAAATTCCGCGGGGGCAGGCTGGGCGTAATCAGCGCGCGGGCCGGCGCGATGACGATGTATGGTTTCCCATTCTTGGTGTCCGTCAGGCGGGAAAGTGCAGTGATCCGCTCGCGCACCGTGCGCGGCCCCCAGGGAGCCTGCTCGTAGAAGACCGGAGTCGGCTCCGAAAAGATCAGCGGTTCGACCTCGGGATCCCAAGCGGCGATTTCATCGCGTAGAGCCAGCGCCCGTTCCGCGTGGGCCGTCATAACGATGATCGGGCCGGGCAGGGCCCGGGCCAGTGAAGCCAGCAGGGGAGGACGCGCGGCACGCATCAGCGAAAGGGAGATCGGGCGGGGCGCGGGGACGCGCGCCGCGAGATCCGGCTGAATAGCGCCGATCAATTCGCGGTATCGGGAATCGTTTTGGAAAAAAGGAAGCAGGCGCGCCAGATCCATCTCCGTCCTCAGAGGCCTTCGGCTTTGCCTTCACCGGCCGGCGGCTGGGGAGCTGAGCCGGCGGAGGAAGTGTTGTACCGGTTCATAGCCTCATCGAGCGAGAAGTCGACGAACGTCAGCGCGGCCTGGACCGCCTTCTCAATGAGGATCGGCAATGTTTCCTCCTCCGCCGTTTCGAAAGCATGCAGCACATAATCCGCGGCGTCCATGCGGCCCGGCGGGCGGCCGACTCCGAATCGCAGACGCGGAACCTCCCGGGTGGCCAGGGCATCGAGGATGGATTGCATCCCGCGCTGGCCGGCCGATCCGCCGGAGGCGCGGATCCGCAACGCACCGAAGGGCAGGTCGATATCGTCGCACATCACGAAAAGGCGCGGAAACGCCACCTTATAAAAACGCACCAGCCCGGCGATGGATTGACCGCTGAGGTTCATAAACGTTTGGGGTTTGGCCAAGATAACTTTCTTTCCGCCCCGGGCTCCGGCGGCCACGAAGGCGTGGTTTTGTTGCCGGGAAAAGCGCACATCAAGAGCCCTGACCAGCTGGTCGGCGATGCGGAAGCCGATGTTGTGGCGGGTATCGGCGTATTCACGGCCTGGGTTTCCCAGGCCGACAATGAGATAGACGTCATCCATGGTCGCTCTCGTTTTTATGAATTTGGAGGACGAACCGGCGGTGCTTCCTCGCCAAGACGCGGGATCGCACCCAGAATGTTCCGAACGCCAGTAGAGCCAACCCCGCGCCGGAAAGGAAAGCAATTTCCCGGTTGAGCAACGCTGCGCCGGATGGCGGCGGGCCGGAAGCAAAGACGGTCGTCGGTGCCGGGAAAACGGCCGCTCGTCCGGAGGTTTGCGCGTCCGGCTGGAAAGGGATCACGGTTTCTCCCGAGGTGGTCGGGGCCGGGGCGGCGGTTCTGCGCACGCGGATTCCAACGACGAGGATATCGCGCACCGAGCTGTCCTGCAGGTAGGCCGTCAGCCGCAGGGAATATGTTCCCTCGCTTATCCCCGTGGTATCCCACTCCGCCAGCACCCCGTGCTGGACCGGTGTGGTTCCATCGGCGATGGGGAACCAGGTATTGGTTGGATTCTGCCCGTAGGCGAAATCCACGCTATAGCTGGTCATCCCGGCCACGGCGGCGGTCCCCCGTATTTCCACCGTTCCGGATACGGTTCCATTCGCGGAGGGGGAATCGATATGCAGAGATTCGTCGCCTTGGGCGAGGAAAAGGGAAAAAACCGCCGCAGCAAGAATCGGAATTCGCATGAAAGGCTAGTTTAATACAAAGCGGGTTGACGATCAAGAAACGTCGAAAAATCTTACCGCGAAGGAGGAGGTTTTACCGCGTTGCGGAGCGAGTCTCGGGCAATGTGACGGCGTTAAAGCGATTATTTGGCTTAAGAGGGTGCTGAAAAAGTCTGGATTTGTCATTGCGAACCCCGCCCCGGCTTCGCCGGGCGAGGCCGGGGGAGCGAAGCGACGAAGCAATCTGGGCTTTCTGACGCGAAAAGCGAGATTGCCCCGCCCCGGCCCCAACTCTGCAAGAGTTACATTTGCCGGGGCGAGGCCGGGGCTTCGCTCCCTTCGGTCGCNNCAATGACAAATCCAGACTTTTTCAGCACCCTGTTAAGGGATTAATCTCACAAGCCGACGAGTGCCGAGCTTGTTGTACAAAATCATTCTAGAGTCGGTGAGCGCGCTGTAAAAGTTCAACCATCCCCCGGCCTCCGTCGACCTGCACCCAATCGCCGGTATGCACGCGCATGGTCGCGTTCCCGCAGCCGACGACGGCGGGTATGCCGAGCTCGCGCGTGACGATGGCGGCGTGCGAAAGCGGCGCGCCCGCGTCGGTGACGACCGCGGCGCGCGCGGGAACAGCGGCGTCCATCCGACGTTGGTCAGGGTCGTCACCAAAAATTCGCCTTCAGCGAAAAACTCTTTTGGAAAGATGTCAGCTGCATTCCTTGGGCGAATTACTTCTCCTCACGCAAGAACGCGTCCACCACCTGCGGGTCGAATTCCTTTCCGGATTGCTCGCGGATGTAATCCCGCGCTTTGCTGTGGGACCAGGCTTTGCGGTACGGGCGGTCCGAGGTCAGCGCGTCGAAAACATCCCCCACGGCGAATATCCGTGCTGAAAGCGGGATCTGTTCGCCCTTCAACCCGCGCGGATAGCCCGAACCATCCCATCGTTCGTGGTGGCAATAGGGAATATCGAGGGCGGGACGCAGGAATTCGATCGGCAACAACAATTCATAAGCCAAAGCCGGGTGCCGGTGCATGTTCGCCATTTCCTCTTCGTTCAGGCTTCCGGGTTTGTTTAAAATATAATCCGGCACGCCCAGCTTTCCCAGGTCGTGAAGCAGCGCTCCGCGGCGGATATGCACCAACTGCTCGTCGCCAAGGCCCATCCGCTGGGCCAGGATCAGGGTAGTCTCGGTCACCCGCTGGCTATGGCCTTCGGTTTCCTTATCGCGCAGGTCCATTGCGCGCGACCATCCCTCCAGGGTGGCGTCGTTCGCCCGGGCTAGATTGACATTCGCGCTCTCGAGATTGGAAAAGAGTGCGGCGTTGTTAATGGCTATGGCCGCCTGGCCGGCCAGGGTGTTCAAGAACTCCAGCCAATCCTCTTCCGGAGTAAAGGGCGACCGATGAAAAAGCTCAAGGACCCCGATAACCTGACCCTTGGAAATCAACGGAATGGCGGTATGGGAAACAAATTCCTCGCCCGCCACCCGTTCGGGTTGCGCAATCGGATCATGCGCCATGTCGGCGACATGGATCAGGTGGCGTTCGAGAGCGGCTCGACCGGCGTGCCCTTCGCCGACACGCATTCGCGTGGCCTTAATACCGTTTCCGCGGAATCCCCGTCCGGCAAAATAATCCAGGATCAGCAGGCGTGGTTCACATAATAAAACCGCCGCCGCGTCCACCCGAAGTTGATTCATGATCTGATCGAGGATATAGCCGAGGGTGACCTTGATATCCATACTGGCGTTGATCGCCGTATCGATTGCATGCAATGTGCTTAAACGTTCCAGCTGATTGATGGTTTGCTCGATCAGGCGTGTGCGTTGGATGGCCGTTCCGGCCATTTCCGAAAGGGTACCCAGCAGGTTCACTTCCTCCGGGGAGATCTTGCGCGGAAGCTTCAGCGCGATGCATGCCATACCGATTACATCCTTTTCGGACTGGATCGGGATGCAGGCGCCTCCCCAACCGGCGGGGATCGAATCGCCGAGAAGGGCATGGAGTTTGGGGTCGTGGGCGAATTCGTCGGAGACATGAACTTGGTTGGTGGTGAACACGCCACCGGGGAATCCATCGCCGAGTTTGGAGACTGCGTTATCCGTTGCGGCCAACCATCCACGGGCAGCCACCCGCCGCAGTGTGCCCGTGCCGGGATCGAACAGCCAGATTGCGCCCGTATCGCTTTCCATGATAGCCAGCGTTTCTTCCAAAAGACTCGGCAGCATCTTTTCCAGGATCGACGCGATACGCAGGATGGTGGAGATGCGGTTCATTCCTTCCAGTTCTCTCACACGTTTTCGCATCTCTTCTACCCCGTGTTTGCGTTCTGTAATATCGCGGATGATCGCTGTGGAGAATGTTTCTTTTTTTTCCTTCCAGGAGGAAATGGTGATTTCCGCCGGGAATTCACCACCGTTCCGCCGCAACCCGATCGCTTCAACCGGATGCTGGCCGAGGGTTAATTGGCCGGTCACGATCGGATGTTTTGGCCTTTGTTGAAATCCGTCTCGGAAGCGCTCCGGGAGGAGCCCGATCAATGGCTGACCGATCATTTCGGCGGATAAATGCCCGAACATGCTTTCGGCCGCGCCGTTCCAGAACAGAACCTTACCCTGCGCATCCATGGTGACAATGGCATCCCCGGCCGTTTGGACCACGGAAAGCAGGTGACTTTCACTCTGGAGCAACGCCTCCTCCGCCCGCTTGCGTTCTAGGATTTCCTGTTGGAGTGCACGGTTGGACTCCTCCAACTGGAGGGTTTTTTCCTCTAGTTTACGAACCTGGACTTCGTTAAATTCCTTGATCAGTACGGGGTTTTCGGCAACGGGTGTTCGCACAGCCGGCCAATCGGTATGTTTTGCCTTCGCTATCGCTTCGTTGATCCGGGCGATAAAAGGTTCCGGCTCCGTGGGTTTGAGGATAAAGTCGTCCGCCCCCAGGTCCCGAGCGAGGCGTTCGTCCCTCTCGTCGATATAGGTGGCGGTGTAAACGACGAACGGGATGGTCTTGAGCCGTTCGTCGGCCTTCCAATTTCGAAGGAGCGTGTAGCCGTCCATCATCGGCATGAGCAGATCAGAGATGATCAGGTCCGGCGGGTTCTGCCGCGCCTTGACGAGCGCCTCGGCGCCATGGGCGGCGGTGACAACTTCGTAGCTGTGGCCTTGCAGTAGAGACTGCAGGAGATAGAGGTTTTCCTCCTTGTCGTCCACAATGAGAACCCGGTTGATCTTCATAGACGGGTATCCTTTCGTGCTTCTGTTATATAACGTTCAATTTCAGCAACGAACGTATCCGGATTGATCGGCTTTTCAATGTACCCGTCGCAGCCTGCCGCGATTATTTTCTCCCGGTCGCCCGACATGGCATACGAGGTCACCGCCACGATGGGAATGTTTGCAAGTACTGGATTGTTTCGCAGTTCGCGGGCGACGGCGTATCCATCCATGGAAGGAAGCTGGATATCCAGCAGGATCACCAGCGGCAGGATGCGTCCCGCCAGTTCGATCCCCTGCGGTCCGTCGGAGGCCGAGAAAACCTCGTATCCGTTTTTTTCGAGCAAAAAGGTAGTAAGGTAGCGATTCTGTTCGTTGTCTTCGATCAGGAGGATTTTTCTTTTCATAGGTTCTCCCGTCCTGTCATCGGCAGGGTGAATGTAAAGACGCTGCCCTTGCCCCATTCGCTGGTTGCGTGGATTTCTCCGCCGAGCAAATCCGCCAGCCGCCGGCAAATGGCCAAACCCAATCCTGTGCCTTCGTGCTGGCGCGTCAGGCCGGAATCAATTTGCCGGAAGGGCAGGAACAGCTTGGTAAAATCCTCAGGTTTGATGCCGATACCGGTGTCGGCAACCGAAATCCGCAAGACGCCTGCCTGCCGCGTCGCCGGGTTCTGCGGCGCAGGTAGGGAATTTGGAGCGCTGAGTGCGCCCGGGGCGATTTCCGCCGTGAGCGTTACCTTACCCCGCTCCGTAAACTTGATGGCGTTGTTGAGGAGGTTCAACAGCACCTGTTCGACGCGGCGTGCATCGCTAACGAACGTGCCGATATCCGGCGCAAGTTCAACCTGCAGGTCCAGTCCTTTCTTTACCGCCAGCGGGTGTACGATTCCGGCCACATTCTCAATCGAAGCTCGCAAGTCAAACGGTTTGCGTCTTACCTCCAGTTGCCCGGCCTCAATCTTGGAGATGTCGAGCACGTCGTTAATCAGCGCCAGCAAGTGCCGCCCGCTGTCGCGCACCATTTCGAGTTGCTTGCGCTGCTCAGCATTTAATGGCCCGGCCAACTCCTGGAGAATGATGCCGGTGAAGCCGATGATCGAGTTGAGCGGTGTACGCAACTCGTGGGACATGGTGGCTAGAAAGGTGGACTTCAAACGGTCGGCTTCCTCGGCACGGTCTTTGGCTACCACCAACTCCGCCGTTCGTTCGGTCACGCGCTGTTCCAGAGTTGTATTTAATTCCCGGACCTCCTCCTCAGCCCTCTTGCGTTCGGTGATGTCGCGTTCGGTCGTGGCGATCGCCAGAGGTTTTCCCTTTTCATCGGTCAGCAACGTGGTAGTCAGCCAGACATCCAATATCCGGCCATCCTTGGTGACACGCCGGAGCTCAAACGATTTAACGATATCCCCTTGCTTGATTCTTTGGATCAGGGCCTGCGCCGCTTCACGATCGGCATCCACGACAATTTCTCTGACATTTTTTCCCAACGCCTCGGTTTCCGTATAGCCGTAGGTCTCTTTTGCGCCCCGGTTCCATGCTAGGATTTTTCCTTCGAAATCATGCAAAATTACCGCGTCGTTCGAATCGCTCACCACCGTGGCCAAGCGGCGTAGATCTTCCATCTTATCTTTTAAAGCGATCTCAGCCTGTTTGCGTTCGGTGATGTCGCGAATAACAGCCTGATAAAACCTCTTCCCGTCGTTTTCGATGGCGTGTAGACTGATCTCCACCGGAAATACGCTTCCATCTTTGCGCTGATGTACGGTCTCATAGAGTGCCTTCCCCGTAACTTGCGCCAGTTTAATCTGCTGAAAAAACTCTTCCTTGGTATCGGGCGGCCGTAATTGCGTCGCATGCATCCCGATCAACTCGTCGCGGGTGTACCCGTAAAAATCTATCGCGCGCTCATTGACTTCCAAAAAATGAAAATCTTCATCGAGTAGGATAATGAAATCGTTGGCGTACCTGGACAATGAATGGATGAGGGTTGCGGATAGTTTTGTCTCTTCCTCCGCTTTCTTGCGCTCGGTGATGTCCACGACCGTGACACGGCACGATTGCGCATCCTCGGAGGTTCTTCCTTCGAGGTGCGCCCAAAACGGCGGATGTCCCTCTCTCAGGAGCGTGACCTCGCAAAACGCTTTCGCCTGGCATGCAAATGCCTTCTCCAGGAAGGCGTTGAAGTCGGGACGGGAATCCTTGGAAACAAAAAGCTCGAATGGGCGATCCACCATCCGGGAGCGGCCCATTTCGAGCAATCCCGCTCCGGTGAGATTCACGCGGCGGATCGCTCCGTCGCGGCCCAGGGTGAAGTAGCCCGCGAGAGCAGAGTCGTACAGATCGGTGTACTGTTCCAGTCCCTTCTCTATCTCACGGTTGGCTTGTTGCAGTTCCTCGTTTTGCTTCTCCAGTTCGATCTGATGCACTTGGAGTTTGTGGATGAGCCGCTGTTTTTCTTCCTTCGTCCCGGGACGGGACGCCTTTCCCTGCTTGCTTCCTCCCGACCGAACTCCCGCGCGCGGATGCAGTTCCGCAGCATCCAGGGACTTGTTACGCCCCAGATTTTTCGTGATCATTTTTTGAGACATAGTGTCCTCGTTTCTCACGGTACATATTCTCATCCGCTTGCCCGAGCGCGTCCGCTAATGGCGCATGTTGCTCGGCGGTGCTCACGCCAAACGAAAGGCAGATGGGTTTTCCCCCATGCGCTTCATTGTTTACTTGCAGAATATGCCGGACTCGGACGATCGCATTTTCCGCCTGTGCGGCATTGGTGTTGGGTAAGAGCACGCCAAACTCGTCACCGCCGATGCGGGCGACGACGTCTTCGGCGCGGAAGGCGGCGTTCAGGGCATACGCGACCCGCCGCAGTAACTCATCCCCGGCGGCATGTCCTTCGCGATCGTTGGTTTGCTTCAGTCCGTCCACATCCATCATCACGATACTGACGGGAAATTGCCTCCCGCGTTCGAGCCGTTCCATATCTTCTTCAAAAAAGCCGCGGTTGTACAAGCCGGTCAACGTATCATGGAAGCTTAAATATTTCAGATCCAATTCCGACCGCTTACGTTCTGCAATTTCCTCTTGGAGCACATGGTTGGCCTCCTCCAGCTGGAGGGCTTTTTCCTCCAATTTGTGGAAGAGGACTTCGCTATACTCATTTACCAAGGTTGCTCTATCGGTACTAGTTGCTCGCACAGTCAAAAGTCCGCTCTTTGCTTTCGCCATTGCTTCGTTGATCCGGGCGAGAAATGGTTCCGGTTCCGTGGGCTTGAGGATAAAGTCGTCCGCTCCCAGATCCAGCGCGAGGTGTTCGTCTTGCTTGTCGATAAAGGTGGCGGTGTAAACGACAAACGGGATCGTCTTGAGCCGTTCATCGGCCTTCCAATTGTGAAGGAGCGTGTAGCCGTCCATCACCGGCATTAACAGATCTGAGATGACCAGGTCCGGCGGGTTCTGGCGCGCCTTGATCAGCGCCTCGGCGCCGTGGCTGGCGGAGACAACCTCGTAACCATGACCTTGCAGTAGAGCGCGCAGGAGATAAAGGTTTTCTTCCTTGTCGTCCACAATCAGAATCCGGTCCATTTTCATGGGGGGTATCCTTTCACGCGTCTCCCGGATACACGCCGAGTATCCTCATGACTTCCAGCGCGCTCATGTTGTCCTCCCGCCTGCTGCCTCGCGCACTAGCGCAAGATACATTCGCGCGGAGTTCACGCATTCGAGCACCCGATGAGCCACAGTCTCCCTCGTATGTACGTCCAGCAAGATCTGCTTGCTCGCTACATCATTGTGTCGGGCAGAATTCGTGCATTGCGAGGAAGGGTGCAGGTTAACCAGGGGGCAACCCAAAGTATTTCCGCTAATGAAACCAATATATTTCATTTTTCCACCCTCAACAGCTGAAGGAGTGTATCGGACGGAAATGTCCGGATACCTTCCTCCACCCCATATTATTATACGCGCATTATGTTTTCATGCTACCGCCGAGCATGTCTTCACGGGCTAACCAAGCATGGTTTGAGGAGTTCCTGCGAAGTATTTCCCGTCATCTAATTTATGGAGAAGGTTGTATCATTGTATCCACCATGCTCACCGATGATTTCGGTCTGTACTTCCATATCCCATTCTGCCAACGGCGATGCGGCTACTGCGATTTCTTCTCGACGGAGGGGAAGCAGAAGCTTCTGCCTGACTACATGCGCACGCTGATCCGCGAAGTAAAGATGATCGGCGCGGCGGGAGAAAGACCGCGCGCCGGGAGCGTGTTTTTAGGCGGCGGGACGCCCTCGCTGATCGATCCCCGGCAGATTGCGAATCTCATGCAGGAAGTCCGGCGTGCGTTCCGGCTCTCCCCGGATGCGGAAATCTCGCTGGAAGCCAATCCCGGCACGGTGGATTTCGACCGGTTGGCGCTTTACCGGAAGGCCGGGATCAACCGGCTCAGCCTGGGCGTGCAATCGGCGGATGACTGCGAATTGCGAATGCTTGAGCGGATCCACACCTTCTCCGGAGCGGAGCGGGCTTTCCACGATGCGCGCCGCACCGGATTTACCAACGTCAGCCTGGACTTGATCTACGGGTTGCCGGGGCAAACCGTTCCGATGTGGGAACGGACGCTCGACCGGGTGTTATCACTCTCGCCGAATCATCTATCACTCTATGCGCTTACGCTCGAGCGGGGAACGAGGCTGGCGCGCGCTGTCCGGCGCGGCGGGCTGCCCGCGCCGGAGGAAGACGCCGCCGCGGATATGTACGAACTGGCCGAGGAAAAACTGGCTGAGGCGGGATACCGCCATTACGAGATATCGAATTGGGCGAAAGACGGCGACGGGAAAACGGAAAGCGAGATCAACGGATCGACCGTTGCCGGTATATCGAGGTTTCCAAAGTTTGCTTGTAATCACAATCTTCGCTATTGGTTGAATCTGCCGTATCTGGGACTGGGCGCCGGCGCGCACGGATGCGCGGCGAACCGGCGTTACGCCAATGTTTATTCGGTGGAGAAATATATAGAACGGATGGGGACGGGAAGAACAAGGCGGTTCCCGCTTTCGCCCGCCACCACCCGCAGCCATATCCGCGCCCGCGAGGGGGAGATCCGCGAAACGATGTGGCTTGGCCTGCGCCTGACCGAGGCCGGCGTCGACCGCGAAGAATACCGTCGCAGGTTCGGGGAGGATTATTACGATCGATTCAAAAAGGAAATTGATTCTTCTTTAACCGGCGGTCTGGTGGAATGGACCGGCGAACAAGAAGCCCTGCGGCTGACACCTCGCGGAAGGCTATTGGGGAATCGAGTGTTTCAATTGTTTGTGTAGAAAAATATTGGCCTTGCGAGCGACAAAAGGGGTCGAAGCAATCACATCGAATTAGTAATTCCTCACCTCATATTATCCGTCGAACACAACTGCCGGATGCGCCAGTTGCATGGATGCATCCGTCACACTGGCATTGACATAGAGAATGCCGCCTACGTCGTACCGGCCATATCCTTCATGAACATGCCCGAACACATGCAGCCGGGGTTTTATTTTGAGGACCGCGTCAAACAAATCGCAGTCGCCGACGGATTCGCCTCCGAAAGTCCGATCGCCAATGCCGCAGGGCGGGGTGTGCGTTACGAGAATGTCGATTCCCATGGGAATGAGCGCCCACTTCTCGCGCAATGGCGCACAGCGCGGCAGGTTGAACGCCGTATTCATGAACGGCGGCTGCCACGGCGAGCCGTAGATGCGGACCCCGCCGACAGTGATTTCTTCATCCTGCAGATACAGGGCGTTGGTTAATACTTTGCGGCTTTCCTCCGGCTGGCGCTCGAAGGAATAATCGCGGTTTCCTGCGATAAAGATTTTTTGCGGATGGGGCAACCGTCCGAGGAATTCGTTGAAGGCGCGTAATTCCTCGATCGTCCCGCGCCGACCGGCGTCGCCGGCATGGATCAGGATATCCCCCGGCGGAACGGCCAGTCGATCATGCAATCCGTGTGTGTCGCTGATCAGGACGATCTTCATGATCACGATCCGAACGTGATATCAACGAGTGGGAAATTCAACCATCGGGAAATTAATCCCGAGACCCGAAGGGTCGAGGGATCAATCCATGGTGCTCAATGTAAATATACCCATGCATTTGGGAAAAAAATAAACAGGTGATACAACCTACTTCTGCCGATCGATCAGCGCCCGCGCCAGCCTCTCGAGTTCCGGACTGTAATTTCCCTGAGGATGGGCCGCGTGCAATGCGTCGAACGCCCGGCTGGTCCATTCACGCGCCTCCGAAAGCACGCGCTGCTTGGCGCCGCAGAGTTCCAGTTCCGCCAAGATTGCGGGAACAGTCGACGGATCCGGCTTCCCGGAAAGCAGGGTGCGGAATTTTTCTGAGCTTTCAAGACCGTAAAGAATCGGCAGGCTTTTTTTCCGGTCGAGGATGTCGCCGGCATTGGGTTTGCCGGTGATCGTCGGGTCGCCCCAGACGCCGAGAAAATCATCTTGGATTTGAAACGCCAACCCCAGCGAGCGGCCGAACCGGCTAAGCGAGTCGCGACGCGCGCTCTCCGCGCCGGCGCTGACCGCGCCCAGACAGCAGGCGGCTTCAACCAGGGCGGCGGTTTTTCCTCCGACCATCTCCTGATATTGCGATAAGGTAATCCCCTGCGCATTCTCGTAGGCCAGATCCAGGTATTGGCCGTAGGTCAATTGGACACAGGTGGAGGAAAGGATCCGCAGCCATTCGGAGGAGCGGGCTGCGTCGGAATCCGCAAGCGTGGAAAACGCCAGCGTGAAAATGGCGTCGCCCACGTTGATCGCTTGCGCGCGCCCGTAACGGTTCCACACCGAGGGCCGACCGCGGCGCATCGCCGTATCGTCCTGAATGTCGTCGTGGATCAGCGAGAAGGAATGGATCAACTCGACGGCGCACGCCGGGGGCAGCGCCTCGCGCCAATCGCCGCCGCACGCGCCGCACGAGAGCAGGCAGAGCAGGGGGCGGATGCGTTTCCCGGTCGTCTCCGGCCCGATCCCTTCGCCCGACCATCCCATCGCATACGATGCCATATCCCACAGCCCGTTTTGCGAAGCCCGCAAGCGGTCCACCGCGCGATGAAGCTCACCGTCCAGTCCGCTCATCATCTCTTCGATTGGAATCGCGCGGGAGTAGTCCGTCATGGTCTTTGGAGGGGGACGCGTTGCAGAGCGGCCAGGTCGCGGGCGCCGGCGGCGAACATTGTCACCCGAAGTTCTGTGAGGAACCGTTGGATGTCGGCTTCGACCGCTTTCGGGCTGCGCACGGCCGACCGCAGCAGCGGACCGGCCACGCCCGCCAGACGTGCGCCGAGCGCGATGCATTTGGCTATTTCCAACCCGTTACGAATCCCGCCGGAAGCGATGATCGGCAGATTCGGTAGCACCCGATGGCACTCCGCCAGGGCATCGGCTGTTGAGAGGCCCCAATCTTTAAATAATGCGGCCAGCTTCACCCCGTCGCGGTTGCGGGCCCGGAACTTTTCCACCTGCGACCAGGAGGTTCCTCCCGCACCGGCCACGTCAATCGCAGCCACACCGGCCGCCGCAAGCTGGCGCGCCGTCTCGGCTCCGATACCCCAGCCCACTTCTTTCACCACAACCGGGACGGAGAGCGCACGACAGACGGTTTCGATCTTCTTCAACAATCCCGCAAAGCGGGTGTTTCCTTCCGGTTGCAGCGCCTCCTGCAGCGGGTTCAGGTGGAGGATCAGCGCGTCGGCTTCCGCCAGCTCGACCGCCCGGCGGCAATGATCGACCGTATAGCCGTAATTGAGTTGCACTGCACCGAGGTTGGCCAGGAGCAGGATGGATGGCGCGAGGCTGCGCACGCGGAAGGTTGCCGCAAGCGCAGGCGATTCGAGCGCCGGCCGCATCGATCCAAGCGCCATGGCGATTCCGGCGGATTGCGCGGCTTCGGCCAGTGCCCGGTTGATCGATCCGGCTTCCTTCGTTCCGCCCGTCATCGAGGAAATCAGCAAAGGAGCGGCGAGCCGCTTTCCGAAAAGCTCGGTTTTCGTGTCGACTTCGTCCAGATTGATTTCCGGCAGGGCTTGATGGGGGAAATGAAACTGTTCCAATCCGTTGGAAAGGGCGGATTGCACGTTTTTGGTCAAATTAATACGGATATGATCCGCTTTCCGGGATGCGCTGGGCGCAACTTTTTTCATTTTACGGTGTTTTCCTTAGAGGTTGGCGGGATAGTACCAGCCCGTCGGAAGAGTGTCAATGCCGGGCTTGACGGTGTGGTAATGGGCACGTACAATTGGTTTTCTCTGGCGGGTTCGCACGAGATCGGGACGTTGGTTCAAAACGCACTATAGAGGAGGAACACTCGATGGCAGAAACCACCTTTGAAACGGTTCGCGGAATTATTGTGGAACTCCTGGCAGTCGATCCGTCCAAGGTCACCATGGAGGCCCGGTTCCGCGAGGACCTCGGAGCGGATTCGCTCGATCTGGTCGAATTGATCATGGCGTTTGAGGAAAAATTCACCGCCGAGATTTCCGACGAAGATGCACAGAAGATCCTCACCGTCGGCGAAGCAGTGAAATACATCGAAGCGAAACAGAAGCCTGCGTAAGGTTTTTTCCTCCGGATAAAAAGACGTAGGGCCGTTCCTTGGAACGGCCCTACGGGGTTAAAAAGATTCTTGTTATTTCTTCGCGCAGATCATTTGATCACATTGAAGGGAACCTGCTTTTTGCGGCCTGACCGTTTTCGCGGATAGGACGCGTTTTTTTTATCCCTCGCGGATTTCCAACGACCGTATTACCAAACCCGGCTGCGTCGCCCGCCCCGGATCTCTTTCCGGGATTTTAAGGACCGTATCCAGATTCCGGATCACCTTGCCAAAGACCGTGTGGTGATTGTCCAGATGCGGCGTGGACGCGAAGGTGATGAAGAACTGGCTGCCGTTGGTCCCCGGTCCGGCGTTGGCCATGGAGAGCATGCCGGCGGAAGAGTGCCGCAGCGTTGGATGAAATTCATCGGCGAAGCGGTAACCCGGTCCGCCGCGGCCGCTCCCCGTCGGATCGCCGCCTTGAGCCATGAATCCGGGGATCACACGGTGGAAGGTTGTGCCGTCGTAGAAACCGTCGCGGGCCAGGAAAACGAAATTGTTCACGGTCCTCGGCGCCTGGGCGGCGTACAACTCGGCCTCGAACTCACCCAGGTCGGTGCGGAACACGGCCGTGTATTTTTTCTTGAGGTCGATCGTCATTGCGGGTGGAGCGGTATATTGTTTGGACATGGATTCTCCTTGATAGATGGATCTACTCATAGACCCCTCCCCAACCTCTCCCCAATTTGGGGAGGGGGTAGGGGGAGGGGTATGTTCGCAACCTTATCGAAAAAAACTGCTTTCCAGTTCCTTCCAATCCGGTTGCCCATCCCATTGCAGTATAGAACCCAAAAGGGGATGAACCAATCGGATCTGTCCGGCGGCCTGGAGCGCCAGAACCCGCACCGCGGCGTGCGCGCCTTCCGAAGATCTTAGCTTGCAGAAGTGGAACGCCTCGCGCAAATTCATGCTCAATACCATCCGGCGCAAATATCCGTTGGGGACGACGTAGGCAGCCGCGTTGGGTCCGAGCGCCATGCGCAGAGCGCGGTATTCATCGGCCGCTCTCCCCATGACGTTGTTGTACTCATCAAGGAATCCGGCTTCTTCGAACCAGCGCGGGGTGACGTAGCCCTGATCGCATCCAAGCGGACCCGGAGTTTGAGACATCATGCGGTGCCGTTTGACTTCGAAATACGCACCCTGATCCATCACGGCTTCGAACGTATAGGTGATATGTTCCAATTCGCGCAACGGTTGATCGTGGTCGCCCAGGCCCTCCAGCAGCGCGTCGGCGAGGAGGCGGCGCTCCTCGGACGAGGCGTCGCGGACCCGGCGTGCGGACTCCTCCAGACCCCAACCGCAGAAGCGGACACCCGCGGCGGCCAGTGCGCGGTCTTCGGCGCCGGGTTCGTAATCGATCAGGCGCATCCAACCTCGCGGCGGATCCTCACGTGGCGCGGGAGGTATCCCGAGCGGAGCGGAGGCGCGCCGGAACTTCTCCGGAAGATCCCGCAGGTAGCCGTTTTCCTCCGCGTACTTCACCAGCGTCGGCACCTCGGCCAGGGCGGTCTGCTTAATCTCGGCGCCAATCACGCGCACTTCGGCCAGCGGGTGGGAAAGCATTTTGCGCAGGGCGTGTTCGAGCGCGCGCGCGTTGATCGTTATCCCGACGTTGGCCAGCACCGACGCCGGAAGCAGGTAACGGCAAACGTCGACGTAGCAGGAACGGATCCTTCCCTCCCAGCGCGAATCGCTTTCCCCTTCCCGCCGCGGGAAGCGCGCCCGCGCCAGACCGCCAACCGTTTCCAGCGCGCGCGCGTATGTGTCCAGCAGCTGTCGGCAAGTTTCGCCGTACGGTTTTTCCAGCTCGCCGCCGGCAACTTCCGGAGGCGCGAGAAACGCTCCGCTCGACCATTTTTGATAGCGGGTGCTCTTTTCGGTGTAGGAAACCAAGCGGTTGGATTCGAGGCATTCGATTGCGAGGCGCGAAACGTTTTCCACCGCGATATGCAGCACGGCGTGCTCGGCCACCGAGGCGTGACCGTATCCGACAACCCATTTCTCGTGGAACTCAGCGGAACGAGCGTCGCTAAGATCGGCGGCATTCCGGTCAAAGGGTTCGGGGGAACGCGAGGTTTTAGCAAACGCCACCGCGATGGTCTCCGGCGAGAGATCGCGTTCCCGCAGCAGATACACCCGCCGGGAAAAATCGGTCACACTTCCTCCTGAAGGATGCGCCGGGTTTGCTCGATATCTTCCGTCATCTGCCGGCTCAGAGAATCGCTGTCGGGAAAACGGCGCTCTTCCCGCAGCCGGCGGACGAATTCAACTTTAAGGGTCGCATCGTACAGATCGCCGTCGAAATCCAGAAGGTGAGCTTCCACCGTAACTGCTGGAGTGCGTCCATCGGCAAAAGTCGGGCGGACACCGACGCTGGTGGCGCTCCGGTAACGTTTTCCTTCATGGACGGCCCACGTGGCATACACCCCATGGGCGGGGACGACCATCTCCGGCCAGACATCCAGATTGGCCGTGGGTATCGACATTTTCCGGCCGCGTCCCGCACCGTGCACAACCTTACCGGATAGGGCATACCGGCGGCCCAGCAAAGCGGCCGCCTGCACGGCGTCCCCTTCGGCCAGCGAATCGCGAATTCGAGAGGAGGAAATCGGTCCATGCGCGTCAGCTAAAGGCGGAACAATATATAGCGCATAGCCCCATTCGATGCTGTGATTGGCTAAATATTCGACGTTTCCTTCCCGCCGGTACCCGAAGGAAAACCCCGGTCCGCACCACAGGGAATGCAAACCTAAGTGTGACTTCAGGGTTCGGAGAAATGTCTCGGCCGGAATAGCGGAGAACGCCCGGTCGAAAGGTTGAAGAATCACGGCGTCGAGGGGAATCTGCTCGAGGAGCGCAAGGCGCTCCTCCAGCGTGGAGAGGTAGCGAAATGGCGCGGACCCCAGCACGGCCCGCGGATGAGGGAAGAAGGTCAGAACCGCCGACGGCGCTCCGTCTTCCCTGGCCGCCTGGGCCATTTTCTCGAGCAGGTAACGGTGCCCGCGGTGCAGCCCGTCGAAGGAGCCGACCGCAAGGTATGCTCCGTGCAAGGCGGCATTGTCGATGGATTGAATGCGTTCCATGGAATTCTACAAATCGCCGAAGACTTTGCGCGGCTGCCAGGTTCCGGCCGTCGGATCCGCCTCGACCACGGCCAGAAGTTCCCCTTCGGGCGCGAGTGCCCGGGCCCGCCCCGTGGCGCCTTCCAGTGCGGGGATGGCGATGCCGTTGCGCAGCTTTTCCGCCTCCTCGGCGGTGAGCTGCACGGTCGACCAGCCTTCCAGAATGGCGCTGGCGGGCATGGAGATCTTTTCCCAAGTGCCTTCCAGGAAGCGGCGCTTCAGTTCATCCAGCGGGGTGGCCCGCTCCACCGAAAACGGTCCCAGGCGGATGCGGCGCAATGTGACCAGGTGCGCATGGGATCCCATCGCTTCACCAATGTCATGGGCGATCGAGCGGATGTATGTGCCGCGCGAGCAGCGGACGCGCACCACGGCATTCGGGCTTTCCCAGCGCAGGAGCGCGAGTTCGTAAATGTGCACTTTGCGCGGCGTCATATCCACTTCCTCGCCGTTCCGGGCCATGTCGTACGCCTTGCGTCCGCCGATTTTTATCGCCGAATAAACCGGCGGCACCTGCAGCCGTTCGCCGATGAACGTCTGCATCTTCGCCTCCAGCGATTCTTCGCGGAAGGTGAATGGGCGCGTTGCGGTGATACGTCCGGCGGCGTCGTAAGTCGAGGTCTCTGCGCCGAAACGGATGGTGGCGAGATATTCCTTGTCCAATTCGAGCAGATACTCGGCCAGCCGCGTCGCGGAACCGAGGAGGATGAGCAACACGCCGGAAGCATACGGGTCGAGTGTTCCGGTATGGCCGACTTTGCGGATCTGGGTCCCTCGTCGGACAACGTTGACGATATCGTGCGACGTCGGCCCGGTTGGTTTGTCAATGACGAGCAATCCCGGTTTGGGCATGGTTATCCTCCCTGGTAATCCGTTTCCCCTTTTGTGGAATTATATCCCTAGCCCTCTGCGCGGGCGGTTCCGCCGGAGGCGGAGCGGGGGGCATGCTGCGCGGCCAACCATTCCTTCGTGCGGGCCAGAACGGCCCGGGTGACCTCTTCGAGGCTGCCTTCGATGTTCGCGCCCGAGGCGGCCGGGTGGCCGCCGCCCCCGAAGGAAATAGCCAGGGGTGTCACGTCCAATCCGCTCACGACCCGCCAGCTGACTTTAATTTTTCCATTATCTTGTTCGATGAACATCACCACCACCGATTGCCCGTCAATGGAGGAAAGAATGTTGACCAGATCGGCGTCGTCACGTCCGGGGTAGAGTGCGGCGCGCCGGTCCTCCAGCGTCAGGCTGGTCCAAACAAGTTCGCCATCCCGCTCCAGGCGGGAAAGCCCCGCTCCCCAATATCGGGCGGCCGCAAAAGAACGCCGGTGCAGGCTGCGTTCGACTGTCTCGGGAAGCGAGCCTCCGGATTGCATCAGACGCTGGACCACATCCAGCGTGTGCGGCCCGGTATTGGGGGTCCGGAATCCCAGCGTGTCGGTGATTACCCCGGCCAGCAGGCACATCGCGGCTTCGGGGGGAATGGACAATCCCAGCTCGAGGGCCAAATCGGTGATCAATTCCGACGTGGCCGTCGCCGCGGGATCCACTAGGTTGACGGCGGCAAACCGGCCGTTGGTGATGTGGTGATCGATGAGTAAATCGGGCGCGCGTGCGGGCGTCCCATCCGGGATGCTGATCCGTTCGGAATCGGCACAATCAACCACTATGCTGATATCGTATGCGGGGGGAAGTTCCGGCCGGATGTCGCCGGAGCCGGGGAGAAAGCGGAAAACCGAACTGATGCCCTCGGATAGAACGGGGTAAGTTTTTTTCCCGGCGGCGCGCAGCATATGTCCCAGGCCGAGCATCGAGCCCAACGCGTCGCCGTCCGGGCGCTGGTGTGTCAGGAGAAGCACCGTCCGATTCCGGGAGATCAGGTCTCTGGCTTGGCGGAGCAATTCGGCGTCCATGCGAATTCCCGGGAGCCGCTCGGCCAACCCGAAAATCAAAATCGGTCCGGCGGCCGCGAGGGTTACTCCTCCTTTAACGAGTCGATCAGGTGCTCGATATGTTCCGCGCGGTCGGGGGTGAAATCCCAGTGGAAGCGGAGCGATGGAAACGTGCGCAGCGAAATCCGCGCGGCCAGCGCGCTGCGCAGATAGCCGCGGGCTCCTTCCAGCCCCCGCAGGATTTCCCCGCGCCGGGCCTCGTCGCTATCCGCCGCCGTGATGAAAATATTCGCCAGCGAAAATTCGCGGTCTACGCGGACCTCGGTGACGGTTAACAGATGAAAGCGCGGGTCGGAGGATTCGCGGAGGAAAATCTCCGCCAGTTCGGTGCGGATCCGTTCCGCCAACCGCAGGGCTCGGGCCGGGCTGGGCATGGGTTACGCCGCCTCCAGAACATAAAATTCCAATTGGTCCCCCGCCTGGAACTCCTCGAAATCGCGCACGCCCACGCCGCATTCGAATCCCTGGCGGACTTCGCGCACGTCTTCCTTTTCATGGCGCAGGGAAGATACTTCGCCTTCGAACAAAACCTTCCCATTGCGCAGGACGCGCACCTTGGCGTTGCGCCGCGCTTCCCCCTCGCGCAGATAGCAGCCGGCGATTTTTCCGACGCGCGTGATGCTGAAAACCGCGCGAACTTCGGCGTGGCCGATGGTCGTGGCTTTCTTTTCGGGTTCGAGCATCCCTTTCAGGGCCTTGTCGATGTCTTCGGTCAGCCGGTAGATCACGTCGTACAAGTGCACCGAGACTCCCTCGGTTTCGGCCGTGCGCTGGGCAGAGACGTCCGACTGCACGGCAAATCCGACGACGATCGCGTCCGATGCCGAGGCCAGCATGATGTCGTTCTCGGTGATATTGCCCGTCTCGGCGTAGAGGATATTCACCTTGAGGTCCTCGGAGCCGAGTTCCTTAAGCGAGTTAACGATCGGTTCCAGCGAACCCTGGCCGTCGGCTTTGATGATCAGCTTCAATTCCTTCATCTCGCCGGCCTTGAAGCGCGCGAATACCTGGTCCAGTGTGAGCGCCTTGGGCGGACCGGCCTGTTGTGCGGTCTTGGAGGCCAGCTTGCGTCCGGCCGTCATGGTGCGCGCTTCGCGTTCGTTCGGCACTACTTCGAAGATTTCTCCCGCCAGGGGGAGGTCGGCCAGCCCGAGAACGGAGACCGGGCTGGAGGGCCCGGCTTCGGTGATCGGCGCGCCGTGAAAATCGTACATCGCGCGGATTTTTCCGTGTACTTCGCCGGCCACCAGGGAATCGCCTACGCGCAACGTTCCATTTTGCACCAGCAGCGTCGCGATCGGGCCTTTCGATTTGTCGAGTTGGGCTTCGATTATGCTGCCGATCAGTGTTCCCGAGGGGTTGGCAAGAATTTTCGTGTTTTCGGCGGTGAGCACTACGGCTTCGAGCAGGTCTTCCACGCCGGTCCGTTTCTTGGCCGACACCGGAACCACCATCGTCTCGCCGCCCCAATCGTCCGCAACCAAGCCGAGTTCCGAAAGCTGGTGCTTGACCTTGTCGGGATTGGCATTAGACTTGTCGATTTTATTCAGCGCCACAACGATCGGTACGCGCGCGGCGCGGGCGTGGGCCAGCGCTTCGCGGGTTTGGGGCATTACCCCGTCGTCGGCCGCAACGACCAGAATGACGATATCGGTTACCTGGGCGCCGCGGGCGCGCATGGCCGTGAAGGCGGCGTGGCCGGGAGTATCCAGGAAGGTGATCAGCCGGTTTTTGTGCATCACCTGATAGGCCCCGATGCGCTGGGTGATGCCCCCGGCTTCGCCGGAGGCGACATCGGTGGACCGGATGGCGTCCAGAAGCGAAGTTTTTCCGTGATCCACGTGGCCCAGGATCGTGACCACCGGCGGACGCGGCTTGAGCAGCGAGGGATCTTCTTTATCGAGGGCCTGTCTCCAGGCGGGGGCGGTTTCGGCCGGTTCGGACTTGGTCTCTTCGACTTTCTTTTCCGGTTCCGCGTCGAAGCCCATCTCATGGATGATGATGGCCGCGGTGTCGTAGTCGATCTGTTGGTTGATATTGGCCATTACCCCGTTGGCCATCAATTGCTTGATCAAATCGATCGGGCTGGCTTGGATGCGCTCGGCAAGCGCGCGCACGGTCAGCGCCGGGGGGAGTTCCACTGTTTTTCGTACGTCATTACCCATCGTGCACCTCCATCCGGAACCGATCTCCCCGGCGCAGCGGAAAGGGCATGCCGCAGGACCGAATTATTTCATGCCGCCCCTCCGGCCTTCGCCTCAGGATCGGATTCCGCGCTTTCCTCCAAGGCGAGGGAGCGCATATGAATTTCCAGCGTTGCCCGCTCGGAGGGAGTGAATTGTGTTTTCAGCGCGCCCTCCAGCGGGCCGCGCAAGGCCGCCTCCCAACAGGAGCGACGGTCGTGAACATACGCCCCCCGTCCGGGCGCTTTTCCAGTCGGATCGATCTTCACTCCGTCCGGGGTTCGCGCCACGCGGACCAGCGCTCGTTTGGCCAGCGCCTCCCGGCAACCGATGCACATCCGTTGCGGGATGTGTTTGGGTCGAGCCAGCGTTTTGCGGCTCATCGCTCCAGTCCGGAATTTTGAAACCTATTGCCCGAGAAATCGCGGATCACACGCTTTCCCCTGAACCGTCTTCCACCCAATCTTTGGTCCGGCCGGGTTTGCGCTTGCGACGGGCAACCGTCAAACCGGTCTCGGGATCCAATTCAATGACCGCCTTGAGTTTGCCTTTCTTTTTCTTCTTCGCGCTCGCTCCTTCGTCCTCTTCCTCGGCCTCTTCCTCCCCTTCCACCACGGGGGCGGGTTCGATCACTCCCACGATTTCGCCCGCAACCGGTTCGGCGACCGCGGCGGCTTCCTGCCCTTCGGGGAGCGCTCCCTCGGCGGCCGGTTGTGCCAGGGCCGCGGCGGCTTTTTCCAGCGCGGCTTCGGCGGCTGCCTGTTCGGCTTCCGCCTTCTCATCGGCCCGCAAATTGAGGATGGCGCTTTCCAATGTTTCCTTGAATTTTTCAAAATTCCGCGCGCCGACTTCCGGTAGCGTGAGGATCGAATCCGGATCAACCATGGAGCGTTCGTAGGATTGCCCGATGGATTCCAATCCCGCCCCGACGAGCGCCTGTTGGAGCGGTTCGCCCAGCCCCAGCGTGTCGAGCGGGCGGGTGTACGCCGCCTTCGGAATGTTCTTGCGGATTTCCGCCAGACGCCGGGTTTGGGCTTTGCGCCGGCCTTCGCGCTGTTCGGCGAGGGTCCGCTCCACCATGGTGACGAATTGGGTCATGGCGTTGTAATCTTCCGGGGGGAGCGGTTTGCCTTCCGCCTTGCGGGCCAGGGCGTCCTGCACCTGGGTAATGAGCGGCTGCTGAGCTTCGGCAAATGCGGCGAGGATTTCCTCTTTCCCGATTTTTTGCACGGCGTCGGCTGCGGCTTCGGCCACGCTCTTGATATCCACCCGCCAGCTGGTGAGCTTGGCCGCCAGGCGCGCGTTGACGCCTTCACGGCCGATCGCCAGGCTGAGCTGGTCTTCGGATACCACCACCAGCGCCGTTCGTCCGCGCACCGGATCGTCGTCCAGGTAAACTCCCGAGACGCGCGCCGGGCTGAGTGCCTTGGCGATAAAGGATGCCGGATCCGGATTCCATTCGATGACGTCGATCTTCTCGTCGTGCAATTCGCGCACGATGGCTTGAATCCGTCCGCCGCGCATCCCCACGCAGGCACCGACCGGGTCGAGGTTGGGCTGCATCGCCGCCACGGCCACCTTGGAACGCAATCCCGGCTCGCGGGCGATCCCTTTGATCTCCACCATACCCTGGTAGATTTCCGGAACCTCCGCTTCCAGCAGGCGCCGCAGCATATTGCGGTCGGCGCGCGAGAGGACGATCTGCGGTCCGCGGCTGGTCTTGGCCACATCCATCAGCACCGCGCGGATTCGATCGCGCGGTTTATAGCGTTCGGTGGGGAGCTGTTCGCGCTTGGGGAGGGTGGCTTCGGCGCGGCCCAGGCTGACGGTGATCCCGGCGGCCCCGATGGATTGCACGGTTCCGTGGACGATCTCGCCTTTGCGGGCCGACCATTCCTCGAACAGCTTTTCGCGCTCGGAATCGCGCAGTTTCTGGTGGATTTGCTGTTTGGCGGCCTGTGTGGCGATCCGCCCGAAGTCTTCCGGCGTGCTGTCGATGAGGATTAAATCCCCAAGCTGCGCCTTCGGATTGACTTTCTGGGCGTCGGTCAGCGCCACCTCGGTGCGCTCATCGACGACGTCGTCGACCACTTCCTTCTCGACCAGGATCTGAATCGTCCCTTTGGTCAGGTCGACCACGGCTTCCACTTGCTGGGCGGTGGAGGCGTTGACGGCTTTGCGATAGGCGTTGACCATCGCCGCCTGAACAACCTCCAGCACCGATTCGCGCGGCAGTCCGTAATGCTCCAGCACTTCGTTGAAGGCAAGTGCAAACTCGTTTCTCATGTCGCAGCTTTACTCCATGGAGAGGTTGACCTCTGCCAGATACAAAGAAAAGTGGGGGTTGCCCACTTTTCCGAAAACAATAACCAATTCAACAATCCGGAATTATCTTATCACGAGCCGCCGGGAGTGGCAAGACCGGAGGCTGGGGCGGCGATTTGATCGAGAAAATCCTGTACCGACGCCTTCAAACGGGCTTCCGGCAGGGCCCCGACGATGCGGTTGACGATTTGCCCCTGGTGGACCAGGAGCAGGGTGGGAATTCCCTGTACTCCGTATTGCTGGGCGAATATCGGATTCTCATCCACGTCGACTTTGGCCACGATCAGCCGGTCGGAATATTCCATGGCGATCCGATCGAGCGTGGGGGCGATCGCCCGGCATGGTGCGCACCAAGTCGCCCAAAAATCGACGACGACCGGCAGGGCGGATTTTAGGATCTTGGCTTCAAAATCGGCATCGGTGACGTGAATGGGATCGCTCATGAAGAATATCTCCTGGATGGGGTTTGTTGCGACTAAAACGGTCCGCGCCGCCCGCCCGGTTTAGACCGGTGCGCCCGCGGGCGGCGGCTTAATTTCATACGAGGTGGTGATTTCCGCGGCGCACCGTATCGTCGCGGCCACCGAACAATATTTTTCCTCCGAAAGATGGATCGCCTGCTCGACCGCCGAAGATTGCAGAAGCGCGCCCTGAAACACAAAGTGCATATGAATTTTACGGAACGTCCAGGGAGGTTCTGTTTCCTGAATGCCCTCCACGCGTACTTCCATCCGGTCCGGTGGCTGGCGTTTCTTGTTCAGAATCTCGATCAGGTCCACCGAGGCGCAGGAGGCCAGTCCTAGGAGCAGTAGGTCGGATGGACTTACGCCCGTGCCGGCTTCCCCGTCGGGAGGCTCGATCACGATGGCGTGGCGCGTGCTATCGGTGCCAATAAAGGTCTTCCCATGCAGCCAATCCAGCCGGATTTCACTCATTCGGCGATTTCTCCCCGGAGACGATCCGGAACGACGTCCGCAGGTTGGCGGCCTTGGCGAGCATCCCACCCACCGAGCAATATTTGTTGATCGAAAGTTCGATCGCGCGTGCCACCGCCTCGTCGGTCAGTTGCGCACCGGACAGCACGTATTCTAATTCGATATCGGTGAACCCCCGCGGGTGATTTTCTGCTCGCGTACCGCGGGCGTGAATTTCAATTGACTCCGCGGGCTGCCGTTTTTTTTCCAGGATGCTGACAACGTCCATCCCGGTGCAGCCGGCCAACGCCATAAGCACGAGTTGCATGGGCGAGGGGGCAACGCCCGCGTGCACGGAATCCATCCGGATCGACGCCCCCTGCGGATTCTCGGCTTCAAATCCGAGTGCGCCCGTCCATCGCGCGTTTATCTCCATGCGATCCTCGGCCATGGATTCCTCCCGCATCTTCGAGTATATCACCGCCGGGGGGGCTTCGATGCAGTATAATCGCTCTTTAATCCGCCATCACTCCCGCAAATCCGAGTTTATCATCCGAGTTATTCCATGCAGGCGCCAGCTTATACCGTTCAACTCCCCGTCTTCGAAGGTCCGCTGGATTTACTCCTTCATTTAATTGAACGCGCGGAGCTGGACATCACCCGGGTGGCATTGGCGCAGGTCACCGACCAGTTCCTGGGCTATCTCCGCGCGATGCAGGAACAGCGCATGGACCTGGCCGCGGCGTTCGTCGTCGTCGCCGCCCGCCTGTTGCAAATTAAAAGTGAGGCCCTGCTGCCCCGTCCGCCCGAACGCGAGGCAGGCGAGGAAGATCCGGGCGACGCACTGGCGCGCCAGCTTCGGCTCTACAAACAATTCAAGGATGTCGCGCTGTTGCTGCACCAGCGCGAGGAGGCCGGGTTGCGCACTTTCCTGCGCCTGGCGCCTCCTCCCAAGGTGCCTCCCCGCCTGGATTGGAGCCGCCTCTCGCTTGCGGCGCTGAAGCAGGCGGCACAGGATGCGCTTGCCGTTCGGCCGGAGCCTCCCCAGCTTGGGACGATGGTCGCTCCGCCAAAAGTGACCATCCGCGATCAGATCCGCCGTATCGTCCAATGCATCCGCGGAGATGGGCGCGCGGTTTTCTCGCGGATGATGCGCGGCGTGGAGACCCGCATCGAAGTGGTGGTGGCCTTCCTGGCGATGCTCGAGCTGGTCAAACGCCGGCAGGTGATCGCCAGGCAAACCGACTTGTTCGGCGAAATCGAAATCGTTCCAACCGAGCAATTCACCGACCAGACCGATTTCGAACTCGAATTCGGCGAATGACGATGGGTATCCGCGTTCTTTCCCCGGAGATCGCCTCGCAGATTGCCGCCGGCGAAGTGGTGGAACGCCCGGCTTCGGTCGTCAAGGAATTGGTGGAAAATTCCCTCGACGCGCACGCGCGCAATATTTTCATCGAAACGGAAGACGGCGGATGCCGGAAAATTTCCGTCGCCGACGACGGGGACGGGATCGATCCGGCCGAAATCGGGCTCGCCGTGGAGCGGCATGCTACAAGCAAACTGGCCGCTCTGGGGGATTTGGATTCCCTGCGCACGCTCGGCTTCCGCGGAGAAGCGCTGGCTTCCATCGCCGCTGTGGCGCGCTTAACGCTGACGAGCCGGGCGCGGGCTCAGCCGCACGGAATGCGCCTGACGGCGGAAGACGGACGCGTCGAGGCGCCCACGCCGATCGGCGCTCCGCAGGGAACCGTGGTTACCGTGGAGGATCTATTCTTCAATGTTCCCGCCCGGCGGAAGTTCCTCAAGACCCAAACTGCGGAACGGCGCCAGATCGATTCGCTCGTCTCGCGTTACGCCTTGGCCTATCCCGAAGTCCGCTTCCGGCTTTCGCAGGAGGGGCGCGAAACGCTGGCCGGCAATGGAAACGGCAACCGGCGCGAAGTGCTGGCTGCTGTGTTCGGATTAGATGCGGCCGAACGCATGATCGACCTTTCGGCAGCTTTGATCGAGGGGCCGGTGCATGTGAGCGGTTACGTCAGCCCGGTCGACCTCTCGCGGTCCAACCGCAAGGATATCCTGCTCTTCATCAACGGACGCTCGATCGCGGATCCGGCGCTGACCACCGCCGTGGTGCAGGCCTATCACACGCTGCTCATGGTCGGCCGCTTTCCATTCGGAGCGATCTTCGTGGAAATGGCGCCGGATGAATTGGACGTCAACGTGCATCCGGCCAAAGCGGAAGTGCGTTTCCGTGAACCGTCGGCCGTTTTCTCTGCGCTCCAGCGCGCCGTCCGGCAGGCGTTGAAAGCGAGTCCAACCGTTTCGGGTGTACGGGCCTGGGAGGAGATCGCGCGTCCGGGTCAAACCATGAGCCGGATCTTGCCGCCCGAACCGGGATGGATGCTGGATCACGAGCCCGGCATTCCGGCCCAAGACGCTGCCGCATCGATCCCCCAAACGTCGCCGATCGGCGGCGCGGAACGGATTCCCCTGTTGCGCGCCGTCGGCCAGATCGGAGCAGCCTACCTGGTGGCCGAAGGGCCGGACGGTTTGTATCTGATCGACCAGCACGCGGCCCACGAGCGGGTGCTTTTTGAAGCGATGCGGCGCGAACAACCGGGTATGCATATTTCCCAGCGGCTGCTCTCGCCGGAGGTTGTGGAACTGTCGACGGCTCAGGCCTCGGCGCTGGAGGGGCAGTTGGATCTTCTGGCGCAAATTGGATTCGATGTGGAGCCGTTCGGCGGTTCGGCGTTCCGCATGCGTGCCATCCCACAAGTGCTTGGTGCGCTGAAGCCGGAGGACGCGTTGCTTGCGGCGGTGGAGGATTTCGAGGAAGATGAGACGCCCCTGGCGGCGGAGGCGGAAGCGCGTCTGATCGCCCGCGTTTGCAAACGCGCCGCGGTCAAGGCGGGCCAGACTCTCGGGCCCGAGGAGCAAACGGCGCTGATCCGTGCGTTGGAACAATGCTCCTCGCCACGCACCTGTCCGCACGGGCGCCCGACGATGATTCACTTGCCAATGGATCTGTTGGCCAGACGGTTCGGGAGAAAGTGAGGCGGTCATGGCGGCCGAAACACGTGTAATCGTCGGAATTGGAGAGGTACTTTGGGACGTGCTGCCTTCGGGCAAAGTGCTGGGCGGCGCGCCGGCGAATTTTATTTACCACACGCGAGAAATCGGTGGTGGGGATATGCAACCGCTACTGGTTTCCTGCGTCGGGAAGGATTCCCCTGGGAAAGAAATCCTTGAGCGTTGGAACGATCTATCTCTGAGCCGTGAATTTATTTCCGCTGACAAGATCCACCCGACCGGCGCAGTTACTGTGACGATTGATTCGCAGGGGAAGCCGGGTTACGCCATCGGGGAAAATGTCGCGTGGGATTTCCTACCGGAGAACCCGCAATTGCGCGAACTGGCTGCGACGACCGACGCGGTATGTTTCGGCACGCTGGCCCAGCGCGCGCCGGCGTCACGGAAAACCATCCAGGATTTTCTACGCCAGGTTGGATCCGAAGCTTTGCGCATTCTGGATCTCAACCTGCGCGCTCCTTTCTTCTCCAGGAGCGTCATCGAAGAATCGCTTTCTCTTGCGAACATTCTGAAAGTGAACGATGAGGAAATCCGCGTCCTGGCCGGAATGTTTTCGATCGCCGGCGAGGAAGAGACCATAGCGGCGGAACTGATGCGCCGCTATCCGCTGCGGTGGATCGTGCTCACCAAGGGGGAGAAGGGGAGCGTGCTCTATGGCGCGGGCCGGAAGTTTATCCACGGAGGATACCCGGTGAAGATGGTGGATTCCATCGGGGCGGGGGATGCTTTTGCAGCCGCGATCGCCGTCGGGATGTTGCGCAACGTCAACGCGGAAGGTCTCAACGATTGCGCCAATCGGTTGGCATCGTTTGTGTGTACTTGTGCGGGGACTATGCCAGCCATTCCGGAAGAAATAAAAATGATGTTTCGATAATCGCTTGAAGGGGCGCGGCATACTGCGCCCCCACATTCTGTGAGAAAGCAACATTCTACAAGGGGGAACGATGGGTACACCGGATTATTCCAAATATTATCGTCATTCCATTCGTCTAGCCGGATATGATTATTCGCAACCCGGAGTTTATTTCGTAACCATTTGTACATGCGGCAAGAACCCTTTATTTGGGAATGTTGTCGATGGTCAAGTGCGATTGAATGAACGCGGTCGAGTGGCGCAGGTATATTGGTTTGATATACCGGTGCATTTTCCGAACAGCAAATTGGATGAATTCATAATAATGCCCGATCATGTCCATGGAATTATCGCGATAACCGACATGGAGGTTGATAGGGCGCCGGTTGGGGGGGCGCAGATTGTAGGGGCGCCGGTTGTAATTGTAGGGGCGCAGCATGCTGCGCCCCTACAATTACAACCATTACAACCGGGATCGATCCCGGTGATCGTGCGATCGTATAAATCCGCTGTTACAAAACACATCCACGAATTGCGCGGAATGGCCGGAACCCCCGTTTGCCAGCGAAATTATTGGGAACATATAATCCGGAATGAGGACGAATTGGAACGAATCCGATATTACATTCGAAACAATCCAATGAATTGGGCCGTAAGGGCACATCGCGACGCGCCTCTACGGTTTTAATTCGCCCAATGGTTTATCTACGATTCCTGTTCGCCCGCCTGCTCCTCGTTTAATTTTGTGATTCCGTTTCGCACCTGTAAAAGCAGCCGGCTCATTTCGGCTTCCAGCCGCGACAGGGATTCCAATACGTAATCGTTGGCCTCGTTGCGGATCCCGGCGGCATCTTCGCGCGCTTGTTGGACGATCTGGTCGGCGCGGGCTTCGGCGGCGGAGGTGATCGACTCGTGTTGAACGAGGGATTCGACGCGCTCGCGGGCCAGGTCCACCGTGCGTTGCGCCTCTTCCTGAGCCTGGGCCAGGAAGCGTTCGCGTTGGCTCATCACTTGCTGCGCTTTTTTCACTTCCTCGGGAATGGCGATGCGCAGCTGGTCGATGAGTTCCAGAAAGCGTTCCTCATTGACAGCCGTCTCGTTCGTCAGGGGGATATGAAAACCGCTATTGAACAGTTCCTCCAGCCGGTCTACCAGGTGAAGGATGTCCATCCATGCCTCCGAAGGCCGCACAACGCGCGCCGGGCGGTTATGGGATACGGTGCAATTTCCATACCGTAGGGTACACCGAAGCGCGATTCCCGTCAATTCATCCGCAAGTGCTAATCCCGGAGCGAAGTGAGCGGTACCAGGCGCGGGCCTTCCTCGCCGAGCTCGTTGAACCTGCGGATCACGGCCTCCGAGACGAAGGGGGGAACCATGCTGCTCACGTCGCCTCCCAGCGAAGCGATCTCGCGTACGGTCGAGGAGGAGAGGAACGAATGCTCTTCGCTGGTGATCAGGGCCACCACCTCGATGTCTGGCGCCAGGCGGTGGTTGGCCAGCGCCATGCGGAACTCGTGCTCAAAATCCGAGAACACCCTCAACCCGCGGACGATGACGCGCGCGTCGATTTTCCGGCACAGTTCGACCGTTAGGCTGCGGTAGCCGATCACCCGGAATTGCGGTTTGTCGACGAAGGCTCTGCGTGTCAGCTCGATCCGTTCTTCCGGGCTGAAGAGCAGCGTCTTGAGCGGCCGGTCGTATACGGCGATCACCACTTCATCGAACACGCGCGCGGCGCGTTGGGCGATGTCGATGTGCCCGAAATGGATCGGATCGAAGGTTCCTGGAAAGACGGCTCGTACCATGGTCATCCCTTCTCTGTTTATCAGCAATCTTCGCGGTTGTCCGGCACTTCCGACGGATCAGCCGCCCAAACACGCCGGGTAGACTTCCCCGACCCCACTGGTCAGGAAATTTCTCCCGGATTGGAATTCCAGCGGGAGGCCAGCCGCTCGGCCATCAGCCGGTGTTCCGGCGATTGCAAATCCGGGTCCTGCGCGAAAACCCGCTGCGCCGTGGCGCGGGCTTGTTCGATCAGGCGGACGTCTAGAAGACGGGCCATGTCGGCGTTGGCGAATCCGGATTGCCGCGTGCCGAAGAACTCGCCCGGACCACGCTGCTGCAAATCCCGTTCGGCCAGGACAAATCCGTCCTGAACCTCTTCCATCGCCCGCAGGCGCTCGTTCTCAGCCTGGTCTTCGCTGTCGGCCACCAGGATGCAATATGACTCGTACGTGCCCCGACCGATCCGCCCGCGGAACTGGTGCAGCTGCGCCAGGCCGAACCGGTTGGCTCCTTCGACCATCATCACCGTCGCGTTCGGGATGTCCACGCCCACTTCCACCACCGAGGTGGAGACGAGAATATGCAATTCGCCGGCGCGGAAGCGGTGCATGGTTTCATCTTTCTCGTCCGCCCGCATCCGCCCGTGCAACAACCCCAGCTTCCATTCGGGGAAGATGCTTTCCTGCAGACGGCGATGTTCCTCCACGGCGGCCGTCGCTTCATTGTTCTCGCTTTCTTCGATCCGCGGGCAGATGACGAACGCCTGCCGCCCCTGCCGTAATTGGCCGGTGATGAAGGCGTATGCCCGCTCGCGCTCGCCGGGAAGCAGGATGCGCGTGGTGACCGGCTTCCGCCCCGGGGGCATTTCGTCCAACAGACTGAGATCCAGGTCGCCGTAAATCGTCAGGGCCAGGGAACGCGGGATCGGGGTGGCGGTCATCACCAGAAGGTGCGGACTGCGGCCCTTGGCGCGCAATGCGGCCCGCTGCTCTACGCCGAACCGGTGCTGCTCGTCGATTACCGCCAGATCCAGGCGGGCGAAATCCACCGGACTCTCCAGCAGGGCGTGCGTCCCGACGACTACGGCGATCCGCCCGGATGCCAGACCGTGGCGGATTTCCTGTTTTTCCGATTCCGGCGTGGAACCCAGCAACAACCCGATCTGATCCTCGCGCAGAAATTCTCCCGACTCGACCATCCACCGGCGCAGCAATCCGAAATGCTGTTCGGCGAGTATTCCGGTAGGCGCCAGGAATGCCGCCTGACCACCCTGGGAGGCCACCGCCAGACAGGCCGCCAGTGCCACCACTGTCTTCCCGGATCCGACGTCTCCTTCCAGCAGGCGGTTCATCGGTTTCCCGGAATCCAAGTCGGCCAGGATCTCCGCGACGGCTTTCTGCTGGGCGGAGGTCAACGCGTAAGGCAGCGAGCCGAGAAAGGCGTCCAGTGCAGCCGGTCGCGGATATTTCCGCGCTTCGGCCGAAATCCAGTTCCGTTTTTGCTGCAGGATGCCCAGCTGCAAATACAGCAGCTCCTCGAAACCCAACCGGTCCTTGGCGTTCTTGAGCGACTCCCAGGAAGTGGGGAAGTGGATTTGCTGGAGCGCCTGTCCCAGCGCCATCCACTTCCCTTCTTCGAGGATGCGCGACGGAAGCGGATCCGGCAGCCGGGTGGAGAGCCGGGTGACAGCGCTGTGAATGTGGCGCCGGAGGAAATTCTGGTGGATGCCGGCGGTCAGGGCGTAGACGGGAACTATTCCCCCGGTGCGGATCTGCTGCCGCTCGAGGAATTCCCATTCCGGCATCGTCATCGTCAACCGTCCAAGGTATTGACCGATTTTTCCCGAAAGCGCGAGGAGCTGTCCCTTGCGCAACCGGTCGGCGATCCAGGGTTGGTTGAAGAAACTGATCAGCAATTCGCCGCTCCCGTCGGCGACCGTTACTTCGGTGATGCTGCCCCTTTTCGTCCGGCGGGTGGTGGCTTCCCGGACGGCGGCCAGCACGGTTACCGTTTCCCCGTACCACAGACGGTTGATCGGTTTGGTCATGGAATAATCCACGTACCGGCGCGGGAAGAACCACAATAAATCGCCGATTGTTTGCAGACCCAACCGTTGGAATGATTCCGTATTTTTATCGCCCACGCCAAACAACCGGCGGAGTGGAGCCTGCAACTCGCGCAAGGTGAGCGGGGTTGCCTCGATCGGCGGAGGGGCCGATCCTTCCGCCGCTGTGGGGGCAGGCGGGGCGGGCGGATGGGAGGGCGTTACGGGGAGCGGCTGCCCGGAGTGCGTGGCTTGCGTGGCTTGCGTTTGAAGGGCAAGCACAGGCCCGGATCCTACCGGTGGATAAGGCGCCGCCGGCGGTTGGGCCGCGATGGGTGAATCTTTTTGCCCGTCGCCTGTCGCAGGTTCAGTTCTGCGCGCCGCTTCCACTTCCTTTAAAAGGTCCTGAAGGGAGCGTTCCCGCTCTTCCCGTGCCATGGCGTGGTATCCTGCCAGCCAGTTTTCCACCCGCGTCACAAGCGCGTCTGGAACGGATTCTTTTCTGGCAGTCCCGCTCCAGGCGGCGGAAAAATTCTGGAACCCGCCCTGGACACACTGGTCCAGATATCCCATTCCGGCTTCATTGTGAAGCATCTTGCCCAACGTTTCGAGTATGGTCGTCATGAAATTCGGTGTTCCTTCACCGGCAATTGTCATTCCCCGAATAATTGGAAGAGCGTGTTGAAAAACGAGATCATTCCCCCGATCGCCAGAGCCAATCCTATCAGAAGCACAAGCGCCATCTGGTATCCATAGCGGAACAAATAAAAAATAATCGACAGGGAAAAATTCCCCGATTCCACGGCCGGCCAAAAAAGGACGTAGGCGGAGAACGCGGTGATCAGCATCCCTGCCAATGTATACATGAAGGCATCGGTCAGGTCGATCGGACTTTGGCGGCGAAGAATGACCTTTTTGTCTTCCGCTTCCACCTGGTCAACCAAAGCCTCCGCCTCGGGCCACTGGATCCCCTCCCGCAGGCATACATCGCGAATTAGGTCCTCGCGGTCACCGGCTGCGCTGAGCCGGTCCAAAATAAACTTGGAAATGATTTGATGATCCATTGAACAACCGGAATGAGACGGGAATTATTGTTTGGTGGCGGCGGATACCGCGATGACTCCCACCGCGCCCGGGCCGGTGTGAATTCCGACTGCCGGAGAGATTTCGATCATGAAGACCTTTTCCTGAAGCATCCGGTTTACCCCCTGGATGCTTTGCGTGATCTGCGGGACCAGCGCATCCGCGACGTTTCGCGCGTTGGCGTGGGCAATCGCCAGACCCTCGATGGGGCCCCAGGACCGGACTTGTTCGAGCAGCACCGCGACCCCGCGCGAGTGCGTGCGAACCTGCGCCACGCGGTTGACGGTTCCCTCCATGATGGAAATGAGCAATTTGATCTGCAGAAAATTGCCGATCCCGGCCAGGACCATAGGAACCCGTCCGCTGTGCGCCAAATTGGTCAGACTCTCGAGCAGAGCCACCAGGTGGACCCGCTTCCGGGTTTCGGCGACCAGGTTGCAGGCGGCCTCCAGCGTGGCTCCCTGCCTTGCAGCTTCGGCTGCCGCCAGGATTTGGAACCCGGTGCCCATCGAAACCGTGCCGCTTTCAAGGACTTTCACCCGGTCCGGGAAGTGCGATGATGCGACGTTGGCGGCATTGAAAATTCCGCTTAAGTTGCTGGCGGGATGAACGGAAAGAATCTTTTGAAACCCGCGTGTCAACATCGATTCAAACATTTCCTCGAACGCTCCGACCGAGGGCGAAGAGGTGGTGGGAAGCAGCCTTTCGGTCGCCATGCGGCGGTAAAGCTCCGAACGGGAAATATCCACCCCATCGCGAAAGCTCTTCCCGCCAAAGATGATATTCGCCGGGACAATGCCCATCTCGTACTTGGCGGCTTCTTCCGCCGGGATGTCGCTCGTTGTATCCGTAACGAATCCGATCGCATGGTTCATTGATCCGCCTCCCACCCGACCGTCTCATCACCGGCGGCGGGCATATCGAAAATGATTAACCCCGTCGAACGGGGGCCGAAGATCGAAGCCACCGAGGCGCCCAGATGCGCGGTGGAAACCGGACAGCCAGGAAACACCTCGTGCACGCGCTGAATCATCAACCGGCCGTCGGCCTGGCCGTCGCGGGCATTGTATACCACTGCGAGCCGGCGCAGGTGGGTGAATTCGCCGATGAATTCTACCAACTTCTCCGCCGCTTGTTCCCGCGTTTGCACTTTCTCGAGCGGGATAATTCCGCCTTCCTCAAGGGAGAGGAACGGTTTGATCCCCAACATCTCGCCCAGCAGCACCTGCGAGCGGCTGATTTTGCCGGTGTGCTGCAGGTACGCCAGGTCCTCGACGAAGAAGACGGCGTACATCCTGGGCACGAGGTAACGCAGTTGACGGACCACCTCCTCCAGCGAAGCGCCCCGGTCCGAAATCCGCAGGGCTTCCCCGATGAGGAAGCCCACACCGGCTGATGTGGTCAGCGAATCCATCACGATGATATTCACCCGCCCGGCAAAAGCCTCCGCCGCCGTGCGCGCGTTGTGGACGGCGTGGCACAGCCGGCTGGAACTGTGCAGGCAAAGGATATTGCGCGTGTGCTGGGAAATGCATTCGAAGGTGGAAAGAAATTCGTCTACGCTCGGCGAGGCGACCACCGGCAGCGTCCCGCGGCAATCCATCAGCGTATGGATCTCCTCCAGGGTGTTTCCATCGTGCTCTAGAAAAGATTGGGTGCCAATGTGAATTGTGAGCGGAAGGACCGTCACGTCCGGCCGCAGGACGGTGTCGGCGTTTGGAAACGCGGAGGCGCTGTCGGTGACGATATGGATTCGAGAGCGGAGGGTTTTTCCGGGATCCGTTTTCGTTACATTTTCGTTTGCGGCCGTGATCAGCGCCTTGTGAGCCATTGTGCCCCCTGTTATTCCACCGAAAGGATGAGGAAATAGTGAGGCTGCCCGCCTTCGTACATCTCCACCTGTTGGGCAGGGTATTCGACGCGGACTTTATCCGCCAGTTGGTTGGCCTGGGAAGGACTTAGATCCTCGCCCCAATAGAGGGTGATCAGTTCGTGTGAATCCGCTTTCATCTTTCCCAAAAGATTTAATAGCGCTTCCTCCAAATTCTTTCCGGTGACCACCAGATCGCCGTTGTGCAGGCCGATAAACTGTCCTTCGGCCACCGGTAGCCCGTTCATCTCCACGGTCCGGGTTGCTTGGGTCAGTTCCCCGCTTTCGATGCCGTCAACCGCTTGGATCATCGCGGACGAAACCACCTTCAGGTCCCCGTCGTTTTGAAAAGCGAGCATGGCCGCGATTCCCTGCGGGACGGAGCGCGAAGGGACGATCGCGATTTCCTTCCCGGTCAACGCGCTGGTCTGCTGGGCGGCCAGCAGGATGTTTTTATTGTTGGGCAGGATAATTATTTTTTCGGCGGGCAAATCGGCAAAGGAGGAAAGGATTTCCTGCGTGCTCGGGTTCATGCTCTGCCCGCCGGGAACGACCGCTGACACACCCAGACTGGCGAAAACCCGCGTCAATCCCGCGCCGGGAGTGACCGCGACCGCGGCAATTTGCCCCGGCTGGACCTTGCGGAATTCGATCCTCCCGGCCGGCTCCTTTGTCATGCGGCCTTCCGTTTGCTCCTGAAGATTCTCGATGGCCACCTTCGAGACGGTGCCCAATTGGATGGTAAGGTCGATCGGATCGTATCGTTTTTCGGCGGGAACGTGGATATGCAGACGGTAGAACTCATCACCTTGACCGACCTGAATCGAGGTGCCCATCGTTTCCAGCTGCCGATAAAACCACGGTACGTCCAGGGGGGAGGTGGGTGAAAAATCCACAATCACCTCAAAATCCTGGCCTTCTTCAATGAACTCGCCGGCCCGCTTTAAATCCAGGGAGGAGAGGGGAGGAATCGCGTCCACGGGTTGGTCCAGCGGCTTTCCCTCCAGATAGCGCAACATTCCTTCCAGGAAAAAGAACAACCCCTTGCCGCCGGCATCCACCACGCCCGCTTCCCGCAGGACCGGCAGGAGCTCCGGCGTCCGCTGCACCGAACGGTCGGCGGCGACCACGATCCGATCCATCAATTCCGCCAGCGAGCAGCCTTCGACGTACGCTCGTTCCGCTTCCATTGCGATGTCGCTCGCCACGGTTAGAATCGTTCCTTCCACCGGGCGGACGACCCCCTTGTAGGCCGTTTCCCGCGCCTCCTGCCACGCGCGGGCAAACGCGGCCGGGTCGATTTCCAATTTTGAATCCAAACTGCGGGCGATGCCGCGCCAGATCTGCGAGAGGATGACTCCGGAGTTGCCGCGCGCGCCCATCAGCGCGCCGTGCGCCACGCTGTGCGCCACCAAGCCGGCGTTGGACGAATCACTCTCGGCGATTTCCTGGAAGGCCGCCTGCATGGTGAGCGACATGTTTGTCCCGGTATCGCCGTCCGGTACCGGGAATACGTTGAGTGAATTGACGATTTGCTGGTTGGTATTAAGCCAGACCAGGCCCGCGTGGACGAGCCGTTTGAGGAGCCTGCCGTCGATGTAGGCGCCCTGGGAATCCGGAGAAGTCGGGGAGGAGAATTTGGGTTCTGGGGGGGAGGATGTCATCTCCGGTATCCTGCCATCTATGGGATGTCAGTCGGGATTGCTGACCCGAAGGCCTTGCACATGGATGTTCACGGTTTCCACGGGCAGGCCCAGTACCCGTTCCACGGTGTACCGCACCGCATGGGCGACGCTGTCGGCCACGGTGGATATTCGGGTTCCATATTCAAGAATGACGTACACATCGAGCGTGATTTTGTCTTCGAGGACGTGCACCGCGACCCCCTGGCGGGGGTCTTTGGCGGTGGGGTGCACCAGGGATTCGAACCCTCCGCGCGCGGCCATGCCCACCACGCCGTAGGAACTCAAAGCGGCTTGGCTGGCTAGCGCGGAGATCGCATTCGGAGAGATGCGGATGGAGCCCAGGGAGATTTCCTCTTCCTTCTTCATTCCGTTATTCTCCTCCCTTCCTTCCCCGGTGGGGAGATTCATATCCCGGATGTTTTTATCTTGCCGGACGGTGCTTCCTGTGGTAAGATGCGACCCGGCTTGCATCCGATTTGCTGCATCAGGAAGGAATGAAACAATGGCAACGTGCGAAAACTGCGGGAAAAAACTCGCCTTCGGTCATAGCCGATCATTCTCGAAGCGGGCGACGCAACGGTCATTTAAGCCCAATCTTCAGAGGGTGGCGGTCTGGCATGGAAAACGGAAAGAGACCAAAGTGTTGTGCACCAAATGCATTCGAACGATCGTCAAGGTTGCGTAATTTTCTGGAAGGTATGAGGGCCGGCGCATCGTCCGCCGGCTCTTTTTTTTAACCGAGAATTCCGGATGGTGCTGGGAAGGAATCATAACTGGCGGAAGCCAAAAAAACAATGGCATCCGAAGGTGCTGGAAAATCGGCATGGAACATGCTACATTTATACTCGTGAATCTTGCGAAAAAGAGTCTATATTGGAAATATTGGATTATCTTTGTCGCCTTTGGAATAGGGTTGGCTTGCACTCGCAGCGGGGAGGCGGTAGAGATTTCCAGTAATGAACCGGTCGGCACTGCTCAGACGTCTTCAACGAAACCGAGTCTGATCTTGGGAAAGACCGGTCAACCCACCCCCTTCCTTCCGGATACCAAGCCCACCGATATCCCCACATCGATGTTTTCGACCCCGACATTGGATCCCACGCGCGTTTCTTTGATATCGACGCCCGGACCGGGTTCCTACGCCGTTCAACTGGGAGATACGATCGGATCGATTGCGGCACGGTTCGGGGTTACCCCTGAGTCCATCATCCAACTCAACCAACTCTCGAATCCGAATGCTCTCGAGGTGGGACAGATCCTCAGGATTCCCGTTCCGGAGTCCGAGAAACCAGGACCGAATTTCAAGATCATTCCGGACTCCGAATTGGTGTACGGTCCGGCCGCCAACGGATTCGACCCGGCCGAATTTTTAAAAGGCAAGCAGGGATATTTGCAAAGTTATCGCGAAGTGGTCAATAACCGGGAGCGCACGGGGCCGGAACTGATCCTTTTTACGGCGGAACAATATTCCGTCAATCCGCGGATTCTCATGGCGGTGCTGGAGTACGCCGCGGGATGGATCAGCAATTCGTCCCCGTCGGTCGAAAAACAAACGTATCCCTTCCTCCCCATCTCGGGAAAAGAGAATTTATATAAACAACTCGCTTGGGCGGCGGATCAGTTGAACTACGGTTACTACCATTGGAAAACGGGGGGAAACGATTACTGGACTTTGTCCGACGAGAGCATCGTCCGGGTGGGAAGCGGGATCAACGCCGGTACGGCGGGTGTGCAATATTTGATGGCGCAAATATACGGCCGGGAGGATTGGCTCTCGGCGGTCTCCGAAAGCGGTGTCTATGCAACGTACTCCTCGATGTTCGGATATCCGTTTCAATGGTCCATCGACCCGATCGTTCCCCCGGATCTCGTCCAGCCCTCGCTGATGCTGCCCTTCGAGGAGGGGGTGCACTGGTACTTTACCGGCGGGCCGCACGGCGGTTGGGCGTCGGGATCCGCCTGGGCCGCGATAGACTTCGCGCCTTCGGGGATTGCCCTCGGGTGCGTTCCGTCCGACGATTGGGTGGTGGCTTCGGCTCCCGGTCTGGTCGTGCACAGCGACGAGGGAGCCGTGGTGGAGGATCTGGATTCCGACGGGAACGAGCACAGCGGTTGGACGATATTGTATATGCACATAGAAACCCGGGACCGGGTTCCGCTCGGCACGACCCTGAAGCTGGCAGACCGCATCGGTCATCCCTCGTGCGAAGGAGGGTTTGCCAACGGAACGCATACACACCTGGCGCGCCGATTCAACGGCGAATGGATCGCGGCCGATGGACCGATCCCGTTTGTTTTGAGCGGATGGGTGGCGAGCGGCACCGGAACCGAATATGACGGATACATAACTAAGGGGGATCAGACGATCGAAGCTTGCGATTGCGGCGCTCCGGCCAACGAGATATGGAGATGATCCGCACTTTCACCCGACGCTCCGGTTTTCGGCTGGCAGGGATCGTGATCCTGCTGGCGGTTCCTGCCCTGGCTTGTTCCCGGGATACGGTCGCCACCGAAGATATCCGCTTTTTGTTCCAGACCGATACCGCCACTACCCAGCCGGCCTCTCCAACGGCGGAGAAGTCGGCGCAGCCGACCGACACCCGGTCGATCGCGCCGCTTCCTTCCGCAACGCTCGAACCGACCAACACTTTTCCGCCCACGCCGACGCTTCGCCCGCGTGCCACCCCGCTACCGGTGGCCTATTCCGTTCAGGCGGGCGACACGCTCCGGACTGTTGCCATCCGGTTCGGCGTCCTGCCTTCCGATATCCGCTCGGTGGACAATGAGACGCTTCCGTCGGACGGATTATTGACGCCGAGTCTCCAACTGATCATCCCCGTATCGTTGGCCGATACCTCGGATTCCGCTCATCTCTTTCCCGATAGCGGAATCATCTACTCTCCCACGTTCGTCCATTTCGATCCGATTAAATACATCAACGATCAAAACGGGTATCTGGCTTCGTATCGTTCCACCAACGGATCGAACGCCGTTGGGCCGGAAACCCTCCGCCAGGTTGCCTTCAATAACTCCTTCAGCCCCAAACTCCTCCTGGCGTTGCTGGAGTATGAAAGCAGATGGGTGACGAATAAAAATCCTTCGGCGGATACGCTGAACTATCCGTTGGGGGATAAAGATCCCAAGCAGCCCGGATTATCGGCTCAGTTGGTCTGGGCGACGAACATTTTAAGCATCGGCTATTATGGGTGGCGGGATGCCAGTCTGCTGAATTTACCTTTCGGCGACGGCGGCGTGCTCCGCTTGGCGCCGGATTTAAACGCCGGAACCGTCGCGATCCTGTATTTTTTCGCCCGGACCACCGCCGACCGCTCCGCATGGCAACAAGCCGTAACGGATTTTCTCGACCTCTATTCCCGGATGTTCGGCAATCCCTTCGACCAGGCGGTCGAGCCGCTGTATTCCTCCGAACTCCCGTTGACCACAATGGAACTTCCTTTTCCCCGGGAGCAGCAGTGGGCTTTCACCGGCGGGCCGCACGGCGCCTGGGAACACGACGGAGCCCGGGCGGCGCTGGATTTCGCCCCGACGGATTCGGCGAATTGCGCCGTGTCCCCCAGCTGGGTGACGGCTTCCGCTCCGGGGTTGATCGTGCGTTCGTCCGAAAACGTCGTTGTTATCGACCTGGACGGCGACGGATATGAAGAAACCGGGTGGGACATCCTTTATCTGCATATCGCCACCAAAGATCAAATTCCCCAGGGATCGCATGTGGAGACCGGCGATCGCCTCGGACATCCCTCCTGCCAAGGCGGAATCGCCACCGGAACCCACGTCCACATCGCGCGAAAATTTAACGGAGAGTGGATGCTTGCCGGCGGACCGGTGCCCTTCGTGCTCAGCGGGTGGGTATGCCATGCCGGCGGAGCGCCATATGAAGGATCGATGGCGCGGGATGGGACGACGATCGTCGCTCATCCCTGGGCATCCAGTGAAACATTGATCTGGAGATAAAACGTAACCTCGCGATGAAAAAATCCTGTAACGAAAAAAAATGGATTCGGCGCAACGAATCCCGCTTCTCATCCCCGCGGTTTCTTAACGGTTGCAGCCGATGAATAATTTGCATCACACGAATATCCATCGTCTGCGGACCGCGCGGTTATGGGTCGGGGGAATCCTGGTGGTTGTGCTTGGATTGTCGGCCTGCGTTCCGGAAGCAACAACCGTTTCATTTACTCCCGCGGGCTCAGCGCTTCCATCGCGCTCCGCGGCCGTCGCACAACCTACGCCGCTTCCCACCCGCGGTCAAATCGAACCCGGCCAGCTGGTGGAGTACCGCGCGCAATCGGGGGATACGCTGGAAGCGATTGCCGCGCACTTCCACACCACCGTCGACGATATCCGCAAGAATAATTCCGGGCTTCCGCCAAAGACGACCACGCTTACACCCGGCTTGGCGCTCCATGTCCCGATTTACCTGGCGCCGTTCACCGGCACGCCGTTCCAGATGCTCCCAGACAGCGAAGTGGTGGCTGGACCCGGCGTACCGGGTTTTGACGGGAAGGCTTTTGTGGATTCCCATCCCGGTTATCTGAAGGACTATACCGAATACGCCTTTGACCAAACTCTATCCGGGTGGGAGGACGTTCAGATCGTCGCCCGCGACTTCTCCGTGAACCCCCGAATCCTGCTGGCGCTGTTGGAATATCGCGCGCAAGCGATAACCCGCAGTGACCAGAGCGATGAGGTAAAAGCGCTCCCGCTTCAAAACGCCAACTACACCGCGTACGGTCTCGCGCTGCAGGTCTCCCTCGCGGCGGGAAAATTGAACGAGGGCTACTACGGCTGGCGGACGGGACAGCTTGAGGAGATCGAGCTGGCCGACGGACGGATTACGCGGCCGGATCCCTGGCAAAACCCAGGCACGGTTGCCGTGCAATATCTGTTGGCCCAATGGTTCGGCCAGGAGCAGTTCGACCAGGCCGTCAGCCCGGACGGATTTATCCAAACCTACCGGAATCTCTTTGGCGATCCGTTTTCTTATTCGGTGCAGCTCATGCCGGGCGATTTGCAGCAACCGAAAATGCAATTGCCTTTTGAGCCGGGGAAAATCTGGCACTTTACCGGTGGGCCGCACCCGGTATGGGGGGAGGGGCTTCCCTGGGCGGCGATTGATTTTTCACCTCCCGCCGCTAAACCCGGCTGTCAGGAAAGCCCTGAATGGGTGACCGCGGTTACCGACGGCCTCGTAGTTCGGAGCGGACCGGCAACAGTAATTTTGGATCTAGACATGGACGGCGATGAAAACACCGGCTGGACTCTCCTCTATTACCACATTGCGGATCAAGATCGGGTGGCTCAGGGAACGCGGGTGAAAGCTGGGGATCACATCGGCCATCCATCCTGCGAAGGCGGCCGAGCGACCGGGACCAACCTGCATATCGGCCGAAGGTACAACGGAGAATGGATTTCTGCGGCCGGACCATTGGCCTTCGACCTGAGCGATTGGATCGTGGGCTCGGGCGACAGCCCATACCAGGGAACCCTCTCGTATTATCTGGAATCCGTCCTGCACGCTTGCGATTGCGTCACCTCGAATAACCAAATCTCGCTGGCTCCACCGGAATTGCCCACACCGACAGACAATTCTTCCCCGTAGGATATTCTCCCCGACGTGCTTGCGCGCGGAAGAACGAGCAAGGAAAATCGGTTTTGAGCAACCGCGGGCAAGACATCAGATTATGAAAGCTTAGCGCCATGCAGGGAGAAGACTTCCGATCCGGTTTTTCCCTCGCAAGGTGCGAACTGTTCCAGAGTTTCATGTTATAGTAATCCGGGTATCCAAGTCGACCGGGCGATCGCGATTCCGATCATGGGATCGAGGAAAGTCCGCGCTCCAAAGAGCACGACGCCGGGTAACACCCAGGGCGGGGCGACCTGCCGGACCAGGGCCACAGAGAAGCGCATTGCCTGGCTCCTCCCCTTCCCGTTTTTTGCTCTGCAAAAAACGCGCTCGGGAGAAGTCAGGCGAGGGTGAAACGGCGGTGTAAGAGACCACCGGCGTCCGCCGAAAGACGGACGGCCTGGCAACCCCCGTCGGGAGCAAGGCCAAACAGAGGTGACCCCCTTTGGGGGGATACGGTGCTGCTCGCACCGTCCGAACCTCGGGTAGGCTGCTGGAGCCACGCGGCAACGCGTGCGCCGAGAGGGATGATCGCCGGGCGGGGCAACCCGTCGCACAGAACGCGGCTTATAGGTCGGCTTGGGTGCCTTTTTCCGCATTCCATAAATCGGGAAAAAAAGAGCAGGAAGCAAAGGACTGTTTCAGAAACATGGGCGATTTTTCTATTAATACTTGGCCGACCCGAGCCGGGGTGAAGGCGGCTGGATGAAGCCGGCGTTCCCAGAAGGCGTTCCGATTGAGGTTGACCCATGCCGGTTGAGTTGTATGTAGGGAAAGATCCGCAGGGACGTCCTTGGGCGCCCGATTTCACCCATGAGATGGACGCGGCGATTCGAATCGCCGGAAAAGCCTGGCGCACTTTCCATTCCGGCAAGGAACTTTTTCTCCTAGCATTCAATCTGCATACCCCGAACATCGACATCCTGGTCATCTCCGAACGTGGAATCGGGTTGGTGGAAATGAAAAGCCATCACGGAAAGATCACCGTGGAGGCGGAAGGCGCCTGGTTCGCGGACGGGCAGCGGATGGCGGGTTACAAGGTCGTTCCGGGGCGCGAACTCTCTCCCGCTTCCTACCTCAATCCCCATAGCCAGGTGCAGGGCCACGGGGACCGGCTGCATGAAATGCTGATCCCCATCATCCGCGAGGACTACCCGGATCTGACACCGGGAAAACGCCGCAATCTGCGGTTGCAAACCTGCGTATGTTTCGCCAACCCCGAGGCGGATCTGTCGGAAATTAAAAAAATCCTTTCGGGATGGAATCGCGAACGATTGCGGCCGTGGGAGAGCGATTTCTGCGTGGCCTCGCCGGAGGAAATTCCGGAATGGATTTCGGCGCTTCGCTTCGAAGTGAAAATAATCGATACCCCGCCGTATTTTCCCTTCCGGCTGGATCCAGCCAAGCAGCGCTCGCTGCTGATGCGGTTGTTCGCAGTGGAGCGGTGGAAGAATATGGAACGCATGCTTCCGGTTAACCGCTTCGGAAAATTACAACAGTTGCGCGGTGAGCACACGGTGGCCAGCTACTCCCTCTGGGAGGAGGAAACCTTCCTTGGGCGGGACCCGCTGAAATGCACGATCGTCGCACCGGAGCAGTGCACCAAGGTCAGCCGGACGCATGCCGTCATCCGGCGGGAGATTGAGGGAATCATCCTCGAAGATTTAAACAGCCACAACGGTACTTACCTCGACGGAACGCGGATTTCGGGAAAGGTCGTTCTGCAGGACAAAGTTTCCTTCATCCTGGGAGGAACCGGAAACTCGGACAAGGAATGCTGCTATACCTTCCGGGAAATCGAGGTTGGATCGGACGAAGTGGATACGACTGAAGACGGCACGCGGCCGAAATCCAGCGGAAAACCTCTCGCCAGCGCGACGGAGGCGGCACCCGAATATCCTCCAAACCGGACAACCCCCACCGCTCGAAAATAGATTGTTGGAAAGCCGGGGAACGACGGAAAAGAGGGTGCAATCCCGGGCGTTTACAAAGCCCGCTGTGGAAATTCGAAATTATCGGGGAAGAGTGTCGTATAATTTTAATTGTCGAAGCAAACGGAGAAATCGCGGGCGCCGGGAGAAATCGATCCGGTCTCTGCTGAGAAACACTACGCAACGATTGACCGTTGAGGAGGAACTCCATGGGTGCCGGTCATCAGTTTGAAATCGAGGCCATGCGGGATAAGAAAAAGTCCATCCACCCTGCATGGGTTGCTGTAGGTTGTTTTACCCTCGTGGGGCTGTCGGCAGCCGGCTATTTTCTGGCCACCTGGTTTATCGCGGCCGATCAAAAGAACGGATGGATCCCCTTGCCACCGGTCGCTTTATACCCGTTCTTTGAGTTGGGCTCCGCGCTAATCGTCGTGTTGATCGGCTCCGCGTTGTTTTCCATTGTGTATGGTGTAGTTAATCCCCTCAAGCCCGGCAGATACGATGTGACTGATACAACAACCTTTCCGCCCCCTCCCAGAAGAAGAAAATAACAACAACCTTTTTACAATTATTCCAATTCCCATCGATTCAGCTGCGGAACAATCCGCCTGGAAAGCTTCGGATTCCCATTTTGACGCTTCCGCAGTTTGGATTGCGTGAGACGCCGCTCTTACCGACCCGGCAACCGACGATAGGGGATGATCGCGAAGAACATGGCGAGAGGAACAACCCGGCTTGATGGACGGGACTTTTTATCGGCTGTTCCAAAATTGTTCGGGAAATCCCGCCGCTCTATTTTCCAGCCGCGCATATTGAAACAGCAGATCAGAAAGCCGGTTTAGGTAAAGCCGGGGCAGAGGATCGATTGTTTCGGACCTGGATAGCGCGACCAATTCCCGTTCCGCGCGGCGGCAGACGGCCCGCGCGAATTGGAGGCTGGAAGCGATCGGGGTCCCGCCGGGGAGGAGAAAATTTTCCAGCGGTCCGAGCCGGCGCTGCAACTCGGCGCTTTCCTGCTCCAGAACTTCAGGGGAATGGACGTCGAAGCCTGGCGCGTCGGTGGTTCGCGCCTTAAGGGATTTCCGGGAAAGCATCGCGCCGATGCAGAGCAGATCGTTTTGAATCTCACGCAGCCGGCGGTCGGTTGCGGGTTGCGGCTTCTGGGCCCGGGCCACACCCAGTGCGGAGTTCAACTCGTCCAGAGCGCCGATCGCGTGAATCCGCTTGGAATCCTTGCGGATGCGTTCACCGCCGGCCAAATCGGTGAATCCGTCGTCCCCGCGCCGTGTGGTGATCTTTGTTATGCGTGGCATGGAATCTCTCCCGAACTCTGCGATCAAAAAAAACTGAAACCGTTGAAAAAAAATCCAATTTCAATATCCTGACGCCGGAATGATCCGTGCCAGACGGCTTGATTCCTCGAACTGCCGGGCCTCAGGATGCAATCTTCCCGGATTTCATCTTATCCCCTTTTCCGCGGGCGATGCAAATTTTCCCCGCCCGGTGGGATTTCCACCGCGGATGCCGAAACGCCGTACGCATCCGCCGATGGTTCGTCGCCGTCGGGAAGGACCAGCGGAAACCCGCGTTCCGGATGTGGGATGACTTGCAGGGGGAAGTCGTATAGGGAGGAGAGCGTTTCCGAGGTAAAAACTTCCACAGGCGGGCCGCACCGGATCATACGCCCGCGCTCCAGCAACGCGACCCGATCGGCAAACCGGGAAACGAGATTCAGATCGTGCAGGACGATCAGCACCGCCCGACGGAACTCGTGGGCCAGATCATGCAACAGGGCGAGCGTTTCCATTTGATGGCGCACGTCGAGGTGCGCCGTCGGTTCATCCATCAGCAGAATGGGCGCTTCCTGAGCCAGCGCGCGGGCGATCATCACCCGTTGCTGCCCGCCGCCCGAGAGCGTCTCGACGAACTGGCCATCCAGCCCGTCCAGGCCGACCGCCGATAATGCGGACTGCACGGCTTCGCGATCGGCGACGCTTTCCGGGCCGAACCAACCGTGAAAGGAAATCCTGCCCAGCATGACGGTCTCGGCCGCCGTAAAACCGGGCGGCAATTTTTCCATCTGCGGTACCACTCCGATCAAGCGCGCTCTACGATCCGGCGGAAGCCGGTGGACGGGACCGGTCGTGCCCGGAATCCAAACCCGGCCGGTGAGGGGTTCGAGGATTCCGCAAGCGGCGCGCAGCAAGGTGGTCTTCCCGCAGCCGTTGGGTCCGGCCAGCGCGACGACCTCCCCGCCGGAGACGCGCAGGGAGACGTGGTCGAGCGCGTTTTCCTTCGAGGATGGATACCGGAAGGAAAGATCTTCCACGACCATAGAGACCGGGGAGTCGAATATCTTCACATTACACTTTCCCGTCGACCCAGAAGGTAAAAGAAAAACGGCGCGCCGAGCAGCGCGGTAACAATCCCCACCGGCAATTCCTGGGGGGCCAGGACCGTACGGGCCAGAAGGTCGGCCGCCAGCAGCACCGACGCGCCGAGGAGCGTCGACAGAGGAAGCAATCGCCGGTAATCGGTGCCCCACAGCAATCGCGCCAGATGCGGCACGGCCAGGCCGATAAAACCGATCACGCCGCCGAACGCCACGCCGGCGGCCGTGGTCAGCGATGCGGCGGTAATCAGCACCCATCGCGCGCGCGCCACATTCAATCCGGTTTGCTCCGCCTGCTCGTCGCCGAATTGCAGAAGATTAAGCACTCGGCCCATTACAATCAGCGCGACAATCCCCAACAGAATGTAGGGCAGGGTGATCCGCACGGGATCCCAGCCGCCCAACAGCATTCCCCCCATCAGCCAGCTGAGAGCGCGCTGGGTTTGCTCGCGCGTGCGGTAAAACAGGAATGCGGCGAGGGATTGGGCGAATGCTCCGGCGGCGACGCCGGCCAGGATTAACCGGGTCGAGGGGGCCGATCCCCGTCCGGGCCGCACCCAGCGGTAAACGAGGATCACGGTGATGAGTGCGCCCGCAAAAGCAAACAGCGGGATTGCGGGCAGTGCGCCCGGCTTGCCGGATCCGATCCCCAGGGAGAAGGCCGGAATCGAAATCGCCAGTGCAACCCCCAGGCTGGCGCCGGATCCGATCCCCAGGAGATATGGATCGGCAAGAGGATTGCGGAAAATTCCCTGGAAGGCGCATCCGCTCGATGCGAGCGACATGCCCAGAAGGGCGATGAAAATTGTGCGTGGAAGCCGCAAGTCCCAGATGATGGAGGAGAGCGATGCCGGAAGGTTGGCCGCCTCCGGCCGCCGCAGCAAGAGTTGGATGAGCTGGCCGATCGGGATGGGGACCGCGCCGATGGCGACGCTCGCGCCCAGTGCGAGGATCAGCAACGCGATGCAGAGGATGAAGGGAAGGGCGCGCGGAAAAAAAGATCCCTGCGCGGGCAGGGAACGACGGGGCCGGGTAGCGATGGGAATCGACCTCACCTTTCTCGCGAAGGCAGATGGATCGCGGTGCGGGCGGGCGACCTGGCTTGCCAAAATTCGGCTTACAGTTGCGCGACAGCGCCGGACTTTCACCGGCTTCGCCGTTCGCTCGACCATCCGGGGTACTGAGCACCCGCACCAAAGACCGTTGGAAACGCGCCGCAAAGCGGCGAGGGAAATATACCGGAGGATGGAAGTTGTGTCAACGTACCGTCGGGATTCTGCTTCGGAGAATTAAAACCCCGGAGGCGATTTCTCCGGGGAGTGGGTTACAATTTGGGCAAGGCTCCTCGGCCAGGACTCGAACCTGGAACCCATCGGTTAACAGCCGATTGCTCTACCGGTTGAGCTACCGAGGAAAGCTGGGCGATTATACCAGCCGGAAAATGAGTGTCAAGAAGGCGCGACGATCATGTCGAATGATTCAAACATCGTTCCGGTTTCCAAACGGACGACCGTGCAAGTGACATTCCCCGACGGGCGAACCTTCGAAGGCGCCCGGGGTATGCCGATCGAGGCGTTTATTCGCAAGGCGCAGGTCAAAGGCGAGCCGCCGGTCGTTGCCGCGCTGTTCCGCCGGGATTTGCGCGAGCTTTCGGATCCTGTCGAAGAGGACGGGAATCTGATTCCCCTCGATACCGGAACGGACGACGGTTCAAGGATCTACCGGCGCTCATTGGTCTTTGTCCTGGTGGTCGCCATACGCGAGTTGTTTCCAGGATCCGACGTCGCGGTGGATCATTCGGTGAGCGACGGGGGCTTCTTCTGCACCACGATCGGACGAGCGTCCTTTTCCGCTGACGAACTGCGCCGGATCGAGGGGCGGATGAACGAGATCGCCGAAACGGATGAGCCCATCCTGCGCCGGGAAGTCCCGCTTGAAGAGGCGATCAACATATTTCAGCGTGAAGGGTATCCGGACAAGGTGCGCCTGTTGAAAACACGCCGGAAAGATTATGTCACCCTCTATTCCCTGCGGGGGATTGAGGATTATTTTCACGGCTATATGGTTCCCTCGACGGGATACCTTAAACTGTTTCGTCTGAACCACATTTCGACCGGTTTTGTCATGCGCTTCCCACGCCGCCACCTTCCCAACGAGATTATGTCCAACGGGGATTACCCCAAGCTGTGGGCCACTTTCCGCGAATACGCTTTGTGGCAGGAGCGGCTGGGATTGGAAGACGTCGGGATGCTCAATGAAGCGATTGAGCAGGGGCGGGGGTCGGAATTGATCCTGGTTGCCGAGGCGCTTCACGATCAGAAAACCGCCGAAATCGCACGCCGCATCGCAGAGTCGCGCCAGCGGATCCGGCTTGTGCTGATCGCCGGTCCGTCCTCCTCCGGGAAAACCACCTTCTCGCGCAGGCTGTCGATTCAATTGCTTTCGCAGGGGATGCGTCCGTATCCGCTGGAGATGGACAATTACTTCGTCGACCGCGAAAAGACGCCGTGTGACGAATCGGGAGAACCCGATTTCGACGCCTTTGCAGCGTTGGACCGGGACCGGCTGAATGAAGATCTGAAGCGGTTATTGGCCGGGGAAGAAGTGGCGCTTCCCCGTTTTGATTTTCAGACAGGAAAACGAACGGAAGGGGATACCGTGCGGCTGCCCGAGGGAACCGTGATCATTATGGAAGGCATCCACGGACTCAACCCGGGACTCCTGCCGCGATTCATTCCGACGGATGCCTATCGGATATATGTTTCCGCCCTGACCCAATTGAACCTGGACCGGCACAACCGCATTTCCACAACCGACACCCGGCTGATCCGGCGGATTGTCCGCGACGCAGCCGCCCGGGGGCATTCCCCCGCCTTTACCATCTCCGGTTGGGACGGAGTCCGCCGCGGGGAGCGCAGAAATATTTTTATCTACCAGGAAAATTGCGACAGTATTTTCAATTCGGCGCTGATCTACGAACTTTCGGCCTTGCGGCCGATCGCGGAGCCGCTTCTCTTGCAGGTGAAACCGGATACTGCGGAGTATGTCGAATCCAAACGGCTGCTGGCTTTCCTGGCGTGGTTCCGCCCGCTCTCAACCGAATTCATCCCCGACGATTCGATTCTGCGCGAATTCATCGGCGGGTCGATCCTCGAACAGTTCCGGGTCTGGGGATCATAAACATGCGCTACGTAAGGTTCCAGCGCAGGGGAGAAGACGCCGTCCGGCTCGGGTGGATCGAGGACGAGCGGATCGGATCGATCGAAGGATCATTGTTTGGCGCGCACCGCCGGATCCCGGTCACCTGGCCTAGCTCCACGGTGAAGTTACTCTCTCCGCTCGTCCCGGGAAAAATCGTGTGCGTGGGCAGGAATTACATCGAGCATGCGCGCGAGCACGACGCCGAGGTACCCGAAGTTCCGTTGCTCTTTCTCAAACCACCTTCGGCGGTAATCGGTCCGCACGACCCGATTATTCTCCCACTTCAGTCGGGACAGGTGGAACACGAAGCGGAACTGGCGGTGGTCATCGGGAGGAAAGCCCGCCGGATCGCCCCCAACGAAGCGCGGGATTATATTTTCGGATATACGGCCGCCAATGATGTGACCGCCCGCGATCTGCAACACAAGGACGGGCAGTGGACGCGCGCCAAAAGCTTCGACACCTTCTGCCCGCTCGGACCGTGGATCGACACCCAAGTGGATCCTGGTGACTTACGGATCACTTGCCGCGTCAACGACCAAATCCGCCAAATGGCTTCCACGCGGGAAATGGTTTTTTCCGTTTTTCAGCTCATGGCTTTTATTTCGGGGATCATGACGCTGGATGCGGGGGACGTCCTGCTCACAGGCACACCGGCGGGCGTAGGCCCGCTGCAGTCGGGGGATTCCGTGCAAGTGGAAATCGAAGGAATCGGCATCCTGGAGAATCCGGTCGTCGGTGCGGCGGTCGAACCGTCAGCGACGGCCATTACTTAATCGACGGAGGATACCTATGGGATTGAAATCGGACAGTTGGATAACCAAGATGGCGAAAGAGCATCGAATGATCGAACCCTATGTGGATTCCCAGGTTCGAAAAGGGGTGATCTCCTACGGAGTCTCATCCTATGGGTACGACATCCGTGTGGCGGATGAGTTCAAGATCTTCACCAACGTAAATTCCGCCATTGTCGATCCGAAAGCGTTCGACACGCGCTCGATGATCGATTTTCGCGGCGAGGTGTGCACCATTCCCCCCAATTCGTTCGCCCTGGCCCGCACGATCGAGTATTTCCGCATTCCGCGAAGCGTACTAACCATTTGCGTCGGGAAGAGTTCATACGCGCGCTGCGGGATCATCGTCAACGTCACCCCGTTCGAGCCGGAATGGGAGGGATTCGTCACCCTGGAAATATCCAATACCACACCGCTTCCCGCACGCATATACGCCAACGAGGGAATCGCCCAGGTGATCTTCTTTGAAGCCGACGAGGAATGCCTGATTTCGTACGCCGATAAAAAGGGAAAGTATCAGGCGCAGCAGACGATCGTCCTGCCCAGGGTGTAATTCCGGGAGGACGAATCCCACTGCTCCGGATTGGGTCGAATGGAATCCAACCAAATCTACCGGCGGGTGATGGAATAGCCGTTCGTTTGCGAAGAAGTATTCATCCCGAACCGATAAAAAACCATTGGATGCCCTGGATCTGCAATCCAAGGAAGCATCCTGGTCGGTTGCAGGATTCTCGCAACATCATTCCCCGGTCTTTTCCAAGAAAATATTTTTGGATTCACGGAGCCTCAACCAGTTCCCGGATTTTTTCCAACAGCGCCGATCCGATCCCTTTAACATGAAGCAGATCGTCGATGGATTGGAAGGGGCCGACGGTTTGGCGGTAATCGATGATGCGCTGCGCAAGGACCGGCCCTATTCCGGGAAGGGAATCCAATTCCTCCAGCGTGGCGATATTCAAGTTGATCTTTTTTCCAATCGGAGTCGATACCGGCGAGGGAGTCCCCGGTAGGGGAGTCGGAATCTGCAAAGGGATTCTCAACTCCTGACCGTCGGTCAGGGGGGCGGCGAGGTTTAGGCGGGAAGAATCGGCATTGGGAAGAAATCCGCCCGCGGCGAATACGGCGTCCTGGACGATGCTCCCGGGCGCCATTTTGTACAATCCGGGAGCGCGCACCGCGCCCTGAACCGAGATCCGCACACCCGGCGGGTCGGCCGGGGTATTCAATAGAATCGGCCGGCCTTCCAGCCGGCCGTTGCCGATGAGGATCAGGGCCGCGGAAAGCAACCCTACGAATAGACCCAATAGAAAAATTCGCCAGGAACCCATATCCCCCTCCGCTGCGGCGGACGAAACGGTCCGCACACTCCAACCAACAATTATACCGCCGATCGAAAATCATTATTCCTTCCGGGCATACCTCCCCCGGAAGCAAGGGATTTGGCGTGTGGATAAGCTGCCGGATTGAATCCTTGAATTCATCGTGAAAAAATAAAACGCGCGGAGAGAATTCCCGCTAAAAAGGACAAGACAGTCGACATGGAATTCCCCTCAATTCCGTGTGCCAACCGCGAAGGCCCAACCGGTTTGCCTTCGTTCCATCCGTCATACTTTTTAAGACTGAAGCGCATTATCGATGGCGGTAAACAACTCATGAAAATCCTGGCTCACGTTCACCACATGTCCGTTGACGATAAACGACGGCGTGCCGTTCAGTTTATAGTAGTTTGCCAGGCTAATATCCCCGTTGAGGACGTCCGAGTGCGCCTGATTGCTCAGGCATTGGTCGAATTTAACGCTGTCCAGATGCAGCTGTGCGGCAAAGGCCTCAAGCCGCGGCGTGGAGAAAGCTCCGGAGTTTTCGGTTGCCTGGTTTTTATAGAGGAGATCGTGATATTCCCAGAACATATCCTGATCGCCGGCGCACAGCGCGCCCAATGCGGCCAGATGCGATTCGTTCCCGTTGGCAACGAAGCTGTCAACGATGGGAAAGCTGCGGAAGACAAAAAGCACTTTTCCGGTTTTAACATATTGCTCGCGGAGGGTTACTTCCGCGGAGGAGTTAAAGACGGCGCAGTACGGGCATTGATAATCGGCGAACTCCTGTACGACGACTTTCGCGGCGGAATCGCCTATTTGCCGGGCGGGGAATGCCACATCGCCGGTTGGGGCCGATGTGCTGGCGGCCACGGCGATGACGACGATTACGACCACGACGATCGCCGCCACAATGAGGATATTCCGCTGCATGGTGCTGGAAGGCGATCGCTGGCGGGAATAGTTTCTGTTTCTTCTGGGCATTGCCCCTCCGGGCGCAAGTGAATTATCGAGCGGTTGCTTAATCCGGGTTAGTTTGCCATGTTTGCGAAGAATTGTCTAGGAGGAAGCCTTCCTCGCGCGGGGTACGGCTGTTTTAAAACCGAAAGAATCTATGGATTCCCTTTGAGTTCGATTCGCAGGACCGGATAGGATTCCTGCATCTCGGAGAATCCCATCGAACGATAGAGATTCCGCGAGCGCAGGTTTCCGTTCTGGGTATTGACGGTTACCCAGGGGGCGCCCTCCCGGTGAAAATAATTCAGCGCATAGGCGGTCAACGCCCGGCCGAACCCCCGGCTTTGATCGTTCGGATGGACCGCCAGGCGGGTGAGATGAACGCCGTGCGGAGTGGCCACGGCCATGAGATACCCGGCGATATGGTCCTCCAAAACCAGAGCGGCCGCAAGCAGCGACCGTTCCATGGCCTCGCGCAAAGCGTCGGAATCCATTTGCCAGGGTGGATCGAACGCAGCCCGGTCCAGGGCTTCCACGGATGGAAGATCCTCCTCCCGGAGCGGTGCGATGTGTTGCATGAATTCCGAAACAGGCCAGAATTTCGACGGCTGCTGGCAATAGGCAATCACCGTGCCGCGTTCGGAAAATCCGCTGCTTTTCAACAGGGCCAAGAGCCATGGTTGGGTTGCCATCGCCCAGACTGCCTCAAGCCCCATTCCGGTTAATATTTTCTCAGCCTCCGGCCAGAGTTGCGCCCAGGCGGCTCGCTCTCCAGGCGGCGTATCAGCCGCGAAGAGATGCAGCCAAGCTGTACCCAGCTGATCGGGCGATGCCAGGAGGGAGCCGCGCGTAGCCCCGTCCGCTCTGAGTAAGGAAAGGGAAGCCGGCCGGCCGAGCCAGTAGGAAATCGGATGCCATCCGATATGGCGGAATTGAGTTTTCGCCCGGGAAAGCCATGGGAGCCAGGACCCCGCCGAGGCGGAATCCAACGGCAAAACGAAATAGGGGATTATAGGGTGATGTCCAGAATGCTTTCGGCGATTTCCCGCAACCGTCTGGCGGGCAGTTCGCTAAGTTTCATCGCCAGCCGCAGAAACGGTTCGTGCAGGGGTTGCGCGGCGAAGTGACGGATGTCCGAAGGCAGTTTTTGGAATTGGTTGTCGGATTCCCGGTTCAATTCCCATTCTCCGACAGGACCGTGATATTCCAGAAAGGAATCCGCTTCCACTCCCATGGCAGAGGCGATCGATTCCAAATCGGAAAGCGGGATGGGACGGACGCCGTTCTCATAGGCCTTGATCCGGCGCACGGTCAGCCCAGTCTTTTTCGCAAGCTCGCCCAGATTCAGATTCTGGTCCGATCGAAGTTGGTGCAACTTGGTGGAGATCATCTTCTGGCGGATCGCCACCAGCCGGTGGAGATCAATCGTTTCCCTTGTCTCCGCATTGAGATATTTGGCGTTATACAGAAAGTGCCGGATCGGGACGTCGTAGGTGTAGGCAAGGGCTTCGAGTTCCGGAAGCGTAATCGACCGTCTTCCGGATTCGAGGGCGGAGAGCATCGAGGAGGTCATGCCGATGGATTCGGCGGCATCCCGGATCCTGCGGTGGGCGGCCTCGCGCGCATCTTTCAGAAGCACGCCCAGCATTTTATTTCTCAGCGTCTGGGGAGAGTTCGAAACGGCCATCGGATTCCGTCCACCTTTCATGAAATGCAATTCGGTGCTTGCGCCGGAGAAGGGAGCAATCCTCCGGGGATTCGGAGACCGGAGCGCAGTCTAGGGTTTTGTTTCCGGCGGCCGCGCGATAGGAAGATCGAACAGGAACGTGCTCCCGCTTCCTTCCTTGCTCTGCAGCGTGATCTTTGAACCGTGGGCTTCCACAATCTGCTTGCACAGATACAAACCCATTCCGGTTCCCCCCTGCCGGCGGGTGATCGATCCATCGAGCTGGTGGAATGGCTCGAAGAGTTCGTTCATGCGGGAAGCCGGGATGCCGACGCCGGTATCTTCCACGGTGACCCACACCCGGTCGGAAACACCTCCGGCACGAAGGGTTACTTTTCCTCCGGAGGGTGTGAATTTTATTCCATTATCCACCAACTGGGAAATTACCCAGGTGATCTTCCGGCCGTCTGCATGAACGGGGGGAAGGTCGGAGGGAAGATGAATTTCGATGCGCACGTTCCCGCGCTGGGCTTTCGACATCATCCGCGAAAGCATTTCCTGAATCACGTCGCGCAAGGACACGGATTGAACCGTCAGGGTAATGCCGCCGCGGGAGGTGTCGGAAAATTGGATCAGATCGTCGATCAGCCCGTTCAACCGTTCCGCCGCGCGGTGCAGCGTCTCCAGCGCCTCCCGCTGCTGGGGGGAGACGGGACCGAAGGTATCATCCGCCAGCAGGTCGATGTAGCCGACGATATGGGTCATCGGCGTGCGCAATTCATGGGAGATGTTGGCCACAAAATCGGCTTTCAACTGGTTGAGTTCCGAAAGGCGTTCGAGCGCGTGGGAAAGCTCGACCGTGCGCTCGCGCACCCGGTCCTCCAGCCTGCGGTTGGACGTTTGCAGCGCCGTTTGCAACTGGACGACCATTGCCGCGATCGCCCGGTCCAGCTCTTCGGACTTCAACACGCCCATCGCGATCAGAATCTGACCGACGCGCCGCGACGATTTGCCCCCGCTCTTGTCGGCCGCCTGGACATCCAGCGCCTGTTGTAATTGTTGTGCGGTGATGATTTTTTGGGCGACCAGGCTGTCGCCCAAGCGGGGGATGAGCTCCTCCATGCTGGAGGGGGCGGCAGGGGGCGGGGTGAGAGCTTCTTCCAACCGTTGGCGGAACAGCAGGTCGGTGTACAGGATTAAGTCTACATTGCATTCCGGACAGTAGGATTGGCCTGGCGGAACGGATGCGCCGCACTGGGGACATTCCAACGGTGTGGAATTGGCCGTGGACTCCATTTGCTACCCCGCTCCTGGCATATTGAAGATGATATAACCGATGAACCATTTTCGCAAGGGCGCCTACCACAGAAAAAATATTTCGCGCCCTTCGGCCTTGCAACATCCGATGGACGAGGTATAATCGACCTGCCCGCCCTCCCGGTGCGGACGACTTCCATAAGATTTGAGGAACTTGTGTCAGATTATCCCGCGAATGCCTCGCAGCCTTGGGGCGACGGTTTCAACCTCTCGGATTCAGACATCGATTTTGTCAACAACCTTCTTCTGGAGGAAGGCGCTCCCATGGCATCGGAGCCGCTCGCGGTCGCCATCATCCGGGAGAGATTGCAGACCGAAGCCAAACGCCGCGCCCGGTTGGATCCGGAGGATACGGTCTATCTGCCGCGCAATGCGTATCGCGTCGGACAGCGGTTGGTTTTTCCGACACTGGGTTTCATCCATGGGACGGTGATGTCCATCCGCCCGGGCGCGAATCCGGAAGCCGGGCCATTTGAGGTCATCCGGGTCCAGGGGGAGGACATGGAGAGGGAATTCGCGGCCCGCCTGGAAAACCATCACTTGAACACGATTCCGCTCGAGACGATGCTCGGCGCCAGCGACCGATCGCCGGAGCAAATTCTCAGGGAGCACGGAGAATCCATTCTTCAAACCATCGAATTGAAATTAAGCAAGGACACCGACATCGTGAAGATCGGCGGCCGGTGGTTCCCGCGTTCTCTGCTGATCGAGATCTCGCACGGACATCTCAATCTTGCCGAAGCGGTGCTGGATGTAGCCCAGGGTGGACCGCTTCCGACGTCTGCACTGCTTGAGCACATCGAGCTTCCGCCGAACGTGGACCCACGCCTGGCGGCCTTTTCGTTGGACTACGCGCTCTACCGGGATGAGCGTTTCGAGGAAGTCGGTGCGGCGGGGGAAATGGCGTGGTTCCTGCGGCGCCTGGAGCCACCGGAAGTGATGTTTCCGCCACGACGCCTGGCCTACGATCCGGCTCCGGCCGGCCGGAGCCGTTTGTCGGAACCGCTCCTGGCGCTGGAACGCGAATTGGACGACGAATGGGGACCGCCGGCCGAACCGGAAGGTGAAGTTCATGAAGCGACGCGGATCCTGGATTTTCCCCATTGGCGTGTGGGCGCACTTCCCCTTACGCCGCGTCTTGCGAAAATTTTCCCGCATGCGCACGAGGCCACCCGCATACGTTTTGAATTCGTGGACCGCGAAACCGCCGAGCGGTTTCCCGGATGGGTGGTCACTCCCTTCCGGTATGTGTATGGATTGGCCGAGTGGTATCCCAAAAAGGGACTTCTGCCAGGCGGCATCCTGCAAATCCGGGAGGGAGACAACCCAGGCGAGATCGTTCTGGAAGCGGCCACCCGCAAACCGGCCCGCGAATGGATTCGCACGGCCTCGGCATCGCCCAACAACCGGTTAACCTTTACGATGCAGAAACAGGCCGTGGCGGTGAATTACGACGAGCTTTCGGTAATCGCCGTCGACGATCCGCGCTCGATCGATGACCTGTGGCTGCGCCTGGAAGAACAGAAAAATCCGCTGGAGCGCCTAGTGGCTGATGTGTTCCGGGAATTGGCCAAACTTAATCCGCAAAGCACGGTCCATGCCCGGACGCTCTACAGCGCAATCAACGTCGTGCGCCGGACGCCGCCCGGCTCGATTTTTACGGAATTGATGGAACGGCCGTATTATTCCCATATGGGCGATCTATACTATCGCTTCGACGAGGGCCAATGGACGGAGAACCGGTGACAGAATTGGGCGCGCCGCGGTTGATCAAGCCGACTCTGGCTACACGATTCCACATCGACTACGACTGGTGGGGGCGCAACGAGCGCGAATGGAGGGTATATCTTCTCAGCCACCTCTGCGCCGAACACCACGCCGCTCTGGAATCACTTTCCGATCAATCGCAGATCGATTGGATCGACCCGGTTTCGGCCGAAGTCCGTTCCATCGACGGGATCCAGCACGCGTTGGTCTCGCATTGCAGCTTGCAGCCGGATTACATCGGCCCGCATACGACGCTGGTGGACGCCGTCTTCCGCGTTTTCCTGGCCAACGGGAATACGCCGCTCTCGGTGGCCGAGATCGCGCAATTAATTAACCGGCCGGCAATCACGATGCTGCGCACGCTTTCGGGCAGCCGGGTGTACAAGGGCATTCGCCCGGTCTTGGATTAACTCCTCTTCCTTCCCCGTTAAATTTGTTAAAATAGCCTTACGCCCCCGTAGCTCAATGGATAGAGCATCGGACTTCTAATCCGGTGGTTGTGGGTCCGAGTCCCGCCGGGGGCGCCTGCCCTTGATTTTCGAAGGCTGAGTTCCCATTGGAATAAAAAGGAAATAATGGCATTCCTTCGCCCGGAAGCGGGGGAAAAAATCAAGCCGCCGCCCGGAGGCGGCGTGCGGAGGTCACCGATCAATTCTCGTAGAGGCAGCGGCGAAGAAATGGGATCTTCGCTCACCCAAAGCCCTCTGGCATCCGTTGAAATTGTTTTGCTTGCGACATCCAATGCCGGCGGTCGGCGGCTTGTATTTTTATACTATACCCATTCGCATATGAAATAAATTTCCACTTACTAAAATACCTCTTTGAAGCAACGCCCCGATTTCGGAGGAATGCAAAATACCATCACCGGGGGCCGCTCGAACAGCCGAGTATTCCGTTTTCCGGACCGTTTCGGATGTGGTTTTCACGGGCGGGAAGCAAGGGGGAAGAATCACCCGGGGGTCGTATAATTCGATTGGGTTTTCCTTGTCCATCCGATCGCGTCGACGGAGGAAAAAATCATGGCTTACATCGTCAGCATCGCGCAAATGCGCGCGATCGAAACCGAAGCCGACCGAAAAGGGGTGAGCTTTGAGCGCATGATGGATCGCGCCGGGGAAGCCGTTTTTTCCCGCACGGTGATCCGCCGGGGGCCGGTGGAGAAAAAACGGGTGGTCATTCTTTGCGGGAGCGGAAACAACGGCGGCGACGGGCTGGTTGCGGCGGAACATTTCGCGCGGGCGGGCGCCAGCGTGCGCGTTTTCCTTGCCGCCCCGCGCAAGGAAAACGATCCGCGATGGCGGGCCGCGGCTGATGCTGGTGCCGTCGTGGAGAACGCCGAAAAAGAACCCGGCCTGAACGCATTGCTCCAATCGCTGGACAACGCAGATATTCTGGTCGACGCGATCCTTGGAACTGGAACCAAGCTGCCACTCAAGGCGCCGGTGGCGGGGATACTTGCCGCCATAAAAGCGCGTTGGGAACGATCCGACCGTCGGCCGTTTCTCGTCGCTGTGGATTGTCCCTCCGGTGTCGATTGCGACACCGGCCAGGCGGCGCCGCAAACCCTGCCGGCGGATTTGACCGTGACGCTGGGAGCAGCCAAAACGGGATTGCTGGCGTTCCCCGGCGCAGAATACGTCGGAAGTTTGATGGTCGCCGATATCGGGCTCCCCGGGGATTTGAGTTCGCTGCGCGTGCCCGGCCCACTTCTGGCCGACCGCGATCTGGTGCGGAGCTGGCTCCGGCCGCGGCCCCGCGATTCCCATAAGGGAACATTCGGACGGGTCATTATCATCGGGGGTTCGAGCAACTATCCTGGCGCACCCATGCTGGCCGGAATGGGCGCCTATCGGTCCGGCGCCGGCTTGGTCACTATGGCTGTTCCCAATCCGGTGTACCCTGCCGCCATCCCGCTACTTCCAGAAGCCACCTGGATCGTCCTGCCGGAGGATTTTGGTGTGATCGGGTCCGATGCAGCGGACGTGCTGCTCCCGGAAGTGGAGCAAGCCCAGGCCTTGGTGATCGGTCCGGGCATCGGCCGGGAAAAATCGACGGCCGCGTTTCTCAAGGTTTTTTTACAGGACGAGCAAGGGAAGAAAACCCCGATCGGTTTCGGAATCCCCGAAAAGCATAATGTCGAACAAAAGAGATTGCTCCCGCCGATGGTGGTGGATGCGGACGCGCTGCGAATGCTTTCCGAATTGGAAAACTGGCCCGCGCTGCTTCCGTCGGGATGTATTCTCACGCCGCATCCCGGCGAGATGTCGGCACTGACCGGCCTTTCGATAGAGGAGATTCAAAAAGACCGGTCCGGCGTAGCGTTGCGGTTTGCTAAACAATGGAACGCAGTGGTGATTCTCAAGGGCTCCTTTACCGTGGTGGCCGCTCCCGACGGCCGGTGCGGCATCGAGCCGTTTGCCACGCCGGCTTTGGCGCGAGCCGGTACCGGCGACGTGCTGGCCGGAACAATCGGCGGACTCCTCGCTCAGGGCGTGGAAAGCTGGCAGGCGGCGGTGTTGGGAGCATATCTGCACGGACGGGCGGGTGAGCTTGCCGCTTCCGATGCCGGCGCACCTGATTCGGTCTTGGCCGGCGACGTGGCGCGCTGCCTGGCAAAGTCGATTGCGGAATTGCGGGGAGGAATATTATTCTACTGATTAATTATTGAGGGATTGATGACGAAATTTGGATGAATATACCGGAATAGAAAAAATATTGATGCAAAGTCCGCGCGCGATGGGTTGAGGGACAAGAAGAAAATCTATTTATACCTTGTGATCCCCTACACATATTCGCTCAACCGCCATAGAGCCGGCTTTGCTTTTGGTTTATTTTAAAGAGGGGTAATGCGAACTTCCGCTACATCCCGCCGCTCGGAATCGTCAACGGCGGGTTGATCATGGGATCCAGTCCGGAATGGACGAGGACGAACGTGGTCTGTCCGGGTGCTATATCCACTGTAAAGGAATAGAATCGCCACCAGACCCAGGTCTGGATGAGATAAGTTCCTGCCGGCAAGTCGCTGACGACAAAATTCTCCTGGTAGATGTTATCCGGGTGTGTGACGTTTCCTACGTAAGTTAATAGCCTCCGATCAGTTTTTGTTTCCTCGCTGATCAGGTGGAATGGGTATTCGATCAGCGGCCAGGAATCGGCCGCCTCGATGCGCCCGGCCAGCACGCCGTATCCCACCGGCGGAACCAACCAGAGTTCCGGGTTTCTGGAATTGGTAAAGGCATCCTGCCCAACGCGGACTTCGAAGTGCAGATGAGGTCCGGATGCATGGCCGGTGCTCCCGGTCAAACCGATTTGATCGCCCGCATTAACGCGTTGCCCCTCGACCACATCAATCTTCGATAGATGCGCATATACCGAAAAAACCGGCTGGCCCAGATATCCGAAATCATGGCGGATGGAAATTGAGTTGCCGTAGGGGTCGTTCTTGTCGGGGAAGTGGCCCATGAGCCCCATTCCCGCCCAAGAGACCACACCGTCGGCGGCTGCCAGAACGGGGATCCCGAATCCTGTGGGAAAATCCACACCGTTGTGGACAGACATTTCGCCGGAGAGATTGCTCCCGTAAGGGTAGTCGGGATCGATCCAATTCCGGTAGGTCGATGCAATCGGCCGGTCGAACCAATAATGATCCTCGGCCCGGAGCTGAAGCGGAGCCTTGTAGGTTGGCGGGCGATTCTCCGACAGGGGAGGATATTCCAGGAGTGGAGTGGGTTCCAAAGCCGGAGGAGTGGATAAGGAATCGTCGGATACCGTGGGCGTGATATCGGAAAGGTTTAGGATTTTCCCGCCGGCCAGCACCGGAAATACCGGGATGGCGAGCAGCGCGAAAAGCGCAAGCAATAACCCCGGCCCCGAACACCCTCTCCCGCGTGTTTTCTGTTTCATATCGCTTCCATAATAAAGGCGAAATCCTTCAATGCCTATGGATGCAATGAATATGCCATCTTAAGGCGCGGTGGTCGGGGTGGGTGTGGCCGTGGGTGTTTTGGAGGGTTGGTACCACCAAGCGGTGAGTGTGTGGGTTGGCGTGGGTGTAATAAAGGCGCTCGGAGGATAGAGTTCATCCATGGCGGTAGACCAATCCAACCCGTCGGCGCATATGAATTCCCAATAATTGATTCCGAAGTAATACGTTCTCCAATCCGGCTCGGAAGGTATTCGCTCGAAGCCGAACTCGGCGGCCAATTGTGTGAAATCGATAAAGTATCCCGTCGGAATATCCGCATAGAACCGCCCGCCGTTATCCAACGCCGATGGAGTCCCCGAGGTTCGCGCGTCGAAATCCCACGGTAAATAGCGCAACGGATCGCCCTGGGAACCGTCCTGCTCGGCGGCCCGGACGAACAGCCGCCAATAATCCCGGGGACCGGCCGGGTCCGGGACGACGACCAACCATCCCTTCGATACGGCCGCGCGCGAGACGGCGAAAGCCCGCCCGGTGCGAAGCCAGGAAAGCGTTTCTTTCGGAGGCATCGGGGTATCGATGCCGATCGCAGCGCTGTCCAGCGTTCCGAGGAAATCCCACCCGGCCTGTTGTTTCACCGCACCGCGGAGCGCCTGAAACCGCTGTAGAACCGCTGAGCTCAGACGGGGATCCGATGCGTTGACATCCACATTGACCAGTTGCGCCGAAAGGGGGGTGCCGGCTGGGGGCATAGTGGATGGGGGGGCGGGTTTTGTGGAAGCAAGCGGAAGAATCCAGGCCGGTAATGGGTTGGGCAGCGCCACCGATGTCCAGGTTGCCCGGTCGACTCTTCCCGAGATCCATAAGGCCGCCGGGGAAAGGGATTGTCCCACGGACGGAGAAAAAAGCAGATACGAGTGGAGTAAATCCGGTTGGGCCGTTCCCTGGATCCATTTGCCGTCAGGGCTCCATTCCGGAGCCGCGCCCTGTCCGATCAGCGTGGGTTTCTTCGACGGATTGTCGATCGAAAGCGTATAGATCCAGGTGTAACCGTTCTGCTCCACGGAGTAGGCGAGCGATTTCCCGTCGGGAGAAAACGCCGAATCGCGTTCGTCCAGATCCGGGGTGTTGGTCAGATCGGTGATGGTTTGCGTATCCAGGTTAAACACATAAATGTCGGTGTGCGTCCCGGTGCGCCCGGTGAAGGAAATCGAACGGGCCAGCGGCGACCAGTCGGGCTCCATGGAATCCATTCCGTTCGGTCCCTGCCACATGAGCGTTTTATCCTCGACCCGCCGGATGTTGATGGCGAAGTGACCGTTCGTGTACTGTTCATAGACCATCTGGCGGGAATCCGGCGACCAGGAGGGATGTCCTTCGAATTCCGCGGAGGTGGTCAGACTCTCGATCTGTCCGGAGGAAAGGTCCAGGATATACAGATCCCAATTTCCGCCGCGCTGCGACGCAAACGCGATCGCGCCGCCGTCGGGACGGAACGCCGGATCTCGATCATCCGTAGAGCCGTCGGTGATTTGGATCGGGTTGGCCAGCCCCATCGGCCAAAGCCAGAGGTTCGCATGGCCGTTTGCGTGAACGGCCATGGCCAGCATTCCCTGCTGGCTCAGAAGCGAAGGCGGAGTGAATTGCAGCGCGGCAAACGCGCTCGGCGAGGGCGTGAGGGTATTTTTATCGGCGGCAGGAAGGGGGGTTGCGGATACGTTTCCAGGCTCGCAATTGCAGGCGGAACTGCTTTGCGGTTGGGATACCGGTGTGCATAGAATTCCCTGGCAGGTCTCCGTGGGAAAGAGCGTGGATGGGAGTACAACCGTACCGGTGGCTGCCGTAGGAGAACAAGCGGCGGGAAATATCATTACCGCGAGGAGAATCGGAATCAGGAAAAAAAACCGTCGCAGAAATTTCATACCCGGATTATATACCCGACACTGTGTTAGAATGAGAAAACCGGAGTGCAAGGTGCATGCCCGTATCCGGAGGGTCAATGATCGAAGTGACCGTCGACCGAATTCAAGTCAACCTTGTCTCGCAAAGCCGGGTGGTCATTCTTCGTGAAACGAACGGGAACCGGTTCCTTCCCATCTGGATCGGACAGTTCGAGGCGGAAGCTATCGCCATGTTCCTGCAGGAAGTGGAAGCCGTCCGGCCGATGACTCACGACCTGCTCAAGAACCTGCTCCAGGGGCTGGGGGCAGTGTTGGAACGCGTGGAGATTCATGACCTGCGCGACGATGTATTCTACGCCCGCCTGATGGTCCGCAAGGGTGAGACGCAAATCGAAGTGGATTCCCGCCCATCCGACGCCATCGCGCTTGCCATCCGGGTCCACGCGCCGATCTTCATCGCCGAGGCGGTGATGGACCGGGCGGGCACGATCCCCGAGACGGACATCCGCGAAAAACGGGAAGCATCCGCGGATGCGGGGGAAGAAATCCCCGACGACCGGCTGGATGTTTTCAAGGATTTCATCCAGCATTTGGATATGGGGGACGAGCCGCCGGAGAAAAAACCAAAAAGCTAAAGCCACAGGCAGGCATGTTTTCAAGCGCCGGAGAATTTCGAAACGGCGGACGTTCCGCAACTGATCCCAATCCAACGACAACGAGCCTTTCACTAGAAACCCGATGACGGATTTTCTCCCCTCCAACACGGAATCTTCACCGACCGCTTCACCTTCCGGCGGTAACGTAGAACCGCATAACCGCGAAGCGGAGGAAGCGCTGCTGGGCGCGGTGCTGATCAACCCGGAAGCTTTTTTCGAGGTTGCCTCCTTTCTCACCTCGTCCGATTTCTACATCCACCGCAACGGATGGATCTGGGATGTATTCCAGCGGCTGGTCGACCGGCAGCAACCGATCGACGCACTGACCGTCGCGGAGGAATTGGAGCGGCTTGAGAGGCTGGCGGAAGCCGGTGGAGCCGCCTATCTGGCGGGATTGATGAACAACGTCCCGACCTCGCTTCATGCCGAGGCGTACGGCCGGATGGTGGAGGAACAAGCGGTCCGGCGGCGACTGCTGGAGGCGGCCAGCGAGATCGCCCGAAGCGCCAACGACGAACGCTCGACCGTGACCGACGTGATGGGCGAGGCCGAGAAGGCTGTGTTCGAGGTCAGCCAACGCCGCTTGACGCGCGACGTGCAGCCGATCGACCGGGTGATCAGCGAATATTTCGACCGGTTGGAGTACCTCACCCGCCATCCGGAAGAATCGCTCGGGATCCCGACCGGCTTTTCCGATCTGGACCGCCTGTTGGGTGGAATGCAGCGCTCGGACCTGCTGATCGTCGCCGGCCGACCGGGCTTGGGCAAAAGCGCCATGCTGCTGAGCATCGCCAAGAACGTCGCCCAGAGCCACAAGAAACATGTGGCCATCTTCTCAATGGAAATGTCGAACGAGCAGCTCATTCAGCGGCTCCTCGCCCAGGAAACCCAGATCGATGCGCACAAATTCCGGCAGGGGAAAGTAAGCGAGGACGAGTGGGCGCGGTTCACCCACGCCGCATCCGTCCTGAGCGAAGTGAAAATTTTCCTCGACGACACGCCGGCGCTCACACCGCTGCAATTGCGCAGCAAGTGCCGGCGACTTCATCTCGAATACAACCTCGACCTGGTGCTGGTGGATTACCTCCAACTCATGGGCAGCGACTTTCGCACCGAAAACCGGGTCCAGGAAGTTTCCTACATTTCGCGCTACCTCAAGGCGCTGGCGCGCGAGCTCAACGTGCCGGTGGTGGCCGCCGCGCAGCTCTCGCGCGCGGTGGAGCAGCGCACCAGCAAACGCCCGCAGCTTTCGGACCTGCGCGAATCGGGATCGCTCGAACAGGATGCCGATATCGTTATGTTCATCCATCGCCAGGAAGAGGGCATCGCAGGATCCGAGCGCGAATCCACCCCGTCCAGTTCCTCACGGCGCATCCATTCCCCGCGGGTGGAGGCCGTCGTCACGGAGATTATCGTCGCCAAGCACCGCCACGGGCCGACCGGAAGCGTGGAATTGATCTTCTTCCCGTCGCGCACACGCTTCGAAGACGCGGCGGTACGGCCGGAGGATCAGGCCGGGCCGCCCCGGGAGAACCGCGGATGAAAGGATTTGCGGGATTCCCGGAGGGCCCGGTGCGGATGACGCCGCTGCCGGCTCCGTTTTTCTCCGAGCTTCTGCCGCGGATCGACCATTTGGGGGAACTGAAAATCACGTTGTACGCATTCTGGGTTTTCTCGCGGCAGGAAGGGCCTTTCCATTATTTGATGCTGGGAGCGATGAAAAAAGACGTTGCGCTAATCGCCGCGTTGGGGGGCGGCGGGAAGAGCGATGAGCAAGCGCTGGACGATGCACTCGAGCGGGCCATCGCGCGGGGAACGCTCATCGCGGTTCGCACATCGGGCGCGGAGGAGACCTGTTTCTTCCTTAATTCGCCACACGGAAGAGCCGCAGCCGAAGGCCTTGCGCGCGGCGAGTGGACACCGGATGATTCCCCCGGAGCCGAGTTGTGGGAAGAACGCCCGAATATCTTCACGCTGTATGAACAGAATATCGGCGCGTTGACGCCGATGCTGGCGGAAATCCTGCGCGACGCGGAGAAGGAATATCCCGCTCCTTGGATTGAAGAAGCGATGCGCATCGCCGTGGAAAACAACGCCCGGTCCTGGAATTACATCGCCGCGATTCTCTCGCGTTGGAAGAAGGAAGGGAAGGGCGGGGGAAAGCCGCCGTCGGACGAAGACCGCAAGCGGTATGTCGAAGGAGAGTATGCGGACTTTATCGAGCACTGACCTGCCCGAACCGTCGGTCATCGGACCCGGAAAACCGGGCTGCCCGATCTGCGGCGGGGTCGGATATTTACGCTACAACGTTCCGGTGGGCGATCCGAACTTCGGCCGGGTGACGCCGTGCGTTTGCATGCAGGGCATTTTACAATCGCAGGCCAGCGAGCGGCTATATCGGTTTAGCAACCTCCAGCGGCTGCAGCATATGACGTTCGAATCCTTTTCGCCGCACGGCAGGGTGGCGCTCAGCCCAATGGCGCAGAGGTCTCTCGAGCAGGCCTACAACCTGGCCTTCGCCTTCTCGCAAACGCGTTCGGGATGGCTACTGCTGGAAGGCGGATTTGGATGCGGTAAAACCCACCTTGCGGCGGCCATCGCCAACTTCTCCGTCGATCACGGCATTCCAACTTTGTTCCTCACGGTGCCAGATCTTCTCGATTGGCTGCGGGCGTCCTTCGAAGGAACCGACGAGCGGTTTTCGCAACGATTCGACGAAATCCGGCAGGTGCCGCTGCTCATCCTAGACGATTTTGGGACGCAAAACACCACTCCCTGGGCGCAGGAAAAACTTTTCCAGCTTCTGGATTTCCGCTATCTCAACGAGATGCCCACGGTGATCACCACCAACCTGCGGCTGGAAGAGATCGAGGGCCGGATCCGTTCGCGCCTTTCGGATTCCGAGCGGGTCAACCGCGTGCGGATCCTCGCGCCGGATTACCGCCAGCCCATCAAAGAATATGCCTCAACCGATCTTTCGTCGTTGTATCTGCATTCCCGCCAGACCTTCGCCTCATTTTCGCTGCGCGAGAACGAACATCTTTCGCCGGAAGAATCCAAAGGCTTGCGGGTGGCGCTGGAACATTCTCGCCGCATGGCTGAATCGCCGGTCGGATGGCTGGTCCTGATGGGGTCGTTTGGATGCGGGAAGACGCACCTGGCCGCCGCGGTTGCCAACTACCGCGAAACACAGGGTTTTCCTTCGCTGTTCGTCGTCGTTCCGGATTTTCTCGACTACCTGCGCTCGACGTTCAACCCCGCCAGCCCGGTCTCCTATGACCGGATGTTCGAAGAAATCCGGTCGGTCAATCTCCTGGTGCTGGACGACCTCGGCGCGCAGAATGCCACACCCTGGGCGCGGGAAAAATTATTCCAGCTTCTGAATCACCGCTACAACGCCGAACTGGCAACGGTCATCACCACTTCCGCCGATCTACCGGAAATCGACGCGCGAGTCCGCACCCGGCTGCTGGACAAGCGCCTGTGCACCATCTGCGGCATCACCGCGCCACCGTTCCACGGGGCGAGGCCCGCCGCGGTTGCCGGAAAGAAAATGCGGCGGACGAAAGCGTAGTGGACAAAATATTGAATAGGAATTACTCCGTCCCAGGGATACGATTGTTGTGAATTTAATTGAAATATTCGTCATTCCCGCGTGTCTTTGCCTGCCCTCGAGTGTACTTTTCGGGGGGGGGGGCAGGAATCCACGTCAGGCGATAAATGAACTCTGGATGCCCGCCGGGATCGCGCGGGCATGACAATATTGTTTCATGAAATAGAAAAAACGGGCGCCCCTCAGGGGCGCCCGTTTTAGTTTTGAGCAGAAAGCGTTTCTTCCTAGGCTCCGTATTTCATCAGACGGTTGGCATGCGCCAGCGCCAGCGGCATGAGCTCCGCGGTTGGGAATGTGCCCAATCCTCCGCGGGCGCACATCCTTTCCCCGAAGGCGGTTTCCGTGTCGGGGCGGACGGTTTCCGGCGCCCACAGCAGGAGCGGAACCGGGTGCCATGAATGGCTTTTGAGTTTTGCCGGGGTCGAATGGTCGCCGGTTACCAGCAGTACGTCCGGCTTGCTGGCGAGCAATGTGGGCAGCGCGGCGTCCACCTTTTCGATTACTTTGACTTTGGCTGCGAAGTCCCCGTCTTCCCCGCGCGAATCCGTCGCCTTGATGTGGATGAAAAGGAAATCGTAATCCTTCCAAATCTTGGCGGCGGCGCGGAATTCATCCTCGGGGGTGTCCCCCTCGAAGGCGATCCCCTGCATTCCTACCAGCTTGGCCACGCCGCGATACATCGGATACACCGCCACGCAGGCGGATTTCACTTTATAGATCTCGTTGAACTGCGGCAGGCGCGGATCACCAGAGAACCCGCGCAGGGTGAGCATGTTGGCGGGATGGTCGTCGGCGAGGATCTTTCCGGCCTGGGCGATCCACTCGTTGAACAGGTCCGCTGTTCTTTGCGCCTTGGGCTCGATAGCCTTGACCGGGAGGGGCGGAACGCCCGTTTTCTGCGGATCGGTTTCGGTTAGGCACGAGGACAGCCCCATCCCGCGCATCACGATCACGAAGCGGTGTTCCTTGACGGGCTTTACTTCGATTTCGATCCCAGGGAGTTTAATTTTGGCGAGCTTATCCACCAGCAACTTGGACGCGTCGGTGGCGATACGTCCGGCCCGCCGGTCTGTGATCTTGCCGCTGGGATCCACAGTGCAGAAGTTGCCGCGCGCGGCCACATCGTCGGAACCAACGTGCACGCCGATTCCAAACGCTTCCAGCACGCCGCGGCCGATGTCGAACTTGAGCGGATCGTATCCGAAGAGCGCCAGATGCCCCGGGCCGGAGCCGGGGGTAATGCCGTATCCGACCGGATTCATCTGCCCCAGACATCCCTCGGCGGCGAGGCGGTTTAGATTTGGCCGGAGGGCGGCCTCGAGTTCGGTCGGGCCCCCGGATTCGACCGGTATCCCGCCCAGGCCGTCCATCACCAGCAGGACGATTTTGGTTTGCGCGGTTTGTGAAAGTGAACGCATCAAATCGAAATCCGCCATGGAAACCTCCGTGGGAAGCGGCCCGGACAACGGGCGGTAAAAAAATCCCGCGCCCGGGAGCGGGCGCGGGAAGGATGGTTGGATCGAAAGGATCAGCGAACGGCGACCTGCGTATCCCGGTCGAAGACGTGGATCTGGCTCATATCGAAGGATACTTCGAGCCGGTCGCCCATCCGGGCGCGGGTGCGCGGGTCGACGCGGGCGATGAAGGTGTGCTCGCCGCTGACCAGATATAAGAAGACCTCGTTGCCCATCGGCTCAGTGACGTCCACGCGGGTTTCCACGCGAGCCGCGGTGATGCCGGGGGGTGCGAATTGCGGATCGTGAACGTGCTCGGGGCGGATGCCGAAGATGATGTCTTTTCCGACCCGCGAGGAGAAGCGCTGCGCCTTGTCGGCCGGAATCGGCACGGCAAATGCGCCGGCGTCGACGAACAGCGTCGAGTCGCTACGGGAAATCTTGGCATCGAAGAAGTTCATCGAAGGCGAACCGATAAACCCGGCGACGAAGACGTTGACCGGCTTATCGTATAGCACTTGCGGCGTATCCAGCTGCTGGAGGATGCCGTCGCGCATGACCGCGATGCGGGTGGCCATGGTCATGGCTTCCGTCTGGTCGTGGGTAACATAGACGAAGGTGGTCTGCAGCCGCTGGTGCAGCTTGGAAATGTCGGCGCGGGTCTGCACGCGCAGCTTGGCGTCGAGGTTGGAGAGGGGCTCGTCCATCAAGAACACCGACGGTTCGCGGACAATGGCGCGTCCCATCGCGACGCGCTGACGCTGACCACCCGAGAGTTGTCCCGGCTTGGAGTTCAGGTAGTCGGTGAGGCCCAACAGCTGGGCGGCCTCGCGGACCTNNCCTTGGGGGGCAGGTCGTTGACCTCCTTGCCGCCCATGCGAAGCGTCCCGGAGGTGATGTCCTCTAGGCCTGCCACCATCCGAAGAGCCGTCGTCTTGCCCGAGCCTGACGGCCCCACCAGTACCATCAGCTCTCCTTCTGCAACGTCCAAGTCCAGCTCGGACACAGCAGGCAGCCCGTTCGGGTAGACCTTGCTCACCTTTTCCAGGTTCACAGTCGCCGTGGCATCTCCTTGATGGCCATCAAACTAATCCTGTCGAGAATCCCGTTTAGATTAGCTTGATACTAGGT
>PLND01000033.1 GCA_003141675.1 Anaerolineae bacterium
CGGATTCGACAACTTTCCCGCCGAGAGTCTCCAGCCGCCAGCGGATTTCTCCCTCCCAAGCCCGCGTCAGGTCGCTGGTGACGTGGATCGCACGATGGTCGGCGGTATCCTCCACCGAAAGCAGGACCGGCGCATAGAACCGCCGCGCGGCGTAATGGAGCGCCTTCCAGCGCCCAAAATAATCCAGCGACGCCCAGGAGATCGCCTGCCAGCAGTCGTTGAGCTGCCAGATGATCGTTCCGCTCACCCGGTTGCGGTTGCGGCGCCAGTGCTCCACCCCGATGCGGATGCCGTCGGCCTGCAGGATCATGCTCAGGTAGCTTAGCGCGGCGAAATCTTTCGGCAACCGGAAGGTATCCAGCATATGGGAAAGAATTAATTTATTGCCCGGACCGGACCGTTGGCGGTGTTCCATGACGTAGGAGGTCAGGTTGCGATCTTCGGGGACGGTGAACGTTTTGAGGGTTTTATACGGCGGCAGGGATTGGAAGCCGAACTCGCTGGCAAACCGCGGTAATTGCTCGCGGTAAGCGCTGAACGGTTTACCTTCATGCCACACCCCCCAATAGTGCATGTCGCCTCGGGTTTGACCGTTCGGATCCACGAACGGATCGCCGGAGGACGCCGAAGACGGCCAATACGGCCGGTCTGGATCCTCCGCCGCGACGATGGATGGCAGCAGATGGTGGAACATGCGGTCGTATCCGGCTTTGAGACGCTGATTGTCCTCGTCGTCGGGTTTGTTCCAGCGCCAATCGGACCAGCCCTGTTCCATCTCGTTGTTGCCGCACCACAAGGCGAGGCTCGCGCGGTGGCGCAGCCGGCGGATGTTCTCCACCGCCTCGCGGCGCACGTTCTCGGCGAACGCCTCGTCGTCGGGATATATCCCGCAGGCGAAGATGAAATCCTGCCAGACCAGGATCCCGAGCCGGTCGCATAAGTCGTAGAAGCGATCCTCGCCGTATGTTCCTCCGCCCCACACGCGCAGCATGTTCATGTGCGCGCCGGCCGCGGATTGAAGGAGCGAGCGCAAGCGCGCGTCGGTAACGCGGGGGATAAAGGAATCGGCGGGGATCCAATCCGCTCCCTTGGCAAACAGCGGCACGCCGTTGACGGCGAAGGCGAACGATTCGCCCCACTCGTCGGGTTCCCTGCGCAGCGCGATCGTGCGCAAGCCGAGGTCGTAGACGCGCCGGTCCAGCGTCGCCGCGCCCGAGAGCAGCATGATCTCGAGCCGGTAGAGATCCTGCGCACCCATGCCGCTGGGCCACCACAGGCGGGGAGCCGCCACCGCCATCTCAACCGCCGCCGAATTTCCGTCCACGAGAGCGGCGGCTTCCGATCGGATTCCGTCCGGCGAGACGAGAACCGCCTGCATCTGCAGCGGCTCCTCGGCCCAGGCTTCCACTTCCGCGTGTGCGATGATCCGCACTTTGCCGCCCTGATGTTGCTGGCGGACGTGCACGTCGGCCAGGCGGGCCGAAGAACACGCTTCGAGTCGGATATCCTTCCAGATGCCGATGGCGGGAAGTTTGGGCCCCCAATCCCAGCCCCAGTGGTAGGGCGACTTGCGCAGGTATGGCCCGCCGGGGATTTCACCGCCGCCGGTGAGCGGCCGCTGGAGTTGGCGCTCGCGGATATACGCGAGCGGCGAATGGAAAAGAATCGTCAGTTCGTTTTCCCCCTCGGCGAGCGCTCCGGTCACCTCGAAGCGCCAGGAGCGGAATTGATTGTCCGCCTTGCCCAGTAGCTTGCCGTTGAACGAAACCTCGGCCAGTGTGTCCAGCCCTTCGCAGATGAGGAACTGCCTGTTCTCCGCCCGCATTTTCGGATCGGAGGAAAATATTTTACGGTATTCCCAGCCGCTCTCGGACACCCATTGCACGCGCAGTTCGTTGTCGGCGAAGAACGGATCGGGAATGCGGCCGAGCGCGAGCAGGTCGGTGTGCACCTCGCCGGGGACGGTCGCATCCAGCCACCGAGATGCGCCTGCCTGCCGGAACTGCCACTTGCCGCCGAGATTTTGTTCGCGCATTGGGTTTGCCTTTCTGGAATTCGCAATGGGATACCGTTGACTATGATAGCCCAAGAGGCGATTTTTGTCTGCGGGGGTTTTCACCAAGGCAATCATCGCGTCTAGGTTTTGGTTATTTATTCTTTCTGCTCGGACCTGCTAAGGGACAAATTGGTAGTGACGAATCCGCGCCACGCAAATAAAAAGCTCCGTCAGAGTTTCTCAAACTAGGTATTTATCATTGTCTAAAAGAACGCGTGGCGATTCAGAGGCAGGCTGCCTGAACGAATCGGACGAATATCTTCCCTCTCAGCCGTGGGGCCCGATAATCCGAAAAACCAATCTATGGAATTTGACAATTCCACTTGAAGTTGCCCGGGGGAGAGGGAGAAGGGAGGCTGGATATAATTATCAGGCTGCGCTCCATGCGAACAAGAGATGCTGATACTGGCGAGATGATTTCGATCGTTGGATGGGTTTTCGATGGGTAGGTTTCAGGCTATTGCTCGATGGGCATTTAAACATGAGAATAGCCTAGGGATTGGCGTAGAAACCTAAACATTAGGTAGAATTGTCCTATGGGTAGCGAATGGTTGGTGACGAGTCTGGTTCATTTCAACACACACTCAATCTTAACGAAACAGTCTTGCTATTAGGAGTGGAGCATGCCAAACCGAAGGATAAAGCTGGGCAATGGAGCCATTGCGGTTATATTGGCTTGTCTGACGGTGATCATTTTAACCATTACTGCGCCGGCCATCGGCCTGACTTGGGATGAACCAGCCTATATTTCATCGTCCGAATCCTATATGGGCTGGTTTACTGCACTTGTGAAAAACCCGAGTACGGCTTTCAATGCCGGAACGATTGATCCGTATTGGATTGCCACCCATGAACACCCACCGCTGGATAGAATTTGGTCCGGAATGGTCTGGTCATTGGCCCGCCACCTCTTTGACGACTTAACTGCACATCGCTTGGGGAATATCCTTCTAGTGGGGCTCCTGGTCGGGGTTTTGTATTTTATGGTAGCGGATATGTATGGAAAACCAGCCGGCCTGTTTGCGGCGGGAGCTTTGATGTCCATGCCGCGTTTCTTCTTTCATTCCCATTTGGCTGCGCTGGATGTACCGGTGGCTGTTGCAATCTTTTTCGTCACTTTCCTTTTCTGGCGGACGATTGATCGAAAGGAATGGTGGTGGGGACTTGTGCTGGGACTTGCCTGGGGATTGGCGGAGGCCGTAAAGCTGAATGCAACCTTCCTGCCAATTGGTTTGATGGTTTGGTTTCTGGCCTTCCGCCGGATGTGGTATGTGGTTTTCCGTTTTTTCCTCATGGGGTTCGTTGCCGTGCTTACGTTTGTCCTGGTCTGGCCATGGCTCTATCACCAGACGTGGAGCCGAATCCTGGAATATTTCAACTTTCATCTGCACCATTTCACCATTGGAACATGGTATTTTGGCCGTTATTATGCGCCTCCGCCGTGGCCCTATGTATTTGTAATCCTATGGGCGGTTGTACCGTTGACGGTAATGCTGCTGGCTTTTGTCGGCATTGCGCGGTCCGGAAGAGGCAGGCAGGATAGGGGTCTGGGTTGGCTGCTGCTCATCAGCGCGCTTGTGCCGCTGCTGGTCTTCGCGATCGGCAGAACGCTGGTCTATGACGGCGAGCGACTCTTCATGCCGGCTTTTCCTTTTCTGGCAGCATTGGCAGGTGCGGGGTTCGGCTGGATTTTGGCCCTCTTGCAAAAACTGGCAGACCGCATGAAGCGTCCGGTCTTGGTTGTTCCTGCAAGTATTATCTTGGCCGCTTGTTTATTTACACCGCAAGTAATCACGATGATCGGGTTATATCCCCATCTGCTTTCCTATTATTCGGAAGGCGTGGGCGGTTTACCGGGCGCGACGAAAATGAAACTGGAGACGACCTACTGGTGTGAAACGTATGCGGCTGCGCTGCCTTATATCAATGCCCATGCACAGCCCGGCGATCGGATTTGGGTTGAACCCTGGAGCTATGATGTTCTGATTTACTACCAGTTGCACGGTCAGTTGCGCAAGGATGTGTTCATCCTACACGACTCTCCGACCCAAAGCATTTTTGGGCCGGGCGCGCCGCAGCCCGTGGTTGGGGATTATTCCATAGCCAATTGGATCATTCTCGAATATCG
>PLND01000075.1 GCA_003141675.1 Anaerolineae bacterium
GCCGAACCGTATCAATCCCAAAAGCTTTATTTCCATACCTTCCCGCATGCATTCCTGCGCTGGGGAGTGCGGCTTCTGCGCCTTCTCGGACGGGATCCGAGCCACTTCGGAAAAAACAGGGATATCGACTTGGCCGCCCTGGTGAATGTGGATTACCCGACCCATGCCAAAATCGACATCCGGACGGTACTGGAGATCAAGGAAAAGGCGTCGGCGTGCCACTCCAGCCAGGGCGGCGGGGGCATGGCAGCTTCCCAACGCTGGATCGCCCGGCTGCTNNTATCCGCTCCCGCCGCCCTCTCGCCTCGAGCGCGACCTGTTTGCGGGAGTCGACGAGGAGAAATAAGCTCGCCTGCCGCTCCCGGCTTGACAACCGGAAAACCGGGTGATACTATGCAAACGAACGACGCGGGATTGGGTAAGCAGGCAAAGAAAGCCGCTTCGGAAACCGCCGAGCGGTTTTTTTTATGCCCACCCCCGGTCCCGATTCGGAAATTTTTCTTGCAACAGGAGGCAAGATGGCAGATCGCATCGTCGGTACCGTGAAGTGGTTCAATGCCACCAAGGGCTACGGTTTCATCGCCCGCGATGGCGGCGAAGACGTGTTCGTTCACTTCTCCGCAATAACGATGGAGGGATACAAAAAGCTGCACGAAGGCCAGAAGGTCGAGTTTGAAATTGAAACCGGTCCCAAGGGTCTTCAGGCGGCTCGGGTTACCCCGATGGAATAATCCAGACGCCGAAAACCAAAAAACGGCCCGCGCAAGCGGGCCGTTTTATTTTTATAAATTGTAGCCGGGATCGCCGATCCCGGCTACAAAAATCACCTATCGCCGTACTTTTCCAGCGAGGTCCCCCTCGAGCGCGCGGATGATCCGCGTGCGGATCTCCTCGGCTTCCGTGCTCCCCAGGGTCCGGTCCGGCGCCTGGTAGGTGAGCGCGAACGCCAGACTTTTATTTCCCGACCCGGCCTGCTCGCCGCGATACACATCGAACAGCAGGACGGATTGCACGATCTCTCCGCCGGAGGAGCGGATCTTCTGGATCACCCGTTCGACGGGCACGTCCTCCGCCACCACGACGGCCAGGTCTTCGAGCACCGGGGGATATTCGGAAATGGAATGTACGGGATACTGGCGCAGAAGGTAAGGCCGCAGAAGTTCGAAGTTGAGTTCGGCTGCGAGAAGGTCGTGCCCGGCCCATTCGAATCGCGCCGCAACCTGCGGGTGCAATTGGCCCATAACGCCGAGCGCCGTTCCGCCGACGAGGATTTTGGCGCAGCGGCCGGGATGGAATCGCGGATCGCGTGTGGATTCGAACGTGGGAGAGGGAACATGCAAACCCGACAGGACGCCTTCGAGAATTCCCTTCAGGTCGAAAAAGTCCGCCGGTGTGCGGTCGGATGGCCGCCAATCCCTGCTTTCGCGCGGTCCGGCCAGCACGATCGCCAGCTGGACCGGTTCGGCCGGCAGCGGTTTGCCACTGGGCAGGTACACCGGTCCCAGTTCGAACAGCGCCAGGCGGTCGGTGCGCGACGCATTCCGCGCGGCGGTTTCCAGTACAGAAGCCAGCACCGAGCAGCGCATCACCCTGCGCTCCGGAACGATCGGGTTGGCCAAGCGTATGTATTCCGCAGCCGGTACTTCCATCCCCGGCGGATAGACCGCCGCTTCCTTTTCCGGTGCGGTCAGATGATACGTAAGCACTTCCTGCAGCCCGAGATTGACCAGCAGGTCCCGGGCGGCTTCCTCCTGCTCCAGGCCGGGGTTGCCACGTTGAATGGGAAGGAGGTCGGCGATCTGGACCTCCGGGATGCGCGCGTATCCATAGATGCGCGCGATCTCCTCGATCAGATCCGCCTGGCCGACCACACCCGTGCCGATATCCAGGCGGTGATCCGGCGCGATCACCTGCAGGGTCAGGTCGTCGTCGGAAATTTTTCCGCTCCGCCTGCGCCGGGCGGGGGTTTCCTTCACGCGGCAGACAAACTCCAGGCTTTCGAGGATTTGGGCGACCTTGCGCGGGGGAATATTCACTCCCAGCAGCCGGCGGACTTCCTTCATGGGAAGGTCGACGCGTACGACGGGCGCCTTGCGCGGATAGGTGTCGACCGTATCGCGCGAGATGATCCCGCCGCCGAGCGTGCGCATCAGTTCGGCCGCGCGCCCGAGTCCGCGCAATGTGGCGGCCGGGTGCACGCCGCGCGAGAATCGGAAGGCCGCTTCCGAGGGCAGCTTCTGGGCTTGCACCGTGCGCCGGATGGAAAGGTAATCCCAGGCGGCGGCTTCGAGCAGAATGTTGACGGTGGTGTCGCGCACCTCGGTCTCGGCCCCGCCCATCACGCCGGCGATCGACAGCGGACCCTTCTCGTCGCACACCAGGACGGTGAAGTCGTCCAGGGTCCGGGTCGCTCCGTCGAGCGTGACGATCGTCTCGCCCGGACGCGCGGTGCGGGTGATGATCGTCACCGCATTCCCCGACGCGCGGGCCGCCAGCGAATCCCAGTCGAAGGCATGCAGCGGCTGGCCGGTCTCAAGCATCACGTAATTGGTGATGTCGACGATATTGTTGATCGGGCGCATGCCGGCGCGCGAGAGACGGCGCTGCATCCATGCCGGGCTCGGGCCGATCTGTACGTCGCGCAGAAGGATCGCCGTGAAGCGCGGATTGAACTCCGGATTCTGGATGCGGATGCGCAGGTGTTTCTTGAGCGGTTCGCCGGAGGCTCGGAACAGGTACGATGGCGGGCGCAATTTGCGGCCGGTGAGGGCCGACACCTCGCGGGCAATCCCCACCATGTTGGCATTGCGCGCCATGTTGGGATTGATCTTCACGTCGAGGATCACGTCGCCGAGGTAGTCCGCTAGCGGCGTTCCCGCCGGAGCGTCGTCGGGCAGGATCATTACACCCTCGTGATCGGCGGAAATCCCCAATTCCTTTTCCGAGCAGATCATCGAGTAGGATTCCACGCCGCGGATTTTCATCCGTTGCAGTGTGGTGAGCACATTTCCCGGTTGATGTCCGTCGTAGAGCATCGCCCCTTCCCGGGCGTACGCCACCTTCAACGGCTTGGCGAGCGGTCCTTGGCCTTTGTAAGGGAACAGGTTGGGCGCGCCGGTGAGCACGGTGTGGATGGTCCGCCCGTCATCGAGTTTGCATAGCACCAGGCGGTCGGCATTGGGATGCGGAAGAACTTCGAAGACCCGGCCCACGACGATTTTCTCGCGGTCCCAGGCCAACCCCCTGGCTTTCGGACCCCGTTCTTCGCCCGGCAGACCGTCGATGTGTCCATTCTGCGGAGCCAATCCGATGTATTCGATCGATTCCACTTCCAACCCGGCGAAGGTGAGGCGCGAGGCGATTTCCTCCGGAGGGAGGTCGAAATCCACGTACTCTTTCAACCAAGATAGGGGAACTTTCATAATGGGACTCCCTTTGAAACAAGCGTATCTTCAATCAACTGCGTTGACCAGGGATCATAGACAATTGACCGCGGACCACAGACGATGGACCATGGTCGATGGTCGGTTTTAGAACTGCTCGAGAAACCTCAGATCGTTGCCCCAGAAATATCGAATGTCCTCGATCCCGTGGCGCAGCATGGCGATCCGTTCCGGACCCATGCCGAAGGCGAATCCGGAGAAGACCTTCGGATCGTATCCGCCGTTGCGAAGGACGGTCGGATGGACCATGCCCGATCCGAGAATTTCAAGCCAGCCGCTGAATTTACAAACCGGGCAGCCCTTCCCGCCGCACACGAAGCATTCGACGTCCACTTCCATGCTCGGTTCGGTGAAAGGGAAATGGTCGGCGCGGAATTGGGTGCGAGCGCCTTCACCGAACATCCGCCGGGCGAAATCCGCCAACGTGGCTTTCAGGTTGGCGAAGGTTATACCCGGCCCGACGGCCAACCCTTCCACCTGATGGAATTGGATTTCCGACCGGGCGGTGATCTGTTCGTAGCGGAAGCACATTCCCGGTAGGATCACCCGCAGTGGAGCAGGCGCGAATTCGCGCATGGCGTGGATCTGCCCCGGGCTGGTATGAGTGCGCAGCAGGACACCCTCCTCGGTGGTGTAAAAGGTATCCCACATATCGCGGGCGGGGTGGTGCGGGGGAATATTGAGCAGGGTGAAGTTGTAATCATCGAGCTCGACGTTCGGGCTGCGGTAAATCTGAAATCCCATCTCGGCCCAAATCGCGTAGATCCGGCGCAGGATCAGCGTGGAAGGATGCAACCGCCCGCGGCGGAGGGGACGTCCCGGAAGGGTGACGTCGAGCGCCTCGCTTTGTAGTGCGTGGTTCAGCACTGCGGCGTTGATTCGCTCCTCGCCGGCGGCGTAGGCCGCTTCCAAGGTGCGTTTCACTTCATTTCCGCGTTTGCCCGCCAGCGGGCGTTCCGCGGCCGGGAGCTTTCCCAGGTCGCCGAGGAAGGTCGAGAGCGAGGCGCTGCGTCCGAGGTAAGTCTGCTTCCAGGCGGCGAGTGCCCCCGGGTCATTCGCCTGAGCCAGCGCCGCCAGGGCTTCTTGCTCCAGCGTGTCCAATTGCTCCAGCATCATTCCTCCTTAAAAAGAAACCCCGTCCGGTTCAGGGACGGGAGAGATCTCCCGCGGTGCCACCCTGATTGCCCCGGATCGGGGCCTGCTCACCCCGGCGCCCCGGAACGCGCTCCCGGAGGACCGGTTCCCCGGCTAACGGCGGAGGTCCGCTTCCATCTACTGGCCCAGACCGATAAAAATGCGCTTTCACTCGGCCAACGGCGTTCAAAGGAAGGGCTTGAGAGGGAACTTCTGCGGCTCGCTTTCGGGAACGGATTTCAGTCCAGGTCCGTTCTTCCCTGTCGATGCCCGGCCGCATACTTTCCTCTTTCACTGCTTTTTAGAGATGCGGGAATTATCTCCCAACGGAAAGTTCTGTCAAGTGAGACGAAGCGCCCGGCGGGGCGGAAAAGCGACGCAGGGGTAATGGCAGGAGGATCGGGTTGTGTGGATTAACGCAGGACCACTCAGGAAAATTTTCCCTTCAGGCATCCCACGGCCAATTCAACCGCACCGTCCAACCCGCAATTGGAGGTGTTGAGACTGAGATCGTACAGGCGCGCATCCGTCCAATCCTGGCCGGTGAAGGCGCGGATATAGGCCGCCCGATCCCGGTCGTTGTCCTCCATCATCTTTGCGGCTTCCGGCGCCGAAAGATGATATAGGCCTTCCAGACGCTCGATCCGTGAGGGCGGATCGGCGAGAATCAGGAGCTTGAGATGACATGGATGGTCGCGGAGGATATACCAGCCGCAGCGGCCGATGAAGACGGCGCTGGTTTTTTCCGCAATGCGCAGTATGGTCTCCGATTCCAGTTGGAAAAATTCCCGGTCGGTTGGAATGTACCGGTCCGCCGTCAGGCTGAGGGTCGGATCCAGCAGCTCCGCCGTTCGCGAATAGGATTGCCAGAAGGTCCGCAGGCGCTCCTCGCGATGCGCCAGGTCGGCTTCGGCCATGTGAAGCTTGTTCGATACCCGTTTAAGGATCTCGCGGTCGAAGAACGGGATGTCCAAACGCTCAGATAGTTTCTTCCCCACCAGCGCGCCGCCGCTGCCGACCTGATGGCTGATGGTGATCGTAAACAATTTTTCGTCCATGGTTCCTCCGGTGCCGGCTCGCAGCGCGGGGCGCCGGGCGATCCTCCCCCGCCTCCTCCGGAAAAAAGGAAGCATGCCGGAGAAGGATCGCCCGGGGAGCGCAGGATTCCGTTTGCTGTCAGTTCGCCTGCACCTGCTCGAACTGGCTGTTGTAGAGTTCGGCGTAGAAGCCGTGGCGCGCCAGGAGCTCCTCGTGCTTGCCCTGCTCGACGATGTCGCCGTTGTTCATCACCAGGATCCAGTCGGCGTTGCGGATGGTTGACAGGCGGTGGGCGATGACGAAGCTGGTGCGGCCTCTCATCAGTACGTCCATGGCATTTTGGATCAGGACCTCGGTGTGGGTGTCCACCGAACTTGTGGCTTCGTCCAAAATCAGGATCGAGGGGTTGGCCAGGATGGCGCGGGCGATCGTCATCAGTTGCATCTGCCCCTGAGAGATATTGGTCGTCTCCTCGTTGACCATCATGTTGTAGCCGTCCGGCTGGGTGCGGATGAAGTGGTCGGCGTGCGCGGCTCTGGCAGCGGCGATCACTTCGTCGTCGCTGGCCCCGCTCCGGCCGTAGCGGATATTCTCCATCAGCGTGCCGTTGTAGAGCCAGGTATCCTGCAGCACCATGCCGAACATGCAGCGCAGATCGTCGCGCGCAAAGTCGCGGATGTCGTGGCCATCCACAAGGATGGCGCCGCTGTTCACGTCGTAGAAGCGCATCAGCAGTTTGACCATGGTGGTCTTGCCGGCGCCGGTTGGGCCGACGATGGCGATCTTCTGGCCGGGTTGGACCGTGGCCGAGAAGTCGTTGATGATGATTTTATCGGGGCTGTAGCCGAAATGGACGTCCTTGAACTCCACGCGGCCGAGCACATGCTCCAACTTGACGACGTTGGCGGTGTCGGGCGTTTCCTCCGGTTCGGCCAGGAACTGGAACACACGCTCGGCCGAGGCGGCGGTCTGCTGGAATACATTGGAGATGTTGGCGATCTGCGTGATCGGCTGGGTGAAGGAGCGGACGTATTGGATGAAGGCCTGGATGTCGCCGACGGTGATCATGTTGCGCACCGCCAAGTACCCGCCCAGGATGCAGATGGCCACATACCCCAGGTTGCCGACGAAGTTCATGATCGGGAACATCAATCCGGAGAGAAACTGGGATTTCCAGGCCGAGTCGTATAGAGTGCTGTTAAGCGTATCGAACTGCTCGACGCTTTTTTCCTCGCCGTTGAAGGCCTTCATGACTACGTGGCTGCCGTACATCTCCTCCACGTGACCGTTGACGTGGCCCAGGTAATCCTGCTGCCGCTTGAAGAAGACCTGCGAGGCGCTGACAATCAAGCCGATGATGGCTATCGAGATGGGGACGATGGCCACGGCCACCAGGGTCATTTGCCAGCTGATGGTGAACATCATTACCAATACGCCGATGACCGTCGTCACGGATGTGATGATCTGCGTCAGGCTCTGGTTGAGGGTCTGGCTGACCGTATCCACGTCGTTGGTCACCCGCGATAGGATCTCGCCGTGGTTGGTGCCGTCGAAGTAACGCAGCGGCATGCGGTTGATCTTCTGCGAGATATCTTTGCGAAACCGGTAGGTGATGTTCATCGAGACGCCCGACATGATCCAGCCCTGGACATAGGCGAACAGGGAGGAGACCAAGTACAGCCCGAGCACCAGCAGGATGATGTTGCGGATATAACCGAAGTCGATCGTACCGGTCCCGGCGATCTGGGCCATCACACCTTCGAAGAGCTTGGTGGTGGCTTTGCCCAGGATCTTGGGGCCGACGATGGAAAAGATCGTGGAAGCGATGGCGAACATGATTACCACGAGGATCATGATCCGATACTGACCCAGATATTGAATCAGCTTGACCATCGTGCCGCGGAAATCGCGGGGCTTCTCCCCGCGCATCATCGCTCTCGGACCGCCGCCGCCCATCGGCATGGCGCCGCGCATGATGCCGCCGCGGCGAGGTGCACCTGCTCCGGAAGTGGGTGCGCTAGTGGGTTGTGCGTTCATGACAGTTCCTCCTTGCTCAGTTGCGATGTGGCAATCCCACGATACACTTCGCAGCTTTTCATCAACTCGGTGTGGGTTCCCTTGCCGGCAATTTTGCCTTCGTCCAGAACGATGATCTGTTCCGAATTCATGATCGTGGAAATGCGCTGGGTGACGATAAACAGCGTGCACCTGGCGACCTTTTCCTTGAGCGCCTTGCGCAGGGCCGAATCGGTCTTGAAATCGAGCGCGGAGAAGCTGTCGTCGAAGATATAGATCGAGGCCTTCTTGACTAGGGCGCGGGCGATCGAGAGGCGCTGCTTCTGGCCGCCGGAGACGTTCATTCCGCCTTGGGAGACCTCCGCCTGCATGCCTTCCGGTGTGGAGTTGATGAACTCCGATGCCTGGGCGATTTCGGTGGCTTGCTTCAATTCCTCATCACTCGCCTCCGGATCGGCATAGAGTAGGTTGGTTTCGATCGTTCCGGAGAACAGGCTGCTCTTTTGCGGAACGTAGCCAATCCGATCGCGCAGGTCGTGCTGGCTGACCTCGCGGATGTCGACCCCGTCGACCAGGATCCCGCCATCCGTCACTTCGTAGAAGCGGGGGATCAAACTGACGATGGTGGATTTGCCCGAGCCGGTTGTGCCGATGAAGGCGGTGGTCTGCCCCGGCCGGGCGGTGAAGGTGATATTGTGGAGGACGTCCTCCTCGGCGCCGGGGTAACGGAAGCACACGTTGCGGAACTCCACCGTGCCCTGGAACGGCTCGGGGAAGCGCTTCGGATTCTGTGGATCCAGGATCGACGGCTTGGTTTCGAGCACGTCGGCGATGCGGTCGGCCGATACTGCCGCGCGGGGCAGGATGATGAACATGATCGAGAGCATCAGGAAGGCCATTACGATCTGCATAGCATATTGCATGAAGGCCAGCATGTCGCCGACTTGCATATGCGATTCGGCCACCTGGTGTGCGCCGACCCAGATGATCAGGAGCATCACGCCGTTCATCACCATCATCATCACCGGCATCATCACCACCATGACGCGGTTGATGAACAGCATCGTACCGGTCAGATCCTGGTTGGCTTTATCGAAGCGCTTCTCCTCGAAGGGTTGCATATTGAACGCCCGGATTACCATTATGCCGGAGAGGTTCTCGCGGGTTACCAGGTTGAGCCGGTCGATCAGTTTCTGGATGCTCTGGAACTTGGGTAGAGCGATCACAAAGACGGTGAGGATCAAGCCGAGCAGCACGATCACCGCCAGGGCAATGATCCACCACATCGAGGCGCTTTTACCCATCGCGCGGATCACGCCGCCGATCCCGATAATGGGCGCATAGATGACCATGCGCATCACCATGATCACCACCATCTGGATCTGGGTGATGTCGTTGGTCGAGCGGGTGATGAGCGAGGCGGTGGAGAATTTGTCGAACTCCTTGCTCGAAAAACTTTCCACCCGCTGGAAGACGTTCCGGCGCAGATCGCGCGCCACTCCGGCGGCCGTCCGAGCCGAGAGGAACCCGACCGCGATGGTGCAGACCCCGGAAAGCAATGTCAGGAGCAGCATCAGGATGCCGGTATGAATGATGTAGTTGGTCTGCAGAGTTTCGGTGTTCATCCCCAGCGCGGTGTATTCCGCTTTGACCAGGCCCACCGCCATCTGGTTGATCATGCTTTCTCCCAGGGTGGAGAATTTCGTGTCGATGGCGGAGGTCATCGCGGCAAGTTGGGCAGTGGGAAGATGAGCCAGTACCGTGAAGATGTCCATTCCGGCCGGGATTTTTGTAAGGTCGAAGCCGAGACCCTGGGCCATGGCGGCGGCCTTGGCGGGATCGGCCAGCATCTGTTCGATCGTGCCTACCACCAGAAACCCCTTGCCCATTATCGGATTCAATTTTTTAATTTCCGAAGTATCGGAATTTTTAAGGACGTAGATCGGCCCGTTCGCCAAGGCGGGATATTCCTTAAGATCCTTTTCGTAGTCGGGGGAGGTTTTATCCACCAAGGTGTAATCGCCAAGGACCAGCGTCTTGTCGTCGGCGCTGAGGAAGACGACCAGTTTGTCCATCTCGCTCTGGCGGATCGCCTTCGGCACCGCATTTTCCACGCCGCCCTGCTGGATGCCGTTGTTGACGATCTTGGACATATAGTCCGGCAATGCCAGATCGGCGTTGGCTTGCACGAACAGCAATCCGACGGCGATCAGGATCAGCCATGCGTAGGGTTTTAAGTATTTAAAAAGTCGCAACATATTCGCGTGTACTCCTTTGCAGAAATTTCCGGATTCGGTCTCTTACGGCTACCGTGGATCGATTTGGTCGGCTTTGGCGATGAGGATTTTTAGCGCCGCGATGATCTGCTCTTTCTCCCCGGCGGATAACGCGGTCGACAGATCCTCCAACCAGGCCTGGCGGACGTGGAGTATATCCTCGAGTATCTTTCGTCCCTTGTCGGTCAAGATGATATTTTTCACCCGGCGATCATCGGGATCTTCCGAGCGCAGGATCAGTTCCTGCTGCACCAGCCGGTCCAGCATCTGGCTGGCGGCGGCAGTGGTTACCCCCAGGTCGTCGCCAATGTTGGAAATCCCGCTCGTACTTCCCCGGTTGAGGTGAAAGAGTGCCCCGATTTGCGGCATGGATAGGCCGATTCCCTTGGTGTATTGGAAGAAGGAGCGCATGGACCGGCGCATGAACAAATCCACGCAATCGTTAAAAGTGTCGATGAAAGAATCGGTCGATTTCATTATTTAACCTTTGTTGTTAGTTAACTTTGCTTATATATAAATCTAGGTTGAAAATCTGTCAAGGTTATTTTCATAAGAAATGGCTTAATAATCTGGAAATGCCTTTAAAATATGTAAAAATAATGATTAAGCATAAAAGGCGATAAATTTTACCGATAATATCGAAAGACAGCCAAAAAAACCCATCCGTCGGGGGAAAAGCCGGGTAATCTCTTACCAGATTAGATTACCAATGTCAGAGGTTTGCGAAGAAACGGAACCGGTTGTACCATCGGGCAATGCCTGGAATTGGATCATGCGTTAATTCCCAACGATTAAAAAACATTTTCTTGCGTCGATGGACCGCGCTGCTCTTCCTGCCGCTGCTCCTCGCCCGGGCGACGCCGGCTCGCGCCTCCGATTCCATTCGGGTTTATATCGCCGGGGATGCATCAACAGTTCGTCCGGCTCTGGAGCTGGCCGGACGCGGCGCATTTATCATCACCGCCGATCCGTCTCAGGCGGACGTCCTCCTGCTCAACCGGGAGATTCCGGATCCGGAGTTGGTAAACAACCGGCTAAAGGATGATGCAGGCATGGTCCTCATCCTCGGGCCGGATGTGACGTCTGAATCCTTCGCCACAGCGACGGGCGTTCCGATTAAATTCCAACCGGTGGATACGACTGTCAGCTTCCAGGATATTTCAGGGATCGGCGATCCGATCAGCCGCCAGATCATCTGGAACGGCGCGCCCCAGGTGCGGGAACGGATGACGGTGGAGACGCCGTTCTCGAGCGTGCAGCCGCTCCTGGACGGGTTTGAAGACGGGAGCTGGTTGATCTGGAGTATCCCGCAACGGAAAACTTTCATCGTGAATTTTTTTCTCGGGGCGGATGACAACCCGCAATTCCGCGACTGGGCCTATTACAACTATCTGATCTATCACCTTGTCACGCGCGCCGCCGGGAGAACGCCGGAAGAGTATGCGCAGTATCCCGGTTCGCCCGTGCCGCACGCGGCGGAGCGCAACATCCTGTGGGCCATCATGGGAATTCTCGTGGCGGCCACTTTTGCCGTTTTTATCGTCGTGCGCCGCTACAGCCTGCGCCATCCGGAGGCGCTGGATCACATCGTCCGCGGCGGACGAGGAAAGGACGATGCGGACGGCCCGCCGGCAGCCTGGGAGAAGGTCGGGTTCCAGCGGCCGCTCTCCGGTTTCCTCATCGGCCTCGCACTCGGTCTGATCCTTTTCGTTCCGCTGATCCTGTATCAGAACCTGATTCTTCCGACTTACATTCTTCCCTCCGCCCAGGCGCTCGGGATCTGGGGCCGGGTGACGCAATTTTTCAACCTGGCCTGGTACTTTTTCGACATGGGCACCAGCGTCGCCTTCATCAAATATCTGTCGGAATACCGGGTACATGATCCGAAGAAGGGGATTCAATACGGCCAGTTGTTCGTCTGGTGGCAGGCGCTTTCGGGCGCGATTCAGGTGGCGCTGGTGATCGGCCTGGCCAGCGCAGTGGTGCCCGAAAGCGCCTACGCGCTGTACGCCTGGAGCGTGATTATCCACTCGATGATTCAACTGCCCGGTTTCTATCAGGTGTTCCGCCATGCGCTTTCCGGGTTTCAGCGGCAGGATGCCGCCCGCATCCTGGACGTCGCGCTCAACGTGGTGATGCCGGTCCTGGTCCAGCCGGTGTTCGTCGTGCTGTTCTACGCCTGGGGCCGCAGCCATCCCGCCTTCGGCGGGGCGATGGGCGGGCTGCTGGGATTGGGCGTCGCCGCGTATGCCGCCGAGCTGTTCACCTTCCTTTTGGGGCTGGCGATCTACCGCCGCCTGGGTTACAACGCCGGGGTGTTGTTCCTGGCGCATTTCGATTGGCAGATCGTGCGCACGGGCTTCGGCTTCGGTGTGTTCGAAATGCTCGCCTCGGCGGCTTGGTCGGCCGGGCAGGCTGCGGAAATCTGGATCACCCAGAGCCGGCTGGTCAACTACGCCGAGATCTGGGGCAATTGGGTGTTGGCCCAGAACTTCCTGTTTGCGTTCCAAGTGATACAGACGCTGATGGACGGGGTGATGGCGGCCATTTCAGAAGCCGTCTCGCACGGGAAGCGCATCCTTTCGACATACTACGTGGCAATGTCGTATAAATGGGGCGGGTTGATCAGCGCGTTCATCTGCGCGGTGCTCATCGCCGTGGCGCCGAGCTTTCTGCTCGGAGCGACCGGGCCGGAATTCCACCGCTCGGCGCTCTATGTGGTGCCGCTTGCATTCTGGGGAGCCATCCAATACCTCTCGTGGGTGGGGGATAACGTTCAATTCGGAGCGAACAAGCCGTACTTGAAAACGCTGCTCACCATCGGGGAGCAATCCACGCGGATATTCTTCCTGTATCTGTTGCTCGCCTTTTTCCAGGTGCCCGCGTTGATCATCGCCTACTTCATCGGCCTGCTCGCCAAGGGCATTACCTCGTTTTTCGTCAACAACAAGCTGTGCTTCCCGCAGAAGATTTATATCTACCAATCGATCGCCGCGCCTCTCCTGGCCGGCGCGGTGCACTACCTGCTGCTGCGATGGATCGCCGGTTTTATCTGGCGCGGCGATCAGGTGACCAGCATGCTGCTCTTCTTGGTGGCCATCCTGCCGTCCTTCCCGGTCTATATGTTCCTGTATGGCCTGCTGGGCGGATGGGATGACGGGACGCTGGGCGAGTTAAAGGAAGCGGTCGACATGACCGGCCGTCTGCGCCCGGTCGTCTGGCTGATTTGGGCCTCGTCCGCGGCGGGTGCGCGGCTCTCGCCGCTCCACAACCGTTTCCCGGTGCGCATCCGCGGTGCAGCGATGGAGGAGGCGATGGCGCTCACGTTGGAAAAGGTACAGTTGACCTAACCTCCTACCCCGCCCTTGTTGAATATACATTTTTGTTATTTCTTTTCCCCTTCCCCCTTCCCATCATGGGAAGGGGGAAGGGGCCAGGGGTTGGAGGTTGGGTCAGAATAAAGGAGATACCCCCAAATGGACTCTTCGATCGCCCTACAGGACGGTCGCCGCCTGGCCTACGCCGAATACGGGGATCCGCGTGGCAAACCGGTTTTCCTGTTTCACGGTATTCCCGGCTCGCGCATCTTTCGTCCTCCGCTGGATGAGCTCACCGCGCGGATGCGGGTGCGGTTGATCACGGTCGACCGACCCGGATACGGGGGATCTTCCTTCCAGCCCGGCCGCCGCATCCTTGAGTGGCCGGCAGATGTATGCGCGCTCGCGGATGCACTGGGACTCGCGCGCTTCGCTGTGTGCGGCCATTCCGGCGGCGGGCCGTACGTTCTGGCTTGCGCGGCATTTATTCCGGAGCGGTTGACATCCGTCGGCGTGATCTCCAGTCTCGGTCCGGCCGGCGCGCCCGGCGCGCTCGACGGGATCATCCTGCTCAACCGACTCGGGTTCACGCTCGGCCGCAGACTGCCTTGGCCGATCTTCCGGTTGGCGATGTATTTTATTTTCCGGCGCGGCCGGGATCACCCCGAAGAATTCGTCCACCCGGACCTGCGCAACCCGGCCAACCCGGACAATGCGATGCTGGCGATGCCGGGCGGGTTGCAGATTTGCCTCGACAGCACGCACGAGGCGTTCCGAGCGGGATTGCTCGGTCATGCCTGGGAGGGATTCCTGTTGACCCGCTCCTGGGGATTCGAGCTTGAAGCGATCCGGATCCCGGTGGATCTCTGGCATGGAATGAAAGATCCGGAAGCTCCGGTCGGCATGGGGCGGGCGATCGCGCGCGCGGTGCCGCGCTGCCGCGCGCGTTTCCTGGAGGGCGAAAGCCATCTGTTGCTCTTCAAGTACTGGGAGGAGATTCTCGTTGCGATGAGAACGGATTCTTCCTCTTAAAGGCCAAGACATGTATCCGATGCTGACTCGAACACTGGTCAGGGTTCTTTCTGACGGTGGTTTATTCTGACCTAACCCCCCAACCCTTCCCCTCTTCCCAATTTGGGAAGGGGGGAAGGGTTGGGGATAGAGGGCTGGGTCAGTACATAATTCTTTTGTGAGGAAAAATGATTACCCTCCATCTCATTTCGCATACGCACTGGGACCGCGAGTGGTACAAACCCTACCAAACCTTTCGCCTGCAGCTCGTCCGCCTGATCGACGGCCTCCTGGAGCTATTAGCGCGGGACCGCGAGTTTAAATTCTTCATGCTCGACGGACAGACGATCGTGCTCGACGACTACCTCGAAATCCGCCCCGAACGCGAAGCGGAACTGCGGCGCCACATTCGCGCGGGCCGGATCCTCATCGGCCCTTGGCACATCCTGCCGGACGAGTTTCTGGTCGGACCCGAGGCGACCGTGCGCAACCTGCTGGAGGGGGCGGCGAGTTGCCGGCGGTTCGGCGCGCGCATGCCGGTGGGTTACACCCCCGATCCCTTCGGCCATATTGGGCAGCTGCCGCAGATCCTGCGCGGATTTGGAATCGAGTGGGCCGCCTTCCGGCGCGGGCTTTCCGACGAACCATGCGAGGTGTGGTGGCAATCGCCGGACGGCTCGCGCGTGCTGGCTGCCTATCTGCGTGACGGTTACGACAACGCCGCCGGTCTGCCGACTTCCGATCCAATCCTTTTCGCGCACGAGGTGGGCGAACGGCGCGATTCGCTCCGCATGCATTCGGCCGTGCGCGACCTGCTGCTGATGCACGGCACCGACCACATGGAACCGCCGCCCGACACGTCGGCCGCCATCCGTTCCACCGTTGGAAAATTGGACGGCGACCGGCTGATCCATTCCACGCTTCCGAAATATTTCGCGGCCATATCGGCCGCGGTTCGCAGCAGGAAGATCGCGTTGCCTGTCATTAAAGGTGAATTACGATCCCCCAAGCGCCATCATCTTCTGCCCGGCGTGCTCTCCTCCCGGATGTGGATCAAACAGCGCAACCGCGGGTGCGAAACACTGCTCGAACGCTGGGCGGAACCGTTCTCGACGTTCGCGTCGCGCGTCGCCGGGAAGGACCCTTCCTACGATCCGCTGGTGCGCAACCCCGCGGGNNCCGTCGATACGCGCGCGGGTGCGCACCCGGTCGTGGTCTTCAATCCAACCGCCGCCAAGCGCACGGACCGGGTGGAGGCGGAGGTGCATCCGCCGCCGGAATGGGATGCCTTCGAGATCGTCGACGGCGCCGGCGCCGTCATTCCGCACCAGGCGGCGGGCGGCGCGGCGGCCGAACCGATCAACCTCGTGCTCTCTCCCGCCGGCCTGCGCGGGATCGTCGGCAATCTGCACGAAGGGCGGGCCGGGAATCTCGCGCTGCGCGACGTCCGCTTCCGACGCGAAGGGGATACGCTGCATGTGGATGCCGTGATGGAGGAGAATTCCTCGCCGGATCCCGAAGCGTGGAAGCAGGCGGTCGACGGCTTCCGGGAATATCTCGCCGACCCGTCGATCGCGAAATACCACATCCGGGCGGGCGGAGAAGCCTCTGCCAAAGCGATCTTTGTTGCCCCTGCTGTTCCCGGCCTCGGTTGGAAAACTTTCCATCTTCGGAAAAAATCCGTTCCTCCCCCGGCGCCGGTTTCCATTCATCCGCTGGCGCGCATTTTCCTGCCGGCAGCCAGGCGTTTGGCGCAAACGAATTTCGGAAGATACTGGATCGGACGCCTGACTCAAACGCGGACCGCGCCAGTGATCGAGAATGAATTTCTGCGCATCCAAGCGGCCCGCGACGGGACGCTGAACCTGCTCAATAAACGCAACGGCGCTCTCTATCGCGGGCTGAACCGTTTCCTCGACGGGGGGGATTGCGGCGACAGTTACAACTACTGTCCGCCCGCGCGCGATTCTGTGATCCGCGCCCGGTGCAAGTCGGTCCGCGTGCGCAAGGCCGTGGTGGAACAAACGCTGGAGTTGGATTTGGAGATTGCCGCGCCCTCCGCGCTCAGCGGCGACCGGAAAAAGCGCGGGAAGGAAACCGTACGCATTCCGATTTCCACGCGCGTCACGCTTGTGCCCGGCGTCCCGCGTGCGGAGATCCACACCGTCATTGGAAACCACGCGAAGGATCACCGCCTGCGGGTGCATTTCCCGTTTGGGGATGGGTCAACGGCGGAGAAACCCGTCGCGCGGTACGACGGCCACTTCGAGGTGGTCCGCCGCGATGGCGCGCCGCCCGCGGATTCCTCGCAATGGGTCGAACGCTGGCGGCCGGAAGTCCCCCAGCGGGATTTCACCGATCTTTCGGACGCGCGCCGCGGGCTGATGGTCGCCAACCGCGGCCTGCCCGAAGTGGAGGTAGTGCAGGGGCGCGAGATCGCGCTTACCTTGTTGCGCTGCGTGGGATGGCTCTCGCGCGACGATTTCCCCTCGCGGACCGGGCATGCCGGACCGATGCTGCCGCTGCCTGGCGCGCAGATGCTGGGGGAGTGGGTGTTCGATTACGTGGTCATCCCCCACGATGGGGATTGGCTGGCGGCATCGCGCGCGGCGCGCGCTTTCGAAACGCCGCTGCGCGCGGTGGAAACGGGCGCGCATGAAGGTACTCTTCCGCCGGAAGGATCGTTTATGGAGGTGGCGCCGCCGGCGTTTGAAATCAGCGCGGTAAAGTTGGCCGCCGACGGGCGGGGAATTCTCGTGCGCGGTTGGAATGCAACCGACGAAACGATCCGCGTGAGGGTCCGGCCGTGGCGCGCCTTCGCCAAGGCCGAGCGGATCAACCTGGCGGAGGAACGAATCGGTGCGTTACGGATCGGGCGTGGAGGCGAAGTGACCTTCGCGGTGGGAGGGCATGAAATCCGATCCGTGATATTTCGATGAAATGAACTCCAATGTCTAGGGAAAGATCGATATCCGGTAATATTTCCTCGGTATATTCGTCCAGGGCTGAAGCTCCGAACGATGAACAGCCATCGCAAAAACCGCGGGGGGAGCCGCACGGCTGCGCCGGGCTTTAATCCCATTTCCTATCATTGTTGGTATCCGTGTTCGACGATGATGTGCAACGCTCGAGTTGAAAAAACCTTCACACTTTAAAGAGTGCGAGGAGTTGAAAGCTCTGCAAAAAAAACAATATGCAAAGGGGTAAGTTGCAGGAGTAAGAAGTAAGTCAGATAATAATACCGCTTCGATCTTTCCTGCCGAAAATTAGGTTATTCACATAGGTATCTTCGCCTTGAAGTGTTTTAATTCCGGAGGAGTTATTACTGTCCATCGTCCATTCGTGGAGGATAAAACCGGGTTTACGCGGCGATGTTGAGTGCTCGGCGAATTATCGCCGGGCGAACAGCCGGTAGGTACGTATCTCTTGTATGTAGTATTGAGACGGACGATTGCCCGTTCACGGATGATCTCATGGCTAGCTCGCTTGATTCCGCGGGCAGCCAGATCGGGAAGCTGCGTGACTGTTTCATTTGACTTCCCGCCTAACCGGTTGTACACTCCGAGTATCCCCTACTACAGGAGGAGATTATGTCCGGTGAGAAATTTCGTCTGGTAATGAGCGCGGGGCCCAACCCCGGCAAAGTGTTCGAACTCACCATGGATTCGATGAGCATCGGCCGCGAAGCCACCAATGATATTGTCATCCAGGACGCGGAATTATCCCGCAACCACGCGCGCATCTCACGGCGCGGCGTGACCTTCCTCCTGGAGGACCTCGGCTCCACCAACGGAACGTTTGTCAACCACCAGCGGATCTCCTCGCCGCGCATGCTCAACCCCGGCGACGAGGTCGGGTTCGGGGAGAACGTAGTGCTCTCCTTCCAGGGTGAAGGAGCCGCCGCTACGGTGGCGGCCCCCGGACGGGGTCAGGCGGCCACCCGCCAACCCGCGCCTCCTCCTCCCGCGCCACAATCCGCACCCCCTCTGCCACAATCTGCCGCGGCTCCGGCCAAGAAGGGGGGATTTCCGCTGTGGCTTGGTTGCTTCCTGGTTATCATCTTTCTCTGCATCGTCGTTCTGGTTGGGGGATACCTCTTCGATAGCGCCAACCTGTATTGCACGACGCCGTTTAACACGATCTTCGGCCTGATCACCACGTGCCCATGATCCCGGATGGGAGAAGAACAATTTTAAAAAACCGGAGCGGCTCGCGCGAGCCGCTCGTTTATTAAACCGTCTGCCGGGGCGCGAGGATTGATCATCCGAATCAATCCGGAATTACCGGTTGGTAATATTCATATCCCCGGTCCTCCGAGAGCGGAAACCGTTTCGGATGCAGATTTATTATTCCGATAATGGAACCGATCATCCCGGTGCCGGCGGTGGCATGCTTTATAATATCCCTCCGCCGCCGGAATAAGCCTTCCGATCCGCCGGAAAATCACGGAATTTGGAGGAAGCTCCGAATGAGAAGCCGAATTCGTTTGTTTGCCTGGGTTATGCCGTCCGTCGTGGTTCTTTTTGCCTGCTCGATCTCTCAGAATGCAGCGGCCACAGTTTCCGCAACAGGATCCACCGGCACGCCTATTTTCCAAGACGATTTCTCGGGTAAATCCGGCGGCTGGGATTCACTCACCGACGAGTACGGCACGACCGATTACTCGGACGGGAAATACTTGATCTCGGTTGCCGATTCCAATTCGTTTTTGTATTCAACTCCGGGTGTCCTGAGCGATTCCACGGATGTACGCATCGAAGTCGACATCCTAAAATCCGACGATATTCAACACGATATGGGAATCATCTGCCGATACCAGGATTCGGATAACTTCTATTATCTCGTTGTCTCATCCGACGGTTATTACGCCATCGGGAAATTCAAGGACGGGACGGAGGAGCTGATCGGAACCAAGGACATGCGGCAGGACAATGCCGGTGTGATCAAGACCGGCGCGGCCGATAACCACCTTCGGGGTGATTGCGTCGGCGATACGCTCACGCTGTACGCCAACGGCTCCAAACTCTTCCAGGCGCAGGATTCCGATTTTCCCAAGGGGAACGTCGGGTTGATCGCCGGATCCTACGACGATACGCCCATTTCCGTTTATTTCGATAATCTTCGCGTCACCAAGCCGTAAGGTATTAATCCGGGAACAAGATCAGGATTTGCCATCGAAACGAAAATCGGAGCGGCTCCTTCGAGCCGCTCCGATTTTTATCATAGGGAAGAGAAATGTATTGCCGCCTATTTCTCCTTTTGGATCATGGTCATTCCACCCATCGCGGTGCGCAGCGCTTCGGGGATAATAATGTTTCCTTCCTCGGTCTGATAGTTTTCCAGAATGGCGATCATCGTGCGCGGCAGGGCCAGCCCCGATCCGTTGAGCGTGTGGACCAGTTCGGGCCTCGCGCCCTTTTCGCGGCGGACGCGGATTCCGGCGCGGCGGGCCTGGAAATCCCCGCAGTGGCTCACCGACGAAACCTCCAGCCATTCCCCCACGCCCGGCGCCCATACCTCGATGTCGAAGGTGCGCGTGGCGCAAAAACCGAGATCGCCCGTGCACAGCGCTTTCACCCGGTAGGTCAGGCCCAGCTCCGCGCAGGTTTGCTCCGCGTTGGCGAGCATCTTTTCCAGTTCGGCGTCCGCCGCTTCCGGCAAGCAGAGTTTGTACATTTCCACCTTGTCGAATTGGTGCACGCGCTTAATCCCGCGAACGTCGCGCCCGGCGGCCATCTTCTCGCGCCGGAAGCAGGCGGTGTAGGCTGTGTACCACAGCGGAAACTTCTCCGCATCCAGAATCTCGCCCGCATGCAAATTGGTCAGCGGAACCTCGGCCGTCGGCACCATCCACAGATCCTCTTCCGCGTCGTGGTAGAGGTTGTCGGCGAACTTCGGCAGCTGGCCCGCGGCGAACAGCGCTTCGCCGCGCACCATGAAGGGCGGATACACTTCCCGGTATCCTTGGCGGACGTGCAGATCGACCATCCAGGAGATCAGCGCGCGCTGCAACCGCGCCCCCGCGCCGTGCAGGACATAGAAGCGCGTGCCGGTCATCCGCGCCCCTTGTTCAAAATTAATGATCCCCAGCGCCGGCCCCAGGTCCCAGTGCGCCTTGGGTTCGAAGGCAAATTTCTTTACTTCACCCGAGGTCCGCAGGACGACGTTTTCGCTTTCGTCGCGGCCGACGGGCGTGCGTGGGTCGGGGAGGTTGGGGATTGCGGAAAGCGCCCGGTGCAGATCTTCCTCGACTTTGCGCACCTCCTCATCCAGCGCCGCGATCCGGTCGCCGACCTGTTTCATCCCGGCGATTTTCACTTCGCGTTCGGGGGAATCCTTCAGCTTGCCGATCTCCTTGCTTGCGGCGTTGCGCTCGGCCTTGAGCGTTTCCACCTCGCCCAGCAGCGACCGACGGCGTGAGTCGGCCTCGAGTGTGGCATCCAGCGGCGCCTCGGTGTTGCGCTGCAGGAGCGATTGGCGGATCTCCTCTGGATGGGATCGGACGTAGTTGATGTCGAGCATGGCTTTCTCCGTGAAGCAACCCCGGCACCCGCGCCGGGCTTCCGCCGGGATGCGGTTGAAAGCGGGCGACTCTTTGCGCAGATCGTGGTCGGATTATACAGGAGGGAGATACGGCGTCAAGGACGGCCGTGTGAATCCTTTCCATCGACGATGCGTGTCCCGCACTGGAAAGCTTGGGCGTCCTGCCTTCCGACCGGAATCCGGCCCTACGAAATCGTGTCCGGTTGTAGGATAATGCGGACGATATTTCTCGACCACCCGTCCCGGAAGGACTTTAAGTATGAACCGGCTGCCCTACATCTTCCGCCTGCGCGAGGTCGTCCAGGCGGGCGGAACCAAGATCCAGGTTTCGCAAATGTTGATCGACAGCGCCCGGCTTTCGCCGGAGGAAGCCTACCGCCTGCTCGAAAGCGGCCCGAACGGATTGACCGCCGAAGAGGTCGAGGACCGGCGCCGGCGCTACGGCTCCAACGAGGTGGCGCGCGAAAAGAAACGCTCCCTGCCGGCCCGGCTGTGGGATGACGTCAAGAATCCGTTGGTCATCCTGCTCATCGTGCTCGCGGCGGTTTCCTTCCTCACCGGGGATATGCGCGCCACGGCGGTGATCGGCGTGATGGTCGTGCTCGGCGTCGTCATGCGTTTTTTCCAGGAACTGCGCGCCGACAACGCCGCCGAGAGGCTGCGCGCGATGGTCAAAACAACCGCCACCGTTCTGCATGGCGGCGAGAAGCGCGAAATTCCGCTGCAGGAACTGGTGCCGGGGGATATCGTCTATCTTTCCGCGGGTGACATGGTTCCGGCCGATGTGCGCCTTCTTACCGCCAAGGACCTGTTTATCAACCAGGCCGCGCTGACCGGCGAATCGATGCCGGTGGAGAAAACGGCCTTGCCTCCCGCCCCGGAAATCCAGAATCCGCTCGAGATGGCCGATGTTGCCTTCCTTGGCTCGAACGTGGAAAGCGGAGTCGGAACGGCGCTTGTGGTCGAGACCGGCGTGCGAACCTATTTCGGCTCCATGGCTTCCTCAATCACCGGCCCCCGGATCGAGACGAGTTTCGACAAGGGGATCAATCAGTTCACCTGGCTGATGATCCAGTTCATCGGGGTGATGGTCCCGACCGTATTCCTCTTTAACGGCCTGAGCCGGGGCAACTGGCTCGAGGCGTTTCTTTTTGCCATGGCCGTTGCGGTGGGCCTCACGCCGGAAATGCTTCCGATGATCGTCACCGTCAACCTCTCCCGGGGCGCCATCGACATGGCTTCCAAGAAGGTGATCGTCAAGCGCTTGAACGCCATCCAGAATTTCGGCGCGATGGACGTCCTATGCACCGACAAGACCGGGACGATCACCCAAGGGCGGATTTCCCTTGAGCGCCATCTGGATGTCTCAGGCAACGAAAACGAAGAGATCCTCCATCTGGGATACCTTAATTCCTATCATCAGACGGGATTGAAAAATCTGATGGATGTGGCGGTGTTGGAACACGTCGGGATAGAGGAGAAGGTGGCGGCGCTGGGCGACTTCCACAAGGTGGACGAGATCCCGTTCGATTTCCAGCGCCGGCGGATGTCGGTGGTTTTGGAGGAAAAGGACGGCCGGCGCCTGCTCCTGTGCAAGGGGGCGGTGGAGGAGATCTTTGGAATCTGCGACCGGGTGGAGGTGCGCGGGGAAGTGTTGCCGCGCGTGGCGGAACACGACGCTCACCGACAGAAATTAGTGGATGGATTGAACGGCGAGGGGTTCCGCGTGATTGCGCTGGCGTACAAGGAATTTCCGCCCGGCGTCGGGCCGCGGGAATTTAAAGTGAAGGACGAGTCCGGATTGATCCTCAAGGGGTTTCTGGCCTTTCTCGACCCGCCCAAGCAGGAGGCCGCCGAGGCGATCAACCGCTTGCGCGTGCTGAACGTCTCGGTCCACATTCTCACGGGCGACAACGAACTGGTGACCAAAACCATCGGCCGCCAGGTTGGGTTGGCGGTGGATAAAGTCCTGCTTGGCCCGGAGATCGAAGGAATGTCGGACGAAGCGCTCAAGGCGGCCGTGGAGGGGGTGACGATTTTCGCCAAGCTCTCGCCCGCCCACAAGCAAAGGATCATCCAGGCGATGCAGCGGAACGGGCACGTGGTGGGATTCTTGGGCGACGGGATCAACGACGCTCCCGCCTTGCGCGCGGCCGATGTGGGCATCTCCGTTGACAGCGCGGTCGACATCGCCAAGGAAGCGTCCGATATCATCCTTCTGGAGACCAGCTTGACCGTGCTGCAGCAGGGAGTGGAGGAGGGGCGGCGTATTTTTGGAAACATCCTGAAATACATCCGCATGGCGGCGTCCTCGAACTTCGGGAACATGTTCAGCGTGATCGGCGCGAGCCTGTTCCTGCCCTTCCTGCCGATGCTGCCGATCCAGGTGCTGATCAATAATCTGCTCTACGATTTTTCGCAGACGACGATCCCGACCGACACGGTGGATCCGGAATGGCTGATCCGGCCGCGCAAGTGGGAGATCGGCAACTTGCGGCGTTACATTCTTTTCATCGGGCCGATCAGCTCGATCTTCGACTACGCAACGTTTTTCGTGATGCTCTACGTTTTCCACGCCTGGACCAATCCGGCCCTGTTCCATACGGGATGGTTTGTGGAGAGCCTTTTCACCCAGACGCTGATCATCCACGTCATCCGCACGAATAAAATTCCGTTTCTGCAAAGCCGCGCGAGTTGGCCGCTGATCGGCACATCGCTGGCCATCATTGCGATCGGGGCATGGCTGACCGTCTCGCCGCTGGCCGGAACGCTCGGGTTTGTCCCCCTTCCGGCAATGTATTGGCCCATTCTGGGATTGATGCTGCTGGCGTACGTGATCCTGACGCAAGGGGTGAAGACCTGGTTTATCCGGCGGTTCGGTGAGGCGTAGGGGCGACCTGTGGAATAAACCTGTCGCCTTTCCGTCGTGCGTATTTAACCCCGCGGGGTTCTAAAGCCGGATTCCCCATTGTATTCAGCAAACTTCTTATCCGCCGGATATTCCCCCGGGGCTAAAGCCCCGAGCTATTAACAGCGCCCGGCTAAAAGCCGGGCTTTAAAACAATATCTTCCGAGAGATGGTTACTATCAACGATAGCATTTGCTAGGATATGTATCTATCGGGGAGATAGAAAAACCCTTTAAAGCAAATGATTTAAAGCCGGGTTTACCCGGTGTAGTTAATAGCANNGGCGCGATCCCTTTGAGGCGGGCCGACGGGGAAAGCAACAAACGATGGGCCAGCACCGGAACGGCGACGGCTTTTACGTCGTCGGGCATCACGTAATCCCGTCCGGCGATGATGGCGCGCGCCTGGGCCGCGCGGGCCAGCCCGAGGCTGCCGCGCGGACTGGCACCGAGGTGCACGTCAGGAAGGACCCGCGTGCGCCCCACCAGATCCACCAGATAGCGTCGGACGCTGGGCTCGACGTGAACTTCGCGCACCGTCTTTTGCGCCGCCACAACTTCCGCCCCGGAGGCGATCGGTTCGAGGCTTTCGAATGGATGGCGAAGTTGCTGGCTTTCGACCACGCGTTCCTCCTCCTCCGCCGGCGGATAACCAAGGCTGATCCGCATCAGGAAGCGGTCCAACTGCGCTTCGGGGAGGGGAAAGGTGCCTTCGTGTTCGACCGGGTTTTGCGTCGCCAGCACCTGGAAAAGTTCGGGCAGCGCATGGGTCACGCCGTCCACCGTCACTTGGCGTTCTTCCATCGCTTCCAGCAGCGCGGACTGGGTCTTGGGGGTGGCGCGGTTGATCTCGTCGGCCAGGACGATCTCGGCCATCACCGGGCCCGCCCGGAATTCGAATTCGCGCGTCTGCGGATTCCAGATCGAGACGCCGGTGACGTCGCTGGGGAGCATGTCTGGGGTGAACTGCAACCGGTTGAACGTGCTTCCGAGCGAGCGGGCGATGGACTTAGCCAGCATCGTCTTGCCCACGCCGGGGACGTCTTCGATCAGCAGGTGCCCTTGGGCGAGCAACCCGGCGACGGCCATTTCGATCTCGCTGCGTTTGCCGTAGATGACGAGACTGATATTCTCAATCAGGCGGAGGGATAGTTCGTGTGCGGAATCCATATGGTTTAAAACCGAAGGATACCATAATGCATGCGGGAGATGAATGGTTCAGTTGCCGGTAAAACCGTAAGCTACCTGCTCTCAAGAAAAGGTTTTTTCGCGTCAGTCCCGTACGGGAAGTGGGATTCGTACTTTCAGGATCGACCCTTTGCCGGTGCTACTGATAATCTCGAGTGTACCCCCGGCCTGCCGGGCGCGTTCGCGCAGTCCGGTCAACCCATAATGCCCCATGCGTTCCGCGTCACGGGCGGGATCGAACCCAATCCCATCGTCGCCGATCTCAATCTCCAGCACGTTCCCGCTGCTCCGGATGGAAACCTGCGCGTGACGCGCCTGGGCGTGGCGGGCGATGTTGGTCAACCCCTCTGCGACAGTCCGGAAGANNAAATCGTCGGGCAGACGGCCGCGCAGGCCGTCGATCGCGCGGCGGGATTCGGCGAGCGACGCCCGGGCGCGGGTCATCGCTTGCTGAACGATCGTCTGCGCCCGTTCGGGGCGGCCGCTGCTGAGGTGCAAATCCGCGGCTTCGAGCTGCAACACCAGGCCGGCCAGCCCCTGGGCCAGCGTGTCGTGCAGTTCGCGGGCCATGCGCTGCCGTTCGGCGGCCAGCGTCAAATCCTCGATCCGGTCGGCGGATTCGGTCAGCCGGCGGTTGGCTACCTCGAGGTCGGCGAGCAGGCGTTGGGCCTTCTCGCGCGCTGCGGCCTGGCGCGAGTAGAGCACGACGTAGATCACGACGAACACGGCCATCGGGATGATCGCGAGCGCCCACCAGACCATTCCCGTTCCCCGCGTGATCCAATAATAATTCAGCGCCGAAACCACCAGTACGCCCAACACGCCTATGGTTATTCGGCGGACCGACCTCAGCATCCCCACCGACACCCCGACCAAACCCAGATACAACCCCAGCAGTGGGCCGATCGACGCCGCCAGGTAGGACAGAGAGAACACAAAGGCCGTTTGGATTGCGAGATACAGCCAGTGATTCCAATGTTTCTTTATCCACCAGTATATCGACCAATACAACCCCAGATGGATGATGAAGATAATGGTGAACACTGCCAGCAGGACGGGCGCACGCATCCGCGGCAGGGTGGCGACGGTCCAGGTGTACATAAACACAAACACGAAGCTCAGGAAAAGCATGAACGGCCATTCCGAGGTCGGAAGCCACAAGGAGAACCAATGGAAGATCTGGGTGCGGGTCTTTTTCACAATCTCATTTTACTCCGGGGAATCGTCGCTTCCATTGTCCGGCCGGACAGTGTCCGAACGGACAGATCCTCCTGGACCGGGCGGCCGATGCCAACTGGGCGGCAATCGCGTATATTGTCGGAGATGGATCGGTCGGAAGATTTCCCGAAAAATGCTTCCATAACCTTCCATCGGATAATCAACGGATTTTCAGCCTGTCAAGAGGAGCAAACATGAACGGATATGCCATCGAAGTGGACGATTTGCACAAAGCTTTCAGCGAAGTCAAAGCCGTGGACGGCGCCAGCTTCCGGGTCCAACAGGGGGAAATCTTCAGCCTGCTCGGGCCCAACGGGGCGGGAAAAACCACGCTGCTTTCCATGCTTTCCTGCCTGCTGCATCCCGCCGGCGGCGACGCCCTCGTGCTGGGCCATTCCATCCTCAAGGATCCGATGGGAGTGAAATCGGTGCTCGGCGTGGTTCCGCAGGAGATCGCGCTGTACGAGGACATGACCGCCCGCGAAAACCTAAATTTTTGGGGCAAGATGTACGGCCTGCGCGGCGCGGGACTGAAGACGCGCGTGGCCGAGGTGCTCGAGGTCATTGGCCTCACCGACCGAGCCGGCGACTTCATAAAAAAATATTCCGGCGGGATGAAGCGGCGGGTCAACATCGGCGTGGCGCTGCTCCATAAGCCGCAAGTTATTTACATGGACGAGCCGACTGTGGGCATCGATCCGCAGTCGCGGCGCAGCATCCTCGACAACGTCATCGCCCTGAAGAACAAAGGCATGACCGTGCTTTACACCACCCATTATATGGAAGAGGCCCAGGAGCTCTCCGACCACATCGCCATCATGGATCACGGCAAGATCATCGCCAGCGGCACCAACGAGGAATTGGTCCGGATCGTCGGCGAGCTGGACCGCATTACCGTAACGATCAACGCTGAATCCGCCCGGGTGATCGATCGGTGGAAGACCGTACAAGGAGTTAAAAAGGTCACGGCCGAGGACGGGACGCTGACGATCCTGGCCGACGACAGCAACCGCGTCCTGCCGCATCTCTTCGAGACCGCCGCTGCTCACGCTGTCCGCATCACTTCCGTTGCCATCCAGGAACCCAACCTGGAAGCCGTCTTCTTGCATCTGACTGGCC
>PLND01000081.1 GCA_003141675.1 Anaerolineae bacterium
CCTGCGGGATGCCGGCATCCTCGAACGGAAGAAGGATCTGTTCCGCGCCTATTTAGCGGATCAACTCCCGAAGATCCGGGTGGCGGGTGCGGTCGTGCTGGAAAGCAACCTTGCCGCCCTGGAAACGAAAAAAACGCTGTTGGTATAAAATCCCACTTGCGGGAAAATTTCCCTCTCGAGAAAAATCGCATGGGATCATTTTCCATAAACGCGGCTCTCATCCTCGGTATCGCCTGCGATCACGGTAATGCCTGGGGGAGCCCACGGGCGGGGTATTCCTTCGCCGGCAAGTTATAATTCCCCGATCATGAACCCTTCCGATCCTTCCGGTTCGCCCGTTTCCCCCCGCCGAGACCGGATTCTCTTTTTCCTCCTGCTCCTCATCGCGCTCGCCCTGCGCGTCGCCGCCCTCTCCGGGCGGGAATTGTGGTACGACGAACTGCAATCGATAACTTTCAGCCGGCTTTCGATCGGTGACATGCTGCAAAGCGTGATCGTATTCGATCCGCACCCGCCTTTGTATTATCTGCAATTGCACTACTGGATCCTCGTCAGCAGCTCCGAAACATGGGCAAAATTAAATTCCGTCTTCTGGTCGGTTCTGGCCGTGGCTGGTTTGTATATTCTATGCCGCAGACTGGTGAGCGCCCGCTTCGCTTTTTATTCCGGTTTGTTGTTTGCCGTCCTGCCAATCGGGATCTGGTATGGGCAGGAAGTGCGGATGTATTCGATGCTGATGGCGCTCGCCATCGGAAGTTTCTATTTCGCTTACGAGTATCTGAACTTTCGCCGGGGAGCGGTCGAGAGCCTCGGAGTGTTCGGCTTCACGGCCGCGTTTCTCTATACCCACGGCTCCGGCTTCATGCTCCTGATCTCCCTCGTCGCCTACGCCGCTTTGGTATGGGCGAAGGATCGAAAGATCGACCGGAAAATCTTTTTTCGGTTCCTGCTCCTGCTGGGCATCCCGGCAAGTTTGTATGTGCTCTGGATGATCAAAGGACTTTTCTTTTCCATGGAGCAACTGCAAACCCCCGGCCTTCAAGAGGTGATCGACTCGCTGGCCGCGCTGGTGCTCGGCCTGTTTACCTATCCCATCTGGCTGCGATGGCTGGCGGTCATCCTGGTGCTTGCGGTTGTGGCGTACATCCTCCTCCGCGACGGGGAGTGGAAACTGCGCTCGATCGCAGTTTCATTTTTCCTCCTGCCGATCGCGGTCTGTCTCCTTCTCAGTTACTTGATCAAACCCATGTGGCATTACCGGACTCTGATGTACACCGTGCCGTTTTTGTGCATGCTGATCGCCTGGATCCTGTTCCGCTTCTCCGCGTGGCTGGCAAGCAGGGGATTGCGCGCCGCCTGGATCCGGCACGGCACTTTCGGATTGCTCGCCTTTCTTCTCGCGGGCGCCTCACTCGCGCAGCAACAAGGATTTTCCTACCCTTGGGACATGCGCGGAGCGGCGCAATATCTCCAAGCCAATACACACCGCGGCGACATCGTTTACATCATTCACCCGCGGGTATTCTGGGGCATCGACTGGTATTGGCTCGGTCCCCAGAGCGGTTTCAATCCATTGGGGCTTGAATATTTCCAGACTGCGCCCAACGGCGCCTACCTTCTCAATCCGGTGGACACGGAGGACGTCGATCCGGGAGCGACCTATTGGATCGTCTACCGCGACGTCGACAGCCTCGATCCAATTTCCCCGGACCGGCTGGAATCCATTGTCGCTTTCGATCACTTGTTCGTCGCCCGATTGAGGATGCCATAACCTCCATGCATGTACATCTTCTTGCCGTTCCCGCACCCGTCGAACAGTCTCCGCTCCGATTTGTGGAAGTTCCCGACCCGGACCCCAAACCCGGCCCGGGCCAGATTCTAATCCACGTCTCGGCGTGCGGTGTGTGTCATACCGACCTACACATCGTCGAGGGAGAACTTCGTCCACCGCGCTTCCCGATCGTCCCCGGTCATCAGGTGGTGGGAAGGGTCGCCGGTGTGGGTTCGAACGCCGGTGATTGGTCAATCGGCGAGCGCGCCGGCGTCTTCTGGCTGCACCGCTCCTGCGGAGCGTGCGAGTTCTGCCTGCGCGGCGAGGAGAACCTCTGTCCAAGCGCGGAGTACACCGGCTTCCATCGCGACGGCGGGTATGCGGAATACCTTACCGCCGGTGCGGGTTTTGCGCTCCGGCTTCCGGACGCTTTCGACGACGTGCACGCCGCTCCGCTTCTCTGCGCGGGCATCATCGGATATCGCTCCCTGCGCAAGGCGGCCCTGCAGCCGGGGGAGACGCTCGGCCTGTTCGGGTACGGGTCAAGCGCACATCTGGCCTTGCAACTAGCCAAACACTGGGGCTGCCGGGTCTTCGCCTTTACGCGCAGTGTAGAACACCGCAAGCACGCGCTCTCACTCGGTGCGGATTGGGCGGGCGGGGCTTCCGATCCGCCGCCCGCGCCGCTCGACCGCGCCGTGATCTTCGCACCTTCCGGTGCGCTCGTCCCCGCGGCGCTGGAACGCCTCCGGCCCGGCGGCACCCTGGCGATCAACGCCATCTTTATGTCGAATCTGCCGGAGATGCAATACCCGTTGCTTTACGGCGAGCGGACGGTGCGAAGCGTAACCAATGCCACGCGCCGGGACGCAGCGGAGTTCCTCCGCCTGGCCGCCGAAATTCCAATCCGTGTTGCGGCTACTCCATATCCACTAAAGGAAGCCAACCGCGTACTGCAGATGCTCAAGGATGCCAAAATTGACGGCGCCGCGGTGCTGGTTCCGGGATAATGCGTCGGATTAAATCACCCTACCGTCGGTTTGCATCTGATTTATAGTTTTCTATCCTTTCTATCAGAGATTGCTCATCATGAAGAACCGTGTACGCGGATTTCGCCGAAAATCCGGATTTCGCGGATAAGCCAACCGCATAAGGTTTTTATAAAAATTGATTGTCCGCGAAATCCGATATATCCGCGTTATCCGCGTACAAAGTTCTTTGAATCCGATAACTGCTGCCGAGAACCCGCTCGGGGAGAACCAACATGATCCAAATCGGTACATCCGGTTTTTCCTATAAGGATTGGGTCGGCCCGGTGTATCCGCCGAAGCTGCCGGAGAAGGAATGGCTCTCCTTCTATGCATCGCAATTTTCGACGGTGGAACTGAACGTCACCTTTTACCGGCTGCCCACATCGCGCAATATCGACGCCTGGTTGCGCAAGACCCCCGAAGATTTCCGTTTCGCCGTCAAGGCCTACCGCGGGTTAACCCACGAACGCGAACAGCCGGATTTCGACGCCTTTGCAAAATCAATCAGCCCGCTCGCAGACGGGGGAAAGCTCGGCTGCGTGCTGGCCCAGTTCCCCAATTCGTTTCATCCCATTCCGGAGAACAAAGAATATCTGAAAAAGTTCCGCGCCCAACTCGCGGATTTTCCCCTGGTCGCCGAATTCCGCCATTCGGCCTGGGCCGGGGCGGAGACCCTGCAGATGCTGCGCGATCTCTCGATGGGGTTTTGCTGCGTCGACGAACCGCAACTCTCGGGACTGATGCCGCCTTCGGCCGTCGCCACCTCTCCGGTCGGATACATCCGCTTCCACGGGCGCAACGCGGCCCACTGGTATGACCACGTTGATCCGGCGGAGCGCTACGACTACGAATATACAGCGGAGGAGCTCGCGGAATGGGTGCCGAAGATCCGCGAGGTGGAAGCCGAGGCGGAGGAAACGTACGTCTACTTCAATAACCACCCGCATGGGCACGGCGTGGCCGGCGCGAAGGTGCTCGGCAAACTGCTCCAAATTGAGCATCGGGAAGAATGATCATGCCCATTCGTACGAAATAGAGTACACGGAAAGCACAGAGAAAAACCGAAGACACCGAAAATACTTTTTTATTATTTATCTTTAGGCATGTGAATTCTGTATTTCCAATCCCTTCGGTGACTTCCGTGTCCTTTTCCGTGCATTCCGTGTACCCCAACCCTCCCCACAACGTTTCGTGACAACTCCCGCTTGAAACAGTACAATCAGCCCATGACCAAGCGGATCATTGTCGCCATTACCGGCGCTTCCGGCGCCATCTACGGCATCCGGACGCTGGAAATCCTGCGTTCGCTCGATGCGGAAACGCATCTGATCATCAGCGATGCCGCCCTGCGCACCATGGAGCAGGAAACCGGCCGCACACCCGGCGAGATAGCGACACGCGCCGCATATTCATACGATCCCGATGAGATCGGCGCTCCCATCGCCTCGGGTTCCTTCCCCTTCGACGGGATGCTGGTCGCCCCCTGCTCGATTAAAACGCTTTCCGCGATCGCCAACTCTTACGCCGCCGACCTGATCGCCCGCGCCGCCGACGTATGTTTGAAAGAAGGCCACCCGCTGGTTCTATTGGTGCGGGAATCACCGCTTCACGTCGGCCATCTGCGGTTGATGACGCAAGCCGCGGAAGCCGGCGCCGTCATCTGTCCTCCCATTCCCGTATTCTATGGGCGCCCGCAGACCGTCGCCGAAATCGTCGACGCCTCGGTCGGCCGGGCCCTGGCAAGGATGGGAATAGACAATGACGCCTACCCCCGTTGGACGGGGATCGACGATCCGGGCGGGGAAAAATCCTCCAAAGGCTGATCGATGTCATTGCGAGAGCACATTCAATCCCTCCAGCGCAATGAGAAGCTGGCCGTCATCCGCGAGCCGGTCTCCACGCGGTATGAAATGGCTGGCATCCTGAAAAAGCTCGAGCCACGGCCGGTGCTGTTCGAGCACGTCAAGGAATCCTCCTTCCAGGTGATTGGAAATCTATTTTGCGGCAAGGGACCCTTCGCGGATTATTTTCACATCCCGCCCGCGCGGATCATCGCCGCGCTGTCGGGTGCAATCGCCAACCCCTCGCGCCCGGCGGAGTGGAAAGGCGGCGTCGCGCCCTGCCAGGAAGTGGTGAACCTCGCGCCCGATCTCGACGAGCTTCCTCTGCTGCTGCACTGCGAAGGAGACGGCGGCAACTACATCAGCTCGGGCGTGTTCCTGGCGCGCCATCCGCTCCACGGGCAAAACGCCGACTTCCACCGGGCGATGCAATTCTCCAAGACCGAAACGGCCATCCGCGTGGTCAAAGACCGTCACTTCGACATTTTTCTGCAGGACCGGAAGACGCTGGACGTGGCGGTGTGCATCGGACTGCCGCCGAACATCCTGGCCGCGGCGGCCACTTCGGTGGCGATCGGTTTCGACGAGCTGACGATTGCCAACACACTCGAACCGTTTGCGGTCGTCCCGGCCAAAACCGTCGCCGTCCTCGTCCCGGCCGAGGCGGAATTCGTTTTGGAAGGCACGGTCTATCTCGAGAGGCGGCATGCCGAAGGGCCGTTCGTCGACCTGACGGAAACGCAGGACATCGTCCGGGATGAGCCGGTGTTCGAAGTTAAGGCGATCACCCACCGGCGTGACGCGCTCTGGCACGCATTGCTCCCCGGCGCGCTCGAGCATAAATTGCTGATGGGCATGCCGCGCGAACCGACCATCTTCCAGTCGGTGAACCGCGTGGTGCGCTGCCTGGATGTGCACGTCAACCCCGGCGGCTGTTCGTGGCTGCATGCCATCGTGCAGATCGAGAAGCGGCATGATGATGACGGCAAGCAAGCGATCGAAGCCGCCTTCGCGGGGCACCGCTCCTGCAAGCACGTCTTTGTCGTCGATCCCGACGTGGATATTTACGATCCGCTCGCGGTCGAATGGGCGATGGCCACGCGCTTCCAAGCCGACCGGGATCTGGTAATCAAACCGCGCGCGCCGGGTTCCTCGCTCGATCCAAGCAGCGAACCGGAAACGTATAATACCTGCCGGTTGGGCTTCGACCTGACCAAACCGCTCCAATCCGCCGGGAAAAAATTCGAAAAGACTCCGTTTCCGGACGTGGATCTCTCTACATTCGGGTTGTAAGTCGGATATTGGACCTCATTTCATCCTTCTTCAACATGATAAACATGGCAACGGCCGACCTAACCATCCACATCCTCCCCTCCCTCCTTCTCCCCTCGCTTGCTCGGGGACAGGCCTTAAGGGAAGGAGGGAGGGGAATCGTCCCACCTGCGTCATCCTTCATTGAAATCGGGTGGGAGGTTAGGTTGGATCGGTAGATTCCTCTGTACGTTTTTTGTTGATGGCAAAAGTAAATATGGATTTGACGAACGAAGAACAATCGATGTTGGCGGGGGATTGCGGCCGCGCCGTGCAAATCGCGATGCGGATCCTGGCCGCATTGGGCAGGATCTATGGCGCCGCGCGCTTGATCCCGGTCCGCTCGGCGCAGATCGCGGGTGTGAGTTACGACAATCTCGGTGAAGCCGGGCTGGCGTGGCTCTCGGAAATGGCCGGCGGCGATGGGCATGTTTGCGTCCCGACCACGCTCAACCCGGCGGGAATGGATTTGGAGAACTGGCGCACGTTGGGCATTCCGGAAGATTTTGCCCTCAAGCAGATCCAGGTGATCGCGGCCTTCACCCGCATGGGCGCAACACCCATCTGCACCTGCACACCGTATCTGGCAGGGAACGAACCGGCTTTCGGCGAATCCATCGCCTGGGCGGAAAGCAGCGCCGTGTGCTATGCCAACTCGGTGATCGGCGCACGCACCAACCGCGAAGGCGGCCCGAGCGCGCTCGCCTCCGCGCTCACCGGCCGTACGGCGGAATATGGGATGCACCTTTCGGAAAACCGCCGACCCGGCATAACGGTCGATGTGCAGGCGCATCCATCCGGCACGGCGGATTTCGGGGCGCTGGGGAAAGCGATCGGCGAGCGGGTGGAAGCGCTCGGCCGCAAACCGATCCCGTGGATCACCGGCATGAATTCCGCTTCGATCGAAGAGCTCAAATCCTTCTGCGCCAGTCTCGCCACATACGGCGGGCTGGCGATGTTCCACATGCAAGGGATTACACCGGAAGCGGACGATTATCCGCCGCACGCAGACCGGACCGCGGTTACGGAAGAAGACCTGCAGGCGGCGAAGCGTTCGCTCACGGACGCCGCCGGTGACGCGGACTTCGTTTCGCTCGGGTGTCCGCATCTGACGCTGGAAGAAGTGGCGCGCATCGCGGAACTCCTGCGCGGGAAACGGGTGACAAAGGAATTCTGGATCACCACCTCACGGGCAGTCAAGGCAATCGCCGACCGGCAAGGGTATACGGAGAGCATCGAGGCGAGCGGAGCCAAGTTCGCGGTGGACACCTGCTGCGTGGTGGCGCCGATCCGCGGCCGCTTCCGCGTCCTCGCGACCGACAGCGCCAAAGCCTGCTACTATGCCCGCGCCAAGAATCAATTCCAAACCCAGCTGATGGATTTCGATCTGGTAGTGGAGTCTTCGCTCACAAAGCGGACCGAAGGAAATTCCCAACACACAAAGGTCACTCCGAGTCCTGATAGGGGCGAGGAGTCGCGTTCTTCTCAGATATAAACCTACAATGAATGATTCTCAGGAACATGACCTACGAAATTCTACTCCGAGTATCGGTCCCGAAATATTCTCGGGGCGGCCGATCGCGCCTGGCATTGCCGAAGGCGAAGCGCTGGTCTCAACGGCGAACCTATCGTTCTTTGGCGGTGTGGAACCCGAAAGCGGAACAATAGCCGAAAGCGGGCACGAACTGGAGGGGCGGATGGTGGGCGGCAAAATTCTCGTCTTCCCCGCCGGCAAGGGATCGACCGTGGGATCCTATACGCTCTACCGGCTGGCGAAAGCCGGCAAGGCGCCGGCCGCGATCCTCAACGCCGAATGCGAGCCGATTGTGGCGGTAGGTTGCATCCTGGGCGGGATCCCCTGCGTCGACCACATACCGATCGATCGGATCTCCACTGGTGATCGGCTGCGGGTGGACGGCGCAAGCGGGCGCGTGGAACTTTGGCGAGAGAATAAAATATCGGACCGGTGATAACGAGTCGGAACAATCCATCGATCGGCAACATCCAGGAGTATTAATGGAATCGGAAAATCAAATCCAGACCGTAGGATCACCCTCGCGGTGGGCGCGGCTTTGGCGGCTGTACGGCCGGACTTTTATGCTCGTCCTGGCGATCACCGCTGGCGCGCTTTTCCCGGAGGCGAAGGCTGCCTCCAAGTTGATCCCCTATGTGCTGATGGGGATGCTGTTCTTTGCGTTTCTGGATATTTCCATCCGCCGCGAATCCTTCCACTGGAGTCTGCTTGGAATTTTCCTGGCCAATATTCTTCTGCCGTTTGCGGTCTTTTTCCTGCTGCGGTCGGTTAATCCGGATCTGGCGCTGGTCGGATACCTGACCGCGGTCACCCCCACCGCCACCGCGGCACCGGTGATCGTCGGTTTCCTACGCGGGAAAGTAGACTACGTGGTGACCGCGGTCCTTCTGACTAACATCGGGATCGCGCTTCTACTGCCATTCACCCTGCCCCTGGTTGCGGGTTCCTCGGTCCACATCTCCACCCTGGACCTCCTTCCATCGGTGCTGGAGGTAATGTTTGTCCCGCTCGGGCTGGCATTGCTCTCCCGTTTGTTGCCGGCCTCCGCGCGGAACATCATCCGCCGGGGAAAGCCGTTGGCTTTTCCGCTGTGGCTGCTGGTTCTCTTCCTGGTGACGTCGGAAGCATCGGCTTTTATTCAGAACAACCGGTCGTTCTCTGGCTGGTTGTTGCTGAGCATTGCGCTGATCTCGCTCGCGATCTGCGCGGTGAATTTTACGCTGGGCGGATGGATCGGCGGCCGTGCCTTCCGCCGCGAAGGCAGCCAGTCGCTGGGGCAGAAGAACAATTCCTTCACCATCTGGGTGGCTCTGGCGTATCTCAACCCCCTGGCGGCATTGGGGCCGACCTGCTACGTGATCTACCACAATCTCTATAACGGATACCAACTGTACGCGCAGGAGCGGAGCGAAGAGCGAGCTGCGCGCGGGGAGAAACCTTACTGAAAACGAGAATCCCCCGACTTCCTGCCCGGACGGATAACAGATCGCGAAAATATTCTCAGAACGGTGGTTCTTGTATGCATCCAGTCACGCCGCGTTGAAACGCGGCACTGCGATACAAAGCCCGCCTCCGGCCTACCAGCCGAAGGCAGGCTTACTCGGGCTAGAAACGCCAAAGGGATTATGCCCCGGAGGGGTATCGTATCCTGGCGCGGGGATTCATCCCCGCGCGGGCGAATCCCGTGATCCATCGCAAAATGGGAAATTATCCCCCGCGCGGGCGGATGCCGAGGTTCATCGCAAGGCAACCCAACGCGCTTTGATAAATCGCGGCGCTACGATACAAAACCCGCCGACGCGGGACTAAGACAGATTATGGATTTTTGTCTGCCGCGGCATCCTATTCGAAGTGCAAGTAACTTTCCCGTGTATTCGATCAAATGAATTGAGCCCACAGCCGGAACGGCACGGCTTTATTCCTGGATTTAGTCCACCCCCACCGGCACTCAACCTCGCGCTTTTATCGCTTCCTCCAATTTCCATTCCCGGATAGACGCAACCACCGGAACGGGATCCGTTTGTTCGACAGGTCCAGGCTGCCACCATTCCAACCGCGGCGGCATCCCCGGCAGTTCCTCCTGCCCCACGCCCTCGAGCCGCGCCACGATCTTCGCGCGGTCCAAGCCAGCCGGCATGGTCAGGCTCTCGAGCATGCGCAGGAAGAGCTCGCGGTAGCGGGCCGTATCCACACAATCGGTCTCGCGCCAGGCGTCGTACGGGCGCGCCCCGCCCCCCAGCGTGAGCACATACTCGACCGATTCCCCCGGCGCGAGGTGCACCCCGCGCGCGGCCAGCTCCCGCGCCGCCAGCGCCACCGGCAAGTTCGTGCGGTACTCCTCCGGCGGATGCGAGAGCCGGTGGCAGATGGCGAGCATCCGCGGCGGAACCGCGCCGCGGCGCAGCTCCTCGAGCCTCACGCGCGCAAGCGCGAACACTTCCTCTTCCAGGAGCGCGCGGTACTCCGCCGCGTTTTGCGCGCGGGCGAGGATTTCCAGCATCTCCACCTGCGCGTCGCGGATCCAGCGGATCGTGTCGTGCCGGCGCGCTTCGATCCCGCGCATCTTGATCTTGCCATCCTCGAACGCGCCGAAGTAGCGGTTGGCCACCGGGCTCGCGGCATATTGGCGCGAGGGTGGGAACGCCAGCCAGCGGTAAACCCCCTCGATGTCGATGCGCACGCCCGTCGTCCGCCCGATCTCCTCCACCAGCGCCTGGTGATCCTCGTCGGTGGAGCCCTCTCTGCGCACCCATAGCGCGTCGGTGATCGCGTGCAGGAAGCGGTAGCCGCGCGCTTCGGCGATCTCCTTGGCTTGGAGAAGGGTATCCCGCCCGCAGGCGGTGGTGGATTCATGCGCCTCGATCCGCCCGAAGCGCGCGTTCTTGTAGCCCAAGTATCCGAAGCAGGTGACCAGCAGCCACTTGAGCGCCACCTGCCGCCTCCGGAGCACTTCGCGCTCGGGCCCTTCGGGCAGCGCGCGCGCCGCCCGCTTGAGCGCGAGCCGCTTGGTCAGGAGCGGCTCAAGTGTGAGCGGGACGATCCCTTTGCGGCACTGACACACCGGATAGCCGATCTCCGGAATCACCGCCGGTCCGCCGTTCTGACCGGCCAAGCATTGCGGGCACGGCCGGCCGACCGTCTCGGCCGAGAGGTTGTACTTCACCATCAGGCTGGGGTACATCGAGGCGAAGTCCAGCTCGAGCACGTGTTCGTAGAGGCCCGGCTCGGGCTGGAAGGTGAGCCCGCCCTTGTCGGCCCGCACGAGTTCGAGCGCGGTCTTGAAATCCTCCGGCTGGCGTTTGCGGAAGGGGATCAGCCATCCGCGCCGGTAGGCTTCGGCCACCTGCATCGAGCTGATCCCCGTTCCGGAGGAAGTGCGCGCCACCTGCTGCAACGGCTGGAGGGTGGTGCGCGCGAGCTCGACCAGCCCGTCGAGCCCGTACTCGTCGGCCAGGAACGTGGTCTGCCGGTCGATGTGCAGCCGGCCGAAGAGCCACACCGAGGAGGCGCGGTGCACGATGCGCCCGTAGGAGAAGTAGGAGCGCTCGCTCTTGCGCAGCACGTCGCGGCGCGCGTCGCGGTTCAGCGGCAGATCGATGCGCTGCTCGCTGGAGAGGCGCAGGAGTTCGGGCAGCAGAAACGAATCGCCCCAGGCGGTGAGCAGGACGTCGGGATCGGCCGCCAGAAGCGTCTCGCGCACGGTCTGCACCAACTCGCGCGGTGAATCCCAGGCCAGGCTGCGGGTTCCCGCCGGCGAGGCGATTTCGAGCGGCGCGCGGTACCCTCGCGACGGATCGCGCAGCTCGCCGGCGAGGCGCAGGGTGAGCACGCAAAAAGGAGGCGGCGCGGCGTCGAGGTCCCAGCGGGTCTGGTCCGTCTCCACGCCAAGCACGCGCTCCCCCTCGAGGGTGAAGCGGCAGTCGGCGAGCGGGAACACTCCGCGTTCGATGCCGTAGACGATCGCCGGATCGAGGTCGGCGTTATAGAAGGAAAGGCCCGTCCCGTCTCCCGCGCCGGGCGGCCAGCGTTTCAAAGCCTCGCGCACCGCGGCGCGGTACGCGATCGGGTCCGGCGCTGTGACGGCGAGCAGGTCGATCTCCTCTCCGAGGTGGATCTCGAAGCGGCGCTCCCTGGCCAGGCGGAGCCCCTTTTTCCATCCGGCCAGTTCCTTCCACGCGGCGCGCAGATCCGGCCCTTCCCCGGCCAGGAAGAAGGTCATCGGGAAGCGGTCGACCGCGCGCAGCGCGCGGCCGTCCTCGGCCTTCAGCCACAGGACTATGCCCTCGTTGCCGGGGTAGAGGTCAAGGATCCAGGCGCGGAGGGAAGTTGCGATCATGTTCGAGCGCATCCACGCGCGCCGCAAGCCCGGCGACGGCCGAGGCGGTGCCGATGAGCATGCCGAGCAGGATGATCTGCATCGGCAGCGGATCGGCGGCCATCGAGGCCGCGGCCAGGCGGCGTCGCGCCAGGGCGAACAGGTCGTCGAAGATTTTCTGGTCGGCGCGCGCCAGCGCGCGGCGGTAGCGCCCCAGACGTTCCTCGGCCTGGGCCAATTGCTGGGTGATGGAAACCAGTGTGCGTCCCATGATTCATCTCCTTACCTAACCCCCACTCCCCTGCACCCCTCTCCCCCTTCCCTTAAGGCCTGTCCTCGAGCGAAGCGAGGGGAGAAGGGGGAGAGGGGCCGGGGGTGAGAAGGTTAGGTCCGGATCCACGCGCTTATCGGTCTGATGCAGACCCTTTCCTCTCCTCGCCTTGCTCGGGGAGAAGGGGAAGAGGGAGTGGGTACCTGCTCCGGTGATCTTCCGGGATTCGGTCCGGCCCCATGCGCCAATTGGCCCGGGGCAGGTTCCCCTTTTCCATGGATGGGAAGGGAAGAGGGGACGGGGAAGAAGAGGGCAGTTCCGGCCCCACGCGCCGGTCGGCCCGGCGCAGGATCTCGGAATAGAAATGTGCCCTGTCCGCCACGCGTTCGGAACGCGGCGGGTGCAGCGTGAGCGCCACCGGCGCGCTGCGGCTGCGGCGGCGCAGAAATGGCCAGAGCGCACCGAGCAACCGGCGCGCTTCCGCCAGCGGGACGTTCTCGTCATAGAACGTGTCCAGCAGGTGCAGCACCACCAGCGGCGCGGCTTCGCCCGCCCCGGTCTCCGGGCCGGGGGCCGGCAGCGAGAGAATGCGCTCGGCCATCTGGTGGCAGGTGAACGCGCGCGAGACGTGAATGCGCGCCAGGATTGCCTCGGGCGGCTTCCCGCTGCGGGCGATGTATTCCGCCACCCACAACGCGTCGAAACGGTTGCCGCCGTCCACCACCCACACCGGCCGTTGCAACGCGATCTGCGCGGTCAGCGCGAGCGCCAGCGGCACGGCGTCCGGCCCGTAGAGCGCAGCCAGCCCGGCTGGCGGCGCCGGAGCGACATTCAAAGCCTGTTCTTCTTCCATGCCCACAGTATGCAGAACATATGTTCTAGTGTCAAGGGGGAAGAAAATCGTTGCGAAGAAAATATCCGAATTCAGTGGATAAATAATCGTTAAATTATTCGGTGATGTGGAAATGACGTAGGTAAGGGATGAAAAAATATTTTTCTTGGGGCGAGGAATATAGAAAGACCAATTTCCATTCGCTTACCCCTCCCTGCTCTCCCCAAAATGGGGAGGGTGGCCGGACCCTCGGTGGTTTTCCGGGGGGAAGGCCGGGAGGGGTCATTGGGAAGTATGGGACCGGTTGGATTATTTTCTTTCGGCCATCGCGCGAGCATGCAATGGAATTGTGAACACGGAATGTACGGAAGGAAACACGGAGGACACGGAACAGAGCACATTTTATTAATTCGGTGCGCTCCGTGATTTCTTCCGTGTAATCCGTGTACTCCCGGTTCGTCCGTCTGTCCAATCGCCGTAGGCGGGAATATAATCGCGCTTATTGTGAACCGGCTCCGCAACACCCTCCGCTCCCCGCTTTCCATCATCCGAATCTATTTCTTTCTCTCGTTTGCCGGAAGCTCATTCCTTTCACCCTACCTCCCGATCTTCTACCAAGGACGCGGACTAACCGGGTTCCAGATCGGTTTGCTGTCCTCGATCGGTTTCGCCGTGGGGATACTCGCCGCGCCGCAATGGGGCCATTGGGCCGACCGCATGTCGGCTCCGCAGCGCCTGCTGCAACTCGCCATCCCCCTCAGCATCGCCTCCTACCTGTTTCTTTCGCAACAGACGATGTTTCTCCCCATCGTCGGGATCGTCATCCTGAATTCGATCTTTTCCGCCGCGCAAGAACCCGTGTCGGCCGCGCTGGCCATACGCGCCACGCGCAGCGCGGGCTCCGGGTTCGGGAGTGTGCGCGTGTGGGGATCGCTCGGGTGGTCGCTGCTGGTTTGGGTGGCAGGATGGTGGATCCAGAACACGACGATCCAGGCGGCTTTCTACGGCTTTGCCGCCAGCATGATGGCCGGCTGGTTCGTGCTTTGGCTTCTGAAACCCGGATCTCCACCCCGGCCGGCGGAGAAAGCTTCCCCTTTGGCAACCCTTTCAGGATCGGCATCCACCACCGGCAGCAGCCGGCATCAACCGATCCCGGCGCTCGTGGCAGCCGTGTTAATGCTTTGGATCGCCGTCGCCGGGGTCCGCCAGTTCGAAACGCTGTACTTTAAGCAGCTCGGCGCGGGCACGGGCCTCATTGGTTTCACCGCGATGCTTTCGGCGCTGGTCGAACTGCCGGGCATGTTCACATCGGATTGGCTCACGCGCCGGTTTGGAGCGCACCGTGTTCTGATTGCGGGAATGTTCCTGGATGGCCTTGTTCGCGGTTTAGTCCTGATTTGGCCGTCGATCCCGGTCCTGATCGCGGTCCGCATGGCAGTCGGAATATCCTTCAGCATGACCACTGTCGGGATGGTGGCCTACGTGCAGGAATTCGTCCCGCACGACCAGCAAACCCGCGCCGTCGCGCTCTATACCGTGGTCATCCGGAATATCGTCTATCTGTTCAGCAATCCGATAAACGGGGCGATCTTCGATGCGTTCGGCGGCTATTGGTTGTATGCGATCGCGCTGGTCGGCAATTTGCTGGGAGGAATGATCCTGCTCCTGGCCCGTTCCCCAAAGCCCGCCGACTCACAACGGATTCCGCAGCCATTGGGACGCTGAAGGGAAGAATAAAAAAAACCGCCTCGGTTTTTCGGCGCCGAGGCGGTTTTCATTCCGTTGAGACGGGGTCTCTCACGGATGGACAGTAATGCTTTCTATCAGCGCATCCAACGCGGCAATGGCCGGAGAATAGGATTCCGGCGGCTGGTTGTTCATCTTCTCGGTAAGATCCGCAATGTAGGTGTCGAACTGGTCACTGAATTGCTGCTGGCTCATTCCGTTGGGGGGATTATCGCCGTTGGGCGGTAGCATCGAATTGGAAATCGGCAGGATGGCGGAAATCCAGTATCGTCCGTTGGTGGATAGCCCCTGAAACGAATAGAACATTTCATGGCTGTTGATCGGGTCGGTATATTGGCTGTATTGGGTGAGATAGCGGATCCCGCTGCCGCCGGAAAACGAGATAACTTTATATTCGGCGCGGAATTCCTGCGCCGCATTAAAAATGGGCAGAAGAGGTAGAGCCCCCTTTGCCGGGAGCGCTCCGCCGGCGATGAGCGCCTGCAACGCGGTGACATCCGCGTCGATGATGTCCGGAGCCAATGCATGGAAATCCTGAACCGGATACACGTCGATATGAGCGGGGAAGAAGGTGTTGGGGAGAACATACCCCTGGAACGCTACTTCCGAATATTGCGGGTTGACCGCAAAACCCGGATCACTCGGCGAACCCGCCGCGGGAACGGTCTTGCATTGAAAACCCGAAGCCAGGGCCTGATCCAGGGTCAGGGTGATTTCATTGCAGGCAACGTTCGGCGTGGCGCTGGGTGCGAGCGTGATGGTCGGCGTGTCGGTGGCCGGGAGGGACGACGTCGGCGTGCTGCTGACGGTCGAAACGGTCGCCGTCGATAGGTTGCAGGCAAACAAAAAGATTAAAACAGGAACAAACCAGTAGAATCTATTCTTCATTTCTCCTCCTTGTTCACGCGGCTATTATATATGGAAACCCCCGGAGATATCTTCCTCCCCGCGAAGTGAAATTCCCATGAAACGTCCGGATCCATCACCCCGGTGGATCCGAGTTGAAACCGTCGGACATCAATGACTTGGATATTTCGCGACCCCCTCCCTGCAAGGAAATTAATTCCAACTTCTAAATGGAATAGCTTGGATGACTCGCATCTCCTGTAGATAAGATTGTTTTCAGAGCGGGTGATCCCGCACCCGATAGATCAAGGAGCGGGGTGCGGGACAGGAGGCGGCATTAAAGGCGATTCAACTCCCGCATGGATTCTTCTAGTTAATAATGTACCTATTTGAGCGGGTGACGGGATTCGAACCCGCGAATGCTTGCTTGGGAAGCAAGTGCCTTACCACTTGGCTACACCCGCGGGAAATTGCTTCCGCGTGAAATCGGACCATGAAACGCCGAGCGCATGCCTGGGTTTGCCGCCACCCGCTCGCGGAGAAGGATTATAGCCATCCGATCAAAGAGCGTCAACCGGGGGAACGCTGTTTCACAACGGGGCCTTGCGGGGTGTCCATGACAATCCATCCGAGATGTTCGATCTTTTTCCGGAGGGAATCGGCTTCTGCATAATTCCCCGCATTCCGAATCCGCTCCCTGTCCCGGACAAGCGCCAGCACTTCCTGCGGCGTCGCCGCGGCCATATCGCGCGGCGCGCGTTTGCGCAGGACGTCCTCCCAGAGGTCATCCCCCACCCCGAAAGGTTTGGACGGAATGGAGTATTCTCCGATTTCCCGGAGGGAGAATTCCTCGCCCGAGGGATGGACGAGCTCGTGCCCACTTTTAAGAATGGTGGCAGCCCCCTTTCCCTCGACGTGCCCCGTGCCGCGCTCCCAATCCATCGTCAGCGTCGTGTGCTCGTCGAGGCCGAGGACGACCGCGACCTCCGGTAGCAGGTCCAGAAGAATTTGGAAACGCTCGCGGCCGACGAAGCACCGGCTGGTGTCCAATTCCTCGCCGCCCTCGGCGTTGTTCCAATGGGAGACCAGGATCAGTTTCCAGCCCAGCGCCCCGAAGAGATCCAGACCCGGTTTCCAGTGCGGGTCTTCTCCGGCTTTGTAAATTTCATATACCGGCAGCGCCCACGCGCCCGCAGCGATCATCGCCGCGCTGGCCAGCACGAGCGTCGCGCCCTGCTGCCAAGCCGCGAGGATCATCCGCCAGGCCAGGCTGTGATCCAATTGCCGGACCGTATATGAAGGGCTGCCCGCGCCGAAATAAATCCAATCCGCGGCCGGAAGCGGCTCCAGAATTTCGGGAGAATCCGGGCTCAGCGGGGTGCCTTTCCTCCGCGCCGGGATCACGCTGATGCGCGGGCTTTTTCCACCCAACTTCGTCCGTAGAAAATCGGCCACTCGTCCGGCCACCAGCGCGGAATTCGGCTCGAATCCGGCGGGTGTCTCCAGTATGGCGATCCGGAAGGCTTTCCCGAACCCGGCGGATAGTTTCTGAAAAATAATACCGCCGGTCGGCGAGGTTTCCCCCGAACCGAGAAAAACAACGTTTCCAAGCGGCATAGCCCTCCCCGACGATCGAGTGTATCATCAAATCGATTGTCTTATAATAAACGCCGCATCGTAGAAAGAGGCAAACAGATTGGAAATCCATAAAGTTCCGTTGGGAAAAACGGGGATATCGGTTCCACCGCTTGGCATCGGCGCCTGGTCGTGGGGCGACCGGATGTTCTGGGGCTATGGAAAAGGGTACGACGAGGCCGATGTTCGCGCGGCGTTCGACGCCTGCTTGAACGCCGGGATCAATTTCTTCGACACCGCCGAGGTATACGGACTGGGCCAGTCGGAAAAAATGATCGGCCGGTTTCTGCAAACCGAACGGCGTCCGGTGCAAATCGCCACCAAATTCTTTCCGTTCCCCTACCGGCTGACGCAGGGAAGCTTTCTTCGCGCGCTTCGCGGAAGCCTGCGCAGGCTGGGTGTTAAATCCGTGGATCTCTATCAGGTCCATCAGCCGATTTCTCTTATGTCCAATACGGCCCTCATGGGGGCGATGTCCAAGGCCGTCCGCGAAGGTTTGATCCACGGGGCGGGAGTCTCCAATTACGATTTGGAGCGGACTCGTCAAGCTGCCAAGGCGCTTGCGGCGTTCGGTCTTCCACTCGCTTCCAACCAGGTGTCGTTCAGCCTGTTGAACAAGACGCCGGAAACGAGCGGGCTGCTTTCTCTTTGCCGCGAACTCGGGGTGAGCGTCATCGCTTATAGTCCGCTTGCAATGGGGATGCTTTCCGGCCGGTATACGCCCGCTTCGCCGCCGCAGGATTTCCGCCGCGGCCGCTATCCCAGTGAACTCCTCGCGCGGTTGCAAACCCTGTTGGGCCTCATGCGGGAGATCGGCCAGACGCACGGCGGACGGACCACGGTGCAGGTGGCGTTGAATTGGGTGATGGCCAAAGGCGCCATCCCCATCCCGGGAGTAAAGAACCTCCATCAGGCGGAAGACGCGCTCGGCGCGCTTGGATGGCAGCTTTCTGCCACGGAAGTGGCCGCCCTGGATACCGCCAGCGACCTTGTGCGGCGCCAGTAGACCGGTATCACGCGGTCACCGGCGTACCCCGGCAAAATCATCAAGAGGAATCAATATTAAGATCAGCGCCAGCATCCTATGCAATCCGGTGATAAAAAATCGGCCGCAGGCGATGGCATGAACTCCGATCCATCGCCCCGAATCCTGGTCACGGGCGTGACCGGTTACATCGGCGGCAGACTGGCTCCGCGTTTGCTGGAAGCCGGATACCAGGTGCGCGTCCTGGCCCGCGACCGGCTGCGGTTGGCCGGACGCCTATGGGCGGATGAGGTCGAAGTGGCGACGGGGGACGCGCTCGAAGAGGGCACGCTGGAAGAGGCCTTGCGCGACGTCGATACCGCCTTCTTCCTGCTGCACTCTCAACGCGGGGGTGCCGCCTTTTCCGAGCGCAATCTCACCGCCGCCGAACATTTTGCGCAAGCGGCCCGTTCAACGGGTCTGCGCCAAATGATTTTTTTAGGCGGGCTCGGCCAGGAACAATTCGACCGCTCCGGGCTGCTGGCCTCCCAGCGCCGAACCGCCGAAACGCTGCGCCGGTCCGGCATTCCCCTTACCGAATTGCGATCCGGTCCGGTGGTGGGGAGCGGCAGCGTTCTATTCGAAATCGTGCGCCATACCGCGGAACGGTCCCCGGTGTTCTTCTGCCCGACCTGGCTGACCACCCCGATCCAACCCATCGCCGTTCGGGACCTGCTGGCCTACCTGATCCTGGCCGTATGCACACCCGCCGCCTGCGGGAAGATCATCGAGATCGGCGGACCGGAAGTGACGACCCTCAAGCAGATGATGCAATCCTATGCGCGGGAACGGAATCTTCGCCGGCTGATGATTTCCCTGCCATGGTCGCTTCCCGGCATCTCTTCCTATTGGGTGCATTGGGTGACGCCCATCCCGCTCTCCCTCGCGCGGACGCGCATTGAAGGGCTGTACAAACCGGCCCTGGTGGAGACGCATGACGCGGAGGAAATTTTCGGCGCGGTACCGCTCATGAATTATCAGGAATTTCTGCGCCGGGCGATTGAACGGATGGAATGCGGGGAAGTGGAGACCACCTGGACCGATGCACTGGGGAGCAGCCAGGGCGATCAAACACCCCGCAGTTTGGATTTTCAGGAAGGGCTGATCCTGCAACGTCGCCAGCGATTGGCGGCCGCATCACCGCTGGATGTCTTCCGCGTCTTTACTTCGCTCGGCGGGGACAAGGGTTGGTTTTACATGGACTGGGCNNGTGCGTCCCGGCGATGTGGTCGATTTTTGGCGCGTCGAAAAAGTGGAGGAAGGCCGGTTGCTGCGGTTGCGCGCGGAAATGCGGATGTTCGGTCTGGGATGGCTGGAATTCCTCGCCACGCCGCTTGAGGGCGGAAAAACCCGTTTGCTCCTGACAGCCTATTACCTCCCCAAAGGGTTCCTCGGAATTCTCTATTGGCACTTCCTGGAGCCGATTCACGCAGCCATTTTTTCCGGCTTGATCCGCGCCATTTGCCGCAAGGCGGAAAGCACATCCAAAAGCGCCGCCTGATTCAAATCCATCACCGTGATCTTCTAACTGCGATTGCCGCGCCGTCATAAATGCCGGCGCTAGAATACGAAGCCCACGCTGCCGGCTGCGCCCTACGCAAGGGTCCGCCCCGAAGGGGCATCGTATATCAGCGCGGGGATTTATCCCCGCGTGATCTCGGCGTCACGAAACCATTATGTCTCAGCG
>PLND01000034.1 GCA_003141675.1 Anaerolineae bacterium
GAGGGCGCCGGGAGATGAACGCGGCCGCGATCGACCTGGAGGTCCGGATCGCCTTCATGCCCGGTCGCAGCCGGCAGGTCGAGGTGATCAGCGAGGCGACGGGCGAACGTGCCCGCTTCGACCTCGACGTGATCGGCCCCAGCCCCGGCGGGATGGCGGCCTACGTCGCCGGGACCGCGTGGGCGCTCGCCGAGGACCCGGCCGCGCTCGATCCGCTTGAGCTCGCCCGGATCTGCCAGCGCGCCGAGAACACGTACGTCGGCGTGAACTGCGGGCTGATGGACCAGTTCGCTTCTCTGCACGGGAAGGAAGGCTGCGCGCTGCTGTTGGACTGCCGAACGCTTAAGTTCGAGGAGGTTCCTCTTCCGGGCGAATCCGCCCTGGTCATCGCGGATACGCGCGTTCGGCACCAGCTCGACGAAGGAGGGTACAACCGGCGGCGGGCGCAATGTGAACAGGCGGTGGCAATCCTTTCGCAGAAGTATCCACAGGTGCGCGCGCTGCGCGACGTAACGCCTGAGATGCTTCGGGCGGAAGAGGACCGGCTTCCGGAGGAAGTCCGCATGCGCGCCTGGCATATAGTTTCGGAATGCGCGCGCACGCTGCAGATGGCGGATGCCCTGCGGCGGGGCGACCTGGTCCAAGCCGGGGAGCTGATGAACGAGGGCCATGCCAGCCTGCGCGATCTCTACCAGGTCAGCGTCCCGGAATTGGACGCGATGGTGGAGGCCGCCCGGTCCATCCCCGGATGCTATGGCGCGCGGCTAACCGGTGCGGGGTTCGGCGGCTGCACCATACAACTTGTACAGCGGGAGAAAGCCCTCGAGTTCACTGAACTTTTAAAGGAAAAATATTTCCGCGCCACCGGAATCCAACCCGAGATATTCTCCGGCCGGCCGGCAAACGGGGCCGGAATAATCTAGATTCCTTTTTTCTTTTTGCTCTTCCATCCTATTCTCCCTCTCCTTGCCTCTCCCTCCTTCCCATATCATGGGAAGGAGGGAGAGGTTTGGTAAGGAAGGATAGGAAGTGGGTGTGAATCTATAGAAAAAACAACCGGCTTGAAGATAATGCAATTATTCCCGATCCATCAATCGAAACAAACTCCGACAAAGGCTGTCTACTTATGAGCTCACTACGAAAAAGGCCGTCTTTTGGCACGAAATCGGCCCAAGTTTATCCCAAAAAACGCTCCCAGAATCCTAGCGTATATGATACTGTAGAGAAGACGTACGGGACGGCTTGCCGCCGTAATTTTTTTACACTGAGGAGGTTTTTCCATGAATTCTCCAACTAGATCCAGTTTACGCACAGGCCTGGCGCTCATTCTGCTGGGCATCATCTTCCTTGTCCTTCAGATTGTCCCCGGGTTGCGAAATATTTTCAATGGGGATAACGCTCCGGCCCTGGTCCTTTTCGGCGTGGCGCTGATCCTGGCGATGATCGGTATTGCCGCCGGCGCGACGGGAATGATCATCCCAGTTTGCATCCTGGCCGGCATCGGCGGCATCTTCTACTGGCAAACCGCGCTCGGCGCCGGATACCAGACCTGGGCTTATGCCTGGACGCTGATCCCGGCATTTGTGGGCGTTGGCATTTTTCTAAATGAGACGATGATGGGCCGGCCGCTCAAGGGTCTTTCCGACGCGCTGGGGCCGGTGGCGTTCAGTATCGTCGCATTTCTGATTTTCGGCTCGGCCTTCGGCGGGTTCACCATGCTCGGCATTTATTGGCCGGTGTTGCTGATCGTCCTCGGGCTGTTGTTCCTGGTGCAGCCGCTCTTCCACCGCGGCGGTCCGTCGGGCGGTCAGACGGGAGGCCCTTCATGAGATACGGTGCGATCTTCTGGGGCAGTCTGATCATTCTCGTCGGTGCGGCGCTGATGGTGGGCAATGTATTTGGCGTGAACGTCTGGCCCTACTTGTGGCCGGCCGCGCTGATCTTCATCGGCGCATGGTTCCTCGTCGGATCGCAACTCCGCCCGAAAGCGGCGGCGACGGAGCAGGTGACGATCCCCTTGCAGGGCGCGTCACGCGTCCGGCTGCACGTCCGGCACGGCGCCGGACGTCTGATGATCCGGGGTGGGGCCGGCCCGAACGAAGTTGCCGCGGGTTCCTTCTCGGGTGGTTTGGAGCACACCGAAAACCGACACGGCGACACGCTGGATGTGAACATGAACGTCCCGCAGGGGATGTGGATGAATTTCGGAGGCCCGTGGATTTTCGGGCCTTGGAATCCGATCGTCTGGGACGTGCGCCTCAACGAATCCGTTCCGATGAAATTGGATCTGGAAACCGGGGCGGGAGAATCCCAAATCGATTTCAGCGCGCTGAAAGCGGACGAGATTTCGCTGAAGACAGGCGCTTCCTCTTCCGAAATGACTCTGCCCGCCCGGGCCGGCAAGACAAGCGTGAAGGTGGCCTCCGGCGCGGCGTCGGTCGTGCTGCGCGTTCCGGACGGGGTAGCCGCGCGCATATTTATCGAGAGCGGCATGGCGAGAATCTCCATCGATCAAAACCGGTTCCCGCGGAGCGGGAACGGATATCAATCGCCGGAATACGACCGCGCGGAAAATTCGGCCGATATCCGGATTGAAACGGGCGTTGGATCCGTGGACGTGCGCTGACCCCGCTTCCGCTGCGGGCGCAGTCCTCGGAAAATCCTTTGCTTCCGGAGACGGGTTGGTTTTTCCAATATCCAATCCCGGCTTGGCATCAAGCTCCGCCGGGGTTGAAGCGAACCGCGAAAGCGGGGTTGACGAAGGAGAAAAATCCATGAGCGGCAGATTGTATCGGAGTAAAACCGACCGGTATTTGAGCGGTGTGTGCGGGGGCCTGGGAAAGTATCTGGGATTCGACGCGACGGTCATCCGGCTGGTCTTCCTCCTCCTGATCTTCGGGACGGGCTGGGGAGTCCTGTTGTATATCGCATTGTGGATCCTCGTTCCGGCGGAGGGCACTGCCGAACTCGGTACGGGAGATATGGGCGATCAGTTCGCCGGGCGGATGAAGAGCGTGGGCGAGGATATCCGCGAGGCGGCGCAGAAACCGAATCCGAAAGCGGGTTTGTGGTTCGGCGCGGCGCTGATCCTTTTGGGGGCGTTCCTCTTCCTTCAGCGCCTGGGCGAGGCGCTCGGAATAACTTGGCTGAACACCTGGCTTGGCTGGCAGATGATCTGGCCGGTGATCATCATCGTGGTCGGCCTCGCTATCATCATCCGCGGGATGCAAAAGGGAGAGTGAGGACATGAATGAAAAACCGCGTTACCCCGGGCTGAGCGTCTTCGGTCCGTTTCTTTTCATCGGATTGGGAATCATTCTCCTGCTTCAGCAACAGGGAATGATCCACTGGAGCATCTGGGATATCGCCTTCCGGTTTTGGCCGCTCCTGGTGATCGCGGTCGGGCTGGATATCCTCGTCGCGCGCCGCTCCTTTCTGGGCGCCGCGGCCGGCCTGGTCATCTTGCTCGCGCTTCTCCTGGGTGGAATCTACCTGATGGGGTCGGGTCCGGCTCGCGGAACGGTGATCTCTTCCAAAGTGGTCAGTTATCCGCTGGCGGGAGCTTCCTCTGCGGAATATAATCTGAGTTCGGGCGCGGGGAATATTCAGATCGGCCCGCTGCCGGCAGATTCGGCAAGCGTGATTGAAGGAACCCTCGGACAAACGGTCAGCGGCAGCGTAACGCCTGATCACAAGCTGTTCAATGGAAAAGCGATCGTCTCCATTCAGACCAACCGGCCGCAGGTGTATTTCTTCTCGCGGGGCGACGAGTTCCTGTGGAATCTGAGTCTGGCGCGGAAAATCCCACTCGATGTCCGTCTCAATTGGGGAGCCGGGGAGATCATCGCCAACCTCGCGGACCTCGATTCGGCATCGGTCGATGTAAAAATCGGCGTCGGACATCTCTCGCTGGTTTTGCCTTCCGGCGGCGACCTGAACGTGACGGTGAGTATCGGGGCCGGCGCGGCGGAAATCTCCCTTCCCGCGGGCGCATCCATCTCGGTTGAGTGCACGACCGGCATCGGCACATGCAATCTCCCGAACGGATCGGGTTTTTGGAACCAATCCTACACTTCGCCGGGATACGACACGGCGAAATTTCATATCAAGTTAGCCATCAGCATGGGTGTGGGTGTGGCGAGCGTTACACAGAAATAATCCGGGGAAACGTTGGCAAGCTCCCCAGGGCCGAATCCCGGAGAATAAAATGGAGGCGCGAATCCACTCTGCGTCTCCTTTCACATTTAAAGACAGGAATATCCCGATATTGATTCACGATGCGGGCTCTATCCCACGCGGAAGAAGATGATATGATTTCCGAACCTTGAGAGAGGCCGATGAATCCGAAAATGTGGTTGACCGCGCTGCAAGTCATCCCCAAAATCACCCGGAAGGAGTGGGACCGGCTGGATATCGTTTCGCGCTGGCTGATTGCCGTGCGTGCGGCGGTGCTCATCCTCACCTTCCTTTCCGCCGCGGTCGCCGGGCTGCTCGCCGCGCGGGACGGACTCTTCCATTGGACCTATTGGTTGCTGCTGACCGCCGGGTTGGTGATGGCGCACGCCACCAACAATCTCCTAAACGATTTGGTGGATTTCCAACGCGGAGTGGACGAAGATAATTATTTCCGTACGCAATACGGACCGCAGACCGTACAGCAGGGGCTTCTGACCAAGCGGCAGTTGCTGGTATACGCGGCAGTAACCGGCGCCGTGGCGGTGGGTTGCGGATTGACTCTGGCCGTTCTTCGCGGCTGGCCGATTCTGGTCCTGATGGGGATCGGCGCCGTCTTCGTCCTGTTTTATACCTGGCCGTTAAAATATATCGGCCTGGGGGAATTTGCCGTCCTCCTGGTTTGGGGCCCGCTCATGGTCGGCGGCGGATATTTTGCCGTCACCGGTCAATGGAGCGGAAATGTGCTGCTGGCCAGTTTGCCTTGCGCGCTGGGCGCCACCACGGTGATCTTCGGCAAACACATCGACAAACTCAAGGCCGACAGAGCCAAAGGCATCCACACCCTGCCGGTGATCATCGGCGAAGGAGCCTCGCGGATCGGTGTGATGATCCTGGTGACGCTCCAATACCTGTTGGTGGGCTTTCTGGTCTTTACCGGTTACTTTTCATGGGTGACGCTCCTGGTCGTGTTCGGGCTTTATTTCAGCCTGCCGGTATGGAGAATGTTCACCCATCCCCGTCCGGAGTCTCCGCCGGAGGAGGCCAAGGGGTTCTGGCCGATGTGGTTTGTCGCATCCGCGTTTTACCATTATCGCGCGTACGGAATTCTTTTTCTCGCGGTGTTGGTCCTGCAAACGGCGGTCCGATAGCGTCTTTCGCGGCAGTCGGCGGGAAAAGATTCATCGTGGGGGAAGGAGAACGCAATGGACTTTTTCGATGTGATTCGAACCCGGCGGTCGATCCGCGTGTTCGACGGGCGGCCGGTGGAAGAGGAAAAGCTCCGCGCCATCTTGGAGGCGGCGAACGCCGCACCCTCGGCGGGGAATCTGCAGGCGTACGAAATCTATATGGTGAAGGATCCGATCGCGCGTGGCCGGCTGGCTAGCACGCTCACCAAGATGGAATTTTTCTCAATCGTTCCGGTAGTCCTGGCCTTTTGCGCGAACCCCGAACGCTCCACCGTGAAGTACGCCGAGCGTGGTCGGAATCTGTACGCGGTCCAGGATGCGACGATTGCCTGCACGCACGCGATGCTCGCCGCGACCGCGCTGGGGTTGGCCAGCGTGTGGGTGGGAGCCTTCCGTGAAATGGAAGTATCCGCCGCCTTGAATCTTCCCGAAGCGCTCATGCCCGTGGCGCTCCTTCCCGTCGGTTATCCGCTGGAAACCGTCGAGCCGCGCACCCGGCGGCCGCTGAATGAAATCGTCCATTCCGTGAAATAGCCGCGGACCTTGGAAGAACTCCCCCGGATCTGGATTTCCGCCTTGGAGGCAAGTCGAATGACATTTGGCAGAATTCGATCGGTGATCGTATGCTTGGCGCTGGCCTGCGCCGCCTGCACCTGGTCCGCTTCTGTAAAAAGCGAATTGCATTATGGATTGACGCTGGTACCCACGGGAATTGACCCGCACATCAATGCCTCCTCGGAACTGGGGATCCCACTCGCATCGGTTTATGACACCCTGGTCTTTCGCGCCCCCGCGGGCGGGTTTGTCCCGGGTTTGGCGCAGCGCTGGGAAATATCCTCCGACGGAATGCAATATACGTTCTTCCTGCGGCACGACGTGCATTTCCAGGATGGAACGCCGTTCAACGCTGAGGCGGTGAAGGTTAATCTTGAGCGAATTTTGGATCCGGCCACTCAATCCCAACAGGCGCGCTTCATGATCGACGCGGTGCAATCGGTGACGGTTGTCGATGACTTTACCGTTCGCCTCCAGTTGGCCGAGCCGTTCGCTCCACTCCTGGATTCCCTTTCGCAGGTTTATCTGGGGATGGCTTCGCCCGCCGCCCTGAAAAAATGGGGGAAGGATTATTCCTTCCACCAGGTGGGGACGGGTCCGTTTCGGTTCGTCGAATACATCCCGGGAGACCACCTCACGCTGGAACGGAATCCGGATTACGCCTGGGGGCCCTCGATTTATCGCAACAAGACCGCACAGGTGCAGCAGGCCGTATTTCGCTTCTATGCGGACCCGGCCACGCGCGCGCCGGCGCTGCTTTCCGGCGAAGCCGACGTGATGGGCGAAGTGCTGCCGATGGACGCCGCGGCTTTGGAAAAGGACAATCGCTTTTCGGTTTATCCGGTGAACATCCCGGGACAACCGCTGCAATTCTTCTTTAATATCCGTCAGGCTCCGACCGACGACGTCTTGGTCCGGCAGGCGCTTCTGGCGGCCACCGATCGGGAAGGCTTGGTTCAAACGGTGTTCGGATCCTTTTCCCCCGTGGCCACCGGTCCGTTAACCGCCTTTACCTGGGGGGCGTCGGCGGTCGTTCCGGCGTCTCTTTTCAACCGGGAAACGGCGGATGCATTGCTGCGGCAGGCGGGGTGGGTGGATTCCAACGGGGACGGCGTGCGTGAAAAGGACGGCCAACCGCTGCGCCTGAAGGTGGTCTATCCTTCCTGGGGACTGACCCCGCAGGTGGCGGATCTACTCGAGCTGCAATGGAAGAAAATCGGCGTGGCGTTGGAATTAATTCAAGTGCCGTCATTTGCGGCGCTGGTCGAGGCGCAAGCCAGTGGTGCCTATCATCTGATTTCGATGAACCTGGCAGGCACCGATCCGGATCTGCTCTCGGAGTTCTTCCAGACCAGGGCAGCGTATGACTGGACCGGGGTCGACGATGCGCGATTGAATTCACTTCTCCTCGACGCCGCCCGCTTCGGGAACGATGCGGACCGGCTGGAGCTCTATCGCCAGGCCCAGACTGAGATCGCCTCGCAATATCTGATCCTGCCCATCCGGGATTACGTCAATCTAAATGTAGCCGCCCGGCGTGTGCAGGGCCTGCATTTCACCGCCCAGGGCTGGTTTCCGGTTCTTATTGACGTGAGCTTGGAGTAAAGGCCTCAAGGGCGAGGCTGGCTTGCTTATTGCATTAACAAGATATAAAAATAATAGTATTTATGTCTAATTTATTCTTTCCGAGGGGTCCTACATTAGAATGATGAAATGGGAGAGTGCCGGGAAGATGGAAATTCTTCTCGGCCGACCTTTTTGCGGATTGGGAGGCCTTTTTGAGCGCGACGCAAGCGGAGATGGTGGGGGTAATACTCCTTTTGATCTGGTTCGGTCTGGAAACCCTTTGGGATCAGTTCCGTTCCGTGGTGCTCCCTTTGTGGCTGGTCCTGCCTCCGGTGATCCTGGGGATACTATTCCAGATCGTGTTTGGAAAGTGGTATATCGCCGCGGCGATGGCCGCTGCTGTGCTCCTGCATCTATCCGACCATATCCTGGTCCGGGCGGTGGGCACGCTGCTGCTCCTGGCGGCAGCCGTGGTGTCGCGCAACGTCGTGTTGGCCGCCGGATTCGTGCTGTACTGGGCGTTATGGGAATTGAACATCGCCGGCGGGGCGGATGCGCTCGCGGCCTATTCCGCATTGATGGTCGTCCCGCGGGCTGAAATGTTCTGGGGTCTGCTGGCCGGCATTTTTATCTGGGCGGTAGTCAGCATGGTGGTAATCTACCGCGGGAAGCTTCTGGAGCGTTGGAAGCGGATGGCGTGGCGGGCCCTGCTGCGGCAACTGCCGACGGAAACCGAACTCGTGGGGGAGGGAAAGCCGACCATCGGGGGGATCTGGCTGGGCATGGTATTCTTTGCGGTGTGGTCCTTGCTCTCCGGGTCGCTCCTACGATCCTGACGGCGAAGGCATGGAGAAAGATTTATGTTGAACATCTTCCAACGGAAACCGGACCAAAGAGATAAGCTGATCGTGCTCCTGGCATCGCGCGAACCGGATCCCAAATTGGTCGAAGTACTGGCGGCGCGGTCGGAAATTATCCTCCGTGAGACCTTTACCACGCGCGGGGTGATCCGCGGTCTGCCGGACGCCGACCTGGTGATCTTGGGCGACGTAATCCCGCTCTGGGATGTCGATACCTCGCTGATGCAACATACCTTGGAATCCACAAATATTCCCGTCGCCACAGCCGAAGGGATGTTGGCCAAGCCCGAGGAATGGATCGCGACGGCGAGGCTCGCCAACCGAAAAAAGGTCCAGTACCTTCCAGCGCGGTTTGTATTGGTGACCGGCTGGGCGGGAGGTGTGGGCAAATCCACGATCGCCCTGGCGATCGCCAAACGCTTCCGCGAGCGGAATTTGCCCACCGCGATTCTCGAAGCCAATGAAGGCGGATCATACCTGGTATCCCGGCTCGGCCCGCAATTACATTCGCTCTATGACGTGATTACCGGGGAAGGCAAGGCTTCAGAGTGGGGAGGGATTAAATTGCACCCGATCGACTACCGGGCATCGCAGGTGCTCTCGGAAGACGCGCGCATGCCGGATTTCCTGGTCGGGTTGAAGAAGGGATACACCCTGGTTGTAGTCGACGCCTCTCCCAATCATCCCTTCTGGCCGCGGCTGCTGGACCTGGCCACGACCATCCTCATCGTCACCGCTCCGCGGGAAGATTCGCTCTACCAGGCCGAAACTTTGCTCAAGGAACTCCAACCGGTGCGCGCCGTGCGGCCGGATCTGCATGTGCATCTGATTATGAATATGGTGCGGACGCTGGGCGAGCGGGTTGGGATGTCGGGAATGGTAGACGCCAGCATCCCCTATAATGAACGCATGGCCACCCAGCTGGATCCTCGCATGGCCGATCCGATCCTGAATCTGTTATACCCGGGATGGACCAGAGGGGCCAATCCGAAAGCCGCGAAGAAGAGGTCGCCCGTTGAGAAACCGGTGACCAAATCCCCCGAAAAGGCCGGGGGAAAATGGCGGCTGTTTGGGAAGAAAGGATAGGATATGGCGCGCAGAATATTTGAAGCCATCGTTGGAATTATTCTCTTGGGGGGGGCGTTCGTTCTTGCGTATATTTTCCAGCAGAACTATCGGACCGGGGTGGAGTATCAGTCCCTGCCGGTTCCGATCTCGGAAATTGCTCCCTACACAGTTCTGGACGATAACTTGTTTGAGATGAAGGACTTCCCCAAGGCGCTTGCCGGCGGTTATGCCACGACCCTCAGCCAGCTTTCCGGACGCATTGCCAACTCCGTCATTCCGGCCGGCCTGCCGATTCCGCTCGTCCTGGTGAGCTCCACCGAGCAATCCCGTCTGGCCGATCCGTCTCTGGAAGTATTATCGATTCCCATTACACCACCTTCGGCGGTCGGCGGACTGGTGCATGCCGGAGAAAAGGTCAATATCTACAGGATTATTCCGCCGGGAGCTCAAATCATTCCGATCGGTTCTACCATACCCATCTCCGAACCCGTTACTTTGATTGCCGAAAACGTCCTGGTTGTGCAGGTGCTCGGCGACGACGGTTCTCAGGCAGGGACGACCTCCACTGGCCACCAGGTACAGGCTCACGTCCTGGTTCTGGCGGTCACCCATGAACAGTTGGATCCCATTTTGAACCTGATGGCGGAAACCAAAGGGTCCGCCCTGATGTGGGTCACTCTGGCGCCCGTTAAGTCTTAATTCGGGATCGATATTTCAGGCGAAGCGATGGCTAAGGACGAAAACTACGGATTGCGGGAAATCGACCGCAAAGTGCTCCCGACCGTCCAGGACACACTGGCGGAGCGGAAGATACGGCCGCCCGACTGGCGGGATGAGTCTCCGGAAGCCCGGCAGAAGTTCTTCGACGCTGTGCGCGGGATTCTGATCCCTCTGGTCTCGCAGGCCGATCTGAGCGAAACCTCGACCCGCCTGTGCGACGCGCTGAGCGGCGTGGGAATCCTCCAACCCTTCCTGCGGCTCTCGGGCGTGGAGGAGATCTACGTCCGCGGCGACCGGGTGGCGGTGGAACGGAACGGAAGGCTGGAGCATTTCGGGGAACTTGCGCCGGCTTCGTATTTCGAGCAGATGATTCGGCGGGTAGCCGACGCCACCGGAAAACCCCTCAGCCCGCTCAATCTCACGCTGTTGGTGGATTTGCCCGGCGGAGAACGCTTTACCGCGCTGCTCCCGCCGCTCAGCGACCAACCGGCGATCAACATCCGTTGCTTCGGGCGCAACGTGCGCAGCTTGGCGGACCTGGACCGGGTGGGAACCTTCCGCAAGCATGCCCCATTGGTCAGCGGTTCACTGGATGATATTCGCGATCCGGAACTGCGCCGCAAAGTGGAATCACAAACATCTCCCGCGGCGCGTTATCTCGCTTGGTTGATGGCCACATTGGCCGGGAGCGTCGTCTTCGCCGGCCCGTTCAGTTCCGGCAAGACCACGATTTTTAACGCTCTCAGCGATTTCTTCCCGGTGGGAGACCCCATCGCCGTCCTCGAGACCTTCCGCGAAATTCAGATCAAACCCGAGGCGTTCACCATGCGCGCGATCGCCCCGGCGGAAATCCTGCCCGGGGATACCCGGCGGATCACGATGGACGAAGTGCTGAACATCGTCTATACGCGCGCCAATCCGCGGGCGATCATTCTGGGCGAGGTGGTTTCCCCCGGCGAGGCGCTCCAATTCCTGCGCGCGGCCAATCTCGGGCGCCGGGCCTTCACCACGCTGCACGGCGGTTCGGTGGAATCCGCGCTGCGACGGTTGGAAGATCTGGCGCTGTCTGCCCAGGCGGGGCTGGATATTCGCGCCGTCCGGGAAATGGTGGTCGGCGGCATCGACATGGTGGTGCTGATGTCGCAGGCGGTTAGCGCAACGGACCCGCGCGCCGTCGATCGATTTGTGGCGGAAATCACGCGGGTGGCCGACCTGGACGAAAAGGGAAATTACGTTCTGGATACGTTGTATCAAGGGGTTGAAGGATTCAACATCAACCTGTATACCAAAGCATGGAAGGATATCGGCGGCGGATCGGGAGGCGGGAAGTGAGATTCAACCCCTACCTGCTGCTGGCAATCGCCGCGGTCGCGTTTGGAATCGGATTATTTCTGTTCGGACACGGCCTGATACTCGCAGCCGAGGATCTGATCTTCGGTTTGTGGGAATGGTTCCTGCGGACTATCAGTCCCGGCGCCCATCGCCTGCGGAAGATGGCGCAGGAATCGCGATCTCACCAGATTGGGCAAACGGGTGTGCGGGGGACAATCGACTCGATGATCCTCTTGCCGGCCCTGCGGTACCCCTTCCCCATTCTCATAGCCGTCGTCCTCGCAATTTGGATCCAGGATTGGTTGCTTTCCCCGATCATGATCCTGGTGGGTGCGGTAATCTCCGCCGCTCTCTTCACCCGCTTGAGCAGGCGGTATTACAATCAGATTACCGATGAGCTGGAAATGTTGATCCTGCAATTCGTTTCGCGTTACCCGCTCCGGAATTCGGTCGCGACGGCGCTTTCGGAAGCGGCGGATCAGCTCCCGAAGGGAGTCCTCCACGAAGCCGCCTCCAATACCGCCACCCGCCTGAAGTTGCAGGACGGCAGCAATCCCTACCGCGACCTCCTCGCGATTCCTCACCCTGTGGCGCGGCGGTTTGCGGGCGTGCTGATGCGCGCAGGGTTCGCTTCGCCGGAGGTTTTTCTCGACTTGCTCGGGCAGTTGCGCAAGGATACCGAGTCCCGGCGCGAACTTTCGCAAAGGGTGCGCAGGGATTTGACGTTGGAATCCGCGACGATTACCATCCTGCAAGTGGTGTTGATCATCAGCCTGGTTGCCGCGGCATTGCTTCCTGCATGGAGGGATTATTACACGGGGTCGGTCAGCAATCGGGTGATCTATCTGGCGCTGGTGTTAACAGGAGTCGTCGGGACGGTGATCGGAGAGAATGAAGTGCGGTTCCTGGAGGAGTCCTAATGAGCGTCCGGGTTGTCTCCTGGCTGATTTTTATTTTTACGGGGGTGGGAGCGGCGCTCGTTCTATTCAGCCTGTTCGGTTTCATCCGCGATTTGCTGTTCTGGGTCAGCAAACCGCGTGGGATCCTGAGCCGGGCATCGGCGATGGCCGCACGGGCCGACCTTGCCCGCAAACCCAGCTTCTGGATGGGCACGGAGTTTCCATGGGTGACGGCCTACCTAATCACTATTCCGGTTTTGGTCCTGCTTTGGTTTGCATTGGAAGGCACATCTTTTCAGTTTCTTTCGCTTTTAGTATTGCTCTTCCCGATTCTGGTCCGGAGCTGGATCCTCCGGCAGAAAAGACGCGAGGCCGCCAATGAAATCCGGCAATTTCTCGTCGAGCTTCGCCTGCAGCTTTCCTCCGGAGGGACCCTGCGGCCGGCGCTCCAGGCGGTGGCGCAATATGGCCCGCCCAACCTAGGCCGGTTGTTACGGGGAAGGCTGGCGAGCCAGGAGAGCGGGGCTCAGGTGTTGCGGCGTCTGGCCGATGATACCGGCAGCCGCTGGCTTACCGACATCGCTGGCCGCGCGGAAGCCGCCCAGGAAGGCATGCTGAACCTTGACGAAGCGGTAACCCAGTCGATCCAGCGGGTCACGGAGGAGATGGACACCGAGGTACGCGAAGAACTGCAGCGTATTCCCACCCGTTTGGTCGTCATCGTTGCACCCCTCCTCCTCGGCCCGGCGCTTGCCATTTTGGTGTTTCCGGTCGTGGCGCGGACGATTGCCAGCCTGGAAGGGGTGACCTTTTTTGGGAGTTTTTAAGGCTATTAAACGAGGTGCCAGGGGATAACTTATGATGTTTTTATGCCCGAAAGAAGCAAGGACGGTTAATATGGAACTTAAAGGGGGCCCGGAGCGCAAAGATTTTTAGGCGGGAGCAGGCAGAATACCTCCGGGGAAAAATCCGATGAAAGAAAGGAGATTAGTCCATGTTCAAGAAAATGCAAGGTGCCAGCTTGGTGGAATGGATCGTCGTGGTCGTGGTTGTCGTTGCAGTGCTGGGCGCGGCTGCAATGGGAATCGTTACGATCGCTTCCGGTAGGGCGGGCGCGGCGGGAACTTGGATCAACGGCTTGGTCGTTCCCACGCACTAACCGTAAGCGTCATCATTTCGAACCTTGCGGTCCCGATACGTCCGCGGGATATGCAGGCGGACGACGGAAAGGCTCGGATCCTCGAATCGGATGGGTGGTATCCTGAACCGGGAAACCATCCATCCGATAAAGGATTCTGAGAAAGGAAAAGGAAGCATATGCTTGCAGACCGCAGAGGAGCCGAATTGACGGAATGGATCGTCGTGATCGTTATCGCCATTGCCATCATCGGCACTTCGGTCTTTACCCTATTTCAAACCATCGGGCATAAATTCACCGAATTGAATTCCTCCATTCAATGACGGAGCCGGACGGTAAGTGAAGGAGCAGCTTCATGTTGCGGGAAGTTCGAGGAGCAAGTCTGGTGGAATACGTGGTGCTGGTCGTCCTGCTTATCGCGCTGATCGGCGGGGCGCTGGTAGGATTATCCGTCACCATTTCACATAAGCTGCAAAATGTCTATGTCGATATCGGTTCCTAGGGACCAGAAAATACAACAAGGCAATGCGGACAGTCCGGGAAATCTGACGCATCGTAGCCGTCCCGGATTCTATTCACGAATGCTCCGAACACCAACCAATTTCCGAAATCATTTCCAGCGAGGTCAGGCGACGCTGGAAATATTAATCGTTCTGTTTATCCTAATCCCCCTAATTTTTGGAGGGATTGAGCTTTCGCGCGGGGTGGCGGTACGGGCGGCGCTGGATAGCGGTGTGGGCGTAATGGTGCAGGCAATCTCCATCGATCCCAGTCCCAGCCAGTGGAGTTGGGCGGCAACCGTCGTCCAACAAACCGTCGACCAGAATGTTTTCGGCAGTGCTGGATTGGACCCGTTTGTCAATCTGGAAGCATATGATTCTTCCGGTTCAGCAATAACCGATCCAAAGAATACTATGCAGAATCTGCCCTATGGCGCGGGATTTTGTCTGGTCGGATGGGAAAATTTTACACCGATGATTCCCCTTGTGACGCTCCCATTGCCGGGCCACATTCGGATTCAAGTCCGGCATTGCGGGGTTATCCAAAAGATCGGTTAGCTATGAAAACGCGGATAGCGACCTGGCGATCGTTGATGCAACACCCTCTCCCAATGCGGAAGGTTTACCGCGGCCAGATTCTCATCCTAGCGGTTGTAATTATTTTATTGTTTATTTTCACGGCTACGGCACTAATCGATGTATATCATCTGGAGGAAGCCCGCAACTGGGGCTACCGGGTGGCGCAGGATGCGGCGACGACGGGCGCATCCTATAGCCCGACGCGCTGGGAATTGGTCCAGCCGACGGTCGACCCGCTGGCGAATACGCCTACCCCCAGGCTGGACGGTTGCATGGACCCGGTTCCCATCCAATTAAACGAGCCCGAGGCGATGAACGCAGCGACAAATATGCTGACATACGAGATGGGCCTCCGGGGGTTCGTCTACCCCGGCGGATATGATTATGACATCCGTGTCCTGCCGGACATCGGCGGCGGGACGGAAATAAATTATCCGACGGTTCGGGTGCGGCTGGGGCCAACCCGCGGGTCTTGGTCGGCATCCAACCCGGCGGTGGGCGTATATATCAGCTTCCGCGTCCACACCTTTATGATGTCGATCGTTGGGCGGGATACGGTGGAAGTTCATGTATTCGCCGCCGCCGAAGTATCGGAGCATGTGGTGTGCCCACCATGAACCGGAGCATGCGATGAAATTTCGATCGACAACCGCCCGGGTCGTTGCGGCGCTTGCCGTTGTCCTGCTGTTGCTCACGGCGCTGCCGTTCGGGTCGGCCCGTGCGGCGATCAACCAGCAGCAGACGTGGACCAACCTCTACTCTGGCGCCGTATTTCCCGGAACATATTCGTACACAGTCGCTGCCGGATCCCAACGCGTGCTGGTCGTGGCGGTATCGTCTTCCATATCTGCTGCGGCAGTCCAGACGACGGCGACCGTTACCTATGGCGGACAAAACCTTACGCGGCAAGTGGGGGATCTCGCTTCAGTCAGCCGAACACATACGTATCTGTTTTATCTGAAGGATACGCCTGCGGTAATGGATGGCTTGGCGCACAACCTGGCCGTCACCATCGCCGGTGGAATTTCCAGTTATAACTTCGTATATGCCGCCGTGTACATGGGCGTGGATCAATCCGCAAATCCGATAACCAGTTCCCAGAATTTCAACAGTTTATCGACCTCACAAACCGCAGTCGGGCCTTTCGCATCGGGTCTAACCATCGGGAACGGCGATCAGGCGGTGGAAATCATCAACCTGACCCAGACTGCGATTCCCGCCCAAACGATCACCGTTTGGGCCGTCGACTGGTTTCCTGGTTTGGGTCCAAACAGTGCTTTAAATCTGTATAGCTCCTATGTCGCCACAGATAGCACGGCGGGCACGACAACCTCCCAGCACACCGCGAGTGGAAATACCCTCAGTTCCATGTCGGCGATGAGCATGAAGGCGTTCACTACCACTCCTTTATGCTCCCCGGATGGTTACGAGCCGGATAATTTGTATTCGCAGGCCACAACTCTGCTGACCAATGGCACAACGCAGGACCATCTCAACACCCCGCCCACTGACCAGGACTGGTTCAAGTTTCAGGCCGTCGCCGGGCATCCCTATGACATCCGCACTATGCTGCTCAACGATATCGATATGTACGGTAATGCCGCAAACGACACTCTGCTTTACCTCTATGGCACCGACGGCGTAACCCAGCTGGGGTTCAACGACGACGTGAACTACGCAACCTGGTATATCGGCTATTACTATTACCGCGAGAGTTGGATCACCTGGACCGCCCCCGCCAGCGGATGGTATTACGTCCAAGAATTGCAATGGGGTCCGACGGCCGGTAATACAATCAACGATTGTCACTCCTATCGGATCTGGGTGCAGGATAATACGCCTCCCACACCGACATTTACTCCGACGCGGACTTATACTCCGACGAACACACCGACCAATACGCCCACCTTTACACCGACCTTCACTCCCACGATTACCCGCACGCCGATGCCGCTCGCGGGAGCCACCTTCGTCCAGTATTCCGCCATGCTGCTGAATGCGCCGGATTTCGGCCTCAATGCCCAGACTGTGAGCGGGAGGATCAACGGCGGGGTGAGACCTTACACTGTGGTGGTCCATATAATTTCTCCGGATAAGACCGTTGGGAATAACGGGGACATAACCTACACTCCAACCGTACAACCAGACGGCACATTCGTAGTGGATGTATTTATCTCAGGCAATACTCATTTTGGATGCGATTATCAGGGTATTTGGCAGGCCTATTTTGAGATTTCGGATTCTGGCGGGCACAATGCGACCAGTACGACGACCACCTGGGCGGTATCGTTCCCCCGGGTACATGCGATTCCATAAAACTATCTGTTCATTACCCCCGGTTCTTTCCTCAGGCTGCCATCCAACGAGGCAGCCTGTTTTTTTTATCCCCAATCGATGGAAGAATATAAATGGAGGGGATAACGTCTCGTGCATCCTCCCCCATTGGCAAAGCCAATGGGGGAGGACAGAGGAGGGGGTCGGATCGGATCGATTCGTCTCCAATGGCGAAGCCAATGGGGGAGGGTGAGTGCGGAGGAGGAAGGTACAATATCACCGGCAGGTCTTCCACAAGGATAATGAAATGCCTCCCTTTGAAGAGATCGACAATACCGCCGATTGGGCCTTCCGCGTCAGCGCGCCCTCAATCGAGGCGCTTTTTACGGAGGGGGCGGAGTCACTCTATCGCATGAGTGGAGTGCAAATGGAGCCGGCATCGGGAAAAATCCGGAAGATACTCCTCTCTGCGGACGATCGGGAAAGCTTGTTCATTCAATGGCTTAATGAGTTGGTGTTTCTTCTGGACCGCGAACGTCTTGCTTTGCATGGGATCCAAATAGATCAATTGACGGATACCGGGCTGATCGCGTCCGGCCATCCTGCAGAAGTACGTTCGGTCGGCAAGTATGTGAAGGCTGCCACCTACAGCGGATTAAGGATTACCCAGACGGACGGCGTCTGGCAGGCGACGGTGGTGCTGGATGTTTAGTGGGAATAGCCGATGACTGTAAAACACGATTTTCAAAAAGTGAAGGAATTCCTCTGGGAGCTGCCTGCTTCCCACCGGGAGGATATGCAAACGGCGGTTTGGATTGTCGCCGACGACGAACTCCTGGAAGACGCGCTCGGCGATCTATCGGTGGAGCAGGCGATGAACGTCGCCAGCCTGCCGGGGCTGGCGGGCAGGGTGGTGGTGATGCCAGACGTGCACCAGGGCTACGGCATGCCGATCGGCGGCGTGATGGCGGCAAAAATGGACGGCGGAATGATTTCTCCCGGCGCGGTCGGGTACGACATCAACTGCGGTGTGCGCCTTCTTTCCACTTCCCTGGTTTGGGAGGAAGTGGAATCCCTCATCTCGGATCTTGCAACCGTGCTTTACCACAACTGTCCGAGCGGTGTAGGCGAGAAAGGCAGCATTCCGCTGAGCACAGAGGAGCTCGACCGGGTATGCCGCGAGGGGTCAAGATGGGCGTTGCGCAAGGGGTACGCCACCAGGAGCGATGTGGAACGCACGGAGGAAGAGGGCTGCCTGGAAGGCGCCGACCCGCAGCAGGTATCACCCCGCGCCAAAGAGCGCGGACGGGGCCAGCTTGGAACGCTCGGCGCGGGGAATCACTTTCTGGAAGTGGATGTGGTCGATCAGATCTTCGATGGAAACGCCGCCGCCGCAATGGGACTGCGGGAAGGGAATCTCGCGTTGCAAATCCACTGCGGCTCGCGCGGTTTCGGCCACCAGATCTGCACCGATTATGTACAAAGCTTTCAATCCGCGGTTAAGCGCTACGGGATAAAGCTTCCGGACCGCGAGTTGGTTTGCGCGCCGGTCGAATCCCCCGAAGGGAAGGCGTATATGGGCGCGATGAAAGCCGCCGCGAACTTTGCCTTCGCTAACCGGCAACTGCTCGCCTTTCACGCCCGCCGCAGTTTCGAAGAGGTGCTGGGCGCGAAGGGCGTCCGCTGGGAACTCACACAGGTTTATGACATCGCCCACAACATGGCCAAGATCGAAACGCACACGATCTCCGGCCGGAAGGAGAAAGTCTGCGTGCACCGCAAGGGAGCCACGCGCGCCTTCGGTCCCGGCTTCGAGGGATTGCCCCCGGTTTACCGCGCGCTTGGCCAGCCGGTGCTTGTCCCCGGGTCAATGGGGACGGCATCGTGGGTGTTGCTTGGAACGCAAGGCAGCATGGAGCTTTCCTACGGATCGTGCTGCCACGGGGCAGGGCGGGTGATGAGCCGAGCGCAGGCCAAGCGTGAAATCCGTGGCGAAAAGTTACGCAGCGAGCTGGAGCATCAAGGTGTCCGCATCCGCACCGGCTCGTTGCCCGGTCTGGCCGAAGAGGCGCCGCGCGCATATAAAGACGTCGACCGCGTGATCGCGGCGGTGTGCGGAGCCGGGATCGGGAAGAAGGTCGCGCGGCTGCGGCCGGTGGCGGTGATCAAAGGATAGAATAAGAAGTACCCATGAACATTTGGCTCAGATTATTCATGGCAACCCACGTGCTCGTGTACCGGCTCACCCGCGGGTTTCTCGGGAGCCGGATGGCGGGTCAATCCGTGCTGTTATTGCATACCATCGGCCGCAAATCGGGTAAAAACCGGATCACTCCAATCAATTACTTTCGCGACGGGGAACGGTACGTGGTCGTCGCGTCGAATTGGGGGCGCAGCAATAACCCCAGTTGGTATATTAATCTGCAGAATCAATCGGCCGTGACCATCCAGGTGAAGAACAAGGTAATAAAAGCCCGGCCGGAAGATGCTACGGGAGCGGAGTATCAAAAGCTGTGGAAATTGGTCACCGGGAAAAATGATTATTACGTGCGTTATCAAATACAAACGCAACGAACCATACCGATTGTTATCCTGATTCCGGAATAATTGGGGAGGGGAAAATCAACCAGAGGTAATTCACATAAGGAAAAATGAAGAAAATGGAAGAACCGCAAAAGAACAATATCCCCCGCTGGCTGGAATGGGCGCGCGAGATCCAGGCCCTGGCCCAGACCGGGTTGCATTACGCCCCCGACGATTACCATCGCGACCGGTACCGCAGGCTGATGGATATTGCCGTGGAGATCACCTCCGAGTCTGGCGGGCTTCCGCGCGAGAGAGTGGAGCGGGCGTTCACGGCCGCGCGCGGATATGCGACCCCGAAGGTTTCCGTGCGCGGCGCCGTCTTCCGCGGCGGAAAGATCCTCCTGGTGCGCGACCGCATCGACGGCGGCTGGTGCATGCCGGGCGGCTGGGCAGATGTTGGGGATTCGCCATCGGACATGGTTGAGCGTGAGGTGCTGGAAGAGAGCGGGCTGCGGGTGCGCGCCGCCCGTCTGGTGGGCGTCTATGACGCCAACAACGAGAGCGGGATACGGGATGTGATGCACCTCTACGACCTGTTATTTCTCTGCGACGACCTGGGTGGGGAACCGCATTCCAGCAATGAGACATCCGATGCGGGGTTTTTCGGAGAGGAAGAAATTCCTCCGCTATCCGGCACCCGTACGTCGCCCCGTTACCTGCGCGCGGTGTTCGCCTGCAGGGAGAACCCGGATCTTGCAGCGGAATTCGACTAAACCCGCTTTCTCCGTATGATCTCAGGTATAAAAAAAACGGTGAATAAGCAGATTAATTGAGAGATTCGCGGGCGGTTCCTTCGATTGGCGAAAAAACCATAAATATCCTTGCTTTTCCATCGAATTAAAAATGGGTTGGTACCGTTTCGCCGGTTGCCCGGGACGGGGAAAGTATCGTAGAATGAGGTTCTCGCATCCGTAGGCCGGGTGTGGGGTTTCCGCTATTATCGTCTTTTGGATCGGAAAGGAGCGCACGTGTCGAATCAAATTCTACTCACGCTTGCGATCGTCGGGGGAACCGGCTCCGAGGGGAGCGGTCTGGCCATGCGGCTAGTGCGTTCCGGATATCGCGTCATCATCGGCTCGCGCTCGGCACAGAAAGCGACGGAACGGGCGACCGAATTAAACTCCACTATGGGGGAGCCTGGCCTGATTTCCGGCGCGGAGAATCTGCAAGCCGTCCGGGAAGCGGACTTGGTCATGCTGACCGTCCCCTTCGCCGCGCAGCGTCAGATCATTGAAACCATCCGGCCTGCTCTGAAAGGCAAGATCCTCATCAATGTCGGCGCCTGTGTCAATCCCGACCGTCCCGCACAGGTGGAACTTCCGCCAGCCGGATCTTCGAGCCTCGATGCGCAGGAACAGCTCGGAGGCGACACGCGCGTTGTGGCGGCGTTCCAGAACGTTTCCTCCGAATACCTCAGTGATCCGGAACGGCCGATCGATTGCGACGTATTGGTGTGCGGAGACGACGCCGAGGCGAAGGTGGCCGCCATGCATCTGGTGGAGGCCATCGGTTTGGTCGCCTACGACGCCGGACCCCTGAAAAACTCCATCGTGGCCGAAGGAATGACCTCGATCCTGGTGGGCATCAACAAACGCTACCATGCGCGGTTGGCGGGCATCCGCATCACCGGCGTTTCCCAGTAACGGTTAAGGAACGCAAGCTTGACCGCGGGGCGTTCGCTTTTCCTCACCGCACTCTCGGATTTTCCCCTCATCCGCCCGGGCGACGATCTCGCCGGACTGATTCTGCAATCGCTGGATCGCAACCACCTTCTACTGGAATCCGGGGACGTGTTGGTTCTCGCGCAAAAGATCGTCTCCAAGAGCGAGAACCGGTTGGTCGATCTGACCACGATCACGCCTTCGCGGCGCGCCATCGATCTATCCATACTATGCGAAAAAGACCCGCGCTTCGTGGAGGTCGTCCTGCGCGAAAGCCGCGAGGTGTTGCGGGTGCGTCCCGGGCTCCTGGTTGTCGAGCATCGCCTGGGGTTCGTGTGCGCCAACGCCGGCATCGACCGCTCGAATGTGGGAAGAGCCAACGGGAAGGCCGAGTGGGTGTTGCTGCTCCCAGAGGATCCGGATGCCAGCTGCCGGACGCTTCGTGAGCGGATCCGGCAGGCGATAGGTGCCGTGATTGGTGTGATCATCAACGATTCCCACGGGCGGGCCTGGCGTAACGGAACCGTCGGGATGGCGATCGGCGTGGGGGGATTTCCCGCGTTGGAAGATCTCCGTGGAAGGAAGGACCTCTTCGACTACACGCTTCAGATCACCCAGGTGGCCGTAGCCGATGAGCTGGCCGCCGCCGCTTCGCTCCTGATGGGGCAGGCCGACGAAGCGCTGCCGGTTATCCATGCGCGCGGCTTTCCGTATCCCATGCGGGAATCCTCGCTGGTGGAACTCGTTCGTCCAAAAGAAATCGACGCCTTTCGGTAATCGCCCGCACCACGAAAAAATATTGGAGGATATTCAATATGGAGGCTGAACGGGAGGAGGATCGCGCCTGGAAGGTCGTCCGCTCGGAGCCGGGGCCGGAATTGATCCTTTTCAAGACGCGTTTCGACTGGCTCGCCAATCCGCGCAATCAAAAGATCATGCGGGCGGTCATCCTTGAAGCCCGGGATTGGGTGAACGTGGTTGCGCTCACACCGCAGGAGCGGATCGTCATGGTCAGCCAGTTCCGTTTTGGGGTCAGGCAACTCTCACTGGAAGTTCCCGCCGGGCTGGTCGATCCGGGGGAAACGCCGTTGCAGGCCGCCATTCGCGAGTTGGACGAGGAAACGGGATACACCGCGAGGGAATGGAAATCGCTCGGATGGTCCTTTCCCAACCCGGCGTTTCTAAACAACCGCATGTACAACTTTCTCGCGCTGGACGCGCAACGCACACGCTCGCCGCATCCGGAGGACGGGGAAGACTTGGAGACTTTAGAGCTTTCACTCGACGAAATCCAACATGCCATCCAAACGGACGGCATGCGAAACTCCAATACCCTGCTTGCCCTCGCGCGGGTTTTTGACCTGCGCGGGGAAAAGAATAGCATGGATTGATAACGCAGGGAATCAATCGATAACGATAAAAATACTTGCCATGCTAGTGTAATCACGGGCCTTCCGGCCGAGGAAAGGTTTCGTGGGGGCTGACAGAAGCCATAAAAGACGTCTCGCCCATTGATGGATGAAGCAACCGAAAAGGTGATGTTCGTCATGCCCGCGTGCTCCAAGCGGGCATCTAGGAAAGGCCGTACAGATCTGGATTCCCGCCGAGTACACGCGGGAATGACAGCAGTCATAAAGCAATGTTGTGATCATTTGCGGGAGCGACATCCCACTCGATAATGGCCGTCATATTTACTTAATAAGGCGCGTGGTCTTTTAACCGGAAGAAACGCATAGTGTAGGCTTAGGAACAACTCCGGTACAATTGTTCCTGTGGAGCGCAATGACAATTAACATGAATATTATCTACACCAGACGATCGATTAGGAAATTCCGTCCCGATCCTGTGCCGGAAGATTCAACCCGGCGCTTGCTCGAAGCCGCAAACGCCGCTCCCTCTGCGCATAACACGCGCCCATGGCGCTTCGTTGTTTTGCGGGATGCGGACGAACGTCGATTACTGGCTGAAGGGATGGCTGCAGCTTACGCGCGCGACGCCCGCGCGGACGGGATGGATCCGGAGAAAATCCGCAGCCGCAATGAGCATTCGGTGGAACGAATTACAGGTGCGCCGCTGGCCATCCTCGCCTGCATGGACGAAGCTTGCGTTCCGGAAAATTCCGGCCGGAGTACGGAAGGGGAGCGGCTGCTGCTTACCCAAAGTGTGGCTGCTGCGGTGGAGAATCTTTTATTGGCTGCGGCCGATGAAAAATTGGGCGCATGTTGGTTATGTGCCCCCGCCTTTTGCCCGCAATCCGTCGCGGCAACGCTGGTGCTCCCGAAAAATTGGATCGCCCAGGCATTGATCCTGATCGGGGTTCCAGCGGAAACGCCGGCAAAACCGAACGGGCATACTCTCGATGAGGTCGTGCAATGGCGCTAGGGGAATTTGACGATTGGAAGATCGTCGCACTGGCCGGCGGTGTGGGGGGCGCGAAATTGGCGCACGGACTGGCGCAGATTCTTCCGGCGGAAAACCTCACGGTCGTGGTCAACGTCGCCGACGATTTTGAACAGTACGGGTTGACCGTTTGTCCCGATCTGGATACGGTCATGTATACGCTGGCGGGGATCGCGGCGCGTGAAACCGGTTGGGGGATCGAGGGAGATACCTTCCGGTGCATCGAAGCGCTCGCCAAGCTCGGCGCACCCGATTGGTTCCGTTTGGGCGACCGGGACCTGGCGACGCACCTTGCGCGCACGCGTTGGTTATGGGATGGTGCGACACTCACCGATGCCACCCGACGGCTATGCGAATCCTTCGAAGTCCGGCAATCGATCCTCCCTTGTACGGACGACCTTTTACGGACGATCGTAGAGACGGATGAGGGCGACCTGGAATTTCAGGACTATTTCGTCCGCCGCAGGTTCGAACCCACAGTGCGCGGGTTCCACCTGCGCGGATTACCTGCGGCGCTTCCTTCGCGGGAATTTCTCGAGGCGCTGGACTCGGCGGATGCGACCGTGCTGTGCCCCTCCAATCCATTCGTGAGTCTGGGTCCGATTCTCGCTCTGCCGGGCGTGCGCGAGAAAGTGGCGGCCAAAGCTGCCGTGGCGGTTACGCCGATCATCGGCGGCCGGGCGGTCAAGGGGCCGTTAGCGAAGATGTTTCTCGAACTGGGCCGCGAGTCCTCCGCGGTCGAAGCGGCGCGCGAATACCGCGGGATCATCCGCGGGTTTCTCCTCGACCGGCAGGATGTCTCGCGAAAGGAAGAAATCGAGGCGTTCGGCTTTCAAGTGAAGATCGCCGATACACTGATGGGCGACGATCTGCAAAGGAAGAATTTGGCCGCGGAAACTTTGCGCTTTATCCGAACGGGCTTATCGGGATGAAACGGTGGGTTATCGTTCCGGTTAAGCGGCTTACCGCCGCCAAGTCCCGTCTATCGCCGGCGCTTTCAGTGCGGCAACGCCGGCTTCTTGCCCATGCGTTACTGAATCACACATTGAAAACCTTGCGCGGCTTGAACGGGATCGAGGGGATCCTGGTGGTTAGCAAGGATCGCGCGGTGCGTTCGATCGCCGGAAAATTCGGCGCGGTCTTCGTGCGCGAGGGGGATTGCGACGGTTTGAACCGGGCGTTGGCACGGGCCACGGGCGAGGCCGTTGTGCGGGGAGCGGAGGCGGTGATGGTTCTTCCGGCCGATCTGCCGCTACTCCGGGCGCGGGATTTGGTGCGAGTTTTGCGCCAGGCCCGCCGTTCGCCGTTTGTGGTGATTGCACCGGATCGGGGAGAGCGGGGGACAAACCTGCTCTATCTTTCGCCTCCCGGGATCATAAAATTTTCCTTCGGCGAACGTTCATTCAAGAAGCATCTTCAATCGTCGCGCAGGAAAAAAATTCGCGTGAGCGTATTACGGACGTTGGCTTTTGCGCAAGATATTGATCGTCCCGAGGATTTGTCAATCCTCCGCGATCCATTTCGGTTTCCGATACCGTTGTAAATGATAATCGCATTAGAAATGCGGAAAATCTTCACATTTTCAACCTATAATCTTTTATAAAAATAATGGCTTCACGGATTCCATTTGAAGCAGCCGTTGATCTCCTTTTGTGGCCAAGGTGAAAATAATGAAATGGAAAACGGGCAGAAGTAACCGTACGGCAATTTGCTTGGCAGTGTTTGCATTCTTCGCACTGACAGGCTGCGGGGCACCGGCCGCGGCGAAAAAGTCCACCACGACCATCCCCGTCTTGCCCTCTTTCCAACCGTCGGCGACCGCCACTTCGACGCCAACCGCGACACTGGTTCCGGAAAAGACCTGGAAAAGCTATGGTCCGGAAAGCGGGCTCATTCATACCCTGGCGCTGGATCCGTCGGCTCCATCCACCCTGTATGCCGGCACGGATGACGCCGGTGTGTTTAAAAGCACCGACGGCGGCGGAGAGTGGACCGCGGTCAACGGCGGGTTGACCGCAATACACATTAACGCACTGGCGATCGACCCTCGAACCGCGGGAACCCTCTTTGCGGGAACGGACGATGGCGGAATCTTCCGAAGCACAAACGGCGGAGATAACTGGCTTGTCTTGAACAATGGGCTGACCGCGAATCAGATTAATGCGGTGGCGATCGATCCGGTTACCCCGACCACCCTCTACGCCGGGACCGATGTCGGTATTTTCGTAAGCATTAATGAGGGCGCAAGATGGGACTCGATCAATCAAGGTCTGTTGGATCAAAATGTCGACGCACTGGTGATAGATCCGGCAGCGCCGGCCACGCTCTATGCGGGGACGATCGGAGAGGGTGTATTCATGAGCACCAATGGCGGCGAGTCCTGGAGCGCGGTCAACAACGGTTTGACCGCCGCGAATGCCTACGCCCTGACGATCGATCCGTCGACATCCGCCACAATCTACGTCGGAACGGAGAAGGGCGTCTTTGCGACCACGAACGGCGGAAGAGTGTGGAATGCAGTCGGTTCCGGGTTCGCCGATGCTTCCGTTCCCGCTCTGGCGCTCGACCCATCAACGCCGGCCACTCTTTATGCAGGAACATCCAGCGGCGTTGTGTGGAAGAGCATCAACGGCGGCGGGGATTGGAATGCGGTTGCCACGGGCCTTCCCAACATCCCGATTGAGGTTCTAGTGGCCAATCCGGCGGCGCCCTCTACGCTTTACGCGGGGACGTTCGGCGGAGGCGTGTTCCAAAGTACAAACGGCGGCGAAGGATGGAAAATGGTCAACGCCGGAATGATGGATACCGATGTGAATACCATGGCGATGGCCCCGTCGGTGTCAAAGACGATCTATGCGGGAACGAAATATGGCGGTGTGTTTAAATCTTCCGACGGTGGACTGAAATGGAGCATCGTCGATACTGGATTGACCGCATACAATATTTTGGCGTTGGCAATCGACCCGGTTGCACCCGCCACGCTGTATGCGGGAACGGATCGGGGTATCTTTAAAAGCACGGACGGTGCGGAAAATTGGAAACCGCTGGATGTCGAGTTTATTAATTATCGTGCAGTGTATGCATTGGCTGTGGATCCAATTACGACGACGAATCTCTATGCGGGCGTCTTCGGCTATGGCGTGTATTCCAGTACCAATAGCGGCGGATTTTGGAGCGTGAGCAACACCGGCTTAACCACGAATTGGGTGGACGCGATCGCGATTGATCCGGCGACTCCGACGACAATTTACGCGGGGACCAACAATGGCGGGGTATTCAAAACCACCAACGGCGGCCGGTACTGGAAACCGGCCAACACCGGTTTGACAATACCCCAGATAAATACTTTAGCAATTGATCCCGTCACGCCGACCACACTCTATGCAGGGACAAAGAACGGCGTTTACACCAGCCCGGACGGCGGGAAAAATTGGACGCCGTGCAACACGAACTTAACATCCGCCTACATCGATGCGTTAGCCGTCGATCCAGTGACCCCGACCACCCTCTATGCGGGAACGGAAAAAGGTGTGTATCAAAGCATCAACGCTGGTAGCAGCTGGAGCGTAGTCGGGACCAGTCCCCTGGATATGGAAATCAACGCCGTGATGATTGATCCTATCATGCGTACCACGTTGTACGCAGCGGCATATCGCGCGGGTGTGCTCATTTTCCAATAGCAGTTACCTCCCTTCCCTTGAGATCCTACGACTCAAAATATATCCCGCCAAATTCTCTCGCCGCCTCTGACAAGCGGGCAGCGGGAAATTCGACGCGCCGCTGCGACTTACCTAACTTTGCCCATGGAAGGCGGGGTTGATTCGGAGGTGACGAACCTGTCGCCTGTTGCGTATGCAGGAAGTGTATGATGTGCAAGCAAGCGGATCTTTCGAAAGGAAAGCGAACTGCCCCAATAAAATGCTCCCTCCCGACCCGCGCGGAATTCTCGAGAAATCGGAGACGGAGGAAAGCCGTCGCGCCGGACCGATTTGGCAATCAGGGACTCGGCTCCGGTATAATGGCCCAAGATTCGTCTGAGGAGATGGTTGGGAGGATAACCGGTGATGGGTGTTCATCCCGCAAATGCGAGGCAAAAGCAACCGAATTCAAGAATGTGTTTCGTATGCGGCCTGGAAAACGAATCCGGCCTGCTCGCGAAATTCTACAACGAAGCGCCCGGCAAGGTGCGGGTGGATTGGACGGCGCCCGAATGTTACCAGGGATATCCGGGCCATTTGCACGGCGGGATCGCCGCCGCTCTTTTGGATGAAGCTGCCGGACGGACGGTCTTGGGAAGTGATCCGATGAGGTTATTTGTGACGATGAAGATGGAAATTCGCTACCGGAAACCCGTCCCGGTCGGCGTTCCCCTCGTGATTCGCGGTGAGATGATCCGCGACCGCGGGCGGTTCGCGGAAACCCGCGCGTCGATTCAACTTCCCGACGGAACTGTCGCAGTCGAAGCCGAAGTGCTGGTGGCAGAAGCGCCTGCGGAAATCACCAATATCACCGATCTGGACCGGATCGGCTGGCGCGTTTATCCGGAAGAATAGGAATTCCCCGTTCTCTTCTTCAGGAAATGGCAGCCGGAATTGGACACCACCGGGGATGTGCATTCTTTCGGGATGGAATTCAATTCGCAGTTGAATGTCCAAATTCGATTTAGAAAAACCTGGTATCCGCTCGGGATAAGGTAGAATTCCATTGGATGGTGCCCGCGAGGAAAGCGGCGTAGAACCATCCCAGGCAGAATACCATGGGACGACCGAAAATTGTTTTTGACCTCCTGATGAAATTCTGGCCCCTGAGCAAGCTTGCCAACCGGCTCGGGAACCAGCCCGTGGTGGGATTCCTCGTCCGGCCGCTCTTCAGCAGCACGGAAAACGAATCCATTATTCTTCCGGTGCACGAGGCCGTCCGGGCCGAAGAGAGCGTTGTGCTTCCGCGCTCGCTCCTGGAACCGTTGATCGAAAAATCGGACGCGCGCGTGCTGTTGCATCGCTGCATCTGCCGCCACGCCGAGCATTGCCAGACCTATCCCGAAGAACTGGGGTGCCTGTTCCTGGGGGAGGGAGCGACTAGGATTCATCCATCCATGGGGCGATCGGTAAGTACGGAGGAGGCGCTGGCACACGCGCGCACGGCAATGGAGAAGGGCTTGGTTCCGCTGGTGGTGCATGCCTCGTTCGATGCGTTTGCACTGGGAATCCCTTATCGCAAGATGCTGGCTGTCTGTTTTTGCTGCGACTGCTGCTGCACCATCCGCCTCGGATTGCGGCTTGGCCCGCACGCGTTCTGGGATACGGTCGTGCGGGTTCCTGGTCTGACGGTGGAAGTGGGCGAGGATTGCATTGGATGCGGGCGCTGCACGGAGGTTTGTTACGTCCATGCTATCCAGGTGGAATATGGACACGCCCGGATCGACGATCATTGCAAGGGGTGCGGCCGATGCGCCGAAGAATGCCCGGTGCAGGCGATCACGCTTCGGTTGCACAAGGATGTGAACGTGCTGGAAGAGTTCCTCCAACGGGTGGAACGCAGGACCGACGTTGGTCAATTGGATGGAAAACCACGATAAAGCTTTTTTGGGGAAGGCATTCTGATCCAGTAACCCGGATGTTTAAAACCTGCCATTTAATTTTCCTCAAAGACAAATACCGGTAAAAAAACCGATTGAACAGAATGATCAGCCCGTGTTTTACTTATAATTTATCTCGATAAACCGGAACCTGACGAAAACCCTATGGATTTCAAGTGATTCTTCCCCAAATGGGCTTTGCTTTTTTTACACAGCCTTGCGTGAATTCAGAATTAAATATTCGTTTATTGCGGTGAGGACACTCGGGAAGTTATACAATCAAAGGGTTGGATATCGAGGCGGTGGAGAAAATGACGGATAAATCCAATCATCGGCGAAAGACCATTGGTGTTCTGATTAACTGGACGGTCGATTCATACCAGCAAATGTTCCTTGACGGAGTTATGGATTGTGCCAGACAATCCGAGATGAGTTGCATTATTTTCGAGGGGGGAACCTTGAATAGCCCGCACGAATATGAAATGCAGCGAAATTTGATCTTCCCTTTGGCGAGCGAAAATACCGTCGACGGGTTGGTGATTCTTCCCACTTCCATCGGACTGTATACCGGCAAGGAAAAAATGAGGTCGTTTTGCGCGCAATTTAATCCAACCCCTATGGTAAGCATCTCCATGGATTTTGAGGATATCCCCTCGGTGTTGATTGACAACCGGTCCGGAATGCGGGAGTTGATCGTCCATCTCATCGAGGAACATGCTTACCGCCGGTTTGCTTTCGTCGCCGGGCCGGCGGGGAATGAGGATGCCGAGCAACGGCAGGAAGTGTTTGACCAGGTTCTTCGGGAGCATAAGACTCCGTTCGACCCCCGGTATTTCTTCCGAGGCGATTTTTCAATAAACTCGGGAATCGATGCGGCGAAATATTTTCTAGGGCAGGGAATCCAAAATTGCGATGCGGTGGTCGTCGCCAATGACGGGATGGCTGTAGGGGTTATTAAGGAACTAACAAAAAGAAAGGTCCGGGTTCCCGAGCAGATCGCCGTCACTGGGTTTGACAATATCGATCTGGCCGGATCCTCGTCACTGTCGCTTACCACGGTAAAACATCCCATCTACGAACAGGGTTGGACGGCCACGAAACTGATCGCGGATCTCCTGGCGGGGAAAGAAGTTCCCCGGAAAACATATTTGCCCACGAGATTGGTTGTCCGCGAATCATGTAAATGCGTTTCCCCCTACGTTTCCTCCTTGGAATATAAAGGAGTTAATTCTGCGCATTCCGAAAGCTTCGGATCAGGGAGCATGGAGAGGAGATTTCCTCATATCCTGAAAATGCTGCAAAAACAATATTCAACCGTGATCCCTCGGGACCCCGGTGAACTGGGTCACAGCCCAACTGCAGTGTGTGAGGAAAAAACCGTCCTGGAAAATTCAGACTTATTGGCGAAATGGTTGGACGAGGTTTCCATGAATTCGGGAGTGGACCGACTGGATTATGAAACTTTTCGGAGCATGGTGTACGAACTATGGCAAAACCGGACGGTTTCCGCGCCCGAATCCGCAAAATCGGTCAGGAACGAGGATCTAATTTTTCATACGATTATGAGACTTAGCCAGCAAGCCATTCAGAGGGAAAGGACACAAATTATTGAGATTGCTCAGGAACGCCAGAAACTAGAATTGATCCAGGAATTGCTCACATTTATGGATATCCCCGGGCAAATGAGCGTCCTTGCCCGGCGTCTGCCGGACCTGGGGATCGCAAGTTGCTACCTATCATTTTATCGGGGGGATCCCTCCTTGGACAACGGCGAATCCGTTTGCATGCTAGGGATTCGGGATATGGAGCGGGTAAAAATCGGCGAGAAGGAAAAAGTATTTTCCACCAAGCGGCTTGTCCCGGATGATTTTCTCTCCGATCATAGACAGCACTTGTTGATTGTCGAGTCGCTGAGACAATTCGGTTTTGTGGTCTTTGAAATTGGGCCCAAATCCAGCGGTTTTGCCGCCCTCTTGAGCGAAATTATAAGTGGCGCCATGCAGGCCGCGATGTTGTTTGAGGAATTAAAGACTCAGAAGGATAACCTCTCCCGGAATCTGGAGAATATGCGCAAGGCCATGTCCGGGTTCATCCAAATGATGGCTTCGACGGTGGAAGCGCGGGATCCGTACACCGCCGGCCATCAGCGCCGTGTTTCCGATTTGGCTCGGACCATCGCCCAGAAGATGAACCTGCCTCCGGCGCAGGTTGAAGGGGTGCGGATGGCGGGCATCATCCATGATCTTGGGAAGATCAATGTCCCCGCGGAAATTCTGAATCGCCCGGGAATACTCGACGACCTCGAATGGAGCATGATAAAAAGGCACCCCAAGGTCGCCTATGACATCCTGAAGAACATCGATTTCCCTTGGCCGATCGCGGAAATCGTCTATCAGCACCATGAACGGATCAATGGCGGGGGATATCCCAATGGCTTGAAAGGGGATGCCGTCATTTTAGAGGCACGGATTCTCGCCGTGGCGGATGTGGTGGAAGCCATGTCATCTCACCGGCCGTACCGTGATGCCTTGGGACTGGAAAAGGCGCTTGAGGAAATCAACAAGAACAAAGGAATTCTTTACGATCCAGTGGTGGTCGATGTCTGCACCGACCTCTTTAAAAATAAAATGTTTGAATTCAGGACAACCGGCCATCTTGGTTCTTCACTTCGAAAAAATTGAAATAAACTTCCTCCCCTTCGCCGCGTTTTCCGGGAATCCTACCCGCGTCCGAAAAGCAATTTGAAGAATAACTCCCCCGCAAGAAATGAAAAACAACCAAGGTAAGCCCGCTGAAGAGGTTCGCTCATCGTGGGCGGCTTAACGGGCAAGTCGTTTTCCCCCAAGCGCACGTTTTATTAATGGTCTTTGATTAAATCATGCGATGGTGTTCCGATGGGACCTACGGGCTTCAGGTATTTTTCCGACGGCTCCCATTCTCAGGAGGGGGGTTTAGAGTTATCGGTGGATTCTAAGTGCGCAGACTCCCTCGGCGGCCTCATCCTCCAGTTCGGCTCCAGTCACTACCTCTGAAACGTGTCATCGAATGGATTCCGTGCGGTCGGACACTGTGCCAGCAGAGTGTTTCGCGTCCTCCCGCTAAACCGGTAAATAATGGACGGAACCTACGAAAGGTATCCATTCGTCCGGGTTCCAACGCCTTGGCAGATTCTCTGTAACTTATTTGGTCATGTGGAAGGAAGAATCGAATAAATCGCTTTTCCTACTTGCCATGGTGGGAATATTGATATATACTGTGGGCAATAGTGGAAATCAATGGAAAGTTGTGGATTAAATCACCGGCCAGTCCGGTGTATGTTTTTAAAATAGGAAAACGAACATATGTTCTTGGGTGAGTATTCTCATTCGTTAGACGAGAAAGGCCGGGTGACCATCCCGGCCAAACTCCGCGCCGGTTTTGCCAATGGTTTGGTCATCACCCGCGGGTTCGAACCGTGTTTGGTCGTATACCCCGTCGAAACCTTCCGTGCCCTCGAGCAGAAAGCCCACTCCCTTAGTTTAACCGATCCCTCCAATCGGTCAATCTTCCGTTTGTTATTCGGCGGCGCTTCCGACGCCGCGTTGGATAGCTTGGGCCGGGTCGTCGTCCCCGAGTACCTCCGCACCTACGCCGGTTTCCAGAGCCAGGTGGTCGTGGTCGGGGCGGGCCAATATCTCGAAGTCTGGGACGTCGAGAAGTGGAATGCGCAACTGGCACAGCTCAACGACTCGGAAGCCAACGCCCGACGATTCGCGTCCTTGGATCTCGCCACCGGACCTTGATGGGTGCGCCAGGGTCGGATCCGGATCGGATGGCGCACGTTCCGGTTCTTTACCAATCGGTTCTGGATTGGCTCCAGCCTCGAAACGGCAAAAGATATTTGGATGGAACAGTCGGGGGAGGCGGCCATGCGCAAGGAATCCTCGACCGGGGTGCCTGGCTGCTGGGGTTGGACCGGGATGCGGATGCAGTGCAAAATGCCCGATCTAGGCTGGCCCATTTTGCCGATCGGCTGATCCTGCGCCAGGTGTCATACAGCCGGGCCCGTGAGATCCTGGAAGAAATCGGCTGGCGCGATGTGGCGGGGATACTGCTTGATCTTGGGATTTCCTCTTCCCAACTCGCCGACCCGGAGAGAGGGTTCGCGTTCCGGCGGGATGGTCCTCTGGATATGCGCTTCGACCGCACTGGCGGAGAAACGGCGGCGGATCTGGTGAACACGCTGCCGGAAGAGGAGATCGCCCGGATACTCTTTGTGTACGGCGAAGAGCGAAACGCCCGCCGGGTTGCGCACGAGATTTTCCGCAACCGGCCGATAGGCTCCACCGGGCAACTGGCGGAAGTGGTGGCGAAGGCGGCCGGTCACCGGAACCGGGTAACCTCCGGTTTGCACCCGGCCACCCGGACGTTTCAGGCGCTGCGGATCGCCGTCAATCATGAGTTGGAGGAATTGGAAGCGGCGCTTCCGGATCTACTGGAGAGCTTGGAAACGGGGGGCCGGATCGTTGTCATAACCTTTCACTCTCTGGAGGACCGGTTGGTCAAGCGGGCGTTTCGGAAAGCTTCGGGGAAACCCGCGAAAGACGAACCGAACCATCCGCTGCTTCCAGAAATAAGCGCCTCTTTCCGCGATGTCACTCCCAAACCGGTGCGTCCAAGTCCGGAGGAGATCGCGGAAAACCCGAGGTCGCGCAGTGCAAAAATGCGGGTGCTGGAACGACTCTGATTTCAGACCGAAAGCGCGGAGCCCGGCGGATAGGGCCGGGGAAGAGCGGTCATGACGACACAAATCGATCCATTCCGAAAATTGTCGCCCAATAAAATCCGAGCCTACAAGCAGGCTCCGTGGAGGGAACAAACCCGGCTACTCGCCATCGGGCTGGCCGCCATTTTCGGTTTGATGGCTATGCTGGGCCTCTTTATTTTCACGGGCGCGCAGGCGGCGGAAGCGGGGCTGCGGGTTCAGAGTTTAATTCGCGATCGCGATCGTCTGATGCGGCTGTTGGAATCCCAGGAATCGGAATTGACCCAAAAACAATCGGAGGAATGGATGAGGAAACGGGCCGCGGAATTGGGATTTGGTCCGGCCAGCCCTACGGATTTGGATTATCTCTCCGTTCCGAACGAGGCTCCCGCGGAGCCCCTTTCCGTTAGTCCGACGAGTTTCCTATACACGAACGCGGAAGTCTCGCTGGCTCCGGCCTATCGTGAGACTCTGCTGGAATGGCTGTTGGGATTAATCCAGCCCAAGGGCGCGAAATAACATGGACCGATCGCTGCAAAAACGAATCCGCTTTGCGCAAATCGCCCTGGTGTTCCCCGTGGTGCTGGTTTTCCTTCAGCTCTCCCGATTTCAGATTCTTCCGACGCAGGAACGCAAGCAATTGGATGAAGCGCCGTATCCGCTCAACCAGCATATCGAGACGCCGCGCGGAAGGATCCTCGACCGCAACGGGCAGCTTCTAGTGGGAAATACCAGTCAGTATCGTGTGTACGTGGACAACTGCCAGTACTACCTGTATTGGGAGAAATACGGCGGATCGGCTGCCGGATCGCAGCCCTCGCTGAGCGATGTGCTGGCGGCGATTGAACGTGCATCCGGCGCATCGATCGATATTCCATCCGCGGTGTCCATGTTGCAAGACGTCGATAAACAATTGCAGGCGGAATATAACCAACCGCTTTCCACCTGTACGCTGCTCGCGGGGGTCAACACGAATTCCCAAGGCCAGAAACTGGCGATCCCTCTTTGGCTGACGGAAAATCAGAATTTGGGATTGGACGTGGCCATGGGAGCCGCGCCGGATTCGAACGGCGTCTATCATAGCAGCCCGTTTTTATTAAATGTCCGCACCGAAGCGTGGTTTTTCCGCGATTACCCTGAAGGGAGCCTGGCCTCGGAAGTTCTGGGATACAGCCGGCAGGAAGGTTCGGGGAATGGAAATCAGCAGGACGGCGTGATTCGCTATTACCGTGAGGTTGGGGATTGGGGAGTGGAGCGGTTCTACAACGATATCCTCCAAGGTGCCCGCGAGGATGTTTCCTGGACGGTGGTCCCCGTGGAGATCACGCAAAATCTGGACCGGGCGCAACCGCCTGCGGACCTCGTCCTGACCATCGATCGGGACGTTCAGGCCGAGACCGAGGCCGCCCTGCAGCAGGCCATCCAGGATAGCCAAGCGACCCGCGGTTCGATCCTTGTCCTCAACCCGCATACCGGCGAAATTCTCGCCATGGCGGATTATCCGGCGGTGAACCTGCAGGATCCGAACGGCTTCCAGGATATTTTCCACATCAAAGGCAGCCTCCCGATGGACCCCCAAGGGCAGGTGGTTTCGCTGAATGTCGCAGCCCCCTATGAGCCCGGTTCGACCTTTAAGGTGTTGACCATGGCGGCCGCATTGGATGCCGGAGCGGTGCAGCCCGGGACGTGGTTCGTTGATACGGGCCGGATCGAGATCGGCGGCGCGGTGATCCACAACTGGGAAGGAAAATCCTTTAATTTGCAGGATATGACCGGATGCCTGCAAAATTCGATCAACACCTGCCTGGCTTGGGTGGCCACGCAACTGGGAGCCGGGAAGTTCTATCAGTATATGGATCAATTCCGGATCGGGCGCCTGACGGGCGTCGACATGTCCCCGGAGATCAGCGGCGTCCTGCGCCGTCCGGGCGATCAGGATTGGACCGATTCCACCCTGGCCACCAATGCCTTCGGACAGGGGGTCTCCGCGACGCCGCTGCAGATGGCCGTGGCCATTTCGGCAGTGGCCAACGGCGGCATCATGATGACCCCGCATGTCGTGCACCAGATCATTCTTCCCGACGGGCGGGTGCACACAGTCGTCCCCGTGCCGCTTGGGCAGCCGATTTCCGCTCAAACCGCGAAAACCCTGACGGACATGTTGGCGACCTCCCTGGAGCTGGAAGGATCGGGCGCGCTGGTGGACGGATACCGCATCGCTGGGAAAACCGGGACGGCCGACATTCCCCCGTATGTCGATACCAAGACGGTTGCTTCGTTTGTCGGTTGGGGGCCGGTCGACGATCCGCAAGTGCTGATTTACATCCGCATCGATGAGCCCACCTCGCAAGGCGGCCGTCAATACGGATCCATCACCGCCGCTCCCGTATTCGGGCGGCTCGCGCCGCGGATCTTCGCTATTTTGGGAATCCCGCCGGACGCGTTGCGTCCGTCGCTGGAATCCGGAAATTAATTCGAAGGCCTATGTTGACTTTGGGCGTGATCCTCGAGGCAGTCACCAACCGGAGCGCAGGGACCTATGATGCCCTGCCGCTGGCGCACCGGGTGATCACCGACGCGGTGATCGATTCGCGCTTGTCGATCCCGGGCTGCCTGTTCGTCGCCCTTCCCGGAGAGAAGGTCGACGGCCACCAGTTCGTCGAGGATGCGTTCCGGCGGGGCGCCGCGGTGGCGCTGATCGAAAAGGAAATTCCGGGATGGATAACCGTCGATGTGCGCGGGGAATCGCTCGACCCGGAATTTCTTCCGCCGGCGGATCCGCGAACGCCGTTGCACCTCTGCCTGCTAGTGAAGAATTCGCTTAAGGCGATGCAGCATATCGCCGGCGTCTGGCGCGCGCGGCTCTCCAATGTGCGCGTGATCGGCATCACCGGATCGGTCGGCAAATCCACAACCAAGGAGCTGACTGCCAATGTGCTGGCCGTCCGGTATACGACCCTGGCCAACGAGAGCAACCTAAACAACGAAATCGGGTTGCCGCTGACGCTGCTGAAGGTGACCGAAGCCCACCGGCGCGTCGTCCTGGAAATGGGGTTCTATGTACCCGGAGATATCGCCTTCCTGTGCGGTATTGCCAAGCCCCAGGTGGGCGTCCTGACGATGATCGGGCCTGTGCATCTCGAGCGCGCCGGAAGTCTGGAGGCGATTGTCAACGGCAAAGCCGAACTGGTGGAAGCCCTGCCGGCCGACGGTACGGCGATTCTCAACAACGACGATGCTCGCGTTCGCTCCCTGGCGTCGCGGACTAAAGCCAGGGTGTTTACCTACGGCTTGGACCCCGAATCGGATTTATGGTCCGACCGGATCGAGGGATTGGGGCTGGAAGGGGTGAGCTTCGATATGCATTATGCGGGGGAAACTCTGCACATTCATCTCCCCTTGCTTGGCCAGCACTCGGTCCATACGGCCATGCGCGCTTCCGCCGTGGGATTGACCGAGGGTTTGAATTGGCAGGAGATCATCGACGGATTGCTCACGCCCGCCACCCAGTTGCGCCTGGTCGCAGTCACCGGACCGGGCAATTCGCTCCTGATCGACGACACCTATAATGCCTCGCCGGATTCGATGATCGCCGCGTTGAATTTACTCGCCGAACTGGACGGCCGCAAAGTGGCCGTGCTCGGCGACATGCTGGAGCTGGGGGAATTCGCAGAAACCGGGCACCGGATGGTGGGAGCGCGGGCCGTGGGTGTGGTGGACCTACTGGTAGCGGTCGGGGAAAAAGCCCGCTGGATCGCCGAAGAGGCGCACTCCCAGGGTTTGTCTTCAGCTCAGATCACATGTTTCGGAACCGCAGCGGATGCGCTGGAGTTTTTAACCAATAAAATTGGCGAAGGAGACGTGGTTCTGATGAAGGGATCGCGCGCCTTGAAGCTGGATGAGATTGTCATGGCACTCGAGGTGCCGGAATGAACAACCAGGTGCCGCTGGCCCTCAGCTTGGGAGCCATCGCGTTCGCGTTGACCGTGATCTGGGGCGCACCTTTCCTGCGGGTCTTGCGCTATCTGGGGGTGGGGAAAAAAATCCGGGTCGAAGGGCCGCGCAGCCACCAGACGAAACTCGGAACGCCGACCATGGGCGGATTGCTGATTGTCATCCCTGTTCTGATCATGACGCTGCTTCTCAACACCGTCCCGATCCTGGGCCGCACGCTGCTCGGCCGGTCGGTGCTCCTGCCCTTGGCGGTGATGATGGCGTTTGCCCTCCTCGGGGCGGTCGACGACATTCTGGGAATGCGGGGCCGTCCGATGCGGGCGCGGGTGAAATTCCCCCTTCAAATACTGGTGGCAGTTGTAGTGGCGGTGGGTTTGCGATACGTGCTTCATGTTCCCAGCATGTATCTCCCGGGCGTGCAGGTCGCGTTCAACCTGGGTGTTTGGTACGTCCCGATCGCCGCGTTCATCATTGTCTGCTCCACCAACGCCGTCAACATCACTGACGGGCTCGACGGTCTGGCGGGGATCATCGCCGCGACGGCGTTCGTCGCCTATGGCATGATCGCCGGCCTGCAGAGGCAGGTCTACCTGATGCAATTCTGCTTCACCTTGGTCGGCGTCCTCTTCGCGTTTCTTTGGTACAACGCGCACCCCGCGGAGTTGTTCATGGGCGACACCGGATCGCTGGCGATGGGCGCATTGCTCGGGGTAGTGGCGCTGATGACCGCGCAATGGGCGCTCCTTCCGCTGATCGCCGTCATCCCGGTTGCGGAGACCGCCAGCGTGATCTTTCAAGTGGTGTATTTCAAGTGGACCAAAGGTAAGCGTTTGTTCAAAATGGCTCCGTTGCATCATCATTTCGAATTGCTGGGATGGAGCGAGACTCAGGTGGTGCAACGGTTCTGGCTGATCGCGCTGCTGGCCGCCATGATCGGCATCGCGTTGGCGGTTGCGTAGAGACGCGATGATGCGGGAGTTGGCCGGCAAGAAGGTCGCGGTGCTCGGTTTGGCCCGGCAAGGGGTGGCTCTGGTTCGATACCTGGCCGGCAAGGGCGCTCGGGTGACCGTATCCGACATCAAACCGGCGGAGGCATTGCAGGTGGAAATTCGGGAACTTGGCGGCATGCAGATCGATTACCGGCTGGGCGGGCACCCTCTCGAGATACTGGAGGGAGCGGATCTGCTGTGCCTATCCGGCGGCGTGCCTTCCGATCTGCCGATCGTCGACGAAGCTAGGCGCAGGAACATTCCCCTTACCAACGACACCCAGCTTTTCTTGGAGGAGACGCCCGCCAAGGTGATCGGTATTACCGGATCCTCGGGGAAAACCACCACCACGAGCCTTGTGGGAATGATGGCCAAAGCCGCCGCCGAACAGACGCAGGGGGGGCGGGCGTGGATTGGCGGCAACATTGGAAACCCGCTTCTGGGCGATATGGAAAAGATGCGCAAAGGCGACTTGGCCGTGCTCGAGCTTTCCTCGTTCCAATTGGAATTGGTCGAGTGCAGTCCGCAGGTGGCGGTGATCCTCAACATCACGCCCAACCACCTGGATCGGCACCACACCATGGAAGCCTACCGGCAAGCCAAGCTGCGAATTTTGGAATTTCAAACCGCACAGGACGCGGCGGTGCTCGGATGGGATTCTCCGGAAACCCGGATGCTCCAATCCAAAGTCCGAGGCCGTTGCGTGTTTTTCAGCATGAGTCCCAAGGCGTGGCCGGGGGATGGCGCTTACCTCCAAAGCGGTTGGATCATGGCGGAGCGCGATAGGAAAGCCGAACCGGTGATCATGGCGAACGCGGTTCTTCTGCGCGGGTCGCATAACCTGCTCAACGCCATAGCGGCCTGCGCCATCGGAACCGCCGCCGGTTTCCCGGTGGAAACGATGGCCGGCGCGATCGCAAGCTTCCGCGGCGTCGCGCACCGGCTCGAATTTGTCGCCCGCCGGCGGGGAGCCGATTGGTACGACGATTCGATCGCGACCACTCCGGAGCGGGCCATCGCCGCCATCCGCTCCTTCCGGGAACCGATCGTTCTCCTTGGCGGGGGCCGAGACAAAAAACTCCCCTGGGAAGATTGGGCCGCCCTGGTTCGCCAACATGTGGATCACCTGGTGCTGTTCGGCGAGGCGGCGGATTTGATCCGCCGGGCGTTGGGAGAAGTGGCTCCGGGCGAGCGGCCGTACACCGTCGCGATGGTCCGTACACTCGAGGAAGCGGTCCGGGAAGCGTCGGCCGCCGTTGAAGACGGCGATGTGGTCTTGCTTTCGCCCGGCGGGACGAGTTTCGATGCGTTCCGCGATTTCGAGGAGCGGGGCGGGCGATTCCGGCGGTTGGTGGAAGAGCTTGAGGACGGGGAATCATGAAATCGATGTTGCGCGAACGCATGACCGGCGCCGGCCTCGGATTTGACGTCATTCTGTTGCTGATTGTGGTGACCCTGCTGGCGGCCGGGTTGATCACGGTCGCATCCACCAGTTGGGGAGTTTCCTTCTCCTATTCCAATTCGGTCTGGGATATCTTCCTACGCCAATTGGTATGGGCGGTTGTAGGGATCGTCTTCATGGCGGTGATGTATCGGATCGATTACCACCTTTACCTGCGCGCCAAAGGGCTGGTGGTTGTCCTGGCGGTCATCACCCTGGCTGTTCTGGTGGCGGTGCTCCTGCGCAAGGGCGACAATCCGTCCCGCGTCGGCTTGCTTGGATATTCGGTCCAGCCATCGGAATTGGCCAAATTTGTCACGGTGATCTATCTGTCGGTCTGGCTGGTTTCCAAAGCCGAAGTCCTGCACGACTTTAAACTTGGATTGATCCCCTATGCCGCGCTGATCGCGCTGTTTACCGGTTTGATCATCATCGAACCGGATTACAGCGCCGCGGTCACGGTGACGCTGCTGGGTTTTGCGATGTTTTATTTCGGCGGGGGGAAGATGCAAAACGTGGTCATCGCATCCCTGGTGATCGTGGTCGGCGGCATCCTGCTCGCGGTCGTCGTCCGGCCGCAGCGGATTACGGAATATCTCGCCGGCTGGCGCAACATCCGCGAAGCCAACCTGCAGATCCGCGAGGCGCTCTCGGCGATGTCGTCCGGCGGACTTTTCGGCGTGGGAGCCGGAGCCAGCCGGTTCAAATATTTTTCCCTGCCTGCAGCGCACACCGACAGCGTGTTCGCCGTCATCGCCGAGGAGATGGGGTTTGTCGGCGCGATGGTCGTGGTGGCATTGTTCGTCCTGCTCGCCTGGCGCGGGTACCGGGTTGCCATGAAGGCTCCCGACGAATTGGGGCTGCTCCTGGCGGCCGGCATGACCACCTGGGTGTCGTTGGAAGCGATCATTAACATCCTCACGATTTTGCAGGTGTTGCCGTTCGCCGGGAACGCGCTTCCGTTCTTCAGCTACGGGGGATCCAATCTCGTACTGACGCTTGGTGCCATGGGGTTGCTTTTGAATATCTCGCGCGGGAAAAAGGAAAACGACGGATCGGAGGCGCTCGGTGAAAGTGCTGCTTTGCGCTGGGGGAACGGGGGGAGGAATTTACCCCGCTCTCGCCACGGCACAGGCGATCCGGCGACTGGATCCTGACGCCGGGCTGCTTTGGCTCGGCGGCCGGGGAGGCATGGAAGAGCAACTTGTTCCCCGGGCCGGCATTCCGTTCAAAACAATTCCCGCCGCCGGGATGCACGGGGTGGGGTGGAGAGCGGCGCCGGGAAACGCCGTACGGTTGCTCTTGGGAACGGTGGAGGCATGGCGGGAAATCGGTCGGTTCGGAGCGGACGTGGTTTTGGTGACGGGCGGGTATCTGACGTTTCCGGCCGTGATCGCCGCCCGCTTGCGGAAGCTTCCTGTGGTCGTGTACGTGCCGGATATCGAACCGGCACTTGCGGCAAAATTCGCCGCCCGGTTTGCTCGGAGGATCGCGGTCACCGCGGATCGGTCCGCGGCCTATTACCCGAAAGACGCGCCGGTGGTGGTCACCGGCTATCCGTTGCGCGAGGAAGTGCTTTCTGCGTCACGCAGGGCGGGGCGGGCGGCTTTCGGAATTCCGGCCTCTGAGCCGGTATTGCTGGCCTTCGGCGGGAGCCGGGGAGCGCGCTCGATCAACCGGGCGCTCTTCCGGGCGCTGCCGGGTCTGCTGGAGGTGATGCACGTGATACACATAACGGGAACCCTCGATTGGCCGGAAGTGGACAAGGTAATGCATGAGCTTCCGAAGTGGCACAAAGCCCGCTACCACGCCTATCCCTACCTGCACGAGGAGATGGGCGGGGCGCTGGCGGCGTCGGATCTGGCCGTATCGCGCGCGGGCGCGTCGGTGCTTGGCGAGTATCCGCATTTCCGTCTGCCGTCCATTCTGGTGCCTTACCCGCACGCCTGGCGTTACCAGAAAACCAACGCCGAATTCCTCGAATCCCAGGGGGCGGCAGTAGTGCTGCCGGACGAGTCTCTCTCGGAAAGCATGGCGGCGGAAGTGCTCGCACTGATGCAGAACCCGCCCCGGCGCAAGGAAATGCGTGATGTGTTGGCGAAAATCTGCCAGAAGAACTCCGCGCTCAAATTGGCGGGTGAGGTGGTGGAAGCGGCCAAGGAGGGCCCGAAGTAAACCGCCATGACCATGCCGTTGGTCTTCTGGTGCTTGGTGGCGCTCTTTGCCGTGATCGGTTCCCTGCGCGGGTGGGCCAAGGAACTGCTGGTGGCTTGTGCCCTGGTCCTGGCGATGTTCATCAATCTGCTCATCGACAAGTACGCCTCGCCGCTCCTGACGACCCTCACGATCCAGGAATTGTTCGGCGTGCGCGCGGGAGTTTTCTGCGTGCTGGCATACTTTGGCTACCTCACGCCGCGCCTGCCATGGATTCCCGGTGAGCGGTTCATGCGCGACCGGCTCCAGGATTGGCTGCTGGGGATCGTGCTCGGCGCGCTCAACGGGTTTCTGCTGGTCGGGAGCGTCTGGTATTTCCTGCACCGTGCCGGCTATCCCTTTCCGGGAATGGAGATCGCCCGGTTGAGCGCAACCAGCCCCGACGTGATGGCGATGATCCGCTACTTGCCGCCGGTGCTGCTCGGGGAGGTCTGGGTGTACGTCGCCGTGGCGGCGGCGTTCGTTTTCGTGATCGTGGTGTTCGTGTGATATGCGCTATCACTTCGTAGGTATCGGCGGATCGGGGCTTTCGGCGATCGCCCGGGTTCTCCTGGAACGTGGCGAGATGGTGAGCGGTTCCGATATGGCGGAGTCACCGTTTGTGGATTCCCTTCGCGATATGGGCGCGCAGGTGACCATCGGTCACGCGGCGGAGAATGTGCGCGGCGCGGGGGCGGTGATCGCCTCCTCGGCGGTAAAGTCCGACAATGTCGAGCTAGTTGAAGCCCGCGCCTTGGGGCTTCCGGTCTACAAGCGTTCCGAGTTCCTCGGCCCGCTCACGGAAGGGAAACGCACAGTGGCTGTCGCCGGAACGCACGGAAAGACGACCACCACCGGCGAGATCGCGCTGCTCCTGACGCGCGAGGGATTGGATCCGACTTTTATCGCCGGCGGCGCGCTTTCCGATTTCGGCGGGGCCAACGCCCGCGCCGGGCAGGGTGAATACTTTGTCATCGAAGCCGACGAATACGACCACGCCTTCCTCGGGCTTTCCCCGTGGATCGCGGTGGTGACCAATGTCGAGCACGATCACCCGGACTGCTATCCGACCCCGGAGGATTACGACCGGGCGTTCGGTCAGTTCCTGGAGCGCATGCGGCCCGACGGTTCGGTGGTGGTGTGTGCGGATTCCCCGGGTGCGATCCGAGTAGTGGAGGAATACTGCCGAAACAAGCCGGAACTCTCGGTATATTCCTACGCAGTGAACATGGAAGCGGATTGGCAGGCAACCCAGATCCAGCCCCACACCGAGGGAGGAAGCGATTTCCTTGTGGTGCGCCACGGTGAAGTAATGGGTCGAGTGCGGATCCGGCTCGCCGGATTACATAACGTCTGCAATTCGCTGGCTGCTTTATGTGCGGCGGACCTGTGCGGGATTCCCTTTGCGCATGCCGCGAAATCCCTCTCGCAGTACCACGGAGCGGAACGGCGGTTCGAGATCAAGGGAGAAGCGGGGGGCGTAACGGTGGTGGACGATTACGGGCATCACCCGAGCGAGATTCGGGCGACCCTGGCGGCTGCGCGCCAGCGTTTTCCGCAGCGCCGCATTTGGGCTCTTTGGCAGCCGCACACCTATTCTCGCACGCGCGCCCTGGCGCACGAATTTTCACAGGCCTTTGCGGATGCCGACCGCGTGGTGGTGCTCCCGGTTTATCAGGCGCGGGAGCCGCTCGACGAAACGTTCCCGATCGAGGAGGTTGTGCGGACCATGCTAAACACCGAGGCGCAATATATTCCCGGAATGATGGAAGCCGTGCCATACCTGACCCGCGAACTGCGGCGCGGAGACGTACTGGTCATGCTCAGTGCGGGAGACGCCAACCGTGTGGGCGAGGAAGTGTTGCGCCGGCTGCGCCTGATCGAGGCCGAGCACCGCGCGCCGATCCGCGTCCCGATCCTGCCGCTGGAAAAATTGCACCGGCGGTTCGAAACCCTTCTGCAGGAAGAGGTTCCGCTCGGACGGCTTAACACCGCCAAGGTCGGCGGGCTGGCCGACGCGCTGGTGGAAGCGCACAGCGCGGGCGAATTGGCCTCGGCAGCGGAATGGCTCTGGCAGGAGGATATCCCCTTCTTCGTCCTCGGCGCGGGATCGAACATCTTGTTCTCGGATTTGGGCTGCCGGGATTTGGTGCTCTTCAACCGGGCCAAGAAGTTCGAGCTCCGGGTGGGGGAAAACGGATCGAAAGACACCGCCGTGCTGTGGGCGGAATCCGGCACATCGATCGGAGCGATCGCGCGCCAGGCGGCGCAGATGGGTTGGACCGGTCTGGAATGGGCGGCGACCGTCCCTGGAACGGTCGGCGGGGCGGTGGTGGGCAACGCCGGCGCGTTCGGGGGCGATACCTCGGGGACGCTCAGGATGGTCGAAATCTTGCAACGAGAGGAAGCGGACAAACCAGCCCAATTCCGGGCCGAGAGGAAAACGCTCCGGCCGGAGGAAATGGGCTTTGGATACCGTTCCAGCCTGCTGCGGAAGAACCCCGGGCAGGCCGTCGTGCTCTCCGCGGAGTTCGCGTTGCGGCGCTGCGATCCATCGGAAGCCGTTGCGCGCATCGGCCAATTTCTCGCCCGGCGCAGGGAAACCCAGCCGTCGGGGTCTTCCCTGGGGTCGATGTTTAAAAATCCGCCGGGAGATTATGCCGGGAGGCTGATCGAAGCCGCCGGATTGAAAGGACACCGAATGGGCAACGCGGAAATTTCACGCCAGCATGCAAACTTCTTTATCAACCTTGGCGACGCAAAGGCGGAGGACATCCGCGCCCTGCTGGACCTCGCACGGAAAATGGTCCGCGAGAAGTTCGGCGTCGACCTGGAACCGGAAATCATTTTGGCCGGGGATTGGCCGGAGAAGGCGTAAACCATAATGAGCGCGTTGCGCGTGGGCGTGATGTACGGCGGCCGATCGGGGGAACATGAGGTTTCCTTGATGTCCGCCCGTTCGATTCTCGGCGCGCTCAAGAGCTCCCGCTACGACGTGGTGGAAATCGGCGTCACCCTGGATGGAAAATGGCTGGTTGGTGACGACGTGATGCAGACGCTGGAACAGCGCAGCCCAAAGGGAACGCACGCAGTGATGCTGGCCGAACCGGGACCCTCCCGCGTCTGGAAGATCATGGAGGACGCAACCGAGGAAGGGCTTCGCTTGCAGCTGTTGGGGCAGGTGGATGTGATCTTCCCGGTGTTGCATGGCACCTTCGGGGAGGATGGCACACTGCAGGGTTTCCTGGAGCTGGCTGAAGTTCCGTATGTGGGAGCGGGTGTCCTGGCCTCCTCGGTGGCGATGGATAAAGCTCTCTTCAAGCATCTGATGCGCGCCCACGGGGTGCCGGTAGTGGAATACCTTCTGTGCGGCCGCGGTGAAATCGTGCACGATCTCGACGGCGTCATCCGCCGGGCGGAAGCGGTGGCTCCCTATCCGCTCTTTGCCAAACCGGCCAACCTCGGTTCTTCGGTCGGTGTGACGCGTTGCGCCAACCGCTCGGATCTGGTGGAGGGATTGGCGGAAGCGGCGCGGTACGATCGGCGCGTGTTGGTTGAACGCGGCGTGGATGCCCGCGAGATCGAAGTGAGCGTGCTGGGCAACGACACACCGCAGGCGTCCGTACCGGGCGAGGTGATCCCGAGCCGGGATTTCTATTCGTACGAATCGAAATACGTCGACGGAACCTCGAAGCTCATCATCCCGGCCGACATTCCGGCGGACAAGGCGGCGCAGGCGCAGCATATGGCGGTGGAAGCGTACCGGGCCATCGACGGAGCTGGGCTGGCGCGGGCCGATTTCCTACTCGACCGGAACTCTGGGGAACTGTATCTGAGCGAGTTGAACACGATGCCGGGATTTACCAGCATCAGCATGTATCCAAAACTCTGGGAAGCGAGCGGCCTCGCCTATCCAAAACTGCTCGACCGGCTGATCGAGCTGGCCATGGAACGGCATGCGGACCGCATGAAAAGTGAACGCAGCTTCCGGAAAAATTAGTGCTTCAGGGAAAACGACGATGCGAAAGCAGGAGACAACGTCCAGAGCCGAATTGTTGCGCCGGAAACGGGAGAAGACGCCGCGGAATTTAAATTGGCGCTCCCGGACGGCGGCTCCGCGTCCGGTGCCACCGCGGCCGGCGTGGACTGTCCAGCCGCGGGGCGCGGCGACGCGCGTCCACCGAGTGTACAGCATCGCCCTGGAATCCCCGGGCGTCGAGGTGCAGTTCCCGGCGCTTGTGGTCTCTTTTTCTCCGCGCAGCTTGGCCATCCTCGTATCGGGGTTGGCTTGCGCCGGAATGCTCTTTATGCTCACCGGTCCGATGTTCCGCGCGGAATCCCCGCAGATCGGCGGGCTGCAATATATTTCCGCCGACGCGGTGGCCGAAGCCTCCGGCCTGACCGGGAACAATCTCTTCCTGATCTCCCCGGCCGCCGTCGAGCGGCAAATTCTCGACCGGATCCCGGCCATCCGGAGTGCGCAGGTGAGTCTTGGTGTATCCGGCAGCGTGCAGGTGGGGGTCCGGGAGCGGGAACCGATCCTGCTCTGGACGCAGAACGGTTCATCGTACTGGGTCGACGCCGACGGCGTTTTTTTCCCGGTCCTTGGCGATCGCGCGGATCTGGTCCGCGTGGACGTGCAGGACAAGGGGCCGCAGATCGCCTTCGACCGCGCGCCCGATATCGACCCGGAGGTCGTGATCCAGGCACTGGAATTGACGCTGGTCCTGCCGTCCGGCACCCGTCTTTTGTACGACGTGGACCACGGATTGGGTATGGCGGATATCGACGGGTGGACGGCATATTTTGGCACGACGGGAGGGATCGACCTGAAGATGGACGTCTATCGGCGGTTGGTAAGCGCCCTGTCCTCCGAGGGAATCCGTCCGGCGTTTGTTAGTGTGGAAAATCTTCGGCAGCCATTTTATCGCCGGTAAAAAAACCGGCCAGGATGCAAATCGGATGAACGTGAATTTGTACACCGGGATTGATGTAGGCACGACGAAAATCTGCACACTGGTGGCGCAGGAGCTGGAAGACGGCTCGTTGCAGATCATCGGCGTGGGGATCGAACCGTCGAAGGGATTGAAGCGCGGTGCGGTGGTGAACGTAGAAGAAGCCGCCCGCGCGATTGCGGCCTCGGTCGACAAGGCTCAGCGCACCGCCGGATATGAAATTGCTTCGGCGGTGGTCAGCCTGGCCGGGACGCAGGTCTCGTCGATCAACAGCCGCGGCGTGGTGGGCGTGCAGGGAGAGCTGATCTCGGCGGAAGACGTCAACCGGGCGAGCGAGGCTGCGCGCGCAATCGCGGTCCCGTATGACCGGCAAATCGTTCACGTTCTGCCGCGGGGGTTCGTGGTCGACGGGCAGGAGGGAATCCGCAATCCGGTGGGCATGCACGGCATGCGGTTGGAGATGGAAACCCACATTATCACCACCTCCTCCACAGCACTACGCAATCTGGCCCAGTGTGTGCAGATCTGCGGGGTGGAAGTGGAAGGGTTTGTGCTGAATCCGATCGCCTCGGCCGAGGCGGTCCTACAGGACACCGAACGGGATATGGGCGTCGCCGTGGTGGATATCGGCGGGGGGACGGCCGACCTGGCGATTTACCAGGAGGGAACGGTCAGCCACACGGCGGTTTTGCCGGTCGGCGGCAATCACGTCACGGCCGACATCGCCCACGGGTTGCGCATGCCCACCGAAGTGGCGGAATCGATCAAGCTCGCCCACGGACACACGCTCGCTTCCGAGATCACGCCCGGGGAAAGCTTCATGGTCCGCCTGTTCGGCGAAGAGGCTCCCGTCCAGGTTTTGCGATCCGACCTGGTTTCGATCATCCAGCCGCGCATGGAGGAAATTTTCTCCATGATCATGCAAGAGATCGACCGGGTGGGCATGTTGAATTATCTACCCGCGGGCATGGTCCTCACCGGAGGCGCGAGCCGCCTCCCGGGCGTCCGTTTGCTGGGAAGCCAAATCATGGGCATGCCGGTCCGCGTCGCTGGACCGACTGAGCTCAAAGGCCTGGTGGATCAATTGAACAGCCCGGCATACGCAACCAGTGTCGGATTGCTGCTGTGGCTTCGGAAAGAAGTTGAGGGGATGAGCGCCGTGCAGCCTTCCCAACGCAAGGGACGGCGCCGCGAAGGAACCGACATCGGCAAAAAGATCCAGGATTTCATCAAGGCCATTCTCAAGGGGATGGCGCCATAGGACATGTCCGCACGGCGGAGGAGCCGTGCGGGAGATCCATCGCAGGCCGCGGAGGATCGGGGGCCGGATGGATCGAAAGAGATCTGAAACCATATTCCAAGGAGGATCCATGGCTACGGTACAAAAGTCGGAGGCGTTCGCTCGGATCAAGGTGATCGGCGTGGGAGGCGGCGGACAGAACGCCGTCAACCGCATGATCACCGAAAACATTCAAGGGATCGAGTTTGTGGCGGTCAACACCGACGCCCAGGCGTTGCTGCTTTCCAATGCCGCCACGCGGGTGCGGATCGGCGAGAAGCTCACCCGCGGCTTGGGAGCAGGGGGCGACCCGAAGATCGGACAGAAGGCGGCCGAGGAATCCGCCGACGAGCTATATGAGATTCTCAAGGGCTCGGATATGGTCTTCATCACTTCAGGGATGGGCGGCGGAACGGGAACCGGCGCGGCGCCGATCGTAGCCCAGATTGCCAAGGAAGTGGGCGCTCTCTCGATCGGCGTGGTCACCAAGCCGTTCACCTTCGAGGGCAACCGGCGCGCGCACTCAGCCGAGGAAGGCATCGCCCGGTTAAAGGAGCAGGTCAACACACTGATCGTGATCCCCAACGACCGGCTGCTGCAGCTCACCGAGAAGCGGGCCAGCCTGCAGGATTCATTCCGGATCGCGGACGACGTTTTACGCCAGGGTGTGCAGGGGATTTCGGAGCTCATCACCATCCCAGGGCTGATCAACCTCGATTTCGCCGACGTGCGCACGATTATGATGGAAGGCGGCGCGGCGCTGATGGCGGTAGGCCGCGCCTCCGGAGAAGAGCGCGCGCGCAAGGCCGCCGAACAGGCGATCTCCAGCCAGCTTTTGGACATCACAATCGATGGGGCGCGCGGTGTAATCTTCAACGTTACCGGCGGTCCGAACTTGAGCCTGTTCGAGGTTAACGAGGCCGCGGCGATCATCAAGGGAACTGCGCATCCGGACGTAAACCTGATCTTCGGAGCGGTTGTCGATCCGAGCATGGGCGACGAGATCCGCATCACCGTGATTGCCACCGGGTTCGAGAAGCCGGCCATGACCCGCAAGCTCGACCGCATTCTGGCACGCCCCAATCCACAGCAGAAGCCGTCGCAAATGACGCTGCCGTCCTCGCCGGTGATGGCCAGCGCGGCTGCAGCGGCACGGCGTATTCCGAACGTCGTACCGATGGAAGTCTCGGTGCGGTCGTCCATGCCCGCTTATTCGGGGATGGCCGACGCGGAAGACGAACACGAATTACCGGCATTCCTGAGGTTGAAGGCCAACCGTCCCTAGCCATTAGCGGACCCTCTTTCGGATAAAGATTCGGCCTCCCTGCGGATTTCCTCCGATCCGCGGGGAGGCCTAGGCTTCATAGGCAACGCATCCCTCCGCGGCGAAGATTCGCGGTTTGAGGGACTTTTTTTTAACGAAACCGAGGCAGTCTACAGACTGCCTCGGTGAATATACCCGCGGCTTTCCGCGCGGTCGTTCATTTTTCCCCCTGGATGAGCATCACCCGGCTGTGCGGCCTGCGGATGATTTCGGTTCGCACCGAGAAACCGGCCGCTTCCAAATGCCTTGCGAAGATTGAAAGGTTATCGCGGGAGGAGGGATTTTTCGATTCGGGTAGCAGATGGCCTGCGATCCACTCCGGATAGGCGGCGGGAAGAATGATCCACCGTCCCCCCGGGCGCAAAGTCCGGTAAACCTCATGCAGCGTTCGGGGATTAAAGATAAATTCCGCCGGGAAGGTGGAAACGGCGCTGGAGAAGAATTCCTTTTGAAAAGGCAGTTGCCCGACGTCGGCCCGCACGAGCACGGGGCCCGCCGCCGGGTCCGGCAAACGGATCGACTCATGGTCTGCGCGCCGGGCCCCCCATTTTCGTTTTTTCCTTAAGGCGATCTTCCCCATCGCCGGAGAGAGATCGATGGCGGTGACGGTGAATCCCCGATCGGTCATCTCAAGCGCCAGTGTTCCGGTTCCGTGCGCCAATTCCAGAACCCGGCCGGGGAGCAGGTATGGAAATACGGATCTCCTCCAGTCCGCCCATTCTCCTCCGGAGACGGTCCAGGCGACCGCATCGTAAGTAAAGGCCAGCGGATAATACAGTAGATTAAATGCCAGACGCAACAGTGTGGAGAATGCGGTCGCCGCCGCCCAAAGCAGACGCGCGCGCACACCTTGCCGGGGTGGCTTGGGTCGGAGGTCAGGGTATATCTCATCTGCCGGTGAAAGGGGTTCAGACATTGAGTTGCGCGTAGCCACCAAGATGAATTCCACGGGAAACGAGCATCCCGGGAAGATCCGACTCGGAAAGGAGAGAAAGTTCATAACCGCGCTCTTCCGCATAGTCGCTGATTTTACGCAGCGCGGCATCCGCCAATCCGGGGTGGCACATGATCTCGTTCCATCCATCTGGTAGGACGTTTAAAATCTTCAGTAGATTTTTCAATGTGGCGGTCTTGTCATAGAAAGTTATATATAGCCGATCTACTGTCCGGACCGGCGACCGGCGGATCATTGCGTCGGCTTCCCGGTCGAGAAATGCGGTTACTGTTTCCGGCAATCCGGTAAAAAGATCCGAAATCGCGCTGTCGCAACCGACCGGCGGGCGTATTCCAAGCTGGTATTCCTCCGCAAGATGGAGGGTTTGTTCCAGGATTCTCGGTGTCAGGTAAGAAACAAAATGGTGGCTGTCGAGATGATCCGGGGATTTATCAAGCGCCAGCAGCGCTTCGATCTGGGCGCGGAATTCCCGCCCCACTTCCTCCGGCGAAACGGAATCCAAACGCTCGAGGAATTCCGTCCGCGATGGAAATCGGCCTTCTCCGTCGACCAAGGTTGGAATCTTTTCAGGCGGTGTGATTGGACTCCCCACCGTAAGGCAGAGATGGATGCCGATGGGTAAACCGGGCGCATCGCGCTTGGCGAGATCCACATCGCTCGCGGTTCCCGGCAGATTCATCATCGCGGTTGTGGAGGACAACGCCCCGCTGGTGAAGGCGTAGCGGATTCCCTGACTGACACCCGGCGTCAGTCCATAGTCATCCGCATTCAGGATCAGATTTCTCATTGTCTATTCGATGGCGTCCAACTCGGGGTTTTCCACCAGTTCGATCCCCTCGTTTGTCAGCCATTCCGTTGCCGCGGATATTTTTACCGGATCGCCGCCGATCTCCAGGATCAACCAACCTTCTTCGCGGGTAAGCTGGGCCCGGAGGATGTTCACCTCCAGCCCGAAGGAGTTGACCAGGTTGGACACGACCGGCCGGCTGACCAGCGCTGGCGGATAGTTCAATCGAAGTATCGTCACCATGGTATTTCCGATGCTACCCCGCTTTGTCCGGCGGGTCAATCGGAAACGACTCCCCGGCATGGAGGACGGAAATCCACTCTCTGCATCCAACGGAAGAATCCGGGCATGACAGCCGGCATTCAGCCACTGCCCCGATCAGAAATTTTTCGAGAGACGGCTTTCCCAGATCCACTTGCGCTGTGCCATTGCCGAAGGGTCGTTTACCGTCATCAACTGTTCCACGAACGCCTCCTCTGGATAGGCGCCCTCGATGCGCAGCACTTCGTTGATCACAATGAGCGGAACGGTGCTCACCATGTAGCGGTTCACCAGGTGGGGGAATTCCATGCATTCGACCATATCCGACCGGATCAAGTCGTTTGCCAGAGCCAGCTTATGCGCGAGCAGCACGGCCCGCGGACAGTGCGGTCAGGTAGGTGTGGTAAATACCTGGATGTGCACCGGTTCGTGAATCTTTGAAATCTGGTCCAGGGTGTTGGCGGTCAACCCGTGCTGTCGCTTGCTCACCAGCAGAAGATCTTCGACCAGGGTGCTGAATTCGAATCCACCAGGAATGCCGTAAAGACGAATACCGTAATCCCGCGGGGAGGGGCCGTCATTCATGATTGCGAGGGCCGGAATTTTATCCACGTGCATTTTTTCCGCGAGCGCAGTATCCGCCATGAAGTCGCGAACCTCCAGGCGGATTTTCCCGTTAAGCGATGCAACCTCTTCCGCCAATTCCCTGTCTTCTGAGCACGTATGGCATTCCGGAACGCCCCCGTGTCCCTGGGTGAACATGACCAGCCGGACCGGCTGATCCATTCCCTCAAGGATCTTTTGCACTTCGTTCCGGGTGGATTCGTCCAAGAGCGGCATGTCCCCTCCTTTGGCCGGGCGATGGTTTCCCCGAAGAATATAGTCTATAGCGAGTGGTTCTTTAATTTACCAATATTATTTTACACCAACCTCTCCCTCATCCCACCCCATGATAGGGGGCCGGGGCGGGTGATCGAAGCGGGGGTGGAAGGAGGGGCGTTAAAAGAAAGGTTCCTGGGCGGCCCGGTTCAGTCGATCATTGATTGCAGCGCCGAGGCCTTCGGTTGGAAAGCGGTGGGCGAGGATTATATCCACTCCTTCGGCTTCCAGTTCGCGCAGATCGGCGAAGAGGTTGCGCGCGATTTGACGCAAATCTCCCATAGAACCCAGATCCCGAATGACAAAGGGAATAATTTTGCGATCGAGCCGGGAGCAGACCTCTGTGACGGCGAGCAATCCGATCCGCGGATCGTTGGCGGAAATCTTGTTGACAATTTCATGGATGGATGCAAGGATCTCCTCGGGGGTCTCGCCGGGGCATAAAACCAAGCGAACATTCGGAGCGTAATGGCGCGGTTGACGGCCCGGAGAAGCGGTGATCCGCTCGCCGGGGGATGCGACTCGCACCGGCCCGGCGACCGACTCGAGTTCCTCGCGTGAAATTCCACCCGGCCGCAGCAGAACAGGGGGCGTTTGCAGCGGATCGAGGATCGTGGATTCAACCCCCCAATAGGTTGGACCTGCGTCGAGGATCATATCGATCCGGTCTCCCAGGTCGGCCGCCACGTGGGCAGCCAATGTCGCGCTGGTATGAGCGAAACGGTTGGCAGAAGGCGCCGCGATCGGAATTCCCGATGCTTGCAGCAGAGCTTGTGCAACCGGATGCGACGGCACGCGGACGGCCACCGTAGAGAGGCCGGCGCAGACCTCGAGAGGAAGGGAAGACCGTCGGGGAAGCAGCAAAGTCAGCGGACCGGGCCAAAATCGTTCCGCCAGCACCTTTACTAGGGGAGACACATCGGAGGCGACCTGCAGCAACTCGTCCGCGGAAGCAAGATGGACGATCAACGGATCGGAGGGCGGCCGTTGCTTAACCTTGAATATCCTTCTCACGGCAGCCGCATCGAAGGCGTTGCCGCCCAATCCGTAGACCGTTTCGGTCGGAAACGCGACCAACCCGCCGCGGATCAAACATTCCGCGGCGCGTTCAATCAACTCCGGATCCGGAGCGCGGGCGTCGATGGAAAGTACAGTGGCATTGTTGGAAGGATTCATGCTCTTGGCAGGGATTATATCCGACCATTCGGGATAATCGGCGGAGGGACTAGCACTAATTGGGGGTACAATATTTTATGTGAAGGGTACTTTACTCCCCCCGAGACAACAGGCGCGGTTTTTTCCTCCCAAACCCCTCGAAGGAGAATTGGAGCGGTTCCGGCTGCTGGAAGCCATTCAAACCAACATTTTTCGAAAAATTACTCTCCTGTGCGCCGCGCCCGGCTACGGAAAGACGACCTTGGCCGGCCAATTTGCCCGGTCAGCGGATTTTCCCGTTCCCTGGCTGCAATTGGAGGAAAGCGACCGCGACGCCGCTATATTTTGCGAAAATCTCCTGACAGCATTTCAATTCGCTATAAAAGATTGGGAAAGTCCATCCTCCGCTTTCATCGGGATGCCCACCGCTGCAGAGAAACCCGATGCGCTCGGATCGGCTTTGGCCGGCGCCTTGGACCGGGTGCTCTCTGATTTTACGGTTTTGGTAATCGACGATTTCCACCTGATCGAAGATTCCGCGCCGGTCCTGGAATTGATGAACGCGTTCCTCCGTGAACTTCCGCCCGCTTTGCATCTGCTCCTGATTAGCCGGCATGTTCCCGCCCTGCGGATTACGCCGCTCGTCGCCCTGCAACAAGCGGCCGGTTTCAGTGAAGAGCATTTACGGTTCACCCCCGCCGAAACACAGGAATTGTTTATAGTCCGCAACCACATATCGCTTCCCAAGGCGGAAGCGGAGACGCTGGCGGCTTCCAACGAGGGATGGGTGACCGGAATCCTTCTCAGCAGTCATTTGTTGTGGAAGGGTCTCCCCCTCGGCGGGGGGATTGCCGGACGGGACCAGGTGTATCACTTCCTGGCCAGTGAAGTTCTGGAACAGCAGCCCGATCTTCTCCGCCGTTTCATGCTGGAAGCTTCGGTATTGCATGAAATGGATCCGTTCGTGTGCGATTTTGTTTTGGAACGCAAGGACAGCCGTTCGATGCTTGGCGAGCTGGATTCGCGCCGGTTGTTCGTGGTTACTTCAGATCAGGAGCAACCGACATACCGTTTCCATAATCTCTTTCAGGACTTCCTGCGAATCACGCATCAAGAGCGGGAACCCTCGAGGCACAAGATCCTGTTGGAGAGATCCGCCGAATGGAACATTAATAACGGATTTCCCGAGGTGGCTTTTTCCTATCTTATCCAGGCGGAGAATTATTCCCTAGCGGCCAAATTGGCCGAAGAGAATGTTCTGAAATATTATGAGTCTGGCCGTTTTCAAACCTTGCAGGATTGGGCCCGGTCTTTGTATCCGGTCCGTCTCGAAGTACCGACGCTTTTTGGGTGCGCGGGCATGTCGTACGCGACTTCCGGAGACTATACGCGGGCCGCGGAATATTTGGATATCGCCGGGTTGGGACTGGAACGGTCGCAAAATCCATCACGTCTCCACAGCCTGCAGGCGAGCCGGGCGTGGCTGGCGTACTGCAAAGGGGATTATCCGACGGGGTTAACCCTGGCCGAGGATCTGCTTCGGCGGGGAAAAGCGGGCGGGGTGGAGGTTGCGGTTCTCCGCATGGCGGCATCCCACGCCGGGCTTTGCGTCGATGCGATGGGAAGAACCCGCGAGGCGGTTAAGTATTATCGGCAGGCATTGGCTTTGTTCCCTGACGGCGATCGGAGCTACGACAAAACGCGCGCGCTTACCCTTCTGGCCAACGCGTTGCACACGTCGGGGGAGACAGCGGAAGCCTACGTCTTGCAACGGCGCGCACTCGGTCTGTGGAAGGATTTGGGATTCCCGGGGCCGATCGCCATTGCATTGAATAATCTTGCCTATAACCAGCATTCGATGGGTCAGTTGGAAGAATCGGAAGCAGCCTATAACGAGGCATTGGAATGGTCGCGGAAATCCGGCGATAAGCATTCGCAATTGCTGATTTTTACCGGGTTGGGCGATTTGGCAAAAGACCGAGCCGAATTCGCCAAAGCGGCCGGTTTTTACTCGGCGGCCGACAGGCTCGCCGAAGAATCCGACGACCTGATGATGTTGGGGTATGTTTACCGGGCCAGAGCCGATCTCAACCGGAAGTTGAAAAATTTTCCCGCCGCAATGGAATGGGTACGGAGGGCGGGGGAACTGGTGGAACAAAATACCCCGGCGGTCGAGGCGGGCGACCAAGCGTTCTGCGGCGCGGTGTTGGAGGAAATGGGGAACCGGAATGAGGCGGTCTGCTGTTTGGGGCTGGCCGTGGAGATTCTGGAAAGGGAAGCCGCCCCCGCGGGGGAAACGGCCAGAGCGCGGTTTCTTCTGGCGCGCTCTTTGTTTCGATCGGGATTAGTCACCGATGCGGAAAGCTCGTTGCGGGCGGCATTCGATCTGGCGTATGGCTGCGGATCAGACCAGACACTGGTACAGGAAGCGCCGGGGGCTGCCGATCTATTGGAGGGATTCCTCACCCATGCAACCATGGGCGGTTTGTGCGGTTCCCTATTGGACCGTGCAAAGCGACAAACCGCGCGGGAGAACCTGGAAACCGCGGAAAACAACCCGACCGAAATGATAAAACTATCGGTTAGGGCTCTGGGCTCGCTTGAAATTCTCTGGTTGGGGAAAGAGATTCAACGATCGGCCTGGGTTTCCCAAAAATCGAAAGAAGTTTTCCTCTTTCTTGTGGATCGGGCTCCCGTGGACAGAGATGAGCTCTTAACGACCTTCTGGCCGGAGATGCCTTCCGGGCGCGCGCAGGCGAACCTCTACCAGACCCTATACCGTATACGCCGGGCGGTTGGAACGGACATTCTAGTGTTAAAAAATATGATTTGTCGTTTCGCGGAAAACATGTCGCTGGATTACGACGTCGCATCCTTTGAGAAAGCGGCACGGCAAGCCTTGGCCGTCCCGATTACCGACCCCCAGCGGCTGTCCAAATTTGAAAAAACCACCGAGCTTTTCCAGGGCGAGTATCTGAAAGATGTTCCCGTCGGTTGGGCTGGACAGCGGCGAGAGGAGATCAATCAGATATTTCTCACCCTCGTTCGCGAACAGGCGGATGAGTATTATTCCCTCTGCCGGTATGAAGAAGGACGTACCATTGTCATGCGCGGACTGACGCTCGACCCGTATCGGGATGAACTCCACCAACGGATGCTGCGAATTCTGGCAGCGCTGGGAAGAAAACACGAAGTTGTGGATCATTATCAGAAATATGTCATCCTTTTAAGGAAGGATCTGGGGTTGGATCCGCCCGCGGATACCCGTTCCCTGTACGCCAGCCTTATTGTTTAATAATCACTATCAAGAAAATGGAAGGCGTTCCCAATCTCCTTCCCCGTGCCCCTAAAAACATTTCGAAGATAATTAACCATACTGGAAAGCGGGAAGGGTAGGGGTCGGCCATTCGATTTCTTTTATCCGTTGTGAAAGTGCGGCTCAAAACGAGCCCCACAGATTGACGAAAGAGAGGCGCCGGAGCGTCTCTCTTTTTATTTAACACGGATGCATCCCGTCCCCAGAAAAAGTAAGCGGATTGAGATCTGAACCAAGGGCCTGTGAGGGGTTTGTTGAGGTGTAGCGCCTACCATGAAGTTGGAAGCCAGAGGGGCGTTATTTCTCAAAGGAGGCCACAATGTTCCAGACTTTTTCCGCCGCGACAATCCGTTTTTCCTGCCCGCCGGGGGCCCCTCCTCCGGGAGGAGGTGGGTGGTCCTAACGAGGCTGCCCAAAGAGGATCCAAGCAGACGGGATGTTCTATTTCTTTTCCGAGGAGGTGTTAGGGGATGAGTGAAGCCGCTATTCAACAGATTATCTGCCGGGCCGTGGTCAGCGAGCGGTTCCGCGATCGATTGCTTGGAGCGGATCGGGAGCAGGTCCTCCGCACTTCCAATTTGGACCAACGGGAGCGGGAAGCGTTTATGGCAATTTCCGCCGCAACGATCGAGGAATTCGCCGCCGGTGTGGAGAGAGCAATCCGGGGTTGGAAGCGAGGGGCGAAGAGGAACCACTTCAGGGAGAGCCTCCCCATTCACCATCCGATATCGATCGACACACCCGGCCGTAAGGGCTGACGAACCCCTCACCCGGAAAGAGGGTACGGGGGGGACATGGATGGTTTCTGATGGACCTTGAAACGGGACAATGCTGATGAATGAACCCTTGCTTGAAAAAATGGGGGAGAACGGATCTGCAGGAACTGTGGATACATCGAACGCGAAGTCTATCGACTTTTCTGCCCGCGTTGTATGCAGCGCGATCGATTGAGTTCACTGGTTGCCGCGGCAGATACTTATTGCGCCGCGCCATATTCAATGGATCCGACTCCGGTTAATCCCGTTCAAGGCGTTTCGATATAAATGCCCGTCTATACGCCATCCCGCATTTCGGGTGCAGCAAAGGTGGGTGTGATCCTGTGGGAACGCCCCGAAAAAGAAGGATGGCAGTTCGTCCCTCAGGGCGCGTCACCAGGGGGTGGCGCGCCCGATCGTTTTTTTATACGATAACGGGCTCAATCATGCAGGAAGAAAAAACCGCCTCTCACCTGTTTTCCGATCCGAGAAGGACTCCCGTGAAGTTAAATCCGGACAGGGAAGGTGCTTCTTTGTATCCGATTGCCGGTGTGGAAAAAAAGGATGGACCGGTCCAGAAGTTGCTGAAAGATTCCGCCATAGAGGAGTTGCAACTGCAGGTACAGAAACCGCAGCGTCTGACCGCCGTGGATCTCGGTGGGATCGTTACCCGGGGGGTGACGATGCTTTCGGCGATGTCCGCCGAACTTGGCGTGGTCCTGCGAATCCGCATTCGGAGTGATAGCGTTCCGGTTCAGGGGGATTTTGAAAAAATCCACCGGTCGATTATTGCGTTGATCATCCATCTCCTTACGATCTCCCAATCCCAAGCATGCGTCACCGTCATCGTGGAAAGCCGGATGCAAAACGGAAAGCGGGGGATGTCCGTCCGATTATCCGCCAACCGTGTGATCGGACCCTGGAAATCGGACTCGGGTGCGAATGATGATTTCGCCAATCCGGAGGAAGTAACAGCCTGCCGGCTTCTTCTGGAAAAGAACGGGGGGAGCCTGTCGGTTCAACCGGAAGAGGAGGAGGGACAAGCCTTTTTGGTTTGGCTTCCTCTCAAAGGGCCCCGCGGGAGATAGTCCGCGGGGGAAATATTGTTCGACGTAAAGAGCTCATCATATTCATTGAGTGTCGGGCGAGTGAATAACGATGAAATTATTGCCGCCGCTCGGGTTTTTATAAAAATCCATTGCCGAAGTTGGTCGATTCCCAGATAAAAAAGCAGGTTACCCCTACCATTCAAATAGAGAGAGCGGGTTTCGCCCCATTTCCTTTGTGGTCCCGCCAACCGAAAACACTCCGATAATTACCGAACCAAGCGGAATGTCATTACTCGCGCTTTGAACACAAGTTCGTGAGAACATCGACCCCTAATCCCCAGTACGTGGAGGTGGCGACCTGCTTCTACCCTGGCGGGTAAAGCCGTGCAGGACGGTTTTGCACCAGTCGGTGTCTGTTATAAGAATTCCTTCTTAATAATAAAATGAGACTATAGCGCCTGCTTTTCCCACGTTTCCCGCAACAAGATGGCATCCTGTTCCAGAATCGGGCTTTCGCAAAGGATCCGGCCCGCGCATCCGGAGTCTGCCAGTGCGCGCAGCAGTTGTCGATAGTTCAGATCGGCTTCCCGGAATGGAAGGTGCTTGCGTTCCCCCTTGGCGGTATATTCGATCCCGGAAAGATGGATGTGCATTTTGCGCAGCGCGTCTTCCCCCAGGACCGCCCGCATCGAACGCAGCGTCTCCATCCATTCTTCGTAACTATTGAGGCCGCCCGTCCGGGCGTGCAGGTGGGCGAAATCCACGCACGGCAACACACCTTCCACTTCCTGCGAAAGGATGAGGATATCTTCCCACGAGCCGAGCAACGCGGATTTTCCCATCGCTTCCGGCCGAACCAGGACGGGATTGTGCTGTTTGCGGAGTTCCTTGACGCAGTCTTTTAATCGAGGAATGGCTTTCTTGAGCGCCTCTTTCGGTTCGCGGCCGAAGTAGGATCCGGGATGGATGACGATATCCGTCGCGCCCGCCAAATGTCCAAACATGGCGGCATCCATGATGCGTTTGCGGCTCTTGGGCCATTCATCGGAATCGGCGTTGAGGTTGATGAAATACGGCGCGTGGACGCTCAAGGCCACGTTGCATCGCTCGGCTTCGGCGCGGATCAATTCGCACGTCGCCGGGGAGACTCTCACGGAACGAACCCAGGCCAACTCCAGAGCGTCCAGGCCAAGGCTGGCGATCCGTTGAATACCGCCGACGGTGCCCCCGGGTTTGGGAGGGGTGGACAGCGGGCTGCCGACGGTGCCGAAATGAAATCTCATATCCATGGATTGTCCCCTCCGCGGGAATGAGAATCCTTTTTATCCAATAGAAGCGTTGCCATACTGAACACGGTCCGGGAGTCGAAGGTTGTGGGGATATGTATTTTGGAATCCAACCCAGGTCACCAACCCAGCTTGGAGACCAGCGCCGGTCCGAGAATGAGGACACCCACCAGGATGGCGGTGATTGCGGCGATTACGACCACCGCTGCTTTGACGTCCTTGGCAATTTTCGCCAGGGGATGATAGGTCTCGCAGGCCAAATCCACCGCGCTTTCAATGGCCGTGTTGGAAAGCTCGGCCATCCATACCATGCCCATTGCGAGAATAAGCAGACACCACTGTTCGACGCCCACTCCCAGCCAAAATCCGGCCAGGATCACGAGCAATGTTGCGAGAAGGTGGATTTGGGCGTTGCGCTGGGTTCGCAGCGCATACCACAATCCGGAAAACGCGTTACGGAAAGAGGAAATCAGATTTGGGGATTTTATCGGTTGCATGGATTTTTAGAAAAGCAACTCCTTTAAAATTTTTCTTTGGGCCTGCCACATGTTTTTTTTGTGGAAGGGAGTGTCGTGATCATGCCCGAGCAAATGCAGGGTTCCATGGACGGCCAGCAATAGGATTTCCTGCTCCAAAGGAGCACGACGGGACCGGGCTTGCGCGGCAGCCCGCGGCAGGGAAATGGCGATCTCTCCCAAATGAACGATGCCCGTTTCCGGATCGATGGCCCGCGAACCGAACGAAAGAACATCCGTCGGTCGGCGAATGCCCCGGAAGCGCCCGTTCAGCGATTCCAGCGTTTCATCGGAACCCAGTAGCATTGAGACGGAGCAGGCTTTCCGGAAATCTTGCTGCTCCAGCGTGCGCCGGACCGCGCGCCGGACGGCGGAGAGCGAAACTTTCTGCGGAAGCTGCGGCTCACGGCGGATGCGGATGAACCGCCGCGGGTTAGCGCCCGGGAGGAGCGTTTTTACTTTGTTGTTTTTTTTCATCTTCCGGATACCGCAGGCGGATGTGGATCCTTCCCCGCAACGCATCGGCGAAGGCTTCACGGATGATCTCCACGTCATGCATCGTCAGGTCGGTTTGGTCGAATTGGCGCTGTTCCAACCGGTCGTCGACGACTTCGCGGACCAACGTCTCGATTTCCTCCGACGTGGAGGGACCAACCGCCCGAAATTTCGCCTCCACACCATCGGCCAACATGAGAATCGCCGCTTCCTTGGAACGGGGACGCGGTCCGGGGTAGTGGAATTTTCCCTCATTCACCTTGTCGGGATTCCCCCCGGCGGCATTCAGCGCAAGCCCGTATTGGAAATTCGTACGCAAGGTGCCGTGATGTTCGATAATGAGATTCCGCACACGGGTGGGGAGATGATGTTTGCGCGCCAGATCCAGTCCGTCGCGCGTGTGCTGGATGATCAGCTTCGCGCTGGCTTCCGGATCGAGCCGGTCGTGCGGATTGCCCTCAGGTCCCTGGTTCTCAACGAAGAATTTCGGCTGGACGGATTTTCCGGCGTCATGATACAGCGCGCCGACCCGCAGGAGCAGTGTGTTGGCGCCGATCCGCTCACCGGCATGTTCGGCCAGGTTGGCAACCTGCAGGCTGTGCTGGTAGGTCCCGGGCGCTTGAAGCAGGATCTCACGCAGAAGAGGATGATCCGGCCGGGAGAGGTCCAAAAGCTGCAGGTTGGTGGTGATATCGAAAAGATTCCCGACCAGAAAAAGCATACCCAGCGAAAGGATTCCGGAAAGCAGGCCGTTGGCCAGGCTGGCCGCAATCAGGGTAATGATTCCGATCAGGTCGCTGGCCGGCAAGGAAAGCCGGATGATCAGCACGACTGCCGAACCGGCGATGCCGGCCGCCACGCCCGCCAGGAAGAATCGAACCGGCTTCTCGCCCTTACCCAGGATCAGCACGGCGGCCAGGCAGCTCAGTGCGCCGTAGAGCCCTATCTCCAGGCTGTTCCCACCCATCAGTCCGGAGAAGATGGAAAGCAACATTCCGGTAAGAACGCCCAGCCTCCGGCCGTAGGCGCAGGCAATGAGCATTGCCATCGCGGCCACCGGGAAAAGAAATGGAAGCACCGTATGGCCGGGCACCATGATCCGGCCGACGATCAGAAATGCCAGAAGAATCAGGGAGAAAAGAAGGACGGGTCGCAGCCCGCGGGTGATCTCCGGATGAAATTGGGACACAAACATCGAGAGCAGCATTGTCGTCAGCACGACGGCCAGAATCATGCTTGCGGCAACCCGCAGGTTGAGCGATTCCGTGGTCAATCCGAGCATGAACACGGCCTCCAGATCGTCTTCTCCGACCACTTTGCCGCGGGGAATGACAACCTGTCCGGTGACAAAACTTCGGGTGACCGGAGTGACGTTCGCGGAAGCCTGTTCCCGCAAGGACTGGGTGGCGGAATCGTTGTAAAGACTGTTTGGAACGACGAGGTTGCGAACCAGATCCGTCGCGAGCGAGGCCTGGTTTTCCGGAAAGGAAAGGCTGACGTAATTCGGAATGGAGTTAATAATGGTCTGGAGCTGGTCGGGTCCGATCGGCTGCCGCATGATCCGCTCCAGAACAGCCTGGGATTCCTGTTGCACAATCTCCCAATCCGGATCGCTTAGCTGCAGGATCCGGGTGGCCGTGTCGGCGGGCAGATTAACCTTCGACAACTGGTGCAAATCGGCGAGCTTTTCATCCAGGCTGGCATACGGATTGACGCGGATGTTGGTGATGTAATCCAACGCCGCCTGCAGAGTTTCTGCTTGCTGGCGCGCAATCAGCGGATCGGGCGGGTTGTAGACCGGGGTGACCAGGGCTGCCGCCTGGTCCCGCGCCTGCTGAGTGAGGATCCTGCTGACGTAGGTGACCGACCGCGGGGCCAGGACATCTTGCGGCGAGACGTCACCGGCCCGCAGGCTGACGGTGCGCTCGCCGGGGAGGATGGGCAAGATGAGGATCAGCGCCGCAAATGCGGCGCTGGCGACGACTACGACGGCGACGGGGATTCTTCCGAGGATCGACCGCCAGCGGGAAACAGGTTCGGAGGAAGAAGAGGCAGTCATAAGCGGCAACGCAGCCTGCTCAACCCCCAAGCAACTTGCGGACCGTCTGGCTCACTTCACGGTTGTCGGCGCGGCCCTGGGTTTTGGGCGAAACCAGCTTCATCACTTTGCCCATCTCAGCCGGATTGGAGGCGCCCGCTTCTGCGATCGCCTGACGGATGATCGTCTCCAATTCCTGGGCAGTGAGCGGTTGGGGGAGGAAGGATTTAATTAATTCCAATTCGGCGCGAGAGTCGGCGGCTAGATCCTGCCGGCCGGCCTTTTCCGCTTCAGTCACCGCTTCCTGCCGGGTCTTTACTTCCCTTTGCAGGATCCCCAGTAGTGCGGGTTCGTCAAGCGCGCCGCGTTTTTCCACTTCGGCCATTTTGACCGCCGATAGGATCATGCGGAAAGTGCGTTTCCCGACCTCGTCCTTGGCGCGCATGGCTTCTGTCAAGCGGGTCTCGAATGTCTCTTTGGTTAGCATGCTTCCTTTTCTTTCCGAGTAAGGAATGTGATGTTCATTATATGTTTGCCCATGCGGCGGGTCAAACGGTCTGATATGTTCCCGTGAATTTAAGGCTGAATTACAGCGAATTTGTTCCGCCAGCCTCAAGCAGCCGGATTAATGCCTCTGGTTTTTGAAAGAATTCCTTTTGCAGGGATGGATCTTTCGCCAGCCCGGTCAAGGTTTGGGTCAGCAGACGGTTAACCGGGGCGGCGATCCCGTGGCGTTCACCTTCGCGTACCACTGCGCCGTTGAGCCATTCCACCTCGGTTTTTCCGCGCCCGGAATTCAGATCGAGATAGAAGGACGGCATCTTTCCGCCCCGTCCTCCGCCGATGGCGCGCGTGAGCAGCGGTTGCGCAAGCCTGCGAGGGAGGTTTTTCACGGCAAAGGCCAGCATTCTCACCGGTGTTCCCGGAAGATCCACCACGTCGATTTCGCCCGTCCGCATCACCCGCAGGCATTCGCGCAGCATCTCCCGTTCGAACTCGAAAAGTTGCGGATCGGAAAAGACAGCCCGCGGGGTCATGCCCAGGATCGCCGACGAAGCGTTCGCCGTGAGATTGGTGAACAGTTTCGACCATTTCATCGCGCGCGCCACGGGATATAGCCTTGCATTTACCCCGGCGCGATTCATCGCATCCATCAGCGGGAGGCTCAGCGCATGCCCGGCCGTCAATCCCAGACCGCGTTTCCTTTCCAGCGTGATTTCCCCCGCGCGCCCGCGTCCAACCGCGCTGGTCACCGTGCCGGCAATCACGCGGCCGGAGCCGAACACACTCTCCAGCACCGCCTCGTTCTCTACGCCGTTTTGCAGGCAAAGCGCCGGTGGGAGCCGCCCGGCGAGCGGCCGCAGCGATTCGATCGCCGCGCCGGTGTCGTAGGATTTGAGCGCGAACACCGCCAGATCAGGCGTGCTATCGCGCAAGGCATCGACCGCGGAAGTAAATACTCCGTTCAGTGGTATGCGATGTGTATGCGACCCGAGCGTGAGGACCAACCCTTCCCGGCGGAGGATCTCCGCCGGCTCCGGCCGTTCGACGAACGCCACGTCGCATCCGGTCAGGGCAAGGCTGCCGCCGATGTATGCGCCGATCGCGCCGGCACCAAAGAACAGGACCTTCATGATGCCCATCCCTCGCGCAGGATTTCCATCAACCGGACGGTAATCGCCGCCGTAGCGCCCCAAATTACATGCCCTTGAAACGATTCGAAAAAGGGAACTGCATTTTGAGCCCCGCCGTTTATGGATTCCATCGAGCGCCGGGTTAAATTCCCCCCTTGCATCAGCCACTCCACTGGAACGAAAAACACCTCGCGGACTTCCGGTAACGAAAGCTTCAGATGGAAGGGCCATTTCATGATGCACACGACCGGCCAGATCCGGAAACCCGTGCGCGTATCCGCCGGATCGAGAATTCCCAGCGGGCGGATATCCTCCGAACGGATGCCGATCTCTTCGCATGTCTCGCGCAATGCGGTTTGCAGCGGCCCGGAATCCCCCGTCTCGAAGTGCCCGCCGGGGAATGACACCTGTCCGCGATGGTCGGCAAGTTGATTGCTTCGTCGTGTAAAAAGAAGCTTCCAGACTGTCTCGTCCTTTAACAGCGGAACCAGAACCGCGGAAGATTTGATTCCCGGAGAGTGCGGCGGATAGGAAATATTCGCGTTTGCGGGGAGACGGTCGGATAAAGAAAATTCGATATCGATCATAGAAGGAAAGAAAAATAATTCCGGCGACTGTTCAATGGAGGAGATTTCCGGGCGTGGTTGGCCGGGGAAGCGGGCTGCCAACTCCGTCGCTCAGGCCTTTTCCGCACGGATCGGGGAACCGCAGTAGGCGCACGCGGCGGTTATCTCATCGATCCAATCCACCTCGTCGGAGCGGACGGCCGCACCGCATTGCTTGCAGTGCGTGGGCAACGCCGGCTTGGCCTTTTCTTCCGGCGGGGTTTCGGAAGCGGTTTCCTGCCAGCCCGGAATTTTTACCAAGTAATCGTGCAGTTGATCCGCTTCCTGCTTGTGGCCCATGCCGTTCAGCTCGGTCATCGCCAGGGAAGCGATTTGACCTGCAATGCCGACGGCACCCGCTGCGACGAGCATATCGAGTGCGATCCGCATGAGGTCCATGCCGTGTGACACCTGATTGGCGTGCCAATTGGCGCGCGCCGCCTGGAAGAATACTCTCGGCGCGCGCGGGAGCCCGGAGGCGCGGGCGGAATTGCCCAGGTTTTCCAGGAGCGCGGCGGATTGGGAATATTGGCCGACGGCAAAGAGTCGATGAGCCTGAACCATTTGTAGAATCATTTCCGGCGGCAACGGCGGCAAAAGGCCAAACGCCCGCCGGTAACCGCGCCGGAGCATCCGCGATTCTCTTCGCTGCAGGCGCCTTTCAAATCTTGCCACATCAACCTCCCGTGGAATCGCCGTCGGGCTGAATTTCTTCGACGGGAACGTCTTCCTTCTTTTCGGCGATTTTTTCCAGCACCGGCCGGGCGAAGATCAGATACCCGGTGTGGGCCACCATCCGGTCCGTGGGCCGCAGCCGTTCGGGCACCGGTTTGTAGTAACGCAGGGAAAGCTCGCTGACTTCCACGAATTCAAACTCGTGGCGCTCGAGCGAGGATAGCAGCATGCTCACCTGATTGGTGGTCGGGACGATCGACCCAAAGAATCCCCCCGGGCGCAATGCCGCGCGCACCTGTCCGATGTATTCGTGGGGCACGGCCACGTCGAGGAAGAGCGACGGCACGTCGGTTTCCTCGAATCCCTGGGTGATGTCGCGCAGACGGAAATCGACCCGTCCTTCCAGCCCGAGCGCTTCCAGGTTGTGGCGGGCAAGCGTTTGCATATCGGCGCGGGAATCGTAGGAGATCACGCGCCCCTGTGGACCGACCGCCGAGGCCAGCGCGGTGGTGAGTGCCCCCGAACCGGTGCCGGCCTCGACCACGGTCATTCCCGGCGCGATCGAGAGTTTGAGCAGAATGTAGCCGATGTCTTTGGGGAAGATGATCTGGCTGCTGCGCTTGGTATCGCGCAGGATATCGTGCAGGGAAGGGGGCAGCAGGTAGAATGGACGCCCGATGTGGCTGTCGACGCGGCTGCCCCACGATTTACCGATCATGTCGTCGTGTTTGAGCATGCCGCGGTGAGTGTGAAGTTCCGCGCCGGGCTGCAATCGCACCAGCCTGTATTTGTGATCACGCCCCACCAGTTGGACCAAATCGCCTGCTAGAATAGTAGTCAAAATACCTCCTCTGGACAGGCAGATTGTAACGTGGCGCGCGCGGGGAAGCAATCGGGGAGATTTCTTCGATACACGGATGACATCCTATCCTTCCCCTCCTTTTCCTCCCCCTCCTTCCCGTATCACGGGAAGGAGGGGGAGGTTGGGAGAGGGTGTAAGGGATGGATTTCTCAACAATTACCGCCAATAAAAAAACCGGGTGAAAGATCACCCGGTTGATGCTGCAGATAAAATGACCGGTCGATTTCCGATCGCAAGGATGGGATCAGGCCGCGGCCAGCGCCAGAACCGGCGCTTTCTCCTCGAGCGGCAGTCCGTAACGGTCGTAGGCTAGGTTGAGAATCTCGTTGATGAGTATCGAATATTGCATCCCTTCCGCCTTGGCCATGATGCACAGATCGGACACATCGGGATTTACTCCGGGCAGTGTGTTGATCTCTAAAAGATACGGGTGGCCTTCGGAATCGAGCCGGAGGTCGACGCGGCCGCAATCCTCGGCTCCAATGGCGATCGCGGCGGATTTGGTGAGGCGGTACATTTCTTTCTTGAGGTTGCAGGAGATCGACGCCGGGCAGGTATAGACCGGCGATCCTTCCGCGCCGGGAACGATCAACTTAGCCTCCGAGCCGTACACCCCCTGGCCTGCGCCCACGTTCGGGTCGATTTCCAGAACCGGGAAGTAGTGAAAGCCGTCGGAGGAATACAGATCCGGGTTGGCCCGCCGGCGGCCTGTCGGCGGATTGCCGATGATCCCGACGGTGAATTCCCGGCCGGGGAGGAAGCTTTCCACCAAGGCGGGCTGGTGATAGTCCTGCACGATCCGGCGCGCCTCGCGGCGCATGTCCGCTTCGTTTTGCACGATGGATGTCGGGGATACGCCCTTGCCGGATCCCTCGCGGACGGGTTTGACAAACAGCGGAAACCGCAACGAGGAGCGCAGCGGCGCTTCCGGGTCGTGAAAAAGCTGGAACGGCACGGTGGGCAGGCCGCGGTCGCGCCAGATGCGCTTGGCAATCACTTTTTCGAGAGAGATGGCGTTGGCCAGCACGCGCGACCCGCTGTAGGGAACGCCGAGCATCTCCAGAATGGCGGGTACGTGCGATTCGCGCGCGTCTCCGCGCAGTCCCTCGGAGATGTTGAAGCAGAATTCCGGTTTTGTTTTTCGAATCGTATCCAGCAGGGTTACGTCGGCTTCGAGGAAGAACGGCTTGTGGCCGACCAGGCGGAGTGATTCAAGAATCGCTTCAACCGTCTCTTCGCGGTCATATTCGACTGCGTCGTCGGGAGGAGCATCCGGCCGCAGGGGAACGTTCTTTTTTAAATTGGCCAGCACGGCGACTTTCAACGGGGGGCTGATCCGGCGCGGAGCGGCCGGGGTGATGGGGAGCGAGAGTTGTAACCCAGGAGGTTCGTCGATCGTTTTTTCCTTGTTCATCATGTCCTCATTGTTGCGATTTGACCCGGGCAAGAGAAAAGCCCCACTTCGTGAGTTCGGGTTTTGTCCCGGGGCATCGTGGAATGCTTTCGATTATAGCAACTTTTTGGAATTGGGGAAGAGGTCAATTCCCACCTTTGGGCGGGAAACAATATAATATCCTTCGGGCTCGGATGGATCAAAGGAGGAACGATGGGAAGGATGATCGACGTTTCGATGGAGATTTACTCCGGCATGATGGTCTGGCCGGGCGATGAGAGTGTGGACCTGCACCGTGTCGAGCGAATGGAGGAGGGGGCGCACGCGAACCTGTCCCGGATTTCGTGCGGAGTACACACCGGCACACATGTGGACGCGCCGTTTCACTTCATCCCGGGCGGAATAACCATCGAGCGGATTCCATTGGAAGTTTTGGCGGGTCCGGCCTGGGTGGCCGAGTTCGGCGAAGTCCGGCGAATCGGAGCCGAAGAACTTAAAACAGCCGGGATTCCGGAGGGAACGACGCGCCTGTTGCTGAAAACCGTCAATTCGAAAACCATTACGAGCGAGACCGTCTTCCGTGAGGATTATGCCGGCTTGACGGAGAGCGGGGCGAATTGGATTCTGGAGAGGGGAATCCGGTTAGTGGGCAACGATTACCTCTCGGTGGCCTGCCGGGACCAAACCGGGCCGGTGCACACGCTGCTCCTGGGAGCGGGGATTATTTTTGTCGAAGGATTGGCGCTGGAGGAAGTGCCTCCCGGCGCCTGCCGCTTCTGTTGCCTGCCGCTTAAACTCAGGGGTTCGGATGGTGCCCCGGCGCGCGCCATGGTGGAAATTGGGTGAAGAAGATCAACACAGGGTAATTTCCCGCCCGGTGTTTGCCGCAAGGTCGGATAAAACGATTTTTTTATCGTCGGTTTCGTTTTCCGTAGCGGAGGCGAAGGACCGCGGTTTTATGCGTTTCCCTGAAGTCCGAGGTCGGCGGAAATCGGCCGCATGGCAAGGATGACGTTGTCCACATGTTCCCATAGATCCACGCCGAGTTCCTGCGCGCCGCGCTCGATTTCCTCGCGCTTGGCGCCCGCGGCGAACCCCTTATCCTTCCATTTTTTCTTGACCGACGGCGCGGTCAGGTCGGCCAGAGACCGCGATGGACGTACCAATGCGACGGCGGTGATCAGCCCGGTGAGTTCGTCGCAGGCAAACAGCGCTTTTTCCATCCGGCTTTCGCGCGGCACCCCGGTATGGTCCGCGTGCGATAGGACTGCGCGGATGATTTCCTCCGGCACGCCGCGCTGCCGCAGGATCGCAGCCCCCGCCTGCGGATGGCGCTCCAGGTCCGGGTGGATCTCCCAGTCGAAATCGTGCAACAAACCGACGACGCCCCATAGTTCCTCGTCTTCCCCATATTTTCCGGCATAGAAACGCATCGCGGCCTCGACGGCGAGCGTGTGCCGGACCAGGTTTTCGTTCTTGATGAATTCGCGGACGATCGCGAGGGCTTCTTCTCTTTTCATATAGTTTTCCCTTCCACGGCCTCTCCCCCCTGCGGTCCCCCCATTTGCTAGTACCTTCTAAAAACGCTTCCCTGATTTCTTGGTCGGCAAATGGGGACGTGCAGTTGGGGGATCAATCCATCGGTTCCATCGGTCCCAGAAGCGGCTGGGGGTGGGTGATCCGCGCCTCCAGGATCGCGAAGAAGCAGGCCGCCCCTTCGCGTAAGTTCCATTGAACGAGCGAGGACAACCGATAGGCGCGCCGGTCAGCGTCCACGCCGATAGATTCTATCCCCATCTGATCGCAAAGGTATACTGCCCGAGGCAGGTGGAAATCCTGCGAGACCAGGATGGCTTTTTTCACCCCGAAGACGAAGCGGGCGCGGTAGCATGTGTCGTACGTTCTACTTCCGGCGTAATCCAGAACGAGCGCCGAATCGGGTACGCCCAATTGAACGGCCAGGCGGCGCATCGCTTCCGGTTCGTTATACTCCGGGAAGCGATTGTCGCCGCTGAGGAGCAGTTTTTCGACAATGCCGCGTTGGTAAAGGTCAACGGCGGTGGCGACGCGGTCGGCCAGGACAGGCATCGGCGTGCCGTTGCGGTACAGTCCAGCGCCAAAGACGATCGCCACCGGGGCGGAAAGCGAGTTCGGCGCGGAATGGTATACCCGCGCCTGGGTCTTCCAGCGGATGTAGATCCACGGCAAGCCGGCCAAAAGCGCTCCGGCAAGCAGGAAACCAAGCCACTTCCATGAGGGTCGGAATATTTTCATCGGCAGGCCGGATTATTCACACTGGGCTCGGAATTCCATCAGTTCGACGGGGGCGCCGTCGGAGACGATCATGGCCACGCGCACACCGTCGGACGGCGAGTTGATTGCCGAAAGGATCTCCGCTATTAATTGCCGAAGATAATCGCGGGATATCAAAATAAAAACAAAACCCGGTTTCCCGGGTTTGTGCCGAAGCTGGGAGTTGAACCCAGATGGCCTTACGGCCACTGCGCCCTGAACGCAGCGCGTCTGCCAGTTCCGCCACTCCGGCATGAGAGTTCATATTTTATCGGGAAATCGGGATTTGTCAATTATTTGCGTATGGGCAAACCGAAAAAGAAGAGAAGTATCCCTTACAAATCTTATTGTTCAAATGCCTTAAGAAATGCAACCCTTAACTCGACCATTGTAGATTGCCGAAGGCAATCATCCAACTTTTTTCCAAGCATAGGCTAGTGCCTCATCGGTGCTATCCAATACCTCCGCCCCGAGCGCCTGTAGCGCCGCGCGTTTTTCGCCGCCCGTTGCCACACCCAGGAACGACACGCGGATGTTCAAGCCCTTCCGGTTAAGAAGATCGACCGCGCTTTGAGTGGCAAGCACCCCGGTCGGCGAATCCTCGAAGACCACGATGTCGGCAGTTTCTTGCTTCCATGCATCCAACGGAGGAAGCAATTTCCCTTCCTCTACCAGCGCGCGCGCGGATTCCAGCCCGTCGCTCTCTTCCGCGCCCAGCGCCAGGGCGAGGGCGGCCAGGGAATGAGTCGGATTGGGCTTGAGGTAGGCGTCCGGTTGTTGTTCGTGCCGTTTGGCCAACCAGAGCATTTGCCCGGCGCCGACCAGCGGAAGTTCCTCCAACCCGATTACCTTTAGTGCGATCTCCGCTTCGGGAGGAAATTCCGTCGGATCGTCGACGGCGCCGCGCGGCCGGCAGGGGCGGGCGGTGATGATCGCAGAGCGGATCCGCTTCTGGCGGTGCATTGCCAGAATCTTTTCGCGAGCGGCGGTGGAAATCGCCGGCTGGTCCAATTCCGCCAGCAGGGAAGCGGTCTCGACGTCCGGGGGAACGTGGTACAGATCGGCGTACAACCGGCTGCCGAGCGTGTACTGCTGGAAGTAGCGCATCACCGGCGAGCGCGCAAACTCGCGCGGATGGCCCAGCAGAACATCCAGCAGCCCGTCGAATTCTCCCACCCGGTCGATGTCCACCTCCGCGTGTCCCGCTTCCTGCCGGAAGATTTTGGCGGCCGAAAGGGAAGGGGATTCGCCGCCCAACGCCCCGGTGCTCCGTGCCCACTCGGCATATTCCGGCTCCGGGCGCTCGAGGCTCTCTTTTTGAAGCATGATCATAGCCCGGGAGAGGTCGGCGGGCAGGTTCAGATCCGGATTGGCGCGCCAGATTGCGAACGCATCGGCCGCGGCGCAGATCCCGGCGATATCCCATTCGCAGGTGATGCCCTGTGCCTCGAACGCTTCGATCGTAGATTCTTCCAGCGGCCTTTCCGGATTGCCCATCTGATGCGAGAAGTGCGCGACCGTCCGGCGCAGCGCCTTGCGGTACCCGCCCGGATGGATCAGCACCCCGTCCAAATCGAAAAGCCACAGGTTCATTTGTGCCGCCTCGAGAGCTCGGCTTCCACATCCGCCAGGCCCAACCCGCGCGCGGCAAGCAGAACCAGCGTGTGATAAATCAAGTCGGCGGCCTCGCATACGACCCGCTCATCGCTCTCTCCCAGCGCCGCGACGATCGTTTCGGTGGATTCCTCGCCAACCTTCTGGGAGATTTTTGGCAAGCCTTCGCGAAACAGGCCGCTGGTGTAGGATTCTTCTTTGGGATTCGATTTCCGGTCGTGAATCACTTCGTCCAGTGTGTGCAAAAAACCTGCGGAAGCATCCTGCGTTTGCCCCGCGACGTGCGTGTGGAAACATGAGCGCTCGCCGGTGTGACACGCCGGCCCGGCAGGGATCACATGCAGGAGGACCGCATCCGCGTCGCAATCCAATGCCACCTCCATGACCCGCATCGTATTACCGGAGGTTTCGCCCTTGCGCCAGAGTTTGTTGCGTTCACGGCTCCAGAAGTGCGCTTCCATCATGCCGAGCGTTTTCTGCCAGGCCTCCGCGTTCATCCAGGCCAGCATCAGCACTTCGCCTGTGCGCGCATCCTGCGCGACGGCCGGGATCAGACCTTGATCGTTGTATTTGGGTTCCATGGGTTCTCCTCGACGGAACTCTCCGCTAACCCCCGTCCCCTTCCCCCTCTCCAGAATGGGGAGGGGGAAGGGGTGCAGGGGATGGAGGAGAGGTTAGGTCATCCTAACTTTCACTCCCTTTTGATCCAGATACTTCTTCAACTCCGCCACGGTGGTGATCCCGTAATGCAGAAGCGATGCGACCAGCGCGGCGTCGGCCTTGCCTGCGGTTAGGACCTGGTAAAGATGTTCGGCCTTTCCGCCGCCGCCGGAGGCGATTACCGGGATGCGCACCGCCTCGGCCATCTTGCGAGTCAGGTTGATTTCGTAGCCTTCCTGCGTCCCGTCGGCATCGATCGAATTCACAACCAGCTCGCCGGCGCCGAGTTCTTCGCCGCGTCTGGCCCAGGCTAGCGCGTCGATACCGGTGCGGTTGCGTCCGCCATGGGTGACGATCTCATATCCGGAAGGCGCGGCAACCGAATGTGGCACGGCCAGCACATCCATCGAAAGCACGACGCACTGCGCGCCGAAGGCACGCGAGGCTTCGGCGATCAACTGTGGATTCTGAACCGCGGCGGTATTCACATTCACCTTCTCCGCGCCGGCCAAGAGCACCTTGGAGCAATCCTCGACCGTGCGCAATCCGCCTCCGACCGAAAACGGGATGAACACCTGAGCGGCGACGGCACTGACCACATCGAGGAGAATATCGCGATGATCGCTCGAGGCGGTGATGTCGTAGAAGACCAGCTCGTCGATCCCGGCTTCGTAGTAGCGGCGGGCGGTCTCGACCGGATCGCCGATGTCATGGGTGTCGACAAATTTAACACTCTTGGCGAGTTTCCCATCGCGCACGTCCAGGCAGGCGATGATTCTTTTACTGAGCATTTATTCCGCCTTCTCTGTCCCGTTCCACCCGGCGAAGTTGGTCAGAATCCGCAACCCGGCGGGTCCGCTTTTTTCGGGATGGAACTGCACCGCGATCAGGTTCGCTGATCCGATCACCGCCGGAAACGTGATCCCATATTCGCACTCGGCCAGGATGCGTGCCGGATCTTCCGGCAAAGGATAATAGGAATGGTCGAAGTAGAATTCATCTTCTGGGCCCATCCCTCGGAGCATCGGATGATCCCGCACAAGCCGGACGCGGTTCCAGCCGATATGCGGAATTTTCAGCGCGGGGTCGGAAAACGCAAACCGTTTGCATTCGCCGGGAAGAAGATCCACGCAGTCGGTGCCGCCCTCTTCAGACCGGGTCAGCACGATTTGCGCTCCCAGGCAGATCCCCAGGATGGGAATTCCGCGTGCGAACGCATCGCGCAGCGCCTGATCCAACCCGCGTTCACGCAAGGCTTTCATCGCACTCGCTGCCTGGCCCACGCCGGGAAAGATCACCTTCTCGGCGCGTCGGATTGAGTCCGAGTCCGCCGTGATGACGGATTCTACGCCGAGGAAATTCAGCGCGCGCTGAACCGAAGTGATATTGCCGGCTTTGTAATCGACGATGTGGATCATTCCATCCCTTTCATTCACCGGACCCTAAAAATGTCACTCCGAGCCCCGGTAAGGGCGGGGAGTCGCTTTCTTTTTTGCGGAACACGCGTGGGGATAATTGCAATTATTCATCGGTTCGAGAAGTATATCCATACAGTTGGAGCACAACACATCATGTATGAATCTTTCTCGCGCGTTCCAGCGCCTGCTTGAGCGTGAACATATCCTCGTAGAGCGCACGGCCGATGATGACGCCGGGCAGACCCGCCTTGGCGACGTTATCAACGTCGCGGAGCGAAGCCACGCCGCCGGAGGCGATCACCTGCAATCTGGTCTCGCGTGTCAGTTGGAGCGTGGCCGGTAGATTGATCCCTGTCGAAATGCCGTCCCGCTCGATGTCGGTGAATACGCACCAGCGAATGCCCTGCGCGAACATCTTTTTCCCCAGGTCGATCGCATCCAATTTGGATCCCTGCTCCCAGCCGCGGATGAAGGCTTTTCCGGAACGTACATCGATCCCGACGGCAACCCTGTCTTCGCCATACTTGCGCATAGCCACATCAATAAGCAAGGGATTTTCGATTGCGGCCGTCCCGATCACGACCCTGGTCACGCCTGTATCCAGAACTCGTTTAATCCCCTGAAAATCGCGCAAGCCACCACCGAATTGAACCTTCAAGCCGAGCTTGAGGATCTGTGACAGCGCAAGTTCGTTGGCAGCCGTGGCCTCACCGAATGCGCCATCAAGATTAATCACATGTAGCCAGATCGCGCCCTCGTTCTGCCAACGCTGGGCAATCTCCAAGGGATCGTCGCTGTAAACGGTCTGGCGATTGGGGTCGCCCTGCGCGAGCCGGACAACCTTGCCCCCGCGCAGGTCGATCGCAGGATAGATGGTGAATTCAGCCATACGTTTTAATATCCACAAAGGACACGAAGAGCACGAAGATTTCAATAATTTCCGTCACCCTTAGTATCCTTCGTGGATTTAAATTACTCCCTTCGTCGAAGGTATCCCGACGGGGCGGCGCGGATCGATCTGCGATGCCCGATCGAGCGCGCGGGCGAATGCTTTGAACATCGCCTCCGCCTGGTGATGGTCATCGCCGCGTTCCAGAAGACGCACATGCACGGTTGCCTTGGCGGTAGAGGCGAAACTGCGGAGGAAATGTTCCACGAGCGTTACGGGCAATTCGCCGATTGCGGTCAGCGCCCACTCCGCGCGCACTAGGCAGTGCGGCCGTCCGGAAAGATCGACGGCCGCAAGAGCGAGCGCTTCGTCCATCGGCACCACGGCATACCCGATCCGCACGATCCCGCGTTTATCACCCAGCGCCCGGTCGAAGGCCTCGCCGAGCGCGAGCGCGGTATCCTCCACCGTGTGGTGCAGGTCCACATGAACGTCGCCCTTGGCTTGCACGTTCAAATCGAACATCCCGTGCACCGCGATGTGTTCCAGCATGTGGTCGAGGAACCCAATTCCGGTTTGAATCTCGTGCTTGCCGGTTCCATCGATGGTCAGTTCCACTCGGATTTCGGTTTCTTTGGTTTTGCGTTCGACGATTGCTTTGCGCATGGGTAGCTCCTTGTTTAGTAACGCGACCTAACCCTCTCACCCCTTTCCCTCTCTCCCTTCCCTTAAGGGAAGGGAGAGAGGGTGGCCGAAGGCCGGGAGTGAGGGTTAGGTCATCGTCTCCAATGCTTCCATCAACGCGTCGGTATCCCGCGGGCGGCCGACCGAGATGCGCAGGCAATCGCGCAACCCTTGGCGGTCGAAATAGCGCACTAGAATCCCGCGCTTTTTAAGGTCGCTCTGCACCGCCCGCGCATCGCGGCCCGTCAGCCGGCACAGGAAAAAATTGGACCGGCTGGGATACACCTTCATCCACGGAAGGGTCTGCAGCCGAGCAAACATCCTTTCGCGTTCGGTGACGATCTTCCGAAAGGTTTTAGCCAACGCATCATAATCGTCCAGGGAAGCCATGGCCGCCTGGTAAGCCGCCGCATTGACGTTGTAAGGCTGCTTCATCGTCATCATCCGGCCCATCAAGCATTGCGGGAAGACGCCATACCCGACGCGCAAACCCGCCAGCCCGGCCCATTTGCTGAAGGTGCGCAACACCGCCAGATTGTCGTATTCCAGCGTCCAGCGGATCCGGCTGCCGCCCGAGAATTCGATATAGGCTTCGTCCAGAACCATGAGCACCGGCAAGGCCAGCAGCCGGCGAAGAGCCTCATCGGGCACGATGCTGCCGTCAGGATTGTTCGGCGAACACACAAAGATGATTTTCGCCCGCGGCTCGGCGCGCACCGCCGCTTCGATTCGCTCCACGTCGAGCGAGAAATCCGTTTTGCGTTCGACCCGCAGCATCCGGCCGCGATGCACGCCGGTGGAGAACGAATACATCCCGAAGGTCGGCGGGCAGTCGATCACCGCGTCGCCCTCGGCAAGCACCGCGCTCATCACCACGTCGATCGGCTCATCCGCGCCGGCGCCGGTGAATATCCGCTCCCAGGGAAGGTCGAGGAATTCCGCCAGACGTTTGCGCAGCAGCGTATTCTGCGGGTCCGGATAGATGCTGAAGTATTTTCCTTCGGCCACCTTTTCCAGCGCGCGCTTGGACATGCCGTACGGGTTTTCGTTCGCATCGAGCTTGACGATTTTCTTGGAAGATTTTCCGAACTGCGCGGCGAAAACCTCGTACGGGATCACCGCGGCGTAGGCTTCCGGTTCACCGCCCCGGGGGAGAAATCGCAATCGCTCACGATCCCCGGCCGCCGCCGGAGTGGAATGTACGCTGCGAAGGCGGGCGGCTTCGGCGTGCGAGTCCAACCCTTCGGCGCGGGCAATCGTTTCCGCGTGCGGGCTGATCGCCGCGGCCGTTTTTTCATCCAGCGCGATGAGGTTGGTGAGGCGCACGAAATCCAGCACGCTCAGCGGCGAGGCGAAGCGCGCCGTCCCGCCGGTCGGCATCACGTGGCTCGGCCCGGCGGTGTAATCGCCCAGGACTTCAAAGGAACGCTCCCCCAGGAATAATCCTCCCGCACTGCGGATGCGCCCTTTCCAAGCGTCCGGATCGGCAACTGAAAGGCACATGTGCTCGGGCGCGTATTCATCGGCGGCGCTCACGGCACTCTCGAGATCCGGCGTCAGGACGATTCCGCCCTGGCCCGAGAACGAGGCGGCGATGATCTCCGCCCTCGAGCGATTTTCGATTTGGCGGGCGACTTCCGCCTGAACCTTCTCCGCCAAGGCGCGCGAAGGTGTCAGCAGGATCGCGGTGGCGAGCCGGTCGTGCTCGGCTTGAGCCAGGAGATCTCCCGCCACCCAGGACGGGTTGGCGTTTTCGTCCGCGATCACCACCGTTTCGGTCGGCCCGGCCAGTCCGTCCAGTCCGACGATGCCGAACACCTGCTGCTTGGCCAGCGTGACGAAAATATTCCCGGCGCCTACGATTTTATCCACCCGCGGAATGCTCTGCGTGCCATATGCCAGCGCGCCGATCGCCTGCGCTCCGCCGATCCGGTAGAGCGCGCCGGCCTGGGCCAGATAAGCGCAGGCCAGTACGACATCCGGAACTGCGCCGGTTTCCCTGCCGGGCGGGGTGACCACGACCACTTCCTCGACGCCCGCCACATTGGCCGGGATGACCGACATCAGGAGCGATGACGGCAGAGGTGCGCTGCCACCCGGCACATAGACACCGACTCTTCGAAGCGCCGTGGCCTGTTGCCCGAGCACGCCGCCCAAATCGCGGGTTGTCCAATTAGGAATCGGCTGGCGCGTATGAAAGGCACGGATGCGTTCGGCGGCAAGGTTCAACGATTGCCGCAAGTCTGCCGGGATGCGTTCGTAGGCGGCTTGCCATTCGGCAGCCGGCACCAGCGGATCGTCGATCCTCCGAAGGTCGATTTTTTCCGTCCAGCGCGCGATCGCGTCGTCGCCATTTTCGCGCACGTCCGCCAGGATCCGCCGCACCGCCTCGGCGGGGGTCACTCCCTCGCCGAACACCAGCGCAAGGCTCTCCCGCAGCGCGGTGGGAATCTCTTCGCCCTGCGGTTTTCGTTTCAATATTGTCCGCCTGGCTTCCGCCAGGTCCATAATTTGGAGCATCCGTCCTCCCTTGCTTACCTGACCCCCTAACCCTTGCACCCCTTCTCCCCTCGAGGACTGGCCTTAAGGGAAGGGGGGAAGGGGATGGGGATGAGGGGTTAGGTCTTTGCCAATTCCTTGCGCAACTGCATAAATCGCGCCGGTTCCTCTTCGAAGATATAGGTCACCGGAGAAACCACCACCCCGCTTCCGCCGATTCCGCGCAGTTCCTGCACGACCTGCATAATCTTCTCTTTGTGGACGACGATGTTGACGGCGAACCACTCCTGCCGCCCGGTCTCGCGGACGACTACCTCGCCAATGGACGGGCCCTGCAATCCGCCCAGATCTGTCTGGCTGAAAATTTTGTCGGCGATTTCCCGCTGGGATTTGCCGCGTATGTTGGCAAACACGAGATAGGCATCCTGGGCACGCAGATACGCCTCGATGTATTCCAGAAGCGTGTGCGCCGCCTCGAGCACATCCGGCCGCGTTTTCAGGGCCGTTCGATTGGCGATTAAGCATGCCTGCGAGCGGAGGATTTCGCCGTCCGCGAGCTGCCGCAAGTGGTTGTCGCGCAGTGTGGTGCCGGTAGAAACCAAGTCGCTGATCATATCGGCGTAGCCGATCTCCGGCGCAACCTCGAGCGTGCCTTCCGAGGAAATCAATTCAAAAGGATCCATTTTCTTCGCCTGAAGAAACCGCCCCGTCAGGACCGGAAATTTGGTGGCAATCCGCAGCGGTTTGCCTTCTTGAGGCATCCCGACCGCTTTCCGCGCCAAATCAGCCGTGGTGCGCACGTCATCCCATGTTTCGGGCACGGCTAGAGCCAGCGTACATATCCCAAATCCGAGCGAGTCGTGGAGGAGACACACCTCGCCACCATCCCCTTTCTTCTCTTCGATGGTATCGGTCCCGGCGATCCCGAAATCCAAGGAACCCTGCCGGACCCCGACGACGATGTCGCCCGGCCGCTGAAAAAGCACGGCCAGCGAGGGAATGGCCGGGATGACGGCCCGGTACTGCCGCGGGTTGGGTTTGGATACGTCCAGGCCGCACTCGGACAGGAATCCCAGCGACTCGCTTTCCAGCCTGCCCTTCGATGGCAGTGCAAGACGAATATCGGTTCTGTTTTTCATCGGTCCTCCAAAAAGAAGCGCCCTCCGGCTGAGGGAGGGCGTGGGAAACGTCGTGTCGTAGGAATGCGCGGCCGCTCAACTCAGCAATGCAGGTTGACCCAAAGTATGAGCGTGATGAGTGCTGGTCCGTGCGTTCATAGCGGGAAGAATATACCAGCGAACCCAATTTTTGTCCAGCAAGCGGTAAAACGCCGCCTGGTCTTTTTTTCGCAAAGGCCGCGGGAGTTGGTTCCGTTTTTGGTTTCTAGAATCAAACATCGGATCGCACGGATAAAATCAAGGGCGTACACCGAGGAATTTGGTGATCAAGGAGATGAACATATCCCCCAGGGTTTTCCGTGAAATCCGATCTCCTTCCGTGCCTGCCCCGGGAGTGCGGAGCACGAACGGGGCAATCCGTGATCCATCCCGGTAACCCGGCGGCGGTCGGGTTGGTGTTCAGAGCAACCTCCACTATTACGGCAGACCATCCGGGTTGCGGTGCGGTGAATCCTTCGGGTAGAATGGCGACAAATCGTCAAGCTGGTTCCGGCCATGTTGAATTCGAACGTTCTTGTCCATCAAGAAAACCCCCTGGAACATCGCTACCAGGGCGAACATCCCCTCCGAACGCTGTGGTTCCTTTTCGCCAACGAGCGCGGAAGGTTGTCCCTGGCGACCGTCTTCTTTATCGTCAAACACAGTCCGGTATGGATCGCGCCGCTGTTGACGGCGAACATCATTAACGTGCTGGTCCAACGGCTTCCGCTCTCCGTGCTCTGGTGGAACGCTGGCGTATGGCTCGTATTGCTGATCCAAAATGTACCACTCCATTTTCTTTACGTTCGATACCTCAGCCGCGCCATTCGTTCGGTGGAAATGCGGCTTCGATCGACGCTCTGCCGGCGGCTGCAGCATCTTTCGATCGGCTACTACACGCGCACCAACACCGGCGTACTGCAATCCAAAGTGGTGCGTGACGTGGAGGCGGTGGAGCAGATGATCCGCCTGTCCTTCGACAGCGGTCTGGCGGCCGTCTCGAGCATGTTTGGCGCAATGATCATAACGGCCATACGCGCGCCGCTCTTCCTGCCGGTGTTTTTGGTCATGGTTCCCATCTCCGCTTCTCTGGTTCTGATGCTGCGAGGAGTCCTTTCACGGCGCAACCAGCGATTCCGCCGGGAAATGGAACACATGGCAGCCCGCATCTCGGAGATGACCAACCTGATCCCGATCACCCGTGCGCACGGCCTGGAAGAAAACGAACTGACACGCATGGAGCAGACGTTTTCCGATCTGCGGAATTCCGGGTTGGAACTTGATTCCGCCAATGCGGTATTCAGCTCCCTGGCCTGGCTGACGTTCAATATTCTTAATGGATTATGTCTTGTCGCCGCCGCGCTGCTTTCGTATACGGGGTTGATCCCGATCCAGGTTGGGGACGTGGTGATGCTGACCAGCTACTTCACCAGCCTCACCGGGTCCGCGATGGCCCTGGTCAACCTTATGCCGGTCATCAGCAAGGGATTCGAGTCCGTCCGTTCCATGGGCGAGGTGCTCGAATCGCCCGACTTGGAGCAGAACGAGGGCAAACAGCGGGTCTCCGTCGTGCGGGGCGATTTTGAGTTCGACGGTGTAAGCTTTCGTTACCGGGATAATGAAGAATCCGCGATTCACGATATCTTTTTACAAGTTGATTCCGGAGAAACAATCGCATTGGTGGGACGATCCGGGGCGGGAAAATCCACGATCGTAAACCTGGTCGTCGGTTTTTTTCGTCCCACCTCCGGCCGGCTATTGCTTGACGGACAGGACATGGATACGCTGGATTTGCGCACTTACCGCCGGTTCCTTTCCATTGTTCCGCAGGAATCGATCCTTTTTGAGGGGACGGTTCAGGAGAACGTAACCTACGGCTTACAGGGAGTAAGCCGGGAGAAAGTCCGAAACGCCTTGCGGGATGCCAATGCGCTCGAGTTCGTCGAAAAGTTGCCAAACGGACTGGAAACGAGGATCGGGGAGCGCGGTGCCAAGTTATCCGGCGGACAAAAGCAGCGTCTGGCGATCACGCGCGCCCTGATCCGTGATCCACGCGTGCTGATCCTGGATGAAGCTACCTCCGCGCTGGACGCCGAATCCGAAGCGCTTATCCAGGAGGCTCTGGAACGGCTAATGAAAGACCGGACGACGTTTGTCGTCGCCCATCGTCTCTCCACGATCCGGAACGCGAATCGAATCGTCGTGCTTCACGAAGGTCGGATCGTGGAAAGCGGCACGCACGGCGAACTGCTATCGAAAAAAGGAATTTACACGCGCCTGCAGGCGAATCAATTGGAGTAGGAGTGGTTGGATCCTTCCAGCGCGGGAAGATGGCTCGATAGGCGGGGAAAGAAGTATGCGGAGGAACGTCCAATGAAAATTACCGTCATCGGCGGCGGTTCCACATATTCTCCCGAACTGGTGAGTGGCTTCCTCGAGAGAACGGCCACGCTTCCGGTCCGGGAACTGTGGCTGATGGGCATCGATCCTGAGGGGTAGGAGCTTGTCGGTAGATACATCCAGCGCATGGTTGCGGCGGCAGGGAATCTGTTTTCAGTCCAACCGACGGATGACCGCGAGCAGGCGCTCCGCGGGCTCGCATCCCGACTCTCTATTCCGCCGGTCGTCGGAGCGGTGCGGTTGGTAATGGGAAAGGCCGGCATCCATCCATCCGGCCGGATCCGCGATAAAATCTCACAAGAAGCGTGCGCGCGGGGATAACGCGGATGCGGAAAAGGGATTATGGATTCGCTGCTTTGGAATGAGATCAATGAACAACCGGACGTCATCCGCCGGCTTGTCGCCGACGAAGTCGACTTAATTCGACGGCTTGGTGTGAAGCTTCGCAAGAAGCCATTTCGCTTCATATTCCTCGCGGCGCGCGGAACGTCCGACAACGCCGCCCGCTACGGTCAGTACCTCTTTGGGGCGGTCAACCGGCTTCCGGTGGCGCTGGCGGCTCCCTCGTTGTTTACCGTATATCACACACCGCCGGCGCTTGAAAGCGCGCTTGTGATCGGCATCTCGCAATCCGGAGAATCGCCCGACATCGTCGGGGTGCTGGAAGAAGCCCGGCACCAGGGCGCGGCAACGGTCGCCATTACCAACCGGCAGGATTCTCCGCTGGCTCGTGCCGCCGAACATGTGCTGATGATCGGCGCAGGGGAGGAACGGAGCGTGGCGGCGACAAAAACCTATACTACGCAGCTCGCGGTGCTGGCGATGCTTTCCATGGCGCTCGACGACCGGCTGAGCGAAGATGCATTTGCCCCGGTGGTTGCCTGGATGGAGAATGCACTGAAGGCCGAACCGGAAGCCAGGGCTTCCGCTGAACGCATCGCGGATTCCGATCGGGCCGTCGTGATCGGCCGCGGATACCAATATTGCACCGCCCACGAGATCGCGCTGAAAATCAAGGAGCTCGCCGGAGTGGAGGCCGAACCATATTCCACCGCGGATTTCCAACATGGCCCGAAGGCGATGGCCGAGGCAGGCATGCCGGCGATCTTCATCACGATTGGTCCCACGTTCCGCGGTGAGACGGCATCGCTCGCGGACGCCCTTCGGGGGCAGGGCGCGCGGGTCGTGCTCATCGGCGACATGGAAACCGGAGCGCAATCCGGGGATTTCAAAATCCCCGTTGCGCTCGGCGAACCGGAATGGCTCACGCCGATCGCCGCGGTCATCCCGGGGCAATTGCTGGCATTTCATCTGGCCCGGGCGCGCGGTTTGGATCCGGACCAGCCGCGGCACATCCGCAAAGTCACCAGGACAAACTAATCACGTCAGAACAATGCTTTTATATGCGGATTGCGCGGATAAAAAAAACCTTTGGAATAGATTGTAAAAAAACCAGCCATCAACGAAATCCGCGTACTAAGCGCTCCAAGGTTCAAGGCAAGGGATGGATAATTCAAAATACCTCATCGTGAACGCGGACGATTATGGCCGCACGCCGGGCGTCTCAAAAGGGATTCGCGAAGCGCACCTGCGGGGGCTCATTACCTCGACGACGGTGATGATGAACATGCCCGGCGTCGAGGAGGAGTTGGACCTCGCGGCCAAGGATACCACCCGGCTGGGATTGGGAGTCCACCTCGTGTTGACCTCCGGCGCGCCCCTGCTCGGTTCGGACGCGGTATCATCGATCACCGCCGGCCGGGGCCGGTTCCCAACGCTCGCCGAGTTCATCGAAACCTTGGGCGCGGTGAACGTGGAGCAGGCGGCCGCCGAGTGGGACGCGCAGATTCGCAAGTTCGTCAAAGTGACGGGCAGGAATCCGGACCACTTGGATTCGCATCATCATTCCTCCTACTTTACCGAAGCGCTCTTTGAAAAGATGCTCATCTTGGCGGAACTCTATCACTGCCCGGTGCGGACCCTCGTCGAACCGGAACCCGCCTCCTACCACGGTCTGCCGGAGGAATTACAGGAAGCGGCCAAGGAATATTTCCCCCGGTTGATTCGAAAATTCCGGGCCGCCGTACCGGACCGTTTCATCGGGTCCTTTTACGACAATACGGCGACCTCCGGACAATTATTGGATATTCTGGAACATCTGGAACCAGGCACCTCCGAACTGATGTGCCATCCCGGTTACGCCGACGCCATATTAGTAGAAAGCTCCGTCTACAACCGTCAGCGCGAGCGCGAATTGGCGATACTCTCCTCGGAAGAGGTCCGCGAGGCAGTTAAAATGCGGGGGATCGAACTGACCAATTTCCGGGGTCTCCCTCAAAAAACGAAAATGTAGCCAAACAATCCCCCCTTCGCCGCTTGACACGCGGTGGTTCCCCGGCGTATTATATATCCGTAATGGATATATCCGAAAGGGATATATCAAGCGGAGAAAAAACCATGCCCGAAAAACAAACATCCTTTCAACCGCTCACTCCCGCCGTGTATCACATCCTGCTCGCGCTTTCCGACGGAGAAAAGCACGGCTACGCCATCATGAAAGACGTCGAAGCTCAGACTGGCGGTCGGGTGAAGATGGGCCCGGGAACGCTCTATGGCTCCGTTAAACGCATGATCGCCGCCAATCTCATTGAAGAGGCTGCGGAACGCCCCGACTCCGAATTGGACAATGAACGACGGCGTTATTACCGCTTGTCCGGTTTGGGGCGGCGAGTGGTTGCCGCTGAAACACAGCGGCTGATGCAGGCCGTCAGGGTCGCCCGGCAAAAACACGTCATTGTCTGTTCTTAACCCTGGAGAGTGAACATGACGGCTGATAAAAATATCAACTCCTCGCGCCGGATCTACGCCAGTTTATTGCGATTGTATCCGCCGGAATTCCGCGACGAATATGGCCCGTCCATGCTTCAACTCTTTACCGACCAATGCCGTTGGACCCTGCAGGAAAACGGCCCACGGGGAATGGCATTTCTTTGGGTCCGTACCTTAATGGATCTGGTTTTCAGCGTCCTGCGTGAGCATATCACTTCGTCCACGGCGGCCGGGGCCCTCCTGGAAGCCGTGCCAAACAAACCTTTACCATGGAAGGGCGTTGCGGTGGTGCTGATCCCCTGCCTGGTGTTCTTCATCGGACAGATCGGGCAGCTCGCAGGGCAGGATTGGTTCGACCTGTTGATTCGACGGGCGGCGTACTATCTCATCCTCCCCGTCCTGTTGGTCTGGTTGCTCACGCGAAAGTTCCCCGTCTGGGGCCTGATCCCCCTCGGGATGTTCTTCCGGAACGTCATGGATTTGAGCAGTAGCGTTAAATATGTGGTTGGAAAAACTAGTGTGATGATTACCGGAGTCGCGGATACATTATTCGTAGAGCAATTTACCGCCTTCTGGGGTAGCCATATTACAGAGACAGAAATTCTGGTAGTCACATTTCTATTGGGTACTGCTATTTTCCTGATTCTGCGGATGGCCCGCCGCCGCGGATTCACTCGCCCTGCCTGGGTCTGGACAGGATTATTTCTGCTGCTCATCTTGGGGGAGCAATTCCATAGCTTTATATCTCTTGTGACCGATTACAAATTGAATGTAAGCGAAGGCACCGGGTACCAGGAGATTCCATTTATCCTCCGGAATATTGCCTCCACAATCTACTCCAATGCCGCACCCGAAATCGGTTTTTTTCTGTTGATCCTGATCGGCGGTTTGATGGCCCGACATCACGGCCGCTTGGCATTGCTTCTGCCGCTCGGATACCTTATCCCGACAGTCGTAATGGGCTACGTCGATGATTGGCCCAATCTCCCATACTCGCTGTTCTGGATCAGCGCGTCGGTGCTGGCCTACCGCGTCCTGGTCACCCTGGTCGCGCCGATCTGGATTGTCCGTTCATCCTCGGAGCATGCGCAGCAGCGCGCCGGTACGATTGTGCTGCTGGCCGCTTTAGGAATTAACGTTGCGGCGCATGCTCTTTACCTGTCTGCGAGCCTTGCGGCCTACGGGGATAGGATAAGCCGGTTGGATTATTATTCTTATTTCTCACCGGAGTTGTTAATTCTGGCGGGCATCGCACTGGCGATTACTCTTTACCAGCCGGTCAATCCGGCACAGCCTATTCCCGGTGCGGCGCAAATTGTGGTGGGGCCTATAGGCGACCAACACTAATTATTCCTATTTTATCGACCCCACGGTCTTTCCCCGTCCGGAGCTTTTAATTTATTAATCCCGGATTCATTGTTGTCATCCACGCATAGGCACCTATCCACCCAGGGAGGAGTAAAATCATTCCCTGATCGGACCTTGGAGAAACATGAGATGACAACCGCAGATGCCGTTCCCCTAAGAACGCTGGCCAAGATGATCGACCACTCGCTCCTGCATCCCACGTTGACCGACGAAGGGATCCTGGCAGGCTGCGCTCTGGCGAGGAAATATGATGTTGCGACGGTGTGCGTCAAACCCTATGCCGTTCCAATGTGCTGTAAAGAACTGGCGGGTGCGGACGTCGGGGTCTGTTCGGTGATCGGTTTTCCGCACGGCAACAGCACGACCGCAATCAAGACGGCGGAGACAGTCCAGGCGATCCGGGATGGAGCCTCCGAGATCGACATGGTCATTAACATCGGCAAAGCGCTGGGCGGCGATTGGGAATATATCTCCCACGAGGTCCGGGTAGTAAACGACGTCTGTCTTTCCAAGAACGCCATTCTAAAAGTTATTTTTGAAACTGATTACCTTCAGGACGAACAGATCATCCGACTTTGTGAGATTTGCTCGCGAATCAAGGCGGCCTTCATTAAAACCTCCACCGGATATGGTTTTGCCAAACAACCGAACGGTTTCTATTCGTACGCCGGGGCGACCGAACACAACGTGGCTCTGATGCGGGCGCATTCCGCGCCCGGCGTTCAGATCAAAGCGGCGGGCGGGGTGCGCACCCTGGACGAGTTGTTGCGCTTCCGCGCGCTTGGCGCCACCCGCATCGGCGCGACGGCGACGGAGGTAATTCTGGAAGAGGCCAAAAAGCGCGGTTACCGCTGACCCAATCCACAGGCCCTGCGCGATTATTTCGGCGCGCGCGCCCACGAGCGGGTGGGCTAGCCGCACGGCCGGTTCTTCCAGATTCCTTGGTCTGGGCACCGGGGGGAAAGTGACCCCCAGCACGTATTCCACTTGATGGATCGGGTTAAAAAAAGAATATAATTTGAGGAATGAAAATTCGGAGGATCCTTTCAACAATTATTTTGTCGGCGGCCACCGCTTGTGTTTTCCGTCCGAATTCACCCGCCCCGACTCATACCATCTTAAAACCTGTTTGCGAGACGGCGGGAACGACCCAACGGATCGCAATCGCTCCGCAAGTGGAGATTGTTCTGTATCTCCCGCCCTGTTTCAACCCCCAGGCTAAAAACCCATACCCGGTTCTGTACTTGCTGCCCGGTTCCAGCGGGAATGAGAGCGATTGGTTCGACCAGGGTGCGGATAAGGTGGCGGATGCATCCATTCTGGCCGGAGAAATTCCACCATTCCTCATTGCCGCCATCGGCGACATCTCCTACGATTTGGACTCGCGCATCGTAATCGAAACTATTCTTCCCTACATCGACGGCCACTATCCGGTCGGGAAGGACCGCCGATACCGCGCGGCGGCGGGCGGTTCGTACGGCGGAGCCGCCGCGTACCATCTCGCATTCAAACACCCTGAACTTTTTTCCAGCGCGGGGATTTTCGGCAACGGCGCGGCGCAGGGGGAGGAGGATTCCATCCGCCAGTGGTTGACCGCCATTCCAAAGAATATCCGTCCACGCGTGTTTCTCAATTCGGGACTGAATGATCCATATATGCTAGACCGGGCCCGGGTCCTGATCCAGATCTTGGACGCGGCCGGGACCTCCCATACCGAGATTTTCAGCGCGGGGNNGGACATTCCTATGCCTACTGGATCAGTAATTTTCCTGCCTATTTTCGATGGTTGGCCGAGGATTGGAGATGAAAAACCGATGAAGACAAAAACACTTTCGCGGCTCGTCTTTTTATCGCTCGCCGGTTGACCCCATGCACCGGGGACAGGATGATCCGGTGTTGAATTTCGAAATTTGCAACCGGCGGCAAGTAGCGAATATTAATAACGGCTATCTTTGAATCGCGCGGAAAAACACGAAGCGAGCCGATCATTTTCTTGGATCGTGAAACCGCCGCGATCACGCCACCCAAAAATTAAATGCAAACAGCGCGGCCAGCAGGCCCATCAGCATAGCGCTGAGAATTGTCCAAGCACGGTCGAAGACCGGATTCTTTCCCCAATAAGCCAGCATGTAAAAAACCGCCGGTGCCGCAAGGATGTAGCGCAGGATTCCCTGCGCCGGACCGCTGCCCCAGGAGATGATCAAGACGGCCAGACTGAACCAGGCGATCTCCGGTTTACGCCGGATGCAGGCAATACAAGTCACTATGCCGATCCCCAGACCGAGGAACTCGGTCAGGAAATACGCCGTGGTTTCGGGGATGTTGGCGAACATGCTTTTGGCCGCCGTAGCCCAATTGAAGAAGGCGGAGCCGAAGTCCAGGAAGCCGCGGCCGAAGAAGGCCGTTTCCACAAAATCGAAGGTTAACCCCAGACGCGAAAATTTCCAGATCAGAAACGCGATCAGCGGGGAAAAGGCGAGAATCATCTTTCCAAAGGAGATCAAGGTCTTGCGGTTGGGGGCCCGGAACCAGTGGTAGATTTGGCGCCATTCCATATCGATGTCCAGCCAGTCGCCGGTACGGAACCAGGTGATCGCCATCGGGATGATCAGTGCCACACCCACGGCCCGGGTCAGCGTGGCGGCGGCGCCCAGGAGGCCCGCCGGGATCCAATACCAGCCGCCGCGTCGGAGCAGCGCCAGGCAGCCGAACGCTAATCCAATGAAGAGCCCTTCCGTGTATACCTGAATCAGGAAGAAACCCGTCGGGAAGATCAGCAAATAGAATGCGGCCCGCATCGCCCCGTCCTCGTCGAGAGTGTCGCGGGTAAGGTCGTAAAGCGCCAGCATCCCCATCAGGGTCCCGAGCGCCGAAACGATGACGCCCGCCAGGGTGGCGGTGGCCGTGGCGTTCAGCCCAAATACGCTCAGCGGTACGGCGAACAGCGCGATCATCCATGGATAGAACGGGAAGAACGCGTAGGCCAGCGAAACGGAATCCCCGGTGTCGACGTACGGCCGGTTGTCGATCATCATGGAGTTATTTTCAAAGGTCGTCATCCCGTTCGGTGTAATGTGCGGGATGCGCGGATCATCATAGCCGCCGATGGCGATCCCCAGATAGTATTCCGAATCCCAGGCAACTTGGTTGTTCATGAACGGGTCCACCAGAAACGGCCGGCCCTTCTGGTAGGTTTTGGGATTGGTGTCCTCGGTCGTCCAGGGCTGCGATCGGTCGGGGAACACCGGTTGCAGCCGGGCCGTCGCGACGGCTTGAAAACCGATCACGATGACCGCCCAGGCCAGCCAGATCAGCACGATGTTGCGGAAGGTTAATTTGGTCATCGCAAGCTCACTTTTCAATCCCGGTTACTATCATATCCTGCATGAAGTAGCGCTGGGACAGGAATAGGACCACCACGGGAATTGCCATCAGCATGATGGCACTGGCCTGGAGCACCTCAGGCGTGAACCCGAAGGTGACGAACGCCTGGGCGCTGAAGGATATAGTTTGGAGATCCTGGCGGGTGCCCAGAAATAGGCTGGACATACGCATCTCGTTCCAGGCGTTGAAGAACTGCAGCAATCCGACGGTCACCACCGCCGGAACGGCCTGCGGCAGGATTATGGAGATCAGGGTTCGCAGAGGTCCGGCGCCGTCCAGCATGGCGGCCTCGTCCAGGTCGCGCGGGATGGTTTTAAAATTCTGACGCAGCAGGAAAATATAGATGGCGTTGCCGAAAAAACTCGGGACAATAAGCGGGAGGAAACTGCCGTTCCAGCCCAGGACGCGCGTGTAGATCACGAAGGTCGGAACCAGGGTGATGCTGTCGGGGATCATGATTGTGGCGATCAGCAGGAAGAACAGGAACCGCCCGCCCGGAATGCGAAACCGGGAGAAGCCGTATGCAACGGCGATGGATGAAAGAAACATCCCCAGTTCTCCCAAGCCGACGACGATGAACGTGTTGCGGAGTTTGTTCGGGTAGTCTATGGATTGCCAGAGATTTTTAAAATTGGCGAAGGTGATCGACGGCCGGTAGGTGTCTTGCAGAATCCGCCAGGAACCGTCCCAACGGATCAATCCCGCCCCCGGATTGGCCGGATCGATAAATTCGCTGTAGGTTCTATATTTATTGATCAGCGCCCATTGTTTCACCCCTTCGTCGGTGGGTACATTGTAAACGTCGTACACGGATCCCTGGTAGGTGAATTTTTCCATCACTGCCGGATAAATGGGTGAGGTGACGTCGGACAGCTGGTCCTTGGTTTTAAGAGCCGTGATGGCCATATAGGTCAGCGGCGAGAGATAGAGCAGGACGGCGATCCAGATGAAAAAATTGAGAATTGCCGTTCCGGTGAAATCCCAGAGGCGGAAGGTCAATGCGGAGACGTTGAAGAAACGGCGCAATCCACGCAGACTAGAATTCTTCATTGTCTGCCTCCTCCGGAAAATGGACCCAATAGCGCGCGGAACTGAAAACCGCCAGGGTGATGATCAAGACCACGGCGAACATCACCCACGCCAGCGCGCTGGCATACCCCAGATCGGAATAGGAAAACATCTGCTGGGAAATATATCCTTCCATCGGCGAAAGGCTGATATTGAAAGGCAGCCCGCGGTCCAGGAGCGCCACGCCCCCGAAGGCGCTGATGATGTTAATCACCAGGCTGAAGAAGATGGCCGGCGAGATCATTGGCACGGTGATCGAGAAGAAACGCATGATCGGACCCGCTCCATCGACGCGCGCCGCTTCGTAGATCTCGGGCGGCACGCTCTGCATCGCCCCGAGCATGATTAAAAAACCCGGGCCGATGGTCCACACTGCCAGAATCATCGGGAACATGGCGCCGACCCCGATCAGCGGCGGCAGGTTCAGGGGGGTGAGAATCAGCCGGTTGATCCATCCGCTTCCCGGATCGGTCAGCCCCGAAATAATGAAAAAAATGGCGATGGCTGGAATAATGCTGGGCATAAAAAAAAGCGTCCGCAGGAGAAGCTTGCTTTTCAGTCGTTGGCTGGAAAATAGCACCGCAAGCCCCAATGCTGCGAACATCTCCACCGGCACCGACAGGACGAAGAAACCGATCGACCCGAACAAACTGGCTCCGGCCGCGGTGTCCTTGAAGAAGGTCAGATAGTTGGTCAGTCCGATAAACCGGGTCTTGGCGGGATCGAGCATATTAAAGTTCGTGAACGAGAAGCCCAGCGCCGTGATAATGGGAAATGCCTTCAGCAGGATGAACCCGATAATCCAGGGTGAGAGAAACAACAGGCCGACCAGCCCTTCCCTCTGCCGCATGGTCAACTCCGATTTGGACTTTCGTTTGTCCGTGGACGATGTTCGTCTGCTGATTCTTTCTTCCATAATGCGCAACCTCTCTGTGGGCGATACCGAGGCCCGTGGCACAAATTGCACGTAAGGATACCGCAAAATGAATGAAATGAAAGGGGAAATTTCCCCTTTGAGACTCTGGTTGCACGGATTCGATCGTTTCATGAAAAAAGAAAACGCCGGTTGCAATTCGCAGGATTGTCCGGAATCAATCCATCCGACTTCCGATCCCCGATAATATTCCGTTGCCGGGCCGGAACTATCCGGCAATCGTCGAGATTTCAATATTAATTTCCCGCAGTCTGCATTACGTTGCCGACGATCGTGTCGTCGATCTCCAGGATGATGGGTTCATCCGGATTGCATCCGAAATGATTGAAGCAGTTCCATCCCATCGGCGGCGTGAGCGCCAGATTCTCCCGCAACAAGGCGGAGCTTGGCATTCCGGGGACTGTCCTGGCCGAGGGGGAAACGGCGCAGGTGGGAGACATCGCCGTCAAGGCGTACCCCGCATACGACACTGGCTTCTATCCTCGCACGGCGGGGGGTTTGGGATACGTTGTTACGGTCGACGGAGAACGGATCTATTTTGCCGGAGGCACGCATTTCTACCCCGAGATGGCTCAGATTGAGAGTGATGTCGCTTTGTATCCGATGTACGCAGAAACTGACGTGCAGCAGGTGATCCAAGTACTACCGACCAAGGTGATGATCCCTATTCACACGTCCGGCCCGGAGGTAAAAGACTTCGTGGTTCAATTCGCCAAACTGCCGACCAAAATTAAATTCGTTGCGCTTGACGCGGGACCGTATAATCCCTAACCCGGACTCTGCAAAACGCCGCGGGTGTATTGAGGGAAGTCTCGTCCCGGTCCGATGAACGTTAATCCTCGGCAAGCTCCGGAATGCGGAGTTTGCCGAAGTTTTTTTCCGCCTGGCCGCTTTTTGACCAATGAATAGGATGAGAATCGTACAGCAGGCAGCGAACATTTGTGCTAAAATAAAATTCGGAATGGATTTCGAAGAGAAACTCAAGCTGGTTGGTTCTTCCTCGCGCGTGGAGGATCCCGAAGAAGGATCCGGAGGAAAGATTGCCGGTCCATGCGGAGAGCTTCCCGTCTATAACGCGGTTGTGTCCGGGGGCCGGTCGATCCGCCTCCTCAAATCGCTGCTCACGACGGTATGCGAAAACAACTGCGCGTATTGCGGGATCCGGTGGGGAAAGGATTCCCGCCGCGTCACGTTTCAACCGGAAGAAATGGCGGATGCATTCCTGCGGCTCCATGAAACTGGCGCCTGTGAGGGTTTGTTCCTCAGTTCGGGAGTTGCCGGCGGGGGCGTGCACACGCAGGATCGGCTAATTGAAACGGCCGAAATTCTCCGCCGAAGGGGTTATCGCGGCTACCTGCACCTCAAGATCATGCCTGGCGCGGAACGCGATCAGGTAGAACAGGCGATGCGCTTGGCCAGCCGGGTCTCGATCAACCTGGAGGCGCCAACCGCCGAATGCCTCGCGGCGATCGCTCCGCGCAAGCAAGCCGATGTTCTCTACAATCCCCTGGTTTGGATCGAAGCGATCCGCAAATCAACCGATCCGACCGGCACATGGAATGGCCGCTGGCCCTCGTCCAGCACGCAGTTTGTGGTCGGAGCCGCAGGGGAAAGCGATCGCGACCTGCTGCGGATGGCCGAGCGCCTGCGCCGCGAGGCGGGCCTGGCCCGCGTCTATTACTCAACCTTCGATCCCGCCGAAGGAACGCCGTTGGAAAACGCGCCCGCGGAAAATCCCGTCCGCAGTTTCCGGTTGTATCAGGCTGATTTTCTCATCCGCGATTATGGGTTTGGAGCCGACGAGTTGCTGCCGGGCGGCGACCGTCTGAACCTGAACGTCGATCCGAAACTGTTGTACGCCCGGAGGTGCCTGATCGAGGAACCGGTGGATATCGACCGGGCGGACCGGCCGGCATTGTTGAGGATACCCGGGATCGGCCCGCGCACCGTTCAGTCCATCCTCGAAACCCGCCGCAAAGGCTCCCGCATCCGCACGATCGAGGATTTAAAACGGTTGGGGGTGCCCGTAAATCGCGCCGCTGAATTTATATTGATCAATGGAAAAAAACCGATCCAACAGATGAGATTGTTCTAACCGAGGGAATGGAATACATTTTCTCGGAAGATGAGCGAAAATACTCGATCAAGGGGATCGCTCCACTCTGGAAATCATCGGACAGGATTTACAATATGAACGGGATTATTTAATAATCCTAATAACCTCCGGATTAAGTAACGGAAAAATGGATAATAGGCCTGATTATTTTCCCGGATATTATTATTCTCTTGCTCGTTTCCGTGGAATCTGAAATTTTTCCGTGAAATCCTTGTTCTGGTTCGTAAGATCCGGCTGAATAATTACTACTACTGAAATCTACTGTTATTAACCGAACCTTCCGGTGACGTAATCCTCGGTGCGTTTTACTTTGGGCGCAATGAAGAGGTTCTTCCCTTCGCCCCATTCCACCAATTCGCCCTGCAGAAAGAAGCCGGCCCAATCCGCCAGACGGCCGGCCTGTTGCACGCTGTGCGGAACGATGACCACGGTGTATTTTTTCTTGATTGTCTGGAGTGAGTCCTCCACCTTCGCGGTCGAGATCGGATCCAACCCGGAGGTGGGTTCGTCCATGAGGATGACTTCCGGCTGCATTGCGAGCACCCGGGCCAGGCAGAGCCGTTGCTGCTGACCGCCCGAAAGCGCACCGGCCGGCTCGTCCAGACGGTCTTTTACCTCGTCCCACAGTGCAGCGGCCCGCAATCCTTCCTCCATTGAACGGACGAGTTTGCTCCGCCGGCTTTCCCCCGCCAATTCCAGGCCGTAGGTCATATTCTCGCGGACCGTCATCGGCAAGGGAACCGGTTGCGCAAAAACCATCCCCACCCGCCGCCGCAGCGCCACCAGATCCACTTTCGGGGAGAGAATGTTTTCCCCGTCCAGGAGCACTTTTCCCAGGTAGCGCGTTCCCTCCACGAGGTCGTTGAGCCGGTTGAAGGTCCGCAGCAGCGTGCTTTTCCCGCCGCCGGCCGGGCCGAACAAAACGGTAACGGCGTTGGGCGGGATTTGCAGCGACACATTGCGCAGGGATTCGGTACCATCGGGATATTGCACCGAGAGATTTTCCACCACGAATTTCGGGGCGGGAGGGGCGCTTACCATTGCCGCCGACTCCGGTAATAGGAGCGGATCAACGTGGCGACCAGGTTCATTGCCAAAACGAAAATCAGCAGCACCAGCGCGGTGCCGTACTGGATCTTCACCGGCATACCGGGCACCTGTGTGGATATGACAAACAGATGATAGGGCAGGGCCATCGTCCCGTCGAAGATCGACTTCGGAAGCTGCGGGAGGAAATACGCGGCTCCGGTAAAAAGGATCGGCGCGGTTTCGCCGGCCGCGCGCTCCAACCCGAGGATCACCCCGGTGAGAATACCCGGCAGCGCCTGCGGCAGGACAATTCGCCAGACGGTCTGCCAGCGCGTGCCGCCCATGCTCACGCTCACCAACCGGAAGGCTTGGGGGACCGAGCGCAGCGCCTCTTCGGCGGTGGAGATGATCACCGGCAAGGTCATGATCGAGAGCGTCAGGCACGCCGCGGCGATCGAGGAACCCAGACCCAGAAACAGCACAAACAGCGCGAGCCCGAACAGCCCGTACACCACCGAGGGGATGCCCGCCAAGTTGACGATGGCGATGCGAATGGCGCGGGTGAAGGGCGAATCCGACGCATATTCCGAAAGGTAGACCGCCGCCAGCAATCCGATGGGCACGGCAATGACCGCCGTACCCAGCGTGAGGTAGACCGTCCCGACGATGGCGGGCCAGATGCCGCCCTCGCGCATCCCATGGGTCGGCATCGAGAAGATGAATTCCGGGGAAAGAGCGGGAAGTCCCTTGAGGAAAATGTACGCGATGATCGCGAGGATCCCCAGCATCGTGGCTGCCATGACCAGGGTCAACAGGGTGAAGGCGATGCGCTGGGTGACGATCCGGGAAATGCGCATTACGAAAGCATCCGTTCGGCGCGCTTCTTGGCGCGGAAGAGCATGCTGGAGGCAAGGATGTTCACCAGGAAGGAAATCAGAAACAAGATCATCCCGATCAGGAAGAGAACATGGTAGTACGTAGTGCCGCGCGCCACCTCGCCCATTTCGGCGGCGATGGTGGCGGTCATGGTGCGGATCGGATAGAAGAGCGCGTCCCAGCGCATCTGCGCGGCGTTGCCGGTGACCATCATCACCGCCATGGTTTCCCCGATCGCGCGGCCCAGCCCGAGCATGATCGCGGTCAGGACGCCGGACTTCGCCGCCGGGAGCGTCACGCGCCAGATGGTCTGCCATTTTGTGGCGCCCAGCGCCAGCGCGCCGTCACGGTAGCTTTTCGGAACGGCGTCCAGCGAGTCCTCCGCCACTGAGACGATCGTCGGCAGCGACATGGCGGCCAGGAGAATCGAGCCGGTCAGCGCGGTTAAGCCCGTCGGCAGATTAAACCCCGTGCGGATCAGCGGGACCAGCACCAGGATTCCAAGAAAGCCCAGAACCACCGAGGGCAAGCCGGCCAGAATTTCGACGAAGGGTTTTAGGATTTCCCGCATCCAGCGCGGCGCGACTTCAGCGATGAAAACGGCCGTCGCGACCCCGAAGGGGATGGCGATCACGGCGGCTCCGAGGGTGACGACGATCGAGCCCAAGAGCAGCGGCAGCAGCCCGAACAGGTTCTGGATCGGATACCAGCGCGCACCCAGCAACGAAGAAAGGGGCACCTCGCTCAGCGCGGGCAATCCTTCCTGCAACAGGAACAGAAAAATCAGCGCGACAAACACAATGGCCGAATAGCCGCACAGCCGGATGAGACCTTGAATGACAAATTCCAACAATTTTCGCCGTTTGGTCATTGGTTCTCCGTCAGCCGGTCATGTGATCGGTATGAATCCGAGGGTTGTCACGACCTGTTGGGCTTCGGGATTGCGAATCCAATCCAGATATTCCTTGAGAGCGCCGGTGGGTTCCCCGTTGGTGTACATGTAGAGATCGCGCGCGATTGCGTAGGAATGGTCCCGGACTGTCGTTGAGCTTGGTTCGATGAACGGCCCGGCCGGATCGAGCGCAAGGCCCAGCACTTTGACTTCCGAGGTGATGTAACCCAGACCGTCGTAACCGATCGCGTTGGGGTTCTGGCTTACTTCGGCGATGATTCCTTCCGAGGAGGGGAGCAACAGCGTGCTTGCGGCAAAGATCGTCTTGTCCGTCGGGTTTCCCAGCTGGATGACGGCTTGGAGAAAAAAAACGTGGGTTCCGGAATTCACTTCGCGCGAAACCCGCACGATCGGCCGGTCTTCTCCGCCGACATCCCTCCAATTGTTGATTTTCCCGGAGAAGATATCGGAAACCTGTCCGAGTGTCAGATTCGTGACGGGATTGGAAGGGTTGACGATCACACCGATCGCGTCCCGGGCAACGATGAATTGGAGCGGATAAACGCCGTTTTTTTTAGCTTCTTGTATCTCCGTATCTGTCATTGCGCGGGATACGTTGGCGATGTCGACCGTGTTGTTGATCAGCGCCGCGATTCCTATGCCGCTGCCGCCTCCGGAGACGGATATTTCCACCTGCGGAAATTCCTTGGCGTAGGCTTCCGCCCAGGCCAGCGCCAAATTGACCATGGTGTCGGACCCGCGGTTGGTGATGATATTGGATTGGTTCTTGTTCGAAGAAGAGGAAAAGGAGCACGCGGTAACCAGTAGGAAGAGCACCACCGCAGACACTCGTCGCTCCCATCGCATGGCTTAATTGTATCAGAAGAACGGCCGGAAAAGGGCGAAAAGATAGGGTAAAATAATCCCCATGTCTCCGCTCGGGCCGAAATTCCAAATCACCAATCTGGATTTTTACTACGGACGGGTCCAGGCGCTCCATCGAATTTCCATGGAGATCGCTCAGCGCGAAATCACCGCGTTGATCGGCCCTTCTGGATGCGGAAAAAGCACTTTTTTACGATGCCTCAACCGCATGAACGATACCATTCCGGCGGTTCGAATGGAGGGAAAGGTGCTGCTCGACGGCCAGGATATTTACGCCCCGGATTTGGACGTGGCTGTCCTACGCCAGCGGGTGGGGATGGTTTTTCAGAAGCCAAATCCTTTCCCACAGTCGATTTTCGAAAATGTGGCCTTCGGTCCCCGGGTGCTGGGGTTGGATCATTCCGGAAGCCTGCCGGATCGAGTGGAATCCTCGCTCCGCCGGGCGGCGCTCTGGGACGACGTGAAAGACTCTCTGCACGAATCCGCGCTCAGCCTCTCGCTCGGACAGCAGCAGCGGCTCTGCATCGCCCGGGTGCTGGCCGTCGAGCCGGAAGTGATCTTGATGGACGAGCCGTGTTCGGCCCTTGACCCGATCGCCACAATGCGGATCGAGGAACTCATGCGCGCCCTGGCGGCGGATTTCACGATCGTAATCGTCACGCATAACATGCAGCAGGCGGCGAGGGTATCCGATAAAACCGGTCTGTTTTGGCTGGGAGAGCTGGTGGAATTCGACGCCACAGGGAAGATATTCACCCGCCCGTCCAAGATGCAAACCGAGGATTACGTCACCGGACGCCTCGGATAGTGGTTTTTTATTAATTCATAAGGAATTTGTATCCTTTCCTATCCTTTATAGCTATACTATTTCCAGCTGGAGAGTTCGCACAGGTTTGAAATGGCCAACATCCGCCTGTCTGCCCTGGATCGGGATTTTTATAACCTTCTCATTCGACAATCGGATGAGAAGCTTCGCGCTCTTGCCTTGGCTGCTTGCAACTATGCCGTGGAGAAAGTCGGTTTAAAGTATCCGGCCATTGATATCATCCTCCGGTCGCTGACGGATCGGAAGCCGCTGGACCCGGCGGAGTTTTCCGAACTGGGTAAATTGGTGGCGGCGCTGGATGCCATTCAAAGAGATATTCTTGAACGTGAGAAATTGGGTAGAAAAACCGTCCAGGATAGGAAAGTTGCTTCGAGTCAGGCGCGGGCGGCAAATGCGGTGTATCTGGTGGCGGCCAACAAGGATCCGCTCTATGCCGCCCTGGAAGCCATTTACGAAGCGTACGTCGCGACCGATGATTGGCCCGCACTAAAATCTGCCTTGCTGGAAAAAATTTAATAATAGATATTAACAGGTTGTTGAAAAAGTCGGGATTTGTCATTGCGAGCGACCGAAAGGAGCGAAGCAATGACATCAATCTTGGTTTTCAGCACCCTGGTAATGAAGGTGTCGGTGCCCGCGATTGCTGGATCCGGTGCTTGGTTACCCTTCCTTTGGATTGTTGACTTCAGTGACCGGGAATATCTCCTGCCGGAGCCGTTTCGGACGGTGGAGATTGGCGGGTCAGGAAATCCATCCAGACCTTACCGGGGGATTCATACTTTCCGTTCTCTTGAATAAGAAGGCATTGTCGTTCGAGGCGGCCCAGAACGGCCGCGTCGGATTCTGCAACTACGTTGGAAAAGGATATACCGACCACCCCAAGCAAAGTCCGTTTCTCGATTGCGGTCAGGTTCCGCCAGATATTTTCGATATAGGGTTTAATTTCCCGGATGGTGCGCTCTTCAATCCCGACCCGGTCGTCGGGGCATTCCATCGCATGACAACATGCTGTTTGAAGAATCAACGGATGACCTCCTGCCACCCCATAGAGAAAATTGGACAGATCCGTGGAGAAGGGGCGGCCGGTTCGCTGCGCAGGCTTTTGGATTAAATCCCGCGCGTCTTCTTCCGGTAGCAGGCCGAGGTGCAGTGGGGTAAAAATATTAAAGAAGGGGCTGGAAAGAATTTCTCCAGAGCGGCCGGAGTATGTCAGGTCGATGAGCGGGCGGGCGGTGGCGGTGAGATAGGCTAATCGGAATCTGCCCGCCGCGGATCGCAATGCGTTAAAGAAGGGGAGGTCTACCCGGGGATTAGAGTTCAGCCGTTCGAAGTGATCCAGAAGGAAGACAACCTGCACTCCGCGCCGGTTGAGCGCACGAACGGCGGATTCAAATGCCAGGCGCGAAGGGGATGCGATAGCTTTGCGAAGCTCAACTTCTTGCGGCAGACTGCGGGATTCCATTTCCACCATCAGCATCGCAGCGAAATGGTGGAACACTCCCTGAGAAGATTCTTCCTCCAGCGCCACGCAATCTACATAGCTAACCAGACTTCCATTCCATAGTCCGATTTCTGCGGCGGTGCGCGGCCGGGTCAGTTGCAGCAGGAGAGAGGTCTTTCCAATTCCCGGCGGCCCGACGAGTGAGACGGATTGATTGCCACGCAAAAATTGGGCGATCTCCAGCAGTTCGAGGCTCCTGCCAAAGAACATTTCAGAAGAAAGAACCGGCGTTCGGGATGAATAAGGATTCATCTGGTCTGACATAATTCACCCGGAAAAGAAGTTCAGTGACTCTTGAAGATGTCACTCCAAGCTCCATTCGGAGCGTGGAGTGGCGTCCTTTTGACATACAAACGAAATTGAAAACGGTAAACGCCGGTCTGCGCATTGGTAGTATGCGCAGACCGGCGTTTTTACAACGACCGACTTAGGCAGCTGGTTTACGATTGATCCACCAGTCGCGGAAGACCAGCCAGATGGCTCCGGAACCGGACAGTATTGCGAACACACTGACCAGGATTCCCAGGAACGGGATCGCGTTCATCATTGTCAGCAGGAAGATACCCACCAGCAGAGGCCAGAACATACTGGCGGAATAGTCCTTGCGGATCAGGCGGAAGAGCACATCGCCGATCAGCATCGCCACCACCAGTTTGCTTCCGAACTGTGCCAGAGCCAGGAAGACCGCTCCGGAAAGTCCGATGGCCGAGAAACCAATCCCGAATACAACCCCCATCAGACCGAATAACGTGACCACCCCAATCGCAAGGCCGAGCAGCAGAACCGTGATGATTGCCAGGACTAAGGCTACCATGCCGACTAGCAAGACCAGGAATCCCCATCCCAGCGAGGGCAGGGGTTTATCGCGCAGCGTTCCCGCTGTGCGCGAGAGCAGCTTGGGGCAAAGCCATACCGCCAGCGCGCCGAGCAGCAGCAGCGTTAGGAACTCCCGGACGGCGGCAAAGACGTATTCGAGGAAGAAGGCCGCGAAGCTCCACGCGCGCGGGGCGGCATTGATCTCGATGATAGTCCCGCTGGAGGAATTATTCTGCGCGGCGCGGTAATGATATTGCACGCCTCCTGCGGGGGTAATATTAATTCCCGCGGCTTGCTCGACGGCGCTGGAATAATCCAGTTTGCCGCCGATCTGTGCAGTGGATGTGATCGACAGCCCGGGTGGAAGAATCCGGGTCACCTGCGGGTAGGGCAAGAATTGCATGGCTGTCGCTTGGTTGGAATCCTTGGATGGTTCGCCGATTTCGACGGTTATATTCCTACCGACACTTCCCGAGACTTCGAGAGCGCCGGCGGCAGCGTTCACGTCCCGGCCGACGGTTCCATCCAGCAGGATTTGATACCCGGCCGCTTCAACATCCCGGTCGATTGAGGACCCGGATTGAAGCTCCATACTGAAACCGGCGGCGTAGAGGTTGCCGTTCACCTTGGCATTGGGCCCGAGGATCAAACTGCTGCCGGCGAAGAACACGCTGTTCTCCACGGTTCCATTGATTGTGACGGATCCACCGGCCACGATCAGATTTCCTTTCACCACGCCGGTGATGGTGACGCTCGATCCGCCGGTGATGACGTCGCCGTTGACAGTGCCCCCGATGGTCACGTAGGTGGCACCCGTGATGAGTGTTCCGTTGACGGTGCCGGCCATGTTGACATTCGTGTCGGTGAGGACGAGATCATCGTTGATCACCTCATCTGCCGCCACGGTGCCACTCTTATTCACTTCCAGCGCGCGGACGGTCTGTACGCTGCCCACGGCCAGGACGAACACCAGCCCGAGGGCAAGCAGCAGACGGTTCCAAAGAGTGCGAGATACAGATTTCATGGTAGTCTCCTTTTTCTTGAGCAAATGGTCAAACGGATTTCAACCCCGGGCCTTTTCCTCGGCGAGAATCCGGTCCAGGGAGCGGCTTTTTTCCACCCACAATCCCAGCAGCCCAAGTTTCCAGGCGTACGCCTCGCCGAAGGGAGGTTCGGGCCGCTGGAATGCGGTGAAGATGTCCCGTGCGGCAAGATCCCGGAACGCCCCGCCGAGCGCGTCCGCATCGACGGAGATCCCCTGCCGCTTGAGCTCTTCTGCCGCCTGGCCCGGGGCGAGCGAGCCGGTGCCGCTGAGCCGGCTCATGGCAAACAGGGCAAGTTTTTGTTCCCGGGTGGAATCCATCCATAAATAGACGAAGTGGGCTTCGCCGGTGGTCAAGATTTCATCGACCGACGCATTGACGTCGGCCACGGTGACATAATTGCGCCGCTGCCGGTTGTGGCGGTTGACCAGGCTGTGGCAGATCAGTTGTAAAAAGTACGGATGGCCGGCCGTCACCCGCCAGATTTTTTCCAGCGCGAGATCGTCGCAGCCCATCCCGTACTCCGCCACCGGTTCCTGGATCAGGCGCACGGCTTCCTCCCGGGAGAGAAAACCGATGTGCCGGTATAGGCTGATATTGAACAGCACGCTCCAATAGGCGGAGGCCAGTTCCTCGAGCCGGTGCGTTCCGCAAAAGATCACGCTTAGATTCTCCACATGCTGGATCAGATGCCGTAGAAAGGGAAAGATCGAGGCGTCCAAGGAACCGCGCCGGGTGGCGGATTCCAATTCCTCGAATTCATCCAGGAGCAGTAGTAGGTGGCATCCGCCCAGGCATAGGCGCACGGAGGAAAGAAAACTTTTTTCGAACAATGCCGTCGGGTGTTCCGCAAAGGCCGCGAGGTCGGGCGGGGGGATCTTCCACCCGCGTTCCGCCAGCGCGAGGGAAATTTCCGTCGCCACCGCGTGCAGGAAGGCCGGCAGGCCGGGATCGAGCGCCAGCGCCTGCCCGTCGAGGTAGACCGGCAGGAAATTGTCGCCCAGCCGCAATGGCAGCTGCTTGAGTAGGGAGGATTTTCCGGTCCGGCGCGAACCGATCAGCACCAGGTTGTTGCGATGGGCGGCCGCAAGCTGCTCGAGAAGAAATTCCATCACATCTTCGCGGCCGAAAAACATCTGCGAACCCGCTTTGAGGGGAATGCCCACAACGTAGGGATTCGGGATGCGGGTGAACTCGCCGGCCGACTCGAGCAACTGGATTGAATCGGCGAAGCTCTCGCATTGATTCTCCCCGCGCGGATCGGCATAGTGGATTTCAAACACCAAGCGGAAGCGGCGAACGTCGGGCGCAAGCGAGGGCCGGATGCGCAATTCGACCTGGGTTTCCTCGCCGGGGCCCAGGCTGGGAATATTGGGAGCGTCGACGAGGCTTTCGTATTCCATCGAAGGCATCGGGCGCACTTCCAGACGCTGTGCGGATCCGCGGCCGGCGTTGCGCAGAGAAAGCACGACGGTGATTTCATCCGCCTGCCACAGGTGGCGGGTCAGGAATTCGCAAACGATCTGTGCGCGGGATTGCAGCTCGCCCATCGCGGCCTTCGCAATGTCGGTCCAATGCGCGGCGATGCCACGGATGATCGGGCGGTCGGCGCATCCGAGGTCGGACCGGGCGGCTCCGTCCAGCTTCCTCAGGCCCTCGACCGCACCCGCAAGGTAAGCCAATTTGTCCCGGGCCGTGTCCACGCGTTCGTAGGCCCGCAGGGACTCGGAGATGCCTCCGAGTTCGCCCAGCGCCCTGGTCAGGCTGGCGAGGAATTCTTCCCCTTCGGACGAACTTTGATTTTCGGTCTTCGACGGCAAGTCCGTCGCTGATTTCCAACCGGCGATATCCGACACAGAACCCGCGGCGAGTGCATCCCGACAGCTGCTATACACAGCCTGCGCCGCCGCTCCGCCGGATATGGGTTGCGTAGAACGCATGAGCGGATCGAGCGCCGCAAGAATGATCCGAAGGCCCCCGGGCAGCATCTCCGCTGAAACACGGTCTTCCAGCAGGTAGCCGTACCCTCCCGCCAGTCGGGCAAGCTCATCCGCTCCGGAGCTTTTCAAAGCGCTGGATAAATTTGCCACAAGCGCGGCCGCTTCCGGGTCGTGCTCCGATTCCTGTACGAGGCGGTGGAATTCCATTAGCGCCAAATCCGGACGGGCGAGGATTCGATCCGCGGTGGCTTCGGCGCGCCCCAGGGGCGAATTACGGCGGTCCTCCAGCTGCTTTTCGGCTTCCATCCGCTGGCGGGTTTCAGTTTGTTTCTCGTCGATCAACTGGGCGACGCGGATGGAGGTTCCCGCCTGTTCTGCCAGCCCCAGCAGAAGGGAATGGTCTTCATGCGAATAACCTTCTCCGGAAAGCCGCGGCCCCAGGGCGAGAATTCCTACCGGCGCGCTGTTGCCGGGCTGCGGAGCGGTGAGCGGAACCAGCAGTGGAAAGGGAAGCGCACCTGGCTGGGCGACGATCCCGCCGGTTCCCAATCGCCGGAGATCCTCTGGATTCAGAATCAGGTCGGCGTTTGCCTCGGAGGGAATTCGCAGGGAATATGCGTTCGGAAACCGGTTACCCGCACCGCGCAGATAGATTGCGGCATAGCGGATATGGAGTAGTTCGGCCACCCGGTCTACGAGCGTCCGCTGCAATTCCGGGAGCTCGATAAGCGTACGCAGTTCGCGTCCGAATTCAGTGAAGGCTCGCCGGAAATCGACCTTTTCCCGGTAGAAACGCCGATCGATAAAAATCTGCACCCGGTCGCGCAGAGGGCGGAACAAGGCGGCGATGATGAGCGTCGAACCAACCAAAACCCAGTCCGATCCCTGCCCGGTAATCGCCTGGACCAGCGCCTGGAAAAAATAAATGCTGATGAAATACACCGCCGCGAGCAAACCGGTCAATAGACCATAGACTACCGTGCGGTTGATGAGGACGTCCACATCCCAGAGCCGATAGCGTAGGACGGCGACCATCAGAAACATCGGCACCAGAACCAGCGTGGTGGAAAAAACCAGCTGGCCGGCGGTTTGGAAAATCAACCTCGCCGACCCGGTCTCGCGCAAGGGTGCCAGGAAGACCGGAGGAAGGTAATACCAAAGGGATGCGAACACCGCTACCGCCAGGCTGAACACCACCAGTTTTGTCTGTTGCCTTTCCGCAGGATCGGAGGTGTGCAGATAGCGGTAGACCTGCGCCGCCGCTCCGGCGCCGAACCCACCGACGAGCATGGAGACGAACCCGATGGTGCGTACGGACTCCACCGCTTGGGCGAAAGTTCCGGTGGTGACGTCGGTCCCCAGTAACCAGGCGATCAATTGAACGGCGGAATGCACGGGGTTGAGCCATGCGAGTGAACTTACGGTCGTGGTAACTTCCGGGAAAACCAGCAATGCAGTAAGCCAGACGCCGAGAAAGAGCGCCAGCGGCCTGGTCCACAGAGGAAAAAATCGTCCGTTCGGGAAAAGAAAGATGGTCAGTCCCGCCGTGGCGATTCCAATAACCTGAACGAGACGGGTGAGCCATTGCAGTGAAGGAATTGTGATAATGGGAAAAACGGTTGCGCCGAAGGTCAAGAGCGCGGTGGCAACCAATAAAGCCATGCCTTCGTCGCGTTTTGACCAAAAGAGAACAAATGCGGAGGCGGTGAAGGATAAAACCACGATCAGTTGGAGGACCATCCGAAGGATGGCGTAATCGGATGGCTGTATCCCGACCTGTTGCAGCGTCGCCAGCTCCGCTGCTGGCAGGGTAGGGGAGATCCAGGCGGTATTCACGCCGATGGAATAGACGATCATCGCCAGCAGTGCGGCGGCGAGAAGGATCCAGAGGGAACGCGCAAATGTCAGAGCCCGGTTCCGGGAGCGGACGAAATGCGGAAGATAATTGCGAGCAATGGTTTCCGGCGAGGTGTTCATACTTTCTATAGCATATCGTGGCGGTCGAAGAGCCGCCAGGGCCGGGGAGGGGGTATTGTGTGCCGATTGCGGGTCGATTGCGGGGAGACGCGATTGGCGGGTTTATTCCACAGTGAGAAGGTACCCTTGTCCGCGTCGGTTGACGATTAACTCGCCCATTTTTCCCAGCGCGGCGCGGAGTTTCTTGACCACTCCCCGCGCCCGTTCGGGGTCGAGGATCTGTTCTCCCGGCCAAAGGGAACTTTCGATCTCCAGCGGGGTAAGCACGCGCCCCGGACTTTCGAGGAAGATTTTCAGTAGGGAGAATTCCGTGGGAGTCAAGTGAACCGGCTTTCCGCCGGAGGTCGCCAGGTTGCGGCGAAGGTCGAGTAGAAACGGACCGCCCTGGAGTAAACCGGCCACCTTCTGCTGGCGCACGAACTGCTCCAAGATCGATCCGATATACCGGCCGTCGCGAACGAGGCCGGCTTCGACCAGCGATTGTGTTCCTGTGCCTTCCAGTGGAAGAGCGGCAAGCGCGTAGCGCTCTTCCCCGCCGAGTTCGTTCCAATAATATTGGAGGTGGGGTTCAAGGTCGGCCAGCAACCGGCGCTGTATCAGCTCCCATTCGGCGTCGGGAATCTCGCCCTTGCCTGTGGCGGCCTCGAACGCCCGGAAGCCCACCACCTGCAGAAAGAGCGGGTGTGTTCCGGAACGCGACAGGATTTGGAGGAGGACCCGGTCGCAAAACGGTTTCCCGGCCTTGCCGGAAAGCATCGCCAGCAGCCGGCGGGCTTCCGTTTCCTCCATCGGGCCGAGGCTCATCGGCGCGAAAAAATTGAAAAAGGGCGAACTGAGGGTATCCGGATTAATCTGGGTGAGCTTCCACAATGGATTCTTGGAGGCGGTGACAAACCGGATCGGATATTGGGCGGCGAGAGCGCGCAACCGGTTGAACATCGGCAGGCCGAACCGCGGATTGGCTGCGATCAGTTCGAACTCGTCGAAAAGGATTACCAAGTTGCGGCGCCCGCCGGCAAGGTGCCCGCGAAGGAACTCCAGAAAACGGGGGTAGGGGAGAGAGTCGGTTTCCTCTCCCAGCGGCCGGCAGACCGCCCCATAGAAATCCTCCTCGCCCAGTCCGTCGAGAGCGCCGCCGTCCAGCAGGAGGAATTCGACGCCCTCCGCCGGGAACGAATGCGCGGCGGCGACTCCGGGATCCTTCACGTGCATGAGCAGCGAAGTCTTCCCGATGCGGCGCGGGCCGGATACGGCGACGCTTTGGCCTTTCCGCAATAGGTCGAACAGATACGCCGTCTCGTGCTCGCGCCCAAAGAAAAAAGCCGGATCGGAAACCGGACCGCGGTGGTAAAAGGGGTTGCTCTCGGGCATGCGGCGATTGTAGCATGGGGCCCGCCGCCCGCCGCGCGGCTCGGAACGCGAGGCGATGATCCCAGATGACTGGCGCCGCGCTCGTTGTCTGGTCATTCCGAGGTGCTCTCAAGCCCCAAGGAATCGGTAATGCGAACTTGTCGTGTCATTCCGAGGGGCTTTCAGGCCCCGTGGAATCGGTAATGAGATAATGGAGAAACACACTCCGTATACCAAGTCCGCGATTCCTCACCCCGCAAAGCGGGGTTCGGAATGACTCCTGCGGATTGAGTCCGCGATTCCTCACCCCCGAAGATCACGGGGGGTTCCCCCGCTCTACGAGGGCAGGCGGAATGACATCTGCAGACCCCGAGTCCATGATTCCTCACTCCGCTTCCCCCGCTCCGCGAGGGCAAGCGCGAGGGCATACGCGAGGGCAGACGGAATGACATCCGGTGCGAGGATATGGAGAAATTTGCTCGGCTGACTTCATAGGCGGGAGGTTACACCGGGGCGGCAAGTACCGGGCTTGACCGATCTTTGCAGTTATGCTAATATCGCCCCACGATGAAAGGTTATTGGTCCTTCTTTTACGCGTATTTTTACGGCGCCCCAAAGGCAGCCGTCGCTTCGCGTTAAGAAGGGTTAGAAAGTTCCGAGAGAGGAACCCACCGCGAGGCCAAACGGCCTCGCGGTTTTTTATTCCCGCCAGAGGCGGGATACCGGAGGAGGAAACATCATGCCCGTTCGAGGAATTCGCGGCGCCACGACATCGCCCAATAATTCGGCAGAGCATGTGCTCGCGCGGACCCGGGAACTGTTGATGGAGATACACAAACGCAACGGGTTTGAACCGGCCGATCTGGCGGCGATTTTATTTACCACGACGATCGACCTGGACGCGGCCTATCCTGCAACAGCCGCTCGGGAATTGGGGTGGCGCGATACGGCGACGCTCTGCTCGCATGAGATCGACGTTCCCGGCGGACTGCCGCGCTGCATCCGCGTACTGATCCTATGGAACACCGAACGTCCGGTCACGGAAATCCATCACGTGTACCTGTATGAGGCGGAATCACTCCGCCCGGACCGGGCGGAGCTGCAACCGGCTAAACAGCACCCGGCGCGGGTCTATTCGCTGCCGGCCTCGATTGCCTTTCAAGGGGAACACGGCGCTTTTTCCGAAGAGGCGCTTCTGATGGGGTTGAGCGGCGAGATTGATCGTATTCCCTGCCGGACCTTCGCGGAAATTTTCCTGGCGGTATCCTCCGGCAGGGCGGAAGCCGGATTGCTTCCGGTGGAAAATTCCACTACCGGATCGATCCACACCTCATACGACCTGCTGCTGGAAAACGACCTGCACGTCGTCGGAGAGTTCATACTTCCGGTTCGCCATTGTGCGATGCTGCCTCCGGGGGTGGAAGTGGAATCGGTGCGCCAGGTGATCAGCCAAACCCAAGCGCTGGAACAGTGCTCGCACTGGATCGCATCCCAGAACTGGGAGCCGGTACCGGTGCACGACACCGCGGGGGCAGCCAGAATCCTGGCGCAGGAGAAACGCCCGGATCGCGCGGCGATCGCCAGCGAAACGGCCGCCCGCCTGTACGGGTTGAATATTATCGCCCGGTCCATCCAGGACGTGCAGGCGAACTACACCCGCTTCCTGCTGCTGTCCAAAGAAAGTGCACCGATCGCAAAACCCGCCAAAACCTCCCTGATCTTTGCCACGCGTCACAAACCCGGCGCATTGCATTCCTGCCTGGACGAGTTGGCCAAACGCGGCATAAACCTGACTAAGATCGAATCCCGTCCGGATCGCAAGAAGCCGTGGCATTATCTGTTCTATCTGGATTTCGAAGGGGATGCAGCCGAACCGAAGGTGGTCGAGGCGCTTGAAGCGCTGGCCACCCACACCGATTTCTTACGCCGGTTGGGATCGTATCCCACCCGGACACTTGGAGAGGGAGAGGAGTAGCCATGGTCATCGTCATGCAGGATCACGCCAATCAAGAGGATATTGAAGAAGCGATCCATCAGGTAAAGGCCATGGGGTACGGGGTGAATCTCTCCCAGGGGGATGAGCGGACCGTCATCGGGATTCTGGGTGACGAGCGTGCGCTGGATTGGGAGCATTTGGAGCTCCTGCCGGGCGTGGAACATGTCGTTCGCATCCTCAAACCCTACAAGCTGGCTTCGCGCGAATCGCGCCCGGAAAGAACCATCGTGCGGATCGGCTCGGTCGCGATCGGCGGAAACGAGATCGTTATCATCGCCGGTCCCTGCGCGGTCGAAAGTCGGGAACAGATCCTCGAAACGGCCAAGGCCGTAAAGAAGGCGGGCGCGCACATGTTGCGCGGCGGTGCGTTCAAGCCGAGATCCTCCCCGTATGCATTCCAGGGAATGGCCGAGGAAGGTTTAAAGTTGCTGGCCGAGGCGCGCGAGGCGACCGGATTACCGGTGGTCACCGAGGTCATGGCTCCCGACCAGTTGGAGATGGTGATCCAATACTCCGACATGCTCCAGATCGGGGCGCGCAACATGCAGAATTATCCGCTCCTGCAGGCGGCGGGGAAAAGCGGCCATCCGGTTCTCCTCAAGCGGGGCAACAGCGCCACGGTCGAGGAATGGCTTATGGCCGCCGAGTACCTTCTATCCAACGGGAATACTCGCGTCGTGCTTTGCGAACGCGGGATCCGCACCTTCGAGACCGCAACGCGCAATACCACCGATATTAATGCGATCCCGGTGGTCAAACATCTCTCGCATTTGCCGGTTCTGGTCGATCCGAGCCATTCCACCGGGAGGGACGAATATATAGAATCGATCTCGCGGGCAGCTATTGCAGCGGGTGCCGATGGGCTGATTGTGGAAGTGCATCCTCATCCGGAAGCGGCGCTTTCCGACGGGCCGCAAAGCCTCACGCCGGACGCTTTCAGCGAGGTGGTGAACCAGGTAAGGCGGATCGCCGCCGTAATCGGCCGAAGCTGATTCAGACTGCTTATGTCATTTCGAACCCCCGTGACCTTCGGGGGTGAAGAATCGCGGACTCGTATTTGATGTGTCATTCCGAACCCCAGTGACTTTCGGGGGTGAGGAATCGCGGAATTAGTTTATGGAGCGCATTTCTCCTTCATCGTGTCACCGATTCCTCCCTTCGCTGCGCTCAGCCCCGCCCCGGCTTCGCCGGGCGAGGCCGGGGAGCAGGCGAGGTCTAAAGGCCTCTCGGAATGACATAATAAGTGTGGGCCACCGGACCCTCCTTCGAAAACCTCTTCTATACGGCCGGCTTTCGAATGGCGTAAAATCCACTGTTGCGGAGAATTCATTATTCCAATCCAAAGGAAACTTGAGAGGCACGGGAAAGGGAGTCATGCCGCAGGATAAAGAACTTCCTTTTACGCTTGACCAAGCCATTATTGGAGTTGTGGGCTTGGGTCTGATGGGTGGGTCGCTCGCGCTCGCATTAACCGGAAAATGCCGTTGGAGAATCGGACTGGATTCCGATCCGGTGGCGGAAAAGGCGGCGCTAAAGAAAAAAGCCGTCGATGAATTGGCACCCCACCTCCCAGGCTTGGTCGAAAAAGCCGATCTGATTGTCCTTGCCGCTCCGGTGCGGACGATCCTGGCGTTATTAAGGGAACTGGCCAATATTCACCCTCTTACCAACGGAGTGCGCGTAGTCATCGATATTGGGTCAACCAAGAGCGATATTGTGAAGGCGATGGAGGGTTTGGGGACTGGTTATGCCCCGATTGGAGGACATCCGATCTGCGGACGCGAGGTGCAAGGGATCGGCTTTGCGGATCCACTGCTTTACAAGGATGCGCCTTTTGTTTTAACTCCAATCCCCAATGGTTCGTCGCGGGCGCTTGCGGGTGGTCGCAGCCTGGTCGCGACGCTGGGTGCACGCCCCGTTGAACTAAGCGCGGCCGAGCACGACAACCTCGTTGCCAGCACAAGCCATCTTCCGCATCTGGTAGCGGTGGCCCTGGCGCAAACCGCAAGCCGGCTGCCGTCGGCCGCGGCGCTCGTTGGACCGGGTTTCCGGGATACGACGCGCCTGGCGGCCTCGAATTTAGAAATGATGACAGACATCCTGCTCACCAACCGCGAGCATGTGCTCGAGGCGCTCGAGGAATACATCGCCCGGCTGGAGGCGCTCACCCAGCGGATTCGCGAAGGCGACGAAGCGGGCTTGAAACTTTTGCTGGCCGAAGGCCGCCGGGGAAGGCAGGAGCTGCTGGAATTGTCCAAAGGCGAAAAGTGAGACTCGTTTCCCGAAATACTAGCGCTTTGCATGGATCCGTCCGCCTTCCAGGGGATAAATCCATCTCCCATCGAGCAGCAATCCTGGCCGCGACGGCCGACGGTCGCAGCCGCATCGACGGGTTTCTCCGCGCCGGGGTCACCCAGGTCATGCTGGATTCGCTGGCCGCCGCAGGAGTGGAATGGAGTTGGGAAAAAGAAACCCTCGTGGTGGAGGGAAACGGCCGGAGCGGGTTTCAAACCGGGCCGCAGCCACTGTATTGCGGCAACTCGGCGACCACCTTTCGATTGCTCAGCGGAATGCTGGCCGGTCGCCCGGAGTGGCGGTCGGACGCGGCCGGCGGCGAATTCATCCTGGACGGATCCGATCAATTGCGCCGTCGGCCAATGCTCCGCGTGATCGAACCGCTCCGGGCGATGGGCGCCGTCATCCGTTCCATGCAGCAGCCGGATTGTCCGCCGCTGGGAATTACACCATCGGAAATATCAGGGATCGAGTATTCCATGCCGGTCGCATCCGCCCAGGTGAAATCCGCCATCCTGCTGGCGGGGCTTGCCGCTTCCGGATCGACGCTGGTGCAGGAACCTTCTCCCTCGCGCGATCATACCGAGCGGCTTCTACGCGCCCTGGGGGTCCGATTGGACGAGGCGCCTTGCCGCGTGCGAGTGTTCCCGATCGGACGGCCGCTTCCACCGCTGGAGATCCGCATCGCCGGGGATTTTTCCTCAGCGGCGTTCCCTCTGGTGGCGGCGTTGATCGTCCCTGGATCGGAGATCATACTGCGAGACGTCGGGTTGAACCCACGGCGGACGGGCCTGCTTGCGGTTTTGCGCCGAATGGGCGCCGACGTCGCGGAGATCGACCGATCGGAAACGGCCGGTGAACCGCGGGGCGATCTGAGAGTGCGTGCGGGTCCTCTATCCTCCACCGTTGTGGAGGGTACCGAGGTTGTGGATATGATCGACGAATTCCCGGTATTCGCGGTCGCGGCGATTCGCGCCGAAGGGATCACCATCATTCAAAACGCCGCGGAACTTCGAAATAAGGAATCCGACCGGATCTCGATGCTGGCCGCTGAACTGCGCAAGATTGGGGTTGCGGTAGAGGAAACGCCCGACGGATTTTCCATCGAGGGTCCTGTGGAAATCCGCGGAGGGTCCGTGAATTCCCACGGGGATCACCGTCTGGCGATGGCCATGGCTGTGGCCGGACTGGTTTCGAAAACCCCGCTTGAGATCGAAGGCGCCGAGTGCGTTTCGGAATCATTTCCGAATTTTGCGAGTCTGATGAATTCCCTGGGAGCGCAGATGGCATGAAAACGGTTTTGATCGGTTGGCCCCTGGCTCACAGCATTTCCCCCGCGATGCACAATGCGGCCTTCCATGTGCTGGGAATGCCGGGCGAATATTCGCTGCTTCCGGTCGAGCGGGAGGAAAACCTCCGCGGGGTATTGGCGCGTTTGAAATCCGACCCGGATTGGAAAGGCGCAAACGTGACCGTTCCATACAAAGAAAAGATCATCACGCATCTTCGGAAACTGGAAGGCGCGGCCGCGCGTTTGAAGGCCGTGAACACCATCGCACGAAAGGGGAAGGAGCTGATCGGGCATAATACCGACATGCCCGGCTTTCTGGCCGATCTGGATCGCAACGGATTCGATTTCCGCGGGAGGAATGTCGTCGTAATCGGTTCCGGAGGGGCGGCGCGGGCGGTCGTGCGGGGCTTGGTCGAAAGTCTGTGCCGGATCTCTCTGATCGCGGTCATCCTCGAGCAGGCCGAAACCCTGGCGCGCGACCTTGGAGACGGGCGGGTGGAAGTAATCTCCTGGAGCGAGCCATCGCTTACCGATCGGACCCGGTCCGCGAGCCTTGTTGTAAACACATCGCCGGTCGGAATGTGGCCGAGCATCGAAGCATCTCCCTGGCCGGAAAGCGTTCCATTCCCGGAAAAAGCCGGCATATATGATGTTGTCTATAACCCAATCGAAACCCGGTTCCTGCGGGATGCAAAGTCGCGCGGATTGAAAGCCGTAGGAGGACTGGGGATGCTGGTTGAGCAGGGTGCACTTGCGTTTGAACTTTGGACCGGCGTGCATGCGCCGCGCGATGTGATGCTGCAGGCAGCCCAGGCGGCGCTTGGATAGATAGGGAGGCGGCATGATAAGGCTGATTACGGCAGGAGAGTCGCATGGCCCGGCGCTGGTAGCCGTCCTGGAAGGAATTCCCGCGGGGTTGCCGCTCCGGGCGGAAGATCTTCGGCCGGATTTAATCCGGCGGCAAGGCGGATCCATAACGCAGACCGCCTACCGCGGGGCGAGCCCGAGGATGAAAATCGAACGAGACCAGGCGACCATTCTTGCCGGGGTGATGAATGGGAAAACAACCGGCGCGCCGATCGCGCTCATGGTTGAAAACCTCGATCATGAGAAATGGAAAGGGCGGGCGGTGGAAGCGATGACCGTTCCCCGTCCCGGGCACGCCGACCTCGCGGCGGCGATCAAATATGGATACGATGATCTGCGTACAGGTTTGGAACGCGCCAGTGCGCGCGAAACCGCCGCCCGTGTGGCTGCTTGCTCCGTTTGCAGAAAATTCCTCGACGCGCTGGGAGTCCGCGTCGGGAGTTACGTCATTCGGATCGGTACGGCCGCGGCCGACCCGGCCTCGCTGCCGATCGAAGAACGATTTACGCGGGCGGAAGAATCTCCGTTGCGTTGCCCGGATCCGGCGGGGAGCGAACGGATGCAGGCGGAGATCGACCGCGCGATGAAGGCCGGCGATACGCTCGGGGGGGTATTCGAGGTGGTCGCGCTGGGTGTACCGCCGGGATTGGGGGGTTTGGGCAATTGGGACCGAAGGATGAACTCGCGTTTGGGCGCTGCCCTCTTCGGGATTCCCGCCATCAAAGGAGTCGAATTCGGGGATGGATTCGCGCTGGCGGCGCTGCCCGGAACGCAAGCCCAGGATCCGATCCGGCGCGAGGGCGATAAAATCGTCCGTCCTTCCAATCATGCCGGAGGAATCGAAGCGGGTATCACCAACGGTCAACCGATCGTAGTCCGCGCCGCCATGAAGCCGATTGCCACCACGATCGCTTCGCAGGAATCGGTCGACCTCTCCGGGGGCGGGAAAACGGAGACGCACTATGAGCGGTCGGATTTTTGCGCGGTGCCACGCGCGGCGGTGGTGGGCGAGGGAATGGTCTGCCTGGTGCTTGCGGATGCGGTGATGGAAAAATGCGGCGGGGATTCCCTCGACGAAGTCCGCAACCGTTTTGACCGCCTTCCGCGCGGAACACTCTCCGACTTTCATCTCTCCCCCGGTCCAAAGAATTTCTGGTAACGCATCGAGAGGATTCTTTCGCGCGTATTTCATCGCCGGTGCTTTCTTCATCGGGCGGCGCTTTATCATCGGCATTTTGGGAGAAGTCGCCCGGCGGGCAAACCACTCACCGCGGTTGCTTTTTTTGCGATACAATCCGCGCCGGGTCCAGCGATTTTTCTTCCCGCTTCATCCGGCGCGGTTGGACGGGATGGAAGATCGGCTGGGATGCGGAAGATGAGGGAGTTCAACGCCGAGGCCAAGAATGAATCTATATATCTATGGTCCGCCGGGATGCGGAAAAACCACGATCGGCATGCTGCTTGCCGAACGCATGGGCTGGCATTTCACCGATACCGATAAGATCATTGAAAACGAAGCGGGGATGCCGATCACGGAAATCTTTCTTCAGAAGGGGGAAGCCGATTTTCGCCTGCGGGAAAAAGCGCTGCTTTCGAATCTGGTAAAAACCACCCGGACGGTGGTCGCCCTCGGCGGAGGAACGCTGGTGGATGACGAGAACCGCGCCTTGGTTGAATCTTCCGGGGCGGTGGTATGCCTGATGTGCAATCCCGAAACCATCCTGGAGCGCGTGGGCAACGAGTTGAACGCCCGACCGCTCCTCGCGGGATCCGGTCCGTTGGAACGCCTCAAAGCCCTTCTGGCAAAACGCGCCGCGCTCTACGCCTCCTTCCCGCTTACCCTCGATACCACCACGCTCGCGCCGGAAGACGTCGTCCGAAAGGTTCAACGCCTTTCGGGCGTGTTCCGCCTGGCGGCGATGGGGGGCGGGTACGACGTAATCATCAACCGCGGGATGCTGCACCATTTGCGCGCCGAATTGGAGGATCGCAAGCTCGGCGCGCCGTTTGTGATTATCAGCGACGACCACGTCGCGCCGATTTACACCCGGCCGATTGAGGAAACCCTGGCGCCGATGGGAGCCGTTTCCTCAATTGTATTAAAAGCCGGCGAAGCGTCGAAAAACCTTCGAACACTCGAGTCGATTTATTCCGGTCTGTTCAACAGCAAAATGGAACGCCGCGGGACCCTGTTGGCCCTGGGTGGAGGTGTGGTGACGGACATTGCCGGATTTGCGGCCGCCACTTACCTGCGCGGGATCCCCTGGGTTGCGCTTCCGACCAGTCTGCTGGGTATGGTCGACGCCGCGATCGGCGGAAAAACCGCCGTGGACCTCCCGCAGGGGAAAAACCTCATTGGTTCGTTTTATCCGCCGGCTATGGTCCTTGCGGATTTAGACACCCTGGCTACGTTGCCTCCCCAGGAATTGCGGACGGGGATGGCCGAGGTGGTCAAATCCGCGATGATCGGCGATTCCAAGCTGCTGGGAATGATTGAAGCTTTGAACGGCGAGGTTGCCCCGGAAAAGCTCGACGGGATTGTCCGCCGGTCGGCCCGGGTGAAAATCCGGGTGGTGGAAGAAGATCCCTACGAGCGGCGCGGACCCCGCGAAGCACTGAATTTCGGCCACACGATCGGCCACGCCGTCGAAACCTGGTCGAACTATGAAATCCCGCACGGCGACGCGGTGGCGATCGGAATGGCGGCCGAATCGAAACTGTCGGAGAGAATCGGCATCGCCGAACACGGCCTTTCCGACAAACTCTGCGCCTTGTTGATTAATCTGGGATTACCCGTGCGCTGCGAGGCGCCCGTGGACAAGATCCTCGAGCTGATGGCCGCGGATAAGAAACGACGCGGCGGGCGGATTAAATGGGCTTTACCGATCTCGGCGGGAAAAGTGCGCGTCGGTTTGGAAGTACCGGATGAAGACGTCCTGCAGTCGCTAAAATCCATCGGATGCCGGGATTGAAATTCGAACGGGCGTGGATCGCGGCTTGATTCCAGAGGATGAAATCGGAGACCCGGCGGATGGAGGCGGGGATGCAAACCGGAGGAGGAACGATGACCAAAATCTTGCTCTTGCATGGACCCAATCTCAACCTGCTCGGCGAGCGCGAGCCGGAAGTGTACGGAAACGTGACGTTGGCGGAGATCGATGCGCGGATCACGGCGCTGGCGAAAGGGCAGGGGGCGGAAATCCGAATCGTGCAATCCAATAGCGAAGGCGGCATCATCGACGCGATCCAGGCGGCCCGGCAATGGGCGGACGGATTGATGATCAATCCCGGCGCATTCACCCATTACTCGCTGGCGATCCGGGATGCGATTGCCGCCGTGCGCATACCGGCGGTGGAAGTCCATATCAGCAACGTATTCGCCCGCGAGGAGTTCCGCCACCGGTCGGTGATCGCTCCGGTCTGCATCGGTTCCATCTGCGGGTTTGGCGCACGCAGTTATGAGTTGGGCTGGATCGCGCTAACGGGATATCTTCAGGAGCAGGGAGAAAAAGTTAAGTTGCACGGCGGGAATGAGTTAACCTAACGCCGAGGTTGTGAAAATTATCTCAAGGAATGGTATAATTTTTTTCCATCGGATCCATTCCATGATCCGAAGCAGAATTTCCGAACGGGCTGATGAAGCAGGCTGCGCGGTATGATTTCTTGATGACCGCGCATGCTTTTATATCGAACCGGAATGGGCGGCACATTTGAGGTTGGAGGAATCGGGATGATGGAGTCGATCAATGAGGTCAGGCCTTTCCGGGCCGAACATTACAATCCGGAGAAGATCGAGAACATCGGCCTGTGTCTTTCCCGTCCCTATGATGTGATCAGCCCGGTCGAACAGGACGAGTACTACAAGGTTCACCCGCATAACGTGGTGCGCCTCATCCTGAACAAGATCCAACCCGGCGATACCGAAGAGAGCAATCGCTATACCCGCGCCCGGGATTTGCTCGGTCAGTGGCGCCGGGAGCAGATGATCGTTTCCTATCGGCGCCCGTCCTTCTGGGTGTATGAACAGGATTTCCAAGCCGAAGGACTGCCGCACCGGCAGGTCTCCGGTTTCATCGGATTGGTCCGCTTGCAGGATTACGACAACGGCCGGATCCTTCCCCACGAGAATATTATCCGCGAGCCGCTCGAAGACCGCATCCGCCTGACCCGCACTACTCGCACACAATTCGAATATATCTGGGGAATCTATCCGGATCCGCAGCTCACGGTGGATGGAATCCTCTCCAGGTGCGACCGCGATCTGCAGGTGCTGGATTACGTGGATCCGGCCACCGGAGTGCGCCACCACCTTTGGCGACTGGTCGATCCGGTCCAGTGCGAGGCGATCTCGCAGGCCGTATCGCAGAAGCGGATATACATCGCGGACGGGCACCACCGCTACCAGACCATGCTTACAATCCGTGACGAAATGCGCAAGCAGTATCCGGATGCCGGGCCGAATGCGCCGTGGGAGTACATCATGATGTATCTGGTGTCGGCCAACCACGAAGGGTTGACGACGCTTCCAACCCACCGCATGCTCAGGGATCTCCCGCCAGTGAACGAGCAGACTATCCGGGACGCGGTGAAGCTTGGGTTTCTGGTGCGCGCTTATTCCTTCGGGGAAGACGATGAAATCGAGGCGCGCGAAATGTGGCTGCGCGAACTGCGCAACGCCGACGTCCATGACCATAAATTCGGCGTCGCGCTGAACGGAGTAAACACGTACTACCTGTTGTCGATCGATGAAAAGCGGGCCATCCGGATGGTGGAGGGAGAAAGCGGCTCGCTTACTCTGCGGATGCTGGATGTCTCCCTGTTGAAATCCATCGTGTTTAAAATGTTGCTCGGCCTGACCGAGGAACAACTCAAACCGCAGATGACTCTCCACTACACACCCAAAGCGCAAGTGGCGCTCGACAAAGTGCGTTCGGGGGAAATGCAGTCGGGATGGTTTTTAAACCACACCAGCCTTGAGGAAATTATGACCGTGGCCGACAACCGGGAAAAAATGCCTCAGAAGTCCACGCACTTCTACCCGAAACCGCTTTCCGGGTTGGTTTTCTATAATATGAACGGCGTGAAATAACGCTTGTAGCCGCGATCGCCGATCGCGGCTACAGAGATTAATATTCTATCCCCCGCACGCATTGGCCAGATGTTGGATATACGTCTCCGCAAAGTTGTGCCGGCCGGAACCATCGCAGGCAGCTCGGAAGAACAGGTAGGAAGTTTGAGCCGGCTCGGCGACCGCTTGCAGCGCCGCGGATCCGGGATTGCTTATCGGTCCAGGCGGTAATCCGTAATATAGGTAAGTATTGTATGGAGAATCGAGACCGAAATCCGCGGGCCAGAGTGGATTGGTCCACCATCCTCCGCGGTCGGATTGGAATCCCAACGCGTATTGCACGGTGGGATCCGCTTCCAAACGCATCCCCAGGTTCAGACGGTTGAAGTATACCGACGCGATCAGCGGCATTTCCTCTTCCACCATTGCTTCGCGCTGGATGATCGAGGCCAGGGTGACCGCTTGGTAGATGCTTAACCCCTGGGATTTCACCGCCGACTGCCATCCGGCGGGAAGCGACTGCTGAAAATTCACAACCATCCGCTCGACGAATTGATCCGCCGTTTCCCCTGGAACCACCCGGTATTCCGCAGGGAAGAGAAATCCTTCCAAGGTTGCCCAGGAGGGAATTTCCGCGTAGAGAGACGCCAGGCTGCCGTTGCTGTCCGGGCGTCCGCCGGTTGATGCGAGGAAATCGTTGGAGGTGATGGAAACTCCGGTTGCGGGAAGCGCGGCGGCGATCTCCTCCTGCCGCCAGCCGGGGAATACGGTTACCTGTCGGATTTTACTTTTCCCGCTCGAAAGCGAATCGGCGATCTGTGCCGGATTCTCTCCGGCGTGGATGAGGAACATCCCCGAACCGATCGAGCGGTCGCCGCCGGTGTAATGGAGGTAGCGGCAAATCAAGTCCGAATCCCCGACCCAACCCTCTTGCTTCAACCGCGCGCAAATTTCCGTCGCCGTCTCGCCCTGTTGTATCTCGAACACTCCATCGGAACGGGCGGAGGGAAGATTCAGGGAATCGTAATTGAAGCGTAAATACGCCCGCAGATAAACCAGATTAAAAGTCGAGAGGTCCCCGGCCGCGGGCGGCAACGGCGAACCGGAGTCCTCGCTCAGCAGGAGCATCAATCCGGCGGCCAAGAGCGCCAGGAGGATTCCTCCCAGGAACATCGCGCCGATCCATCGAGTGTACGTCCCAAACGGTTTACGCCGGTTTGTCCGCTCGGTCATCGAGATACTCCTGTAGAAATGCCGCAGCGGCCAGCGCGTCGTCCGGGGCGCGGCGAAGCTTGCGCCCCTGGCCTCGCTCCGCCAGGACCTCCTGGGCGCGTTGCGTGGAGAAGGATTCGTCATATTGGATGACGGGGATGGAGGCGGCCGCGCGCAAAGCGGCGAGCAGCCTATGCGTGAACCGCGCCTGCTCGTTCATTCGAGTCCCCGCTTCGTGGGAGTTTCCAACGAAAATCTGCTCCGCCTTTTCACGATGGACCGCTTCAAGGATCCGGACGCAATCCTGCTGCAGAGAACCTCGTTCGAAAACCGTCAGCGCCCGCGCGACCGTTCCGGTGGAATCGCTCACGGCCAGCCCGATCTTTTTCAATCCAGGATCCACCGCGAGGCTTTTCATCCCCTTCCAGCCGCAATTTCAATTTGATAGGGGAAGAGCGGTAGCACCGGAATCCACGCCGGCCAAAGATCCACACCGGCGACACTGAGCGCGCCGAATCGGGAGCGCATAATCGCGGCTGCTTGTCCTGGAGTGCGCGCGCGCAGCGCCAGAGCCATCACGTTGGGATCGGGGATTTTCACCGCCAGGCCGGACGCATGCAGATCGATTGCGCCCTGTGCGTTTTCCTCCAGCCGTAGAGTGAGGCTCGCGGGATAGAGCGTCTCGCCTGCGGCGAGCCCGGAGACGAGAACGTTTTGCGCGCGGGACCGGACGATATCGGTGGGGCACTCCAATGCGCTGGCGGTCGCATGCAACGTCAGGCCGACAGTGTCGGAAGGCGTATTCACGGGGAAGTCAGCAGCATCCAGCGGGTCGAACTGTACCTGCATGGATTTTTCCACAAGCGTCCGGCCGGCTGTCGCCAGGTTCTGCATCCCGGTTGTCGCTTCCTGGCGGGCCTGATCGGTCAACGTTGTGCGCAATGCATCGAGATCGGTTTGAGCAACCGTGCTGCGCCAGGCTTGCGCGCCGCCGGAAATTGGCTCAGGGTTCGTTGCCTCAAGCGAGAGCGCGAGCGGTCCTTCCACATGGTCTATTGTTCCGGCGGCGAGATTGCCGGACGGACCGGACTTGATCGCGCGGACCGCGACCGATTGAGATTTTCCCGGAAGGAGGATCACTCCATCGGTCGTTTCGAGGAAAATGCTGCCTTTTGACGAAACCCTCACCCCGGCGGGAAGATTGAGAATGCGGGATGATTTGTTTGTCAATAAAATAATTCCATTCGCATAGGCAATAGGAACGGAAGCAAATCCGGTAGTTTCCAGGCGGGAAGAGAGTTCCAAATGTGTGCTAATTAGAGCGCAGAGAGAAGGATCGAGGGGCTTGGAGACCTCAATCGCGCGGCTTGGGAAAACTGCATTGATCTGCGCGGTAGGGACTAGCAAAAGGAAGAGAACCAGTAACGAAAGAATCGCTGAAGCGAAAACGCCGATCCGGACGGCGGGAGAATGTCGGTCTGAAAAATTTATCCGGAGCGGGGCGGGAGGGCGCGCCTGTTTTTGTCGGACCGTAAAACCGCGGGAAAAATCGCGATCATGGGGTGATAGTCCGTAAAGCGCCGTTTCCTTGAGGCTAGGATAGCAGGGGATTCCGGTTTGCGCCGCCAGTCGATGGACTTCTGGATCGGCGCTGACCAGGATTAATTCCGATCCGGCCATCGCCGCCCAACGGCGTAAAAGCGCAAAGTCCAGTCGGCGGTTGATCGGTTCGGTTAAGGCGGGCCACAAAAGTATCAACCGTCCTGCTTGCACGCGGGTGATTTTATCCCGCAGCAATTGCAGGTCGTCGGTAGGTTCGAGAGAAAGAATTTGTTCTTTCATGGCCGTCCGTCCGGCATACCTACTCCGGCTTCAGACCAATTTTTCCTCGGCGGCGTGTCGTAGGAATTGCAACGCATCCGCCAGCCGGTTGGGATCCGTCCCGCCGGCCTGGGCCAAGTTGGGTCGGCCGCCTCCTCCCCCGCCCAGAAGTTTGGCCGCCGCCCGTGCCAGTTCGTCGGCGCTGAGACCGCGCGCTACCAAATCGTCGCTAATGGAGATCACCACAATCGGTTTTTCGTCGACGATCGACCCAATAGCCGCCATCCCGCTGGAGTATTTTCTCCGGAACGAGTCGGCAAGGATGCGCAGGGTTTCCGCGTTGGCTTGAGTCACTCTCACCGCCAGGACCTGTACACCGGCGATGGTTGCGGCTTGCGCAAGCGAAGCTTCGAATTCCGAACGGGCCATCTCCTGCCGCAGGCGCTGATTCTCCTTGCGGAACCGGTCCAGTTCGCCCATGTTTTCGAGCACCTTCCGGTCCACCTCCTCCGGTCCCACACCGAGGTAGGCGGAGACATTTTGCAGAGCCCGGCTTCGCTCTTGAGCGAGTGCCACCGCCGCATGGCCGGTGACCGCCTCGATGCGGCGCACGCCGGAAGCCACACTGCTCTCGGAAACGATCAGGAACATGCCGATGTCGCCTGTCTGGAAAACGTGGGTGCCGCCGCAAAGTTCGTAGGAAAACGGCTCTCCTTCCTCGCCGATGGAGATGGTGCGCACGCTCTCGCCGTACTTTTCTCCAAACAGCGCCATCGCCCCCTTGCCTACGGCGTCGTCGCGGGCCTCTTCCGTCGTCGTGACGGGGTAGTTGGCCAGGATTGCTTCATTGACGAAGCGCTCGATTTTCTCCAAATCTTGCTGGCTGATCATGCTGTGGTGCGTGAAATCGAACCGGAGCCGGTCCGGCGCGACCAGCGAGCCGGCCTGTCGGACGTGATTCCCGAGGACATAGCGCAATTCCGCGTGAAGCAAGTGGGTGGCGGTGTGATTGCGCATGATGCCCCAGCGACGTTCCTCGTCCACTTCCATCGTGGCCAGATCTCCCTGCGCGGGACGGCCGGATTTTACCTTTCCCCGCAGCACGATCAACCCGCCGACGGGACGGATCACTTCCTCAACGTCGATGTCCCAAGCGGCGTCGTCCGCGCCTTCGGTCTTGGGCATCCACAGGGAGCCCATATCGGCCACCTGTCCGCCGGATTCAACGTAGAAGCATACGCGCGGGAGGATCACTTCCACGACATCGTTTTCACCAACCCGTTGAACGCGTTTTCCATCCTTGAGCAGGGCCAGGATCGGCTCCTCCATTTGGAAGGTGGAGTAGGGGTCATACTCGACGCCATTCTCCGGAAGCATCCCCTCGGCCTTGAGCTCATCGAGAATAGTCCGGTATCGCGCGGCATCCGCGCCGGTCATCTCGCCCATGGCTTGTCCGGCTCCGGACGCCTCGCGGTGTTCGTCCATCGCCTTGCGAAATCCATCCGCGTCCACTTCCATTTCCAGATCGCGGGCCACGTCACGGGTGATCTCGAGTGGCAGACCGTACGTGGCGTACAGATCGAATGCGAGATGCCCGTTCAAAACAGACTGTCCCTGGCGCTTGAGGTCGGAAAGTGTCCCTTGGAGATTTTCGATTCCCACGTCCACCGTCTTGCGGAAGCGGCGTTCTTCCATGGTGAGCGCGGAATAGATCGCCTCGCTGTGCCGCGCGAGTTCCGGATACGCCTCCCGGTATGTGGAGACGACCGCCTCGGCCACTTTGGCCAGGAACGGTTCGGTCAGCCCGAGTTTTCCGCCGAAGAGCGCCGCACGGCGGATGATCATCCGGCAAATGTAATTCCGGCCGATGTTTCCAGGCACCACGCCGTCGGCGATCAGAAACGAGGCGGCGCGGACGTGGTCGGCGATCACCCGGTAGGGCGTAAAGTTCGCTTCGCGCTGCTTGTCGGAATGTCCGGTCAGACGTTGCGTGGCCTCGATCAGCGGCCAGAACAGGTCGGTGCGGTAATTGGAGTTCACACCCTGCAGGATCGCCGTCAGGCGGTCGAGGCCCATGCCTGTGTCCACGTTCCTGGCGGGCAGGGGCGAAAGATCACTGGGACCGGTGCGGTTGTATTGGATGAACACGAGATTCCAAAGTTCGGTGAACCTCCGGCAATCGCCGTTGACGGTGCAGACGTGGCCGGGAACGTTTTTCTTATCGCAACTGTCTTCGCCGCGGTCGATGCTGATTTCGCTGCATGGACCACAGGGGCCGGTGTCGGCCATCTCCCAGAAATTTTCCTTGCGGCCGAAGAAAAGCACGTGGGCCGGATCGAGCCCGGGCTGCGCCCGCCAGATTTCGGAGGCTTCCTCGTCCTGGGGAATCTCCCCCTTCTCATCGCGGAAACAGGTGACGTAAAGCCGGTCCGCGGGCAATCCCCAAACGCCGGTCAGGAGTTCCCAAGCCCAGGCGATGGCTTCCTTCTTGTAGTAATCCCCGAAGGACCAGTTGCCGAGCATTTCGAAAAACGTGTGGTGGGTATCGTCGCGTCCCACCTCGTCGAGATCGTTGTGCTTGCCGGCGACCCGCATGCATTTCTGCGAATCCACCGCCCGGCTATAGGAGCGTTTGTCGGTCCCGAGAAAAACATCCTTGAACTGGACCATGCCGGCATTGGTGAACAGCAAGGTGGGATCGTTGCCCGGGACGAGGGACGCCGAAGGGACGACGGTGTGGCCGTGCTTGGCAAAAAAGTCGAGGAATTCCCGGCGGATTTGTGCGCCGGTGCGGAACTCCGTCTTGCGGGCCTTGGCCGGCTCGCTTCGGTCAGTTTTACGTTTGGGCATCCATCCTCCAACAGGGTGAACGGATTATACGCGAGAGGGGAGGCGGATGGCAATCCACGCTTGCCCACGGGGCGGTTTCCACCGGCTGGGTGTAGAATCTAAAACGCATCGACGAAACCGAATCGCAACAATGGAGGCTGGAATGATCCGGATCATCGCCGACACGACGTGCGCTCTGCCGCGGGAAATCACGACCAAGCTTGGGATTCCGATCCTCCCACAGATCATAATTTTCGGAGAGAAGTCTTTCCGCGACGATACGGAATTGACCACGGAACTCTTTTTGAAAAAACTTCGCGACTCGGCAGTCCTGCCAAAAACCGCTGCGCCGTCACCCGCGCTCTACACTCCCATCTTCCGGGAAATCCTCGACCGAGGCGATATTCCTTTCGTGCTGTGCCCGTCGGCGGACGTTTCCGGGACGCTGCGGTCGGCCGAAGTGGCCGCGCAGGATTTTCCGGGAGCCGGAATCCGCGTCCTCGACACGCGCACGGTGGCCGGCACGCTCGGCGCCACGGTCCTGCTCGCCGACCGTTGGGCCAAGCAGGATGTTCCCATGGATGAATTGCTCTCCCGGTTGGAGAATTTAAGAATCCAACAGCGCACGTATTTCGTCGTGGATACCCTGGAATACCTTCACAAAGGTGGACGTATCGGCGGGGCCAAGCGGCTGGTGGGCGAGATGCTGCAAGTTAAACCGATTCTGCGTTTACTGGACGGCCGCGTCGAAGCCTACGAACAGCAAAGGACGCGGGCGCGAGCCCTGGCTCGCCTTCAGGAATTGGTCACGGGGGAATGCCCCAAAGGGGATGGATCATTTTTCTGTGTGATGCAGGCTGATGCCGAGGATACCGCCAAACAACTGGCGGAAGGTTTTAAGACACGGATGGATATCCAGGAAGTCCCGATCTACGAACTGCCGCCGGCTATCGTTACTCATGGGGGGCCGGGAACGCTGGCAGTCGGATTTTTTGCGCAACCGGTGCTTTATTAAGAATTCGTCCGTAGCTTCAAATCGATGAAATGGTAAATTTCCATTGGATTTCGAATCTCAAATTGTATAAAAATCGTCCGCCGGGGAGGGCCAGGCGGACGATTTGATTGACGCTAATTCAAAGGAACCTCATGGGAGGCTCCTAGGGGGAATAGGGAATAAATTTCTCCCGGGGCAGGACCGGTTTTCTCCCCTGAAGATAAATCCATAATAGCAACCCGAGGTGAATTATGCTCGAAAGTAAAATCAACCAGAGCACATCGTAAAAACCCCCTGCGATGGTCCAAAAACAATCGGCAATGTGAAAAAGAACCGGGACGGCAAAAAGGGGCCAGTCGACGGAAAGTACGAACGCATGGTTCATTCTTCCGCGCCAAAGGAAGATGAGCAGAAGGGTGGGAAGGATCAGAAGGAACGCCAACATGATCCATTCGGTGATGCTTCCTTTGACTCCGAAGGGAGCCAACCAAAGCAAGAATTGGGAAAGCGGTGTCACCATCGTAATCAGCGCCAGTAGCATGGCGATAAAGGGGTAGGTGTATCCCACCCAGGATTTGAATCCGGTTTTATTAAATATTTTCCTTCCCAAAAGGATATAGAGGGAACCGTACAGCATGATGAGCATCCAGCCGGGAAAATTGTAGACCGGGATATGGTAGATATTCGCCGATCCGGGCGCGATCAACCAGGTCCATCGTCCGGTGGTGAGTCCGTTCAGCGTGTGCACCTGACGGGTGGCGAGCGGATCCAAAGAAAAATCCTGCAGCATACCGAATAACCCAAGGATGAAGGGTTTGCACCATCCGGGAACGCTCATTTTTTCCAGCAGCCAGAGCCCCGTAATAAAAATGTCCATCTCCAACAAGGGGACCGACAGCGGTACGTTGCCAAACATCAGCAGTGATCTTCCGTAGATATACCAGCCCTGCACAACGGCAAAATTTTCGAATAATCCCGCATAGAGAAAGACAAACGCGAGACACTCGAGAATTACGATCTCGGGATGCAGGCTTCTTCGCACGGCGAACAGGATGACGAAAAGAGTGAGCAGGACGGTCAGCAGATCGGCGAAGAACCAGGGCAGCGGTATCGGTTGTTGAAACATATATTGCATGGGAATACCTCCGGAGGACAAGGCAGAGCCGCTGCTTCCACGAACAACCGCTTCCCATCGATTTCACGCGAAGAGCGAAGGAGAACCGCTTGCAGGTAACCGTATCCACCGATCGGGTGAACCGATGGGGGCAGGGATTCTCCCGCGGATTGGAATCGGCCTGCGAATTCCGGTTTAGGTTGAAACGGGCACTCGTTTATTCCTGCGGTACCAGTCCACCGTGTCGGAAAGAGTTTCGAGCAACCTGCGCGGGTGGTATCCCAATTCAAGGGTGGCTTTCGCGTGGCTGATGTTGGAATTGCTGCACAAGGTTGAGAGTGAATAGGGCGTGAACCGCGGCTTGGTTCCCGAAAGACGGTAGTAGATTGGCGTGAAGACCGACGCGGCTTTGGCCAAGGAAAACGGTATGTGAATCCGGGTAAAGTGTTTTCCGGTCATCTCCCACAACATATCAATGATGTTCCTCACGGAGAGCCGCTGGCCGGAAAGAATATACGTTTCACCGCGGCGCCCCTTCTCGGCCGCGAGCAGCATGCCGTCTGCCACGTCGCGCACGTCGACGAAATCGTACGCGCCGTCGATGTAAAACTGGGTTTTTTCCTCCACGCAATCCAGGATCAACTGGCCGAGTTCCGAGCGGCGGTAATCGTTCGGTCCGATCACTCCGGTCGGGCAGACGATCACCGAGTCCAAACCTTCCTCCGCGGCCTGCTGCACTACAAGCGAAGCTTCGGCCTTCGACCGGTCGTATTCGCCGACGGGGTTTCGCGGATCGAACGGCAGATGCTCGTCGATGCAAACCCCCTGCGGCGCGTGCTGGATGGCGTGGATCGAGCTTGTGTAAATCAGGCGCTGTATGCCGCTGCGCTTGGCCTCGGCGACGATGTTCTTCGTCCCTTCGACGTTCACTCGGCGGAGCAGATCGTTCCTTCCCGGCAGGATGGAGATGATCCCGGCCAGGTGAAACACCCGGCTGACGCCGTTCATCGCCTTGCTCAGGGACTGTGGATCCAGCACATCGCCCGGCACCTGCTCGATGGGCAGATCCCGCAACGGAAGCGTATCCTCGCCGGGCAGGATCAACGCGCGAACGGTTTGCCCGGCATCCAGAAGCTTTCGTACCAATACGTTTCCAATATGTCCGGTTGCGCCCGTAACCAGGTTCATGTTGATCTCCTCGTCAATCCGTCGGTAAGCATGCGAATGCTCTCACGTCCCACCCCGGCCCAATCGGATCCGGCAGGATCGATGATCCCCTGGAGCAACAAACCGATCGCCATGGACATCACAGCCAGGGCGGCCGTTTCTTTATCCATCTCAACGATTGAGCCGGCGGCAATTCCTTCCCCCATCATCTGGATAAAAAACTCCTTATATTTTTGATATGGGGCGATGGCTGTTTTCCATACCTCCGGATCCCGCGATGCATGGACCCAGAATTCAAGAAAGATCGGCAGGCGGCCTTCCGCGGCTTTTATAATTGAGGGAAAAATTTCAGACATCTGGATTATCGATTGAGGGACTTCGGGTTGGTTGTTCCGCAATCCTTCCAACGTTTTATCCAACCCCCCAAGCCACTCCGTCAGCAATTCCATGAAAACGGATTGCTTGGATGGAAAATGATGGTAGAAGGCGCCTTTGCTGATACCCGCCAATTTGCAGATTTCAGAAACGGAAGCGGATTCAAAACCCGATCGCGAAAACAGGTCCTGCGCCGCACCCATTATTTTGTTCCTTGTCTCAACGCTTCGTTTTTGCATATAAAATAAACCGACCAGTCGGTATCATTAGAAGCCCTATTTTCCAGGCTGTCAATGTTCAAAATAGTTGCGGAATATTGACTCTCCGCCGCCACTCGGGTACTATCGCACTGCCCGGCCGGGTCCGGCGCGGCGGAAACCTCCGAACCCCGCCAGATCCGAAAGGAAGCAACGGTAAGGGGGATCTTCCGGGCGCCGCCGGGAAGCCTGGTCGGGCATTTTCTATAATGAAAACCTTGCGAAAGTTTCAAGCACCTCTTGCGGTTGTTGTTTTTCTCCTGGTTTTATATCTGGTCACCCTAAAGCCTGTCTTCATTCATAATGGCGGCGTCTGGACCCGGATCCTCACCCATGCGTCTTCCGTAGCGGTTGTTCTTCGTGACGCCGGGTTGGAACCGGAAAAGGGCCGTCCGACCTCTCCCGGAGGGGATTCCCCGGTTCTTTGGGGGATGACTATCGAGGTTTCCTCCGGCCGGATGATACCAATCCTGATTGGCGGCGAAACCCGGTATGCGGATTTTCCCGAAGGCGGAAACATTCCGCTGCAGAAATTGCTCGACCAAGCCGGAGTCGTTTTGGAGAAGGGGGATTGGGTTTTTGCCGATGGCGCGCCGTTTTCCCCCGACCAGCTTCTGAATTCTCCGCCGATCAAAATTGAGATTCGAAAAGAGATCGCGTTCCAGGTTATCGCGGATGGGAAAACGACATCTTGCAGCGCGCCCGGCCCGACGGTCGGCGAGGCGCTTTGGCAGGCGGGTATTGCCCTGTATCCCGCTGACGAGGTGAAGCCTTCGATCCTCACCTCGCTGAGTTCCATCCAACAATCGCCGATCGTTATCGAGATTATCCGGGCTCGCACGATCTCCGTGCATGTGGATGGGAAGGATCTTTCCGTGCGAACCACCGGCAAGACCGTTGGTGACGCTTTGGCCCGAGCCGGATTATCCCTGGCCGGATTGGATTACGCCGTTCCCGCCGAAGGCGAACCGTTGCCCGCCGACGGACGGATCAGTGTCGTGCGCGTGCGGGAGGAAATCCTGCGCGAACAATCGTCGATTCCGTTCGAGCGTGCAAACCAACCCATGCCGGATTTGGAACTGGACCGGACCCAGGTAGTGCAACCGGGCGCACCGGGCATCATGGAATCGATCGTCCGGGTCCGGTATGAAGACGGCGTCGAGGCGGACCGCACGCCGGAGGGTCAGCAAGTTCTGCTGCTCCCGCAAAAAAGAATCGTCGGGTACGGGACGAAGATCGTCGTTCGGACCGCCGAGACTGCAGACGGCCCGATCGAGTATTACCGCGCGATCACGGTGTATGCCACGTCCTATTCTCCATGTCGTCTGGGAATTTCGAGCTGTGGGTATACGACCTATTCCGGGAAAACACTGCAAAAGGGGATGATTGCAATGGTCTACAGCTGGTTTTCCCTTTTTCGCGGCCAGGGAGTATACGTGGATGGCTACGGCTCTGCGTCCGTCGAGGATGTCGGCGCAGGACCGAACGCCCCGTATTGGATCGACCTGGCGTACCTCGACGACGATTACATCGGTTGGCATAGAAATACGACGTTATATTTCCTGACCCCCGTACCGGCGAACGTTCCCTGGGTCCTCCCGTGACGGACTCCGCTTCTCTCCCCGGCCCGGCTTACAGCGTCCGCCGGATGCTGCACGCCGCGGGTATCCGGCCCCGGAAATCCCTCGGTCAGAATTTTCTCGTCGATGAAGGTGCACTCGGCCAGGTGGCTTCCGCGGCCGATATCGGGGCCGAAGACGTTCTGCTGGAAATTGGCGCCGGAGCGGGAAGCCTGACCCGGCACCTTGCGGCGCGCGCCCGTCGCGTGATTGCTGTCGAGATCGACCCACTGCTGATCTCACTTTTGCGCGCGGCGCTCTCATCCTTCCCCAACGTGACCCTTGTCCAGGGGGATATTCTGGCTTTGCCGGTCGAGGACCTGGTGGGAAATGCCGCGTCGGGCAACTATAAAGTGGCGGCCAACATTCCCTATTACATCACCTCCGCGATCATCCGCCGGCTGGTGGAATCGAGCGTCTCGCCGAGCCTCATGGTCCTGACCGTGCAAAAGGAAGTGGCCGAGCGGATTTGCGCCCAGCCGGGGAAGATGAGCTTGCTCTCACTCAGTGTGCAGTATTACGGAACTCCGGCCATCGTGGGCAGAATCCCGGCGGAGGCGTTCTACCCGGCCCCCAAAGTGGATTCCGCGATTGTCAAGGTGGAATTCCAGAGCCCGTCGACAAGGAATATCGAGGCAGCCGGATGGATGTTCCGAATCGCGCGTGCGGGTTTCTCACAAAAACGAAAAATGCTTCGCAACACGCTCTCGGCGGGATTGGTCCTTTCTCCGAAGGATATCGAATCCTTTTTGACTCGAGCCGGGGTGGACCCGAAGCGCAGGGCGGAGACTCTGACGGTTGCCGAATGGGTGAAGCTCGCCGAAACGATCCCCTCAATGCCACAGAAATAATCCCATCGCGGCAGATGATCAGATCGTAATGATTTAGTAGATATAGAATGCGAGTTGGAAACCAAGAGAACGAAGAAAACGATCGGTTTTTATATTGAGGATAAATTTCTCTGACCTTTTTATCGATTACCGAAAAATTTTCCTATTTTCAAAAAACCACAGAAAGATGTAGCCGGTGATAGCCAATGGGAGCAAATACATTACTCCGATGCAAAGATTCCCTTTGGATACCGCAATCGAGAAAAAAAGAAGCGGAACGCCCGTGAGAATCGACAGGCCTTGTGACGCCAAGACGTAAATCCGGGCCCAATTCCTCATCGTCCAAAGCCCCCAGCCGACAACGAGATTGAGGATCGAAAAAATAAACAACACGATCAGAACTATCCCAAAATATACGGGCAGCAGCTTCAAGAGGTTCGGATCGACCGCTCCGGCATCGTTTAGCTGCGTAGAGACCGTGGATAGGTTAGCGGACGATGTATTTCCCAGGAAGACAAAAAGAGAAATAAACCCTGAGATGCCTCCGAGGAACATCAGCGCCGAATAAAGACTGATGCAACCTGGGCGTTTATACCCCGAGGCGCGCCTACTACTGGCCGGGCTGGTGCCGGAAGCGGCGTGAAGTATTATTTTTCCGGATTGATCCGGCGAAATAGGGAGTGGTTTTTTACAGTAATAACAGATCGTAGCTGTATCGTCATTAAAGGAACCGCAGGAGGGACATTGAACCGTTAACATGGTGATTTTTATTAATTTACATTCGTCGGGTCTCGGGATAAAGGGAAGATTTACTCAAAAATCCTTTTATGTTCGAAAAACCAAACAACGCAGTATACGTTAAGGAGGACTCCCAGAAGAAGGAGGAAAAAATTGATCACATTTTCCGGTGTAGTGTAGAAGTGGATGACAAAATTACCGAACAAGGCGAAATTTCCCGCCAGGAGCATCATCAGAAGAATGAGCACGATTGTACGGGCCCACTTTTTTAGATTTAATATTCCATAACAAAGAATGAGGAACATGCCGATGGTGACAACCACGGGGATCGGGTATTGAATCGCGATATTAATATAGTCTCCCAGACCGTTTAAATAATAGGAGATATAAACTCCTGCGTCCGTCGGCAGGACGGGAATTTTCCATTGAATGAGTTTGTACGCGCCATTAATCCATTGAAAGACGACGACGATGGAGAGAAAGACCAGTATCCCTGAAAAGATTACCAGGCATCCCGGAGGGGATTTCCGTTTGATGGGGGTTGCCGGTGAAGAAAACGTGACGGTCTTTGGTCCGGGTGTCTTGGAATGTTTTTTCTTCGGTTTGCCGGGTTGGTCGGGGAGCTGCTTGTGGCAAAAGTAACACTCTCCCGCCTGGACATCGTTGTATGAACCGCAATAAGGGCATTTCTCGGTCAGCATTTTTATTCCTCAAGGCTCCATCGCCTTGTCTTTGGGTTCCAGGCGGTGGTGCCGGAGCCAGAGTTGCCAAACCCTCCAAGCCGCCTCGATTTTAACACCCATGCTCATTTTGGATTCCCCGATCCGGCGGTCCTCGAACGTGATCGGATATTCGCACACGCGGTAGCCCAGCCGCTGGGCGAGATACGCCATCTCCACCAAGAACACGTAACCGCTGGAGTGGATGCGGTCCAGACCGATGCCGACGAGGGTCTCCCGCCGCCAAAGTTTAAACCCCGCCGTAGGGTCGTGGATCCGGAGACCGAGAATGGTTCGGGCGTAAAAACTCGCCCAGCGCGAGAGCACTTTGCGTCCCATGTCCCAGCGTTTGTCCAACCCGCCTCCGGGAATATACCGCGAACCGACGACGACGTCGTAGTCGGCCAGGAGTTGGGTCATCCGCACCAGAGCGTCCGGCGGATGGGAAAAGTCGCAGTCGATCTGGGCCACCGCCTCGGTGCGTTGAGCGAGCGCGGCGCGAAATCCGGCCAGGTAAGCTGTGCCCAGGCCGAATTTCCCGGGACGGTGGATCACCGAGATCCGGCATCCGGAATCCTTTGCCAACGCGTCTGCCAATGCGCCGGTCCCGTCCGGGGAGTTATCGTCGACGATCACAAGATTGAGATCGGGAAACGGCAGGGCGCGCAACGCCGTCACCATGGCCGTCAGGTTTTTCGCCTCGTTGTAAGTTGGGATAACAATCGATAGCGAAGTAATGGCAGTCATAGGGTTCGCGAAGGCGTTTGATCCAAGGCGTTTTGCAGCGAATCCAATGATGGGAAGGTCCCATCCGTGGACGAGAGGAATCGGAAATGGAATGTTACTTCCGCCGTAGTCTGATGGGAATCCAGTTTGGCCATGACCGGGGAAAACGACCGGGCTGTTTGATCGAGCGTTGCGGCAATGGTTTTGGTAAACTCAAGCAGCGAGGGCATGTCGCTGAGAATGACGAATTCGTTGAACGACAGATGGCCAACCATGGCGCCGACCTTCAGTTGTACGGCAGCGCCGTGTTGAAGCGCCTGCCCGATGGCCTGCAGCATGTCGTCGGCCACGGGGAACCCGCGGCTGGCGCGAAAGGCGTCCATGCCGTGGATTTGGATGGTCACGATCGACCAATCCGGTTGTAGGAGGATCCGCTGCAGCCCGTCTTCCACGGGTTTGCCTTCGGGGAGGGCGGTTACCGAATTCGCCGTGCGTTTTCTCCGGGCGCGGTCCACGGCGTTGCGCACGCGCAGGCCGATCTCCTGCAGGTCGAAGGGTTTGCCAAGGTAATCGTCCACCCCGGCCTCCAACCCTTTCAGCCGGTCGTCGCGGTCGCGCAAATCGGTCAGCATCAGGATCGGAACTGCGGCCGTCCGCCGACTGTTGCGCAGCCGCCGTGCCACCTCAAATCCGTCGATTCCCGGCAAGCGAATATCCAATAGGACCAGATCCGGATGCGTGTCCAGGGCGAGCGGCTCCGCTTCTTCCCCGCGGCGGACGCATTCAGTCCGGTAATTCTGGGATTGAAAATAGGTTTCCAGAAGGCTGGCCGTCCCGGAATCGTCTTCTACTATTAACAGCAGCGGTTTTTCCGCCATATCATTTCCTTAAAGGGCGCCTGCAATGGAAAACTCGCACTGCGAGTCGCCCTGCGCCATGCATCGGATCTCCGTCGTCTTCACGGCGGATCCTGCGCCGAACCAATCCGCCGCCGCTTGTACCATTCCGCCCATGCTGTGGCATAGGCAGCCCGCCGCCGGCCGTCCCGCGCATTCCGGACAGGCAAGGATCCGGAAGCGGAGCCCGTCGCCCGCGGTCTCGCACTTGCATTCTACGTCACTGACAAGTCCGAGCAACCGGACGATGGATTGCATCCGGAATTCAAATGGGGATGCGGCCGATCCTATGGGGAAACCGGAATGCTCCGCGCCGACCATTGCTGCCGTCATTTTCAACAGCCGGGTAAACGCGGTTCGTCCGGCACTCATGAGAATCCACATCGCTCCCGACTCTCCGTAAAACTCCGTCACCGAAGCGCAAATTGCGCTGTAACAGGAAAAGTCGACCGACTTTTCTAGGTCCTTGGCGGATCCTTCCGGGCAGCGATTCGGACTCGGGATCGCGCGCAGCATGGCGTTCGTTCCCTCGAGACCTATCGTTTCGGTTAATCCCTCCCGAAAAAAGAACATCCAACGAACGGGAAGATATTTTCCGGTGGCACGCAGAAGCACTGCTCGCTCCCTGGGGAAAAAACCGTTCGCAGGAATGTAGCATACGGGTTGGGCGATGTCAAGCGATGCGGGCGCTCGCGCAGATTGCGGAAGGAAATATGACCGGAGCACGGGGTAAATACTTGCCCGTGCGGGCCGGATATGGTATTATCAGCGAGACCTTTTCCCGTTCCGTGCTCGTTCAGAAAGAGGCATTGGATGGTTCAAAAGACTCGAGTAGATCAAATGGTTACCCGCCTGCGGGATATGCAGGCCAGCACTCCTGATGTGGAAGCCTCCGCGGTAGTCAGTGTCGATGGATTGATCATCGCTTCCTCGCTCCCGGCCAGCGTTGAAGAAGACAGGGTATCCGCCATGTCGGCGGCGATGCTCAGTCTGGGGGAACGCATCGCCGGTGAACTGGGCCGGGGGACGCTTTCCCAGGTGTATATCCACGGGGACAAGGGTTATGTCCTTTTGACCGCCGTTGGTGCGGAAGCGGTACTGACGGTACTCGCGCGCGAAAGCGCCAAACTGGGTTTGGTTTTCCTGGAGATCCGCCGTGCGGCAGATGATTTATCGAAAATGGTGGGATAGGTCGCCCAGCCAGGATGGGCATTTCCTCAAAGCCGGATCCGGTGGGGAGGCGGCAACTGTCAGCCTCCCCACCGCTTTTTTTAAGTAACAGGAGGACATGTGACGCGATATATATTCTTCACCGGTGGTGTGGTCAGTTCGGTCGGCAAGGGAGTCACCGCGGCGTCCATCGGATTGCTGCTGAAGGAACGCGGCTTTCGTGTGGCGGTTCAAAAACTCGATCCGTACATCAATGTCGACCCCGGTACTATGAGTCCCTATCAACACGGTGAAGTGTACGTCCTCGACGACGGAGCCGAGACCGACCTGGACCTCGGTCATTACGAACGCTTTATCGATATCAGCTTGAGCCGGGTATGCAACGTCACCTCCGGCCAGGTGTATGCCGAGGTTATTTCCAAAGAACGCCGCGGAGATTTTCTGGGAGGAACCATTCAGGTAATCCCGCATATCACCAACGAAATCAAGCATCGGATCGGGATGGTGGCAAAAAATCTCGACGCGGAGATTGTACTAGTCGAAGTCGGGGGAACCGTCGGCGATATCGAAAGCCTACCGTTTCTCGAAGCGCTGCGCCAGATGCGCACCGATGTGGGCCGGAGCAATACCTTTTTCGTCCATGTCACCTGGCTGCCGCACATTGGAGCAACCGGCGAGTTGAAAACCAAACCTACCCAGCATTCCGTGGCCGAGTTGAGATCCATCGGCATTCAACCGGATATGATTGTTGCCCGGTCCGACCTGCCGATGGACGGGGATTTACGCTCTAAAATCGCGTTGTTTTGCGACGTGGAGCTGCGCGCGGTTGTCCCGCTGGTGACGCTGCCGACAATCTATCAGGCGCCGCTGGTGATCGATGAAGCCGGGGTGGGGGATTTGATAGTCGACCGGCTGGGGCTGGAATCCCGCCGTCGGCCGAACTGGACCGAATGGAAACACATGGTTCAGGAACTGACCCGCGATCGCCCGAAAGTAAAGATCGCCCTGGTTGGAAAATACGTGGAATTGCAGGACGCCTATATGAGCGTCCGCGAAGCGCTCAAGCACGCCGGGGTGGCCACGGGATACGACGCCGAAATCCTGTGGGTTCATTCCGCCGATCTGGAGAAAAACAAGGGCTGGGATTTGATCGAACAAGCGGACGGGATCGTGGTTCCCGGCGGATTTGGCACGCGGGGTATCGAAGGAAAGATTCAAACCGCACGGTATGCCCGCGAGAAGAAAATTCCCTACCTGGGGTTGTGCCTGGGAATGCAGGTAATGGTGATTGAATTCGGACGGTTCGCGCTGGGCGACGAGACGGCGCATTCCACGGAGTTCGACCGGAACACGGCTCATCCTGTGATCGACCTGTTGCCGGAACAACGCGACATCTCCGACATGGGCGGAACGATGCGCCTGGGGCTCTATCCCTGCCAGTTACAACCGGGGACGAAAGCGGCGGCGGCGTATGGAAAACAAAAAGATGTTAAGGAACGCCACCGCCACCGCTTTGAATTCAATAATAATTATCGGGAGTTGCTCGGCTCAAAGGGAATGGCGTTTTCCGGCCTCTCGCCCGACGGGAACCTTGTGGAAATTGCGGAGATTGCGGATCACCCGTTTATGGTCGGCAGCCAGTTCCATCCGGAATTTCTCTCCCGGCCAAACCGGCCGCATCCCTTGTTCCGCGCGTTTCTGGAAGCGGCTATCAAGCAATCCAAACACTGAGCGGATTTACCTTCGGCGCCGGCCGCCCAGGCCGCCCAACAAAAACACATAGTAGAGCACTTGGAATAAGGCAGTCGCCAAAGCCGCCACGTAAGTCATCGCGGCTGCGTTCAGCACATCGTTGACCCCGCGCGCATCTTCCTCGGTGACCACCAGGCCGCTTTCGGTGAGCATCTGGCGCGCCCGGAAGCTGGCGTTAAACTCCACCGGCAAAGTGGCCAGGGCGAACAATGCGCCGAGCGAAAAGAACAGCACGCCGAGCCAGGCGATCGGATAGAACCCAAGGATCAATCCGCCGAAGATCAAAATCCATCCCAGCGTGGAGCCGATGTTGGTCACCGGGACCAGCGCGCTGCGGAACAGGAACGGTGTGTAGCCTTCCGCTTTTTGGGCGGCGTGTCCGATTTCGTGTGCAGCCACCGCGATGGACGCCACCGAAGCCTGGGTGGCCACTTCCTGCGAGAGATACAGGGTGTTGTCGGTGGGATCATAGCGGTCGGTTAGGCGGCCGCCGATCCCGGCTAGATGGACTCCCGAGAGGCCGCCCGAGGTGGATAGATTCGCATCATGGTATCCGCCGTAGGAAAGCAAGCGCCGGGCGGCTTCCGTTCCGTTGATGTGGGCCGAGTTGGGCGTCTTGCCCCATTTGGAGTAAGCGTGATTTACCCGCCACTGCGCAATGAACATCAGCAGGAGGCCTGGGATCATAAACAGCAGATAAGTTGGATCAAGGAAAAGAAACATACACTACGCTCCTTTTATTGAAGAAGTTCCAACGCCCGATCGCGCTGTGGATCCTTGCCGGCATCGATGTCGGCCTGCAGAATTGGTTTTTCGAAGGTCGGTGTGAGCCCGAGGTTTGCGATCTGACGTCCATTGGGAGTGTACCAGCGGGCTACGGTGATGCGGACGGCGCCCATATTGTTAACCAAGGGGAGCCAAACTTGCACCGAGCCTTTCCCATAGGTCGGCATTCCCACGAGAGGGGCGCGATCGTAATCCTGGATCGCTCCGGCAACGATTTCGGCCGCCGATGCGGTTCCGCCGTCCACCAGCACGACGAGTGGAATCGTGGTAGCTAATCCCCCGCCATGCGTATACGACCGGATTTCATGCCCGTCGCCGTACCGTTCGACCACCAGGAGTTTATCCGCCGGCAGGAATTGCGAGGCTACGTCCACCGCCGACGTGACCAAGCCGCCGGGGTTGCCGCGCAGATCGAGGATTAGCCCTTTGGGGTGTTTGTTCATCAGGTCCTGCAGCGACGTTTGAAGTTGCGCACTCGCCGTGTCGGAAAAGATCGCCAGCGAAACATAGCCGATGTTTCCAGCCAGCATGCTGGTTTTCACCACGGGTGGATCGATCTTGGCCCGGATGAGGTCGAATTGCAGCGGTTGCGATTCCCCCGCGCGTTTGATGGTCAGCTTCACATGCGTGCCGGCCGGGCCGAGCAGCTTATCTCGCGCTACGGAAGGATCCACGCCGGTCATGTCGACGCCGTCGACGGCGACGATTTCATCGCCGGCTTTAAGACCGGCCTTATCCGCGGGGGATCCGGGGAAGGGATCGACGATTTTTATGTATTGCCCCGTAAGGTCCACTTCCGCCCCGATCCCCTCGTATCCTTCGAGCGAGGCGGTAGCGGCGGTATAGGTATCGGGGCTCATGTAGGTGGAGTGCTCGTCTCCCAACGATTGCATCATGCCGTCGATTGCCCCCTGGATCAGCTTGGTATCGTTCACCGGTTGATCCACGTAATTGGCATGAATAAGATCCCATGCCTGCTGGAAGGGAGCCATGGCGCCACCCGACAGCGTTCCATTGGAGCGTCCGACGAGGAAGCCGATCCCGAGCGAGGTTGCGCTCAAACAGAGGGCCAGCCAGATGACGGCGATGCCGATGATAATCCCGCGGAGCCGTATTCCGCCGGGTGCTTTGGTTGGGACAATTTCTGGTTGCATACGTCTCACTCCTAGGACCTGAACTTTTACGCGTTACGTCACGCTACTAGTACCATAAAAAAGATAAAAGGAAGATAAGAAGTCGACGGACGCGTTTTCCGTGCAACGCTATAGGATCAGGTCGGCAAGTTGGTAAATCGAATCGATCTGGTATTCCTCGGATGGCGATGGAAATTTGCCGTGAACCAGCACGCTGGTCATTCCCATTTCCCTGGCCGGTTTCAAATTCCGCGGGAGGTCGTCGACCAGGGCGCAATCTTCCGGTTGCGGAGAACCGGCCAATTGCATGGCGATGCGGTAGGAAGCCTCCATCGGTTTGCAGGCGAAACCTGTCGAGAAAATATCGACGATTCCATTAAAACAATCTTCGATATCCAATCTGGAAAGCACCCTGAGGATATATGGCCGGTCGGCGTTGGAAAAAATTATTTTTTTCTGGGGGAGCGCTTCGAGCATTCGCCGCAATGCCGGGTCCGGCGCCAGGTACTGTTCCAACGGAATGTCGTGGACGAACCGGGAATAGTCTGTCGGATCGACGCTATACTCCGCTCGCAGTCCGTTGAGCGCCGTTCCATATTCGGAAAAATATCGTTTACGCAATGCGTCCACTTCCGGCTCCGGGATCCCGGTCCGTTCGACCATATAGCGATTGATCCGTGATGCGATTTCCCGCCAGACTCCGCGTTCCGGAGCATACAGGGTATCGTCCAGATCGAAGAAAATGCAGGCGGGGGAAAAGGTTTTCATGGGCACAATTCGCGGGGGTCCCGACCAGAGAGTATACCCCTAGCAAGATGAGGGAAGAGTCGGGATTTGTCATTGCGAGCCCCGACCCGGCTTCGCCGGGCGAGGCCGGGGGAGCGAAGTGACGAAGCAATCTGCGGTTTCCAATTAAAAAAAATCCGGATTGCCCCGCGCCGGCCCTTACTCTCCAAGAGTTACATTTGTCGGAGCGAGGCCGGGGCTTCGCTCCCTTCCCCCGAAGAACACGAGGGCAGGCGGTCGCTCGCAATGACATGATTTTTCTTCCAGTAGTTTTTTTAGAGGATTTCCTTGGCGTATGCCCAGATTGCGGGGATTCCCCCAGTATGCCAGAAGAGAACCGTCTCTGTAGAGGGAATTTCGTTGCGCCGGATCATCTCCAGCATCCCTCCGGCCGCTCGGCCGGTGTAAACCGGATCCAGAAGGATTCCTTCTTCGCGGGCGAAGAGATGAATGGCTTCCCGCTCGAGCATCCCAACTTTTCCGTATCCCCCGCCGAGAAACCGGTCGTCGATGAGGATCGATTCGGAAAGAAAAGATTCCGTTCCACCGAATGTGCGCACGGTCTCGGCCAGCAACGCGGATATTTTTTCCCGCAGAGGCCGCGCTTCTAAATCGACGCTGACGCCGTAAATGTGTCCGGGGAGTTGGAATAGTTCCGCGCCGAGAATCAAACCGGTCTGCGTGCCGGCTGAAGACGAGGGAAAAATTATCCAATCCGGATTTACCTTCTGGCTCTTCAGCTCGAGCATGGCCAACGCGTAGGCGGCCGCGCCCAGAGGATTGGATCCACCGTAGGGGATCAGATAGGGATTCCTTTCCTCGGAACGTTCGCGGTCAAAGGTTTCCTGCATTGCCTGGTCGAGCGGTTTGTCGTCCGCCCAAACCAGTTCCGCGCCGACAAGCGAATCGATGAGCAAATTCCCCGTATCAGTCGGTTGGGACCGCCCGGAAAGCACGAGGAGGCAGCGCAGGCCGAGCTTTGCCGCGGCGGCGGCCGTCTGGCGGCAGTGGTTCGATTGCGGCGCGCCGCCGGTGATCAGTGTATCGGCCTTGCGTTTGAGCGCATCGGCGCACAGCAGCTCAAGTTTGCGGGTCTTGTTGCCTCCCAGCGCCAGCCCGGTAAGATCGTCGCGTTTAATCCAGATGGAACGGCCAAGGGTGCGGGAAAGCCGCGGCAGTTCCTGCACCGGCGTGGGTAGATTGGCAAGGGTCACGCGCGGAAGGTTTTCCAGGTTCATGATAGCCCCCGGGTGGAGTTTGCCATCAGCCTTGTCCGCCGGCGGGAGAAAATGCGGGTCACGTCGAGCATCCGGGGCAGGAGCAGGTGGTAGGCGCCGTAGAGAAGCGGCGCGGCCGGATAATCCCACGCGCCGGCGTATCGGAGGACCTCGCCGCCAAATCCTGTTTTAAATTGGAAGACGCCCCACATCGGATCGCTCTCGACAAACGCATCCGGCGCGCCCCAGAAATCGTAATAGGCGTATCCGTGCGACCGCAGCCAGCGGATCGCCTCCCATTGCAATAAGTGGTTTGGCATTTTCTCGCGGTGCAAAGCCCGCGACATTCCGTAAAAATACCATCCGCGGTCGGCGAAATGGAAGAGGATCAGCGCGGATACCGGCAATCCATTCACTTCGGCAATCAGCGGTTGCGCCAGTCCCGCCTGCAACATCGCACGCCACACATCGAGATAATATTTTTCCGAACGGATGACGAAACCGTCGCGGTCGGCCGTCTCGGCGTACATCCGGGCCAGCGCCGGCAAATCCTCCTCCGATCCCGGCCGAACCTCCACGCCCCGTTTCTGCGCCAGGCGGATGTTGTAACGCGTTTTCTGTTTCATGTTGGACAGGAGAACGTCCTCCTCCGGTCGGATATCCAGTTGGACCGTGTTCCGAAACTGAACCTGCTCCCCAGAGAACCGCCATTTTCGGTGGCGCAACAGGTGGATCGTTTCTTCTCCCCTAAGGTCGGATGGACTCTCGCCGGAATCCAGAATATAGCGGCCGGTCAACAGGTCCGGATCGATTTTCAGCTGGACCGCGTGCTCTCTGCGGGCTGTATTCTCCAAATCCGAGAGCACGGAATCGCGCACGGCGCCATCCTGCCAATCCAGTAGCGGACCTTTGGGAAGATAAAATACCGCCGCCGAAACCGGCCCGATGCGGATCGTCCGGCGCAGGATTTGCGCCGCGGCCGCGATTTCCGAGTCCCCTCTTTCCCAAAACCGCCGCTGGACGCTCCAGCCGTACCGGGTTTTACATTCGCCCCACTCCCAACTCTGGAGGACGTGCGCTCCGGGCAGATGCGAGACGACCTTATCCCATTCTTCGCGCGTGGTGACAGTTCGGGATCTCATGCAATATCCCTTTGGCGCCGGGCGATCCAAAGCCGGTAGACCATGTAAAGCGCGGGGTTATAAACCCGATCCCATGTTCCGACGGACCTCCAGACCCGGCCCCCAAATCCGCGCTTAAAACGGTAGACGCCCCACAGACCATCCTCCCGCTTGGCGAATTGGGCTTCCAGTTCGTTCTCTTCGGCGTCGGGGATGCCCCATAGGTCATATTCAACGCAACCGCGATCGCGGGCCCAGCGCATGGCCTCCCATTGGAGAAGATATGGCGCCATCACCTCGCGGTGAAGATTGGAGGAAGCGCCGTACAGGTACCATGCGCGATTCCCGTGGACGAATGCCATCAAGCCCGAGATGTATTCGCCGCGATAGGATGCCAGCAGTAATTCGACGGTCTGGTGCGGGGTGAAGGCTGCAAACGCAGCGCGGTAATACGCCTCCGAATGCACTGCAAAAGAATCCCGCAACCCGGTCGTATCCATCAGCCGCGCGAATGCGGCGATGTCTTCGGAGGAAGAGACAGTCACCTCGTGCCGGGCGGCGAGCCGGATGTTGTAACGCGTCTTCGGTTTCATTTTTTCCAGCAGGTCGTCCTCGGATCCCCGCAGGTCCACCACAACCGTTCGGGGAGGCTGGATTGTGTGCACTCCGGGTCGAAAACCCTGCCGCCGCATCGCCTCCCTCGCGGGTCCGCCGTCCGCCCAATCCGGTTCGATGGAAAGAAAAGCCGCCCGCCGGGACCGGCACACCCGGTCGATCGAGGCAAGCAAATCGACCAGCGCGCCGTCGGTTGAAGGAACGGGTCCACGGGGAAGGTACCCGACGGAGAATCCAAAGGGCAGGGGACGGAAGAGCAGAAGGGTTCCGGCCTTTTCCGACTGCAAACATTCCGCCTGCCAGCCGAAAGCCGATTTCAACCGGCCCCAGGCTGCGGTTTGCAACAGATGGGAATCGGGGTAACAGGATGCGATGTGCGTTTCCCAATCGTTCAAAGAAAGCATGCGGATGATTATATCAACGGTGGCGGAGGGGATCACACTTGGCGCGATCCGTTGCCTAGGAGAACCGGTTCGTGGGGGAAACCTGCGGTTATCGTACCTGGTTGAAATTCACCAGGATTAAATTCCGGGCGCAATCGTTATACGTGTCGAGATAGACACGGGCGGAGATTTCCTTATGCGTACTGTCGAACACCTGGATCCAGAGAGCTTGGGTGCTTCCCATCGTCTGGGTGCCCAAGAGAAACTCGTATCCAGCCGGTCCATATTGGGATGCGCTGCCAGACAGCTTCTCCGCCGAAACCGTTTGGCCCGACCATAAACCTTCCAGATGGAGGATGAGGTTCTGGATCGGGATTCCCGCCAAGTCGAAGACCTGGCCGGCGACGCCTTCCCAATTGCATCCATAGAACCCCTGGATGGCCATCACGCCGGTCGATTGAAGCTCGAAAGGATACTCCGGAGGTTTTTCGTTGACGATCGCAGGCAGGAAAACGGAGTTGGATCCCGGCGTGTTCGCCGCTTTCGGGGCTGGCGAATTTTCCGCGGTGGCGGATTCCGGCGGGGGATAGACGCCCTGGACTTCGACGGTTGGAGTTGCCTGGAAAGCAGCAGTGATCACGGGCGATTCTGCGACCTGCACGGAACCGCCGCCTACGGGAAGGGGGGACACCTCGGAAGGTCCCGTTGCAGTGGAGGATGCCTTGGAACAGCCCGTGAGAATCGCCGCGCCGAGCATGCATGCGATTGCGATCCGCCGCTGCAACATTATTGTGTAATCGCCCATCGGATTAATTAATTTCCCTCTCCGGATCATAGATCCTCTTTCCATCAAGGACCGACTTCCACGAAATTGATCCCCACCAGGTTGCGATCACAACCTTCGTAGGTATTAAACACTATTTTATCCGAAAGCGGAACTTTATTGGCGTCCAATACCTGGATCCAAAGGGAATTAAGAGAAAGCGTTGGTTTGTCCGCCAGACGGAATTCAAATTCGCCTCCCTCGGTTGTATGGATGGGCCCTGTGACCACCTCCATCTTCACCGTTTGGTCCAGGAATTTTCCGCCGACATCGATAAAGAGGTTATTGAGGGGGGAATGGGACGCATCGAATACGACCCCCGCGACGCCCAACCAATCGCAACCCTTCGGGCTGGGTTGGTATGTCGGAGAACCGGCTTCCATGACGAATGGGAAGGACACGCCTTCGGTCGCGCCTGGATTATTGTATTGCGTCGGTGTTTGCGTGGCCGTGACGGACTCCGGAGTATTTGTCTGCGTGGGAGTATCTGTTGGCGTCCAGGTTGGAGGTAATTCGTACAACGGCGTGAGAGTGGCCGTGGGAGGAATGTATGCAGGCACCGCCGTGCGTGGCGGCAAAGGATTGAACGGGGAATTGGGCGACGCAAAAATCGCCAATGATATTCCCGGACAAAGGCAGGTTAATATCAAAAAGAAGACCGCCAGGATATTAAACGCAATCGGCCGAAACCGCCGGCTGGCAGTGGAATCTTCCATGGAATATTCGCTGCTCATTAAGCGCATCTCCTGATGGACACGGGCAACCGTCCCCGTTCCAATCTACCCATTTTCGGTCGATTCACGCAATTCCCCGAAAGTCAGGCCAATCTCCCGGCAAACCATCCGACTCGGCGGATGCCTCTATTATATGTATATTTCTATAGTTGCTTTCTGCATCTGCTGTGCCAGCCATTGCTCTACAGCCTGTCGACGCAGAATCTCGAGCGCAGACGGGGAGAGCGCCCGCGCAGCCTCCCGCTCGAGCGTCTGGACGATGTGATATCCCAACCGGCTTTTTACTACCTGACTGGTTTGACCCGGTTGAAGGGAGAAAGCCGCCGCTTCCACTTCCGGGACCGTCAGGACGCCCCTTGGGAACCAACCGAGATCTCCGCCGCTTTCCCGCGTGCTGTAATCCTGGGAATAGGTTGAAACCAACTTGGCAAAATCGGCGCCGCCGGTGACCTGGGAGAGCAAGGTGTTTGCCATATTCTCGTTTCCCACTAGGATGTGGCGGGCGTGAACCTGCTCGGCGGTTAAAGGAACCTGGGATGCCACCACATCCGTAGCTACTTGGGCCAAAAGCTGCCGCCGGATGGACTCCCGGAATTCCTCCAGTGTGTAATAGTTATCGTTCATCCAGGCCTTGAACCCCGGTTCCCCACCCCTGGCCTGGCGGGAGGATTCAACCAAAGCATCCACTTGATCGTCAAGGACGGACCGCCCGGAGGCAACTGCAGCCTGGGCGGCGACGTGCTCTTCGATCATGGAATTAAGAACGCTATGTCGATAATCCCCCAGGGCCGCAAGATCCATGCCCAACTGCTGTTGCGCCTTTTCGTACCGGGAAAGCTCGTGCGCGAATTCCACCAAAGTAATACCCTCGCCGTTAACCCTGGCGGCCAGCGGTTCGGATGTGGCTGTTGGGGTTACCGCAACGGTGGGAGTTTCCGCTGGTTTGCCGGAAATCCCACCTGACAAGCCGGTCCACGAACAAGCGGCCAGGATTGCGAATGTGAAAAACGCGCAGAAGCGGGCAAATTTCATCATTGAACATCCATATTCCCAATAGAGTAAAAAAAGAGTGAATCTATTCCGATTATACTTTACCGGCACGGCATGCTTGGGCTAAAATAGGCTTATCGACTGATATGGCTGAAGATACGATGTTCTCCGAGGCGGTTTCGGCTGTTCACGCCGGGGAAGTGATGCGCGCGCGCGATTTGCTTTCCCGCCTGTTGCGCGCGGATTCCTCGAACTCCGATTATTGGCTCTGGATGAGCGCCGTGGTCGACAGCGAACGGGAGAGCGTTTTTTGCCTCCGCTCGATTACAAAAATGCATCCCAACCATCCGCTCGCCAAGCTGGGCTTAAGCGTCATGGGGCAAGTCTCCCTGGCGAATGGCCGGGAAGGCACAATCAAGCAGCAGCGGTCGATTCCCATGCCGCACCAGGCCGCCGGCCGGATCAACTCGATGGGGGAATGGTGGAAAGTCCACCGGAACAGAGAAAATGCGGCCATGACTGTTTTGGGATTTGCCGCCGTGACCGTGATCTTGGCGATCGTGATCCTTCAGACGCGGATTTCCGCCATACAAATACCGTTTCTCAGCGTCAGCCACACCGCCGTGGCGGTGGTTCCTTCAGCAACGATGACTTCCACGCTGGAATCCGTGGCTCGACCAATCCCGACCTTGCGCGAAACGATAAATCCCGACAACCAGATTCCCTTCTCGACGTTTGTGGGGGTTGTTCTCACGCCGACGCCCTGGTATGTGCTGACGCCGATACCGCTGACAGAAGCTTTCGCTCAGGCCGTCCAGGCCTATTACGAAGGACGGTATGACGACGCGCTGAACGACATCAAGCAGGTGCTGTCTGTCGATCCAAAATCCACGCAGGCGCACTTCCTTGCCGCCGAGGTCTACCGCAAGCAATGGAAGATGAAGGAGGCGCTTGATGAATACGAACTGGCAATCTCCCTGGATGTCAATTACGCGCCGGCGTATTTCGGACGGGCGATGTGGAGCAAGCAAAACAACCCGGACAACGACTATGTCAAGGACCTGACCTTGGCACTGGGGGCCGACCCAAATTACATCGACGCATACGTCGAACGCGCCGAATGGTACAGCGATCGCGGAGATTGGGAAACGGCCCGGCAGGATCTGGAACGGGCCGAACAGATCGCTCCGGATAATGCCTTGGTACTCATCCGGCTGGGACGCGCCCAGATCCAGACAACCCAAGCGGACAAGGCGCTGGATAACATCATTCGTGCGCAAATCATCGATCCGACCATTCTGGAAGGTTACCTGGCGCTGGGGGAGGCATATGATGAGCTGAAGTTGTATTCGCAGGCTGTCTCTCCGCTGGCTGTGTATACAACGTACGGTCCGGAGGAGATAGCCGGGTGGCTGCGATTAGGTGAAGCCTACCGTGGTACCGCCCAATATTCGGAGGCGGTGACTGCCTGCTCTCATGCGGTGGATTTGGATGTTAATTCCGTCGAAGCCAGGCTCTGCCGGGGATTGGCCTATCGCCTGACCGGGCAATTCGGTGCGGCGGTGGATGATTTAAAAATCGCGGCGGATAAAACTCCCAACTGGTATGCCTCCCAATTCCCCTACGGTTGCGCCCTTCTGGAAGCCGGCCAGCCGGCCTTGGCGGTAACCACGCTGGGAAACGCAGTCAAACTGGCCAGCACGGTTGAAGAAGAAGCGGATGCCATGGGATGGCAAGCCCTCGCCTATGAAGCCTATAACAGCTTCGATTCGGCCAAGGTCGTCTGGAATAAACTGATGAACCTGGAAGGCGTATCGGATTACTGGAAGACGACCGCATACGTTCATTTGAATGGCGCCACTCCTACGCCGGGACCGAGCCCTACTCCGGAGAACACTTCCACGCCGGCCGGAAGCGAAACCCCGGGAAACACTCCTACTCCCACGGCCACTCCGAAACCATAGGCTCGATTTCTATTACGAATTTTGACTTTTAGAACGCGCGCATGGTACAATCCGCGCGCTTGGCGAGGGAAGCCCGCGACGTCGAGGAGGGATGGCCGAGTGGTCTAAGGCGGCTGTCTTGAGAACAGCTGTGGGGGCAACCTCACCGGGGGTTCGAATCCCTCTCCCTCCGCCAGAACCTGGGGAGGTGCCGGAGTTGGTCGATCGGGGGCGCCTGCTAAGCGCTTGTAGGGCCTTTAAAGCTCTACCCAGGGTTCGAATCCCTGCCNNCGTGTTCGAGTCACGCCGGGGGCGCCTGCCAGCAGGCCCACGGGCCGCCAAATGGAATGCCGCGAAGAGCGGCATTTTTCTTTAATCCTCGAGGCGTTTTTCCATCGCATCATCGTGTGCTAGAATCCTTCCGGATAGCGGCGTCCGATGCAACCTCAGCCCGAATAGGAGAAAAAGTGAATTTTTCGAAAATTTGTGTTCTGGGATTGGGGTATATCGGGTTGCCCACGGCGAGCACGTTCGCGCGGTGCGGAATGGACGTGGTCGGCGTGGATACCAATCCCAAGGTTGTGGAAAGCCTGCAAAAGCGCATCCTGCACATCAAGGAACCGGGATTGGACGCGGTCGTACAGGCGGCTTTTCAATCCGGCAAACTGACCGTGGTCTCGAAGCCGGTCGAAGCCGAAGCTTTTATCATCGCGGTTCCGACGCCGATTCATCCTGACAAAACGGCGGATCTTACATTCGTGCGGTCGGCCGCAGAATCCATTCTTCCTGTATTGCGGCGCGGCAACCTGGTCGTTTTGGAATCCACCTCTCCGCCGCGCACGACCCGGGATATTGTCCGGCCCATCCTCGAACGGTCCGGGTTGCGCGCCGGAAAGGATTTCCTGNNATCCAGAGCGGGTGCTCCCCGGTCAGATCATCCGGGAACTCACCGAGAATGCGAGAGTCATCGGCGGGATCGACCGGGTTTCCGCCGAAGCCGGACGGGATCTGTACCGCGCGTTCGCGCGCGGGGAAATCGTGCTTACCGACGCGACGACGGCCGAAACCGTAAAGCTGATGGAAAATACCTTCCGGGATGTAAACATCAGCCTGGCCAATGAGTTGTTGCGCCTGGCCGAGGATTTCGGGATCGATATCTGGGAGGCGATCGCAATCGCCAATCTCCATCCGCGGGTGAAGATCATGCAGCCCGGTCCGGGAGTCGGAGGACATTGCATCAGCGTCGATCCGTGGTTTTTGGTGGAGGCGGCGCCGAACCTGACCCCACTGATCCGGACCGCCCGCGAGGTCAATGATTCCCAACCGGAGTATGTAGTGCGCCGCATTGAGTCGATCCTGGGGAACCTCGCCGGGCGGAAGATTGCCGTGCTGGGACTGACCTACAAACCCGACGTGGATGATGTCCGTGAAAGTCCGTCGGTGGAGATCGTCCGATTATTATGCGCACGCGGAGCGGACGTGGCGACCTGCGACCCGCTCGCCGCGGATGCGGATCATCCAGGCCGGCGCGTCCGATCCGTAGAGGAAGCCGTCGGCGGCGCCGACGCGTTGATCCTCCTGGTTGGACACCAACCGTATCGCGCACTGGCGCCTGAAAGTTTGCATTCACTCATGAAGCAACCCGTTTCCATCGATTGTGTGCACGCCTGGGATCGAACCCGGTGGGAGGCCTGCGGGTTCCAATTCCATCAGTTGGGAGACGGCCGCGAACCTTCTCTTCCCGCGCCCAGACAATGACCCGCAAGAAGATTCTGTTTATTATCGGCACCCGGCCCGAGGCGATCAAAATGGCGCCCGTCATTCGAATCCTCGCCGGGCGCGAAAAAATTTTCCTCTCCCGGGTTTGTGTCACCGCCCAGCACCGGGAAATGCTCGATCAAGTGTTGCACCTGTTCGAAATCCGGCCGGATTACGACCTCAATTTGATGCGGGAAAATCAAACCCTCGCCCAGATTACCGCCGCAGTATTCACCGGATTGGACGAGGTTGTCCGTCGGGAGGCGCCCGACTGGTTGTTGGTTCAGGGCGATACTACAACGGTTCTGGCCGCATCGCTGGTGGCGTTTTACCACCGTGTCCGGGTCGGCCATGTGGAAGCGGGCTTGCGCAGCCATGAAAAATATCAGCCGTTCCCGGAGGAAATCAACCGGCGGGTTGCCAGCGTCGTGGCCGATCTTCATTTTGCCCCGACCGAAACGGCCAGGGACAATCTTTTAAAAGAGGGCGTGCCCGGGGAATCGATTCACGTAACCGGGAACACCGTGATTGACGCGTTGCAGTATGCGGCTGATCTACCGTTCGATTTTCTAAAAAGTCCGCTGGCGCACCTGCCGGCCGATAAACGTTGGATCCTGGTCACCGCCCACCGGCGGGAAAATTTCGGGGCACCCCTGGAACGGATTTGCGCCGCACTGGAGATCCTGGCCCGGCGCTATGCGGACCGGATCCACCTGATCTATCCGGTACACCTTAATCCAAACGTCGATCACCCTGTCCGCAGCCTGCTCGGGCAGGTTGAAAATATTTCCCTGCTACCGCCGTTGGAATATCTGCCGCTCGTTCATTTGCTCAAACGGTGCGATTTGGTGTTGACGGATTCGGGCGGGTTGCAGGAGGAAGCGCCGGGTTTGGGGAAACCCGTTCTGGTTTTCCGGGATGTGACCGAGCGTCCGGAGGGAGTGCAATCCGGAACAGTCAGACTGGTCGGATCGGACACCGATCGGATCGTGACCGAGACAGCCCGCCTGTTGGACGATCGAAGCGAATACGAGCGCATGTCGAAGGCGGTTAATCCATACGGCGATGGGTACGCTGCCAAACGGATCGCTAAAATCTTGGAGGAGGCGGCATGAAGGTGAATTGGAGAATCCCGATACTGGTTGCTTCTGCGGTTGCCATTTCCGCGGCGGTGGCCGCCTCGCAAGGAACGGCGTCGGGTGGAAATCCCTGGTGGTACGCCGACGTTTTCTGGCCGAATTTCCTGGTATTCTTGATTCCATCCTTTTTAGCGCTCGGGCTGGTTGAGGTGTGCAACCGGTTCCTGCTCCCGGGGCCTGTCGGGGAGTTCCCGCGCAAATGGGCGTGGGGAGCGCTGGGGATGCGGGTGGCCTTTCTCATCATTGTCCCCCTGGCGATGCAGCTATGGGGTTATCCGTCGGATAGAAACCGGATCGGACTGGTTGAAACGGATGCGCTGAATGCCACAACAAAGGCGTGGCGCGCCGCGCAATCCAACCAACCGGTCTTGGAAACATGGACCCAGGGATCGGGAGACAATACCGGCGGTATTACCGTTATGGGCGTGATCATGTTCCGCCTCTTTAGTTCGGACCAGGAGCGAGCGCTCCTGCTTGGGCTGCTGGCCGCCGCGGTTTCCGCTCTGACTGTCATCCCGACTTTCCGGCTTGCGAACGAATTGTTTTCCGAAAGAGTGGCGAAAGTCGCGGCCGTGATCGCGGCTGTTTATCCCGAAGCGGTGATGCTCGGCGCACTCAACGTCCAACAAGGGTATCTTGCGCTATTGTTTGGGGTGGAGCTACTCGCCGTGGCGGGATTGATGTTGTGGAAGACATCCAACTCGGGGAAATTGGGTGTTCCCGGACCGGTCGTCGCTGCTATTATCTTGGTGCTTTCGCTGGTTGCAATGTTCCTGCTTTCATACCAGTTCTTTATCCTCGCGATATTCTGCGTAGCTCTATTCGCGGTTTGGCTGGCCGATCCACGCCGGCGAATCGGCCGGATCCTATGGATCGCCGCCGGATTGGGATTGCTGGCATTAATTGTTTTACATGTACTCAGCCTGCGCGATTTGATCCCCAGTGATTCGGACTACCTATATTCCCAATATCATTACCTATATGGGCTGGCTTGGGCGGAATACGACAAAATGGTCGTCGCGGGCGGGGGAGATCTTTTCCAAACAGTGTTCGTCAGTATGGATAGAACCGTGGCTTTCCTCCTTGCGGCGTTGTATGGCTTGCTGCAGCCGGTGCTACCGGCCGCGATCGGCCACCGCAACCTGACCGCTCAAGGCGGGGGTTTCTGGCAGGCGCTGGGGATTTACCGCAGTCTGGGATGGTACCTCCTGCTGCCGGTCCTGATCTATGGAAGCTTGAAATCCCTGCGTGGATTGATTTCCCGCAAGCCGGAAGCGATCCTCGCCGTGCTTTTCTGGGGGATCGCATTCATCGGATCCTACCGCGCCTTCGGCGACCAGTGGGACAACCCGCGGTACCGATTCTTTGCGTTTGTTCCCATGGCGTTGTTGGCGGCTTGGGCGTGGGTCGAGTGGCGCGAAAAACGCGACCCCTGGTTCCTCCGGATCGCGATTCCGTTCGCCGTTGCGGTGATTGGGCTGACAATCTGGTATCTCCTGAGAGATTACGCGGGAGTGCAATTCCCGGTAGTGATGTCATTGGCCGTCNNTATGGGGGCGGCAACGGTTGTTGCGTTTGTGGCAACATTGTTCTTGGTCCGACCCAAGAAGCTCATTGCGGCTGGATGATCCATGCGTGTCTGTCTGATTCCGAAAGCCGCGCGAGGGGGGCCGGCATCGTTCCAAACCCGGCTGGCAGCGGAACTGAACCGCCGGGGAGTGGAGACTACGTTCGATCCGAATTCACGGCCGCTCTCCGCCGTCTTGGTGTTCGCCGGGACGAAGAATGTGATCGCGCTGTGGCGGTGCCGGCGGCAGGGCATCCGGATCGTGCAGCGGCTCGATGGGATCAACTGGCTACATCGCGCCCATTCACGCGGACCGGTCTATGCCCTGAGGGCTGAATCGCTCAACCTGCAACTGAGATTGATCCGCTCCCGGTTGGCCGATCGCATCATCTACCAAAGCGGGTTTGTCCGCGAGTGGTGGGAACGCTGGATTGGGACGGCCATGGTACCGGCGAGGGTGATCCACAACGGCGTTCCGCTGGAGGAATACCCTCCGCGAACAGAAATGCATGACGGCACGCTACTGGTGGTGGAAGGGACCCTTCAATACAACGATCCGGCGCGCGGGATATTATCGGCGGCCAATCGGGCACTGGTTCAGGAAGGACCGCTATNNACCGCTACGGCGATTGACCATCATGGCAGAGACCGGCTCGGAGTGGGAAAGCGAGTGGGCTCGGTATAACCCGCGGCCTGAAGTTGCAGGGTTGCGCCCGCGCGCGGAGGTAAAGGCCCGGCAGCAAAACGCCGCCTTGTTTCTTTCCATGGAAATCAATCCACCTTGCCCCAATGCCATCATCGAGGCGCTGGCGGCGGGGCTTCCGGTGTTGGCGCTGGACACGGGGAGCGCCCGTGAACTGATCGGCGCGGGAGGCGAGACGGTGCGGTACGAGGGAAATCCGTGGCGCTTGGAAGTACCGCGAAATCTCGAAGCGCTCGGCGAAGCTGGACGGCAAATACTCGGGGAGTGGCCGGAATATTCGCGGAAAGCCCGCGCTGAAGCGGAGCGGCGGTTCGACATTCGGTCTATCGCGCAATTTTATCTGGAAACGATGGTCGGATGAAACAAATGGATTCAGGATTGCCTCAACGGGCCGGGATCCAACAACGCATGTTGCCGGCGTATCGCGCGCCGTTTTTTGATTCGCTCGCCCGCGCGCTTCCCGGGAGCCTTTCGATATTTGCCGGAGCGCCGAGGCCCGGAGAGGCCATACCCCAGGCTGATTCGCTTCAAACGGCAAAATGGATCAAGGCCGACAACCGGTATCTCGGACGCGGAAAACTTTCCGCGATCTGGCAGAGCGGATGGCGGGAATGGTTGACAGCGATGGATCCCGAGGTTGTGGTATTCGAGGCGCACCCTCGGCTGTTAAGCAATCGCGCCATGCTGGATTGGATGCAGACGTCCGGTCGCCCAGTGATCGGCTGGAGTCTGGGGCCCGTCCGCGATGGGAAGGACGTTCTCGGGTTGATCCGGTCTTTCTATGACCGGTTTTCCGCGCTTGTGGTTTACAGCCGAAGTGCGCGCCAAGCTTTTCAAGGCTTGGGCATCCCTGCGGAAAAAATTTTCGTCGCGCCCAACTCGGTGGAATCCGCCTATGCCGAAACGCTCTTGCGTACTCCCCAGGCTCGCCCGCTGGCAAAAGTTGAGCTTGGGCTAGACCGGCGTCCGGTGGTTCTGTCGGTGGGCAGATTGGTTCCGCAAAAGCGGGTGGATGCGCTCCTGCGCGCCTGCGCCCGATTGGGGAACGATTGCCAGCTGCTGATCGTCGGGGACGGCCCCGACCGCAGCCGTCTCGAAGCCTTGGCGGCGCAGATTTATCCAGCCGCTCGATTCACCGGGGATTTGCGCGGCGAAGAGCTTGGAAAATGTTTTCTGGCCGGGGATTTTTTCGTGATGCCGGGCACAGGCGGTCTCGCTCTTCAGGAAGCGATGATGTATGGGAAACCCGTAGCCGCCGCCGAAGCCGACGGCAGCCAGAGAGACCTGATCCGGGAGGGCGAAAACGGCTGGCTGCTCCCGCCGGATGACGAAGATGCGCTTGTGCGCGTGATGTGCGAAGCGCTTGGAAATCTTCCCCGATTGGAAAAGATGGGCGTGGCTTCGCGGAAGATCGTTCGGGAAACGGCGACGATGGAAAAAATGGTCGNNGCAATCAACTGGGTGCGCTGGTTTGTCGAGAAGCACCACGAAGTGCATTGGATTTCCTCGCGGCCTGCGGACTCGCCGCTCGCAGGTCTGGCTTCCTTTCGAGTGCTGTCAATTTTTCCGGAGCTGCCGGGCGGAACGAGAGTGGCGGGCGGACACAAAATCCTACATCCCGCTGCCACCACGCTCCGGCACTGGTTATTGCCGTTGCGGCTGGGGTCGAAGGCGAATGAACTCGGACGGATGGTGGAGGACATTCGCCCCGATCTGCTGCACGCGATGCGGATTCCGCAGGAGGGAATGACGGCCGCTCGGATGAGAAAGTCCGGCCGGGCAGGCTCGTCCATTCCGCTGCTGGTTTCGGTGTGGGGGGATGATTTTACATTCCACGCGCGATCCTCTCCGATGATGATGAGTTTGACTCGTGAAACCATGGAACAAGTTGATGGATTGCACTCGGATTGCTATCGGGATATAAAATTGGCTTTTCAATGGGGATTGCGCATAGACACTAAATTACTCGTAGAACCTGGTAATGGAGGGATCGATTTATCGACGTTTTTCGCTGGAAAAACTGATGTTTCGTTTATCCGGGAATATAAGCTCCCAAAGGATGTGTTCTTTATACTCAATCCGCGGGGCTTCCGAAATGTGGCCAGGTCGGACACGTTCTTCAGAGCCATTCCTTTGGTGCTCAACGCCGTACCCAATGCGTATTTCCTCGCATTGAAAATGGCCGGGAACAGTGAAGCGGAGAGTTGGATCCGGAAGATGGATATCCAATCCTGCGTAACGCTTCTACCGGCGCTCCCGCGGGAGAAAATGCCTCAATTATTCCGAATGTCGCCGGTCATGACCTCCTTGACGGTCCACGACGGGATTCCAAATGTGCTCCTGGAAGCCATGGCGTGCGGAAGCTTTCCAATCTGCGGGGATCTGGAATCGATCCGGGAATGGATCGAGGATGGGAAGAACGGCTTGCTCGTCTCCCCCGCGGACCCGCAAGCAGTCGCCGCGGCGATCATTCGTGCGGCAACCGATCCCGGATTACGGAAAGCGGCCGCCGCGCGGAATAAGAAAATCATTGCCGGCCGCGCGGAATGGAACAGTGTGATGAGCCGGGTGGAAAAGTTTTATCATGGACTGACTTGACCAAAGCAATCGCGCCTCTACCGTTGGTTGAAATTTAGAAATGGAAGAGCGCGGGAAATGGATCCGGAGGCAATCATGAAACAGGTTGTGCAGAACATCCAAAAAGGGCGAACAGAGATCGTGGAGATTCCCGTTCCCAAACCACCGCCCGGTGCGGTTCTGGTGCGCACAGCGGCCAGCGTGGTCTCAGTCGGAACCGAGCGGATGGTGGTCGAATTCGCCGCGCGTTCGCTGCTGGGCAAGGCGCGCTCGCGTCCGGATCTGGTCCGCCAGGTTTTGCAAAAAGCTCGCCGCGAGGGCATGCTCTCCGCCGTGGATGCGGCGTTTAAGCACCTTTCCCGGCCGATGGCGCTCGGTTATTCATCGGCGGGCGTAGTTGTCGAAGTCGGCGACGGAGTCGGGGAGTTTCATCCTGGCGACCGGGTGGCTTGCGCCGGCGGCGGGCACGCGGTGCATGCCGAGTTCGCCTCGGTCCCGGTGAACTTGCTCGCGCCGATCCCGGGTACCGTCAGCCTCGAAGATGCCGCTTTCGCTACGCTTGGTGCGGTCGCTTTGCACGGTTTCCGGCTGAGTGAAGCCGGGCTGGGAGAGACAGTTGGTGTGATCGGTCTGGGCGTGCTGGGCCTGCTCACGGTGCAGATCGCGCGCGCGGCGGGATGCCGCGTGCTGGGCGTGGATTTGGATCCTGCGCGAGTGAAATTGGCCCGCCAGCTCGGCGCGGAAGCCGCTGTCGCGCGTGCGGACGCCGGTGGCGCGGCGCGCACCTTCAGCGCCAGCCGCGGCTTGGACGCAGTCATCGTTTGCGCGGATACCGCCTCCTCCGATCCGTTGGTCTTGGCGGGCGAGATTGCGCGCGACCGGGGGAGGGTAATCGCTGTCGGCGCGACAGGAATGACCATTCCGCGCAAGCCGTATTATGAAAAAGAAATCGATTTCCGCGTCTCCCGTTCCTATGGACCCGGCCGGTACGACCCGCTGTACGAGGAAGCCGGCGTCGATTATCCAATCGGCTACGTACGCTGGACGGAACAACGCAACCTGGAAGCGTTCCTGGAGCTGCTTGCGGCGGGTAAAGTCAAAATGGCGCCCATCGTCACACACCGTTTTGCGGTCGAGGACGCGCCGAAAGCATATGCGTTGATTTCCGGAAAGGCGAAAAAGAAAGAATCCTTCCTGGGAGTTTTATTGACGTATCCGCAAGACGCCGCTCTGGAAAACGTCGTGCCTTTGCGTGGAAGTCCTGCACCGGAAATTTCATCCGAAAATACGGTCAGGCTGGGTGTATTGGGGGCGGGGTCATTTGCCACCTTGGTGGCGCTTCCCGCCGTGGCTCGCATCCGCAATGTAGAGAAGATCTCGATCGTATCAGCGGGCGGTCTTTCGGCGAAACTCGCCGCGCGGGATTTCGGTTTCGAGCGCGCGTCCACCGATCCGGTGGATGTATTAATGGATCCGCGGATCAATACGGTGGGAATATTTACCCGCCATCATTTGCACGCAGGGCTTACGGCCGCGGCTTTGCGCAACGGGAAGCACGTCTTCTGCGAAAAACCGCTCGCGCTGAGGGAAGAGGAGCTGGCCGAAATAGAATCGGCTTGGAGGGAGGCGGCGGACGTAGCGCCGCGTATTTTAATGGCCGGTTTCAACCGCCGCTTTGCTCCTCTGATGGTTCCCATTCGGGGGATGATTGCCGAGGCCGGTGAAGCGCCGGTGATAGCGATCCGGGTGAACGCCGGCCCACTGCCGCACGACCATTGGACCCAGGATCCAGTGCAGGGCGGGGGAAGGATTCTGGGGGAAGCCTGCCATTTTGTAGATCTTCTGACATTCCTGGCAGGCGCCATGCCGACGAGAATTTTCGCAAGCAATGCGGCGGCATTCGGTGTGGATACGGAAGATAACTTCGCCGCGACGCTGGAATTTGCCAACGGTGCCGTGGGAAGCCTGGTCTATACTTCGGCCGGGGATCGAGCGTTTTCCAAGGAGCGCGTGGAAGTATTTTGCGGAGAGCGCGTGGCTGTCCTGGACGATTTCCGCATGCTGGAAATCTGGCGGGGGGGCGCACGCAAAACATGGCGTTCCCGTTTGCGGCAGGATAAAGGCCACCGTGCGGTCTGGGACGCGTTTATCCGGACGATTGTCGAGGGGAAACCCGCGCCCATTCCGGCGGAAGAGTTATTTGCCGTCACGCGCGCCACGTTCGCGCTTCTGGAAGCGGTGCGCGAAAAAACCATCGTGCAATTGAAGTGACACAAAGGCGGGAACGAGTCGCAAAAAGCCATGATATTCCGGGTGGAAAATTGATAGAGACTGAAAGATGTCACTCCGAGACCCGAGAGAAGCGAGGAGTCGCGGTCTTCCAATGGAAGAATTAAAAACGTTGCGAGTCGTCGGGTTCCGATCCGCCTTCTGGTATGGCGTTTATCGTCTCCAGATTCTCAGCGGCATCTCCCGGCGGCGAACCCCTCTTTGCTCTTGGGATGAAATCATTGGCCGATTGCCTCCCGCGGCGTTCGAAGCAGATCCATCCGGCATGCCACCTTTCTTCTTCAACGATCCGCGAACGCTGGGTGCCGTTTTGGGGCGAATCGCACCACAAGCCGAATCCGGATTAAATTCAGAATTGGAAAACATCCAAAAAGGATCCTTCTGTTTGTGGGAGGATGCCCGCCATGATCTTGGATTTCCCCCGGATTGGAATCGCAATCCCCTGACCGGCCGCGCGGCATCTGCCGACCGCCATTGGACTGCGACCGACGAACAAGCCAGCGGCGATATCAAGGGATTGTGGGAACTTTCGCGGTTCAGTCTGGCGTTCCGTTTGGCGCGTTTGTACGCGGTCACCGGGAATGAACGCGCACCGGAAATCTTCTGGCAACTGGTGGAATCCTGGATGGGAGCCAATCCTCCAAACGCCGGACCGCAATGGCTCTCCTCGCAGGAAGTCGCGCTACGGTCCATGGCGTGGATTTTCGCACTGAGGGCTTTCGCCTGGTCGCCGGCGACGACCGCAGCCCGGGTGGGACGGCTGATCGCGGCTTTCGACGCGCATGCCCGCCGCATCGACGCCACACTCGCCTACGCCAAAGCGCAAAATAACAATCATCTAATTTCCGAAGCGGCCGGATTGTTCACCATCGGCTTGTTGTTTCCGGATCTACCAGGTGCGGCGCACTGGAATTCCAAAGGGCGGGCTCTATTGGAATCCACGACCGGACAATTCTTCCAAGACGGCGGCTATATCCAGCATTCGGTCAATTATCACCGCCTTGCGCTGCAACTTTATCTATGGGCGATACGATTGGCCGAACTTAACGGCAAACCGTTTTCGGAAGCGATGTATTCCTGTGTCGACCGTTCGCTGGAATTGCTTTCCGCGATGATCGATCCGGATACAGGCCGCGCGCCCAACTTCGGGCACAACGACGGTGCGCTCTTCCCGGCGCTAAATTCATGCGCTTATGAGGATTATCGCCCGCTTCTGCAAACACTTTCCTTGTGGCGCAGGCGAAAAAAAATTTTGGAAGACGGTCCGTGGAATGAAGATGCGCTTTGGCTGCTTGGACCGGACGCGCTGACAATATCCTCCCGTATGTTGCGGCCTCAGGGCGAGAGTGAACCTTTCAACGCGCCCAACGCCGGTCTATACCTCATGCCTTGGCTGCAATCGTGCGCCGTCATACGCTGCGCGCGGTTCCGCAGCCGCCCGGCGCATGCGGATCAGCTGCATGTGGATGTATGCTGGCGCGGCGAGAATATCGCCTGCGACGCCGGATCCTACCTCTACGGCGGCGATCCACCCTGGCGGAATTCGCTGACGCACGCCGCGTTGCACAATACCGTGACGGTCGACGGTCTGGACCAGATGAAGCGCTCCGGGCGATTCGGTTGGGCCACGCTGTCCCAAGCACGAGGGGAATTCATCGAGAAGGGGAAATGGCAGGGTTCGCACGACGGGTATCGCGCGCTTGGGATCACCCATCGCCGAATCGTTGAGAGGATAGATAGTGACGTATTGGTCATAAACGATGAACTGATCGGGAAAGGAACACACACAGCTCGATTGCACTTTCTGATGCCAGACTTTCCGTGGGAGCCACTGGCGCAGGAAACGGATCCCACACCGGAAAACATGCTGATGGAGAGGCTTCCGGGATGGAAGGACGGATCCGGAGGCGGATGGATGTTTCATTCGCCGGCCGGTGAATTTACGCTCCGGATCTGGTCGAACCGGGATGTACTTTGGAACATGTATCGGGCCGGGGAACGGGTATTCGGCCTCGCGGAGGAAAAGGGTCCGGTTCCGGCCGAGATTCGCGGCTGGCGCTCGCTTCGGTATGCGAACAAGCTGCCTGCACTTTCGCTGGCTGGAACGGCTGCCGGTGTCCTGCCAATCTGTTTTATCAGCATCTGGACTTTGTCTGACGGGCAGGGAGCTTCACGTGCCGGGGTTCGATAGAAAGATCAGCGGTTTAAAAAAATTCTCATTTAGAATTCCGCCAAAGTCTGCCGCCATTCTGTTCAACGCGCGTCTTCAAAGCCATGATGGATCGGCGCCGGCTGGATAAAGTCGATTCCGGAATGATTATGGTTATCGCGACAACCTCAAGCGGGAGAACGCGATTTTTCCACCTCCCGTAAATTCCACGCCTTCGGATTCCAACAACTTGCGTTGAATGGTCATCCCTTCTCCCCGAAGGCTGATCTTCCCGTTCGCACCCACCACCCGATGCCAGGGTACGCGCTGTTCCGGTGTGAGGGCATGGAGAGCGTATCCCACCAAACGCGCATGCGGACCCAACCCGGCCAGCCTGGCAATCTGCCCGTATGTCGCCACCTTGCCGTGCGGGATTTTGCGGATTGTGGAATAGATCTTCTCGTACAGTTCGCTCATGGCTGTCCTGGAAACACAAGTTGCCGGCAAACGGTCATCATGGAATTTCCGGAATATTTTTCGACCTGCGGTTTCCGTATTATATGCGGTTGGGAAAATCTGGGCGGTGGAGTTTCCCGCGAGGGGACGCCTGACCGGATTTAACCGACTCGATTTCCCCTGAGGATCAAGTAGAATAAACGGTGCCTCCGTATCCGGCGACGGAATCGGTATTCTTCTCTCGTCGAGGATGTACGGAAAGCAGGAGCTTATGCACACCCAGGGATACATCCAACTGGAAAACGAATTCGGAGCCATGAATTATCGGCCGCTGGATATCGTGCTGACCCGCGGGCAGGGTATCTGGGTATGGGATGTGGACGGCAACAAATACATGGATTGCCTATCCGCCTATTCTGCGGTCAACCAGGGCCACTGCCATCCGAAAATCGCAGCGGTGATGAAGGAGCAGGCGGAAAAGCTCACCCTCACATCGCGCGCGTTCCGCAACGACCAGCTGGGATTGTTCTACAAGGAACTCTGTGAGCTGACCCATTCGCATACGGTACTTCCGATGAACAGTGGCGCGGAGGCGGTGGAATCCGCGATCAAGGCGGTGCGCAAGTGGGGATATCGGGAACACGGCGTGCCCGAAGGCCGGGCGGAGGTCATTGCCTGCGAGAACAACTTCCATGGGCGGACGATCACGATCGTCGGATTCAGCACCGAGCCGCAATACCGTGATGGATACTCCCCCTTCACGCCGGGATTCCGCGTCATTCCGTTCGGAAATTCCCAGGCTCTGGAGCAGGCGATCACACCGAACACGGTCGCCTTCCTGGTGGAACCCATCCAGGGTGAGGCGGGAATCATCCTTCCTCCCGATGGGTACCTGCGCGAGGTTCGCCGGATCTGCGATGAACGCGGCATTGTGATGATCACGGACGAGATTCAGACCGGCTTGGGGCGCACGGGCAAAATGCTGGCGGAGGAGCATGAAGGCATCGAGGCCGACCTGACGCTGATCGGCAAGGCGCTTTCGGGCGGGTTCTATCCGGTATCGGCGGTGCTCTCGAACCAAGAGGTGCTGGGGGTCTTCCAGCCTGGAGATCATGGCAGCACGTTCGGCGGCAATCCGATGGCGTGCGCGGTCGCGCGCGTAGCGTTGCGCGTGCTGGTGGAGGAAGGCATGATCGAGAACGCCGCCAAGATGGGGGACTATTTCCTCTCCTGCCTGCGTACCGTCAAAAGCCCGAATATAAAAGAAATCCGCGGCCGGGGATTGATGATCGGGGTGGAATTGGTAGAAGAAGCGGGCGGCGCGCGCCGGTTCTGCGAGGCGCTCTCGGCGCGCGGGTTGCTCTGCAAGGAAACGCATAAAAACGTGATACGGATTGCGCCGCCGCTCGTCATCCGCAGGGAGGAAATCGATTGGGCGATGGAGCGCATCGCCACCGTACTGACGCAGGGGTGAGTAATCCTTGGCTCGTCCTTTTTCTCAAGCGTTGCGCCAAGTCCGTCCAGGTCTTGCATGCACAAAGCCAGCTGGGACTTTGGTTTACCGGATTTCGGTTTATAGTTGAGTAGGAGAGTATTCATGCACATCGATTCGCCTATCCGGATTCTGGTCGCCGACGATCACCGCATCGTCCGCGACGGCCTGCGCTTAATTTTGGAATCGCAGGAGGAATTCGCGCTCGCGGGGGAAGCCGCCAACGGCGAGGAAGCCGTCCGCATGGCGGCTGAGTTGCATCCGGATGTGATCCTCATGGATCTGCGGATGCCGCGGATGGACGGAATCGCCGCCATCGAAGCCATTCACACGCAGGATCCGCAGGTGGGGATCGTCATTCTGACCACGTACAACGAGGACGATCTTATGATCCGCGGTTTGCGGGCGGGAGCGCGGGGATTCTTGCTCAAGGACACCGACCGCGAAGCACTGTTCCGCGTCATCCGCTCCGCCGCCCGAGGGGATAGCCTGTTGCAGCCGGAGGTGCTCGATCGGGTGTTGTCGCGCACCGAAAAACCGGCCACGCATGGCTCCGGCATAGCTATGTACCCGACGCAGCTAACCGGACAACAGATTTCAGCCGTCGAACCGGAAGTACATTCTGAGAGCGGCGAGCTTACGGAACGCGAACGGGAGGTGCTGAAGGCGGTCGCTCAGGGGCAGCGCAGCAAGGAAATCGCCCGCAACCTTGGGATTACCGAGCGAACCGTCAAAGCCCATCTGGCAAGCATCTACAGAAAACTGGGCGTGGATTCACGCGCCGCAGCAATCGCCGTCGCAGCAAAAAAAGGATGGCTTTAATAGAGCGGTCAATCCGCAGCTTTACCCCGCAGACCGCGCTTTTCATTGGCCTGCTCCGCGGGGTACAATCATTTCACTTGGCGGCAGACGCCATTTTTTATGCACATTCTCCTCATTCATCAGGTTTTCGTTCGTCCGGATGATCCGGGCGGGACCCGTCATTACGAACTGGCGCTGGCGCTCGCCCGCTCTGGTCATAAAGTCACAATCCTGGCCAGCCCTTATTCTTACCAGACCGGACTGCGGGTGACCGAGAAACAACGCGAAATGCTCGCACCCGGGCTGGAGGTAATCCGTTGCAGCGTGTGGGGCAACGTCCATCGATCCTTCTTCTGGCGCGCGATAGGTTTTTTTTCCTTCATGCTCTCTTCGCTTTTCCTGGGGCTAGCCCAGCCGAAGGTGGATCTGGTCTGGGGCACCTCACCGCCGCTCCCTCAAGTATTAACCGCTTGGTTGGTGGCGCGGTTGAAACGTGCGAAATTCCTGTTCGAAGTGCGCGATCTTTGGCCGGCGTTCCCCATCCAGTTGGGCATATTGCGGAATCCGGTTTGGATTTGGATCTCGCTTCAGATGGAAAGGTTTCTCTATCGGCGCGCGGATTGCCTGGTGGTTAATTCCCCCGGTTTCGTGGATCATCTGACGACGCACGGCGCCGCGCCGGAGAAAATCCACCTGGTGCGGAATGGGGTCGATCCAGCCATGTTCGATCCGGCTTCGAAGGGGTTCGGATTCCGGGCAAAAAATAATTTGCAGGGAAAATTCATCGCCCTATATGCCGGCGCGCACGGAGTTTCAAACGATCTGGAAATCCTTTTGGATGCGGCCGATCTTCTGTGCGACGATCCCCGGATCCGATTTCTTCTCGTCGGTGACGGCAAGGAGAAGCCCCACCTGGCGCTGCGGGCGACCGAGATGAAACTGGAAAACATTCTCTTTCTTCCGCCCGTCCCCAAGCAGGGGATGCCCGAGGTTCTGGCCGCCGCCGATTGCGGGATCGCCATCCTTAAACCGATCCCGCTGTATGGAACCACCTATCCCAACAAGGTGTTCGATTACATGGCGGCCGGGCGGCCGGTGGTGCTGGCCATCGACGGTGTGATCCGCAAAGTGGTGGAGGAAGCCGGCGCCGGGTTGGCCGTCCCGCCGGGAGACCCCCGGGCGCTTGCGGAGGCCGTTCGCGCGCTGGCGGATGATCCGGCCCGCGCGCAAGAGATGGGACGCCGGGGGCGGGCCTGTGTGGAGCGGGATTTCGACCGCCGGGAACAGGCGGACCAAATGGAAAATTTGATCGAGGAAACCGTTCACAATAATCCGAAACGGGAAACGAAATGAGTCAAGGCATCCGCCGACGGTTTGTTAGAAAATTTTGGGCCGCGCATAATGATTCCCCCGCTGTGCGCAGGGAGATCCGTTTTTTGTTGGATGCCCTGAACGGCGGAAGAGGGCTCAACGTCGGATGCGGCGATACCCGGCTCGACCCGCGGATGGTCAACGTTGATCTGGCGGTCAATCCCGCCGTTGCCGTCGCGGGCGATGCACTCGCCCTCCCGTTTGCCGACGGGAGTTTCTCACTTGTGATTTCGCAGGAAACCGTCGAACACGTTCCCGATCCTTTCCAAGCCGTGCGCGAAATGGCGCGTGTGCTCGCCCCGGGAGGAACGCTTTATCTGCAGGCGCCGTTCATTATCGGATACCATCCGGGTCCCGAAGATTATTGGCGTTTCTCGCGCGCCGGAATGCGGCGCCTGGTCGAACAAACCGGATTAGAGTGCCGGCGTGTCGAGCCGGCGATCGGCGAGGGGACCGGGCTGTACCGGATAACCGTGGAATTCTTCGCGGTCGTGGCCGCCCGCGTGATACCCGCGCTTTACCTTCCCGTAAAAGGCGCCGGCTCAGTGTTGTTTTTCCCGCTCGTATGGTGGAACGGATTTCTCTCGGCCGGATCCCAATCCAACCGGATTCCCGGAGGTTATTTTGCCATCGCCGTCAAAAAGAAAACCGCGTGAAGTCAACGTGCTCTTCACCAGCGCAGGCCGGCGCGTGGAGCTCCTGCGCGCATTCCGGCGCGCCTACCGCTCGCTCGGATTGAAGGGAAAGATCCTCGTCACCGACATCCAGCCGCTGGCGCCCGCCTTTCAGGTTGCCGATTCGGCGTTCGTCCTCCCGCGGCTCAGCGATCCGTCATACGTCCCTTCGCTGCTCGAAATCGTTCGCCGCCAGCGCGTGACGCTTGTCTTCCCGCTGATCGACCCGGACATCCCCATTTTAGCGGCGCACAGAGACGACTTTGCGAACGCCGGGGCAAAAGTGATGACCCCGACCGCGCCCGGAGCGGAAATAGCGCGCGATAAATGGAAGACCTACCAGATGTACCGGGAACTCGGAATCCCCGCCGTCCATTCCTGGCTCCCGGAGGATTTGCGCAAAGCGAGAGTGGATTACCCTCTGTTCATCAAACCTCGGGGGGGAAGCGCCGGCATAGGCGCGTTCCGGGTGGAGAATAAACGCCAATTGGAATTTTTCCTGACTTACGTGGAGGACCCGATTATCCAGGAATGTCTGCCCGGTCCGGAGATTACCAGCGACGTACCGTGCAGCGCAGACGGCGAAGTGTGGGCCGTGGTTTCCCGCAGACGGATTGAAATCCGCGCCGGAGAAGTGGCCAAAGGTGTAACCGTTTGGGATGAACGCATTGCCCGCGGATGCGTCGAGGCGGCGAAGGGGATACAGGCCGCCGGGCCGATTACCGTGCAGTGCATGTTGCGGGACGGCGAGCCGTTCTTCACCGAAATTAACGCGCGCTTCGGCGGAGGCTGTCCGTTGGGAATCGCGGCCGGCGCAAATTCACCCAAATGGTACCTGGCCGAGGCCGCGGGCCTGCCGATCAAAATTCCCGCTTTGGGTTCCTACAAAAAGGGTTACTACATGACGCGGTTTGACGAGTCCTTTTTTCTGAGTGGGGAAAAACTGGCAGTGGAAAAAACCGGAGCATAAGCTTATCTTGCATTGGTAATGAAAATATCCCTTGCCGGAGAAAATTCCTCTGGGAGAAATGAATGGAGAAACCGGGCGGTGAACCAGCGTGAAAAGATCGAATAATCGTATGATCATCACCGTGATCCGCCACTTTTGCTTATTGTTCCGTCCATCGCGATGATAGGCGGCATCTCCGATCATGAATAATCTTAAGGCGGTGGTGTTCGACCTGGACGACACACTCTACCCCGAACGGGAATACATCCGCAGCGGATTTCGAGCCGTGGGCGAGTGGGCCGAGCAACAGCTGGGTCTTTCCCAGGCGATCGTCCGGGCGGAGCTGCAAGCATTGTTCGACGCCGAGTTCCGCGGGGATACCTTCCAATGGTGGCTTTCCGAGCAGGGATTGCCGGAATCACTGCAGGGGGAAATGGTGCGGATTTTCCGGACGCACACGCCGCGGATCGTGCTATCTCCGGATGCGGAACGAGTGCTGGACGCACTGGAGCCGGAATACCGCCTTGGCTTGGTCACCGAAGGGCGGCGGGAAATTCAGCAAGCCAAAATCCGCGCGCTGGAGCTGGAACGCTGGTTCCGGGCGGTCGTTATCTCGGGTGAAGAAGAACACGCAGAATGGAAACCCAGCCGCAAGCCCTTCGACCGCATTCTGGGGATGCTGTCGGTAGCGGGCGGAGAAGCCGTGTATGTGGGCGACAATCCGCGTAAGGACTTTCGCGGCGCGCGCGAAGCCGGGATGGCGACGATCCGAATCCGGCGTTCCGAGGGAATGCATGCCCGGGATGAACCGGCTTCGCCCTCCGATGCCCCGGATCGGGAAATCGAAAGCCTGGAGCAGCTGATGGGTTCATTGGGCTGGGAAGAAAAGGTTTAGGCGGAAGATGAATTGGGTTGACGGATTTTCGGTTGCCAATTGGGTGATCGTTTTTCAATCTTTTCTCATCGCCTCGCTCCTCCTTATTCTTTGGATTTATCTTCCGATGTTTTGGGGAGCACCGTGGATTCCGATCGGGTTGCGCACGGCGGATAGGATGCTGCGCATGGCGGATGTCCAACCCGGGCAGACGGTTATTGATCTCGGTGCCGGCGACGGGCGAATGGTTATTCTCGCGGCGCGGAAGTACAAGGCCAGGGCGAAGGGTGTGGAAATCGACCCGTTGCGGGTTCTGGCGGCCAATCTGAGCATCGGTATACTCGGTTTACGCGGAAAAGCATATGTCCGGTGGGAAAATTTGCACATGTTCGATTTCACCGGGGCCGATGTGGTCACGCTGTTTTTAATGCAGGGCACCAACCAAACGCTGAAAGACCGACTGGAGAAAACCCTCCGGCCCGGTGCGAAGGTGGTGTCGCATCTTTTTTCGATGAGTGGATGGACGCCGGTCGCACTCGACGACCGGCGTGGGATTTTTGTTTATGAAATTGGGAATACGACCGGCGAGATCGAGACAAAATTTTATTAATCGGCTGCGTTTCACCATTGCAAGGTTCTCTCCGGATCAGAACCGATGAAAGAGTTTGCCTCGTCCGGACACGGTTGCTAAAATCGGATCATGAATAAATTGCGGATCGGCACCTGCTCGTGGAAATATCCCTCCTGGGAGGGCTTAGTCTATTCCCCCGGGGTGGAGAATTATCTACAGGAATATTCGCGAAAATATTTAACGGTGGAAATCGATCAGTGGTTCTGGTCGCTCTTTCCAAGCAATAAAATCCGGCTTCCCGATCCCGGCGACGTCCGCAAGTACCGCGACTCCGTTCCGGAAACTTTCCGGTTTTCGGTAAATATTCCCAATAGCATCACGCTCACGAATGGCCACGCAAAAGAAAAATCATCGCTCGGTCCGAAAAACCGTTTATTTCTCTCGCGGGAACTGTTTTCCGAATTCCTGACAACACTGGAACCACTGGAACGGACTCTCGGGCCGTTGATTTTTCAGTTCGAGTATTTAAACCGCCAAAAAATGGAATCCCAGGAAACATTCGAACGGACGTTGACGGAATTCCGAAAAGGATTGCCCTTTGGCAGACAATATGCGCTCGAAATTCGGAACGGGAATTATATGAACGAACGTTTTTTGGATTATCTGCTGGATCAGGAATGGGATCCCGTTTTCCTGCAGGGATACTGGATGCCTCCGGTGATCAACCTGTGGCGGAAGATGGAACGGAGGATCCGCGCCTTTTCAACCATTATCTTTCGCCTTCATGGAACCGGACGGGAAGCCATCGAGGAGGAAACGGGAAAAGTGTGGAACCAGATCGTCATATCGCGCGAGAAGGAGTTGGCGGATATTGCCGGGATCGTCTCCCATCTGGCGGCCGATGGAAAAGAGATTTATATAAATGTAAATAATCATTTCGAAGGATCGGCCCCGCTGACGATCGATCGTTTTATGAAGTTTTTCCAACCTTAAGATTGCACAGGGACGGCGGTACCCGATGGAATTATTGTGATGCCCGGAAATTTCAATCCGCCGCCGTTAACTGATAAAATACAGGTATTCCTCACTTCGGGAGGCTCACCTTTGGATCCAAAGCAGATTCGAATGTCTTCACCAGATATTTCCCAGGCGGAAATCGATTCCGTCATGGAAGTTTTACGCTCTTCGGACCTTAGCATGGGTGAAAAGATACGGGCTTTCGAAGAAGAGATTGCGCGCATCTCGGGAACCCAATATGCCGTCGGGGTTTCGTCCGGAACCGCCGGGTTGCATTTGTCAGTCATCGTCGCAGGCATCGGGGCGGGGGATTTGGTGGTTACGACGCCGTTTTCCTTTATTGCGTCATCGAACTGTCTTTTATACGAGGGCGCCGTTCCAATTTTCGTGGACGTTGAAGATCAGACGGGAAATCTGGATTGGCTGCTTGTAAACGAAGCAGTCGAGGCGTTGAAAAGCGGAGGGAAAGCCGCAGAAAATTTTCTTCCACGGTCATTGCAAAAGTCAAAAAAGGGCATTGGAGCTGTTAGAGCGATCCTTGCGGTGAATGTATTCCTTCAGACGGCGGATTTTGATCAATTAATTGATATTGCGCATAGACACAATATTACGATCATTGAGGATGCATGCGAGACGATTGGAGCCGGTTATAAAGGCCGTTTGGCGGGATCATTGGGCGATATAGGGGTGATGGCCTTTTATCCCAATAAGCAAATGACGACCGGCGAAGGCGGCGTGATAACAACGAATAACCAAGCATGGGCTGAGGTAGCGCGATCCTTGAGAAATCAAGGTCGCAAGCCGGGTGGTGCCTGGTTGGAACATGACCGGCTTGGATATAACTACCGGCTGGATGAAATGAGCGCGGCGGTCGGATTGGCTCAGGCAAAGCGGCTTCCCGAATTGCTTGAAAAACGAAGGCGGGTGGCGTTTTGGTATGAAGAAAGGTTGCGGGATTTGGAACTGGTGCGGCTTCCCCACATCGCATCGTATACAACGGCGGTTTCCTGGTTCGTGTACGTCATCCGAATCCTGCCGCCAGCGCAGCGCGACGCGATCATCGGCAAACTTGCCCAGACAGGAATTCCATCAAAAAAATATTTCTCACCCATCCACCTCCAATCCTTTTACAAGGAACGCTTTGGATATCAACCGGGAGATTTCCCGGTGACGGAACGATTGGGCGACGAGAGCCTGGCGCTTCCCTTTTCCGGAGTGATGACCGAGGACCAGGTGGATACAGTATGCTTTGCACTCCGCAAAGCACTGGAGTAAATAATAGCTTGGTTGATTAGTGGAAATAAAATCCAGGATAAATAAGGAGACAATAAAAAGCCCGGTAAGCCGGGCTTTTTGATATTAAATCGGGAACTCGACCCGGATTTAAGTTGATGGCACTAAATGAATGCATGCTATTGGAAACAACTTCATCCGTTGTTGGCTGAGAAAAAGATGAAAAAGCGAAAAAATAGGCCTTTGGAGAGTATAATCGCGCTCAAGGAAACACACTTAGAATCGAGTTTTTTTTGCGATTTATGCATGAATTGCGGTTTGTGCGCGGAATACTGCCCCTTTGATGCCATCAAGATGGACCGGGAGTATGAATTAGCCTCGCGCAACTGGGTAGGAAACATCTACAATCTGGAGAAGCTCCTTAGAACCGAAGCCTACCATGCGGCGATCCATCCGCTGGCCTTCGAACGGGAGTGCTCCGCGCGGGCGGCTAAGAACGCCTGCCGGACGGATGGCGGTTGATGTATAACGAAGACACCGAGATGCTCTTCCCCATGCGCGTCGTTCCCTCGCTGGCAGATCTGCGCGGGGTGGGCTGGAAGCGGCTGGTGGCGAGGGTAGCGGAACTGGAAGAGGAAGACCCCGATGCCTTGGCGTTCGGCCTGATGATGATCCGCTTGAGCGGGTGCGTCAGCTGCCAGGCGGATTCCTTTCGCGCCCTGCGCGGCTGTACCGCCTGCGCCCGCCAGGCGATTCTTCGCTACCGCGGCAGCGATCAGGATATCTCCCGCCTTTATGAGAAAGCCCGCAAGGAAATTCAAGCCTACCTCAGCGGGGATTCCAAGGCCAAGGAAGGACACGAATGAGATGAAAGATCCGGCTCCGGGCGGAAAGAGCCCGACCATCGAGCAACTGCGCGCTGCGCTGGGGAAGGTCGAAGACCCCGAACTTCACAAAGACCTCATCACCCTGAATATGATCCGCGATCTTAAAGTGGAGGATGGCCGGGTGTCGTTCACGCTGGTTCTCACTACGCCCGCCTGCCCCCTGCGCGATCGCATCGCCGCGGACGCACGCGAGGCCGTGCGCTCGGTTCCCGGGGTAAAGGAGGTGCAAGTGAGCATGGACGCCGCCGTTCCGGGCGGGTCGCAGCGCGGCCAGATACAATCTCCGGCCCGGAACATCGTCGCTGTCGCGTCCGGAAAAGGCGGAGTGGGTAAGAGCACCATCGCGGTCAATCTGGCGGTATATCTTGCGCAAAAGGGAAGTTGCGTGGGTTTGCTGGATGCCGATATCTACGGCCCCAATGTGCCCAGGATGATGGGAATCTCCCAGCTGCCAGCACCCGATGGCGAGCGGATTGTTCCAGCCGATGCGTTTGGAGTGAAGGTTGTGTCCGTCGGATTGATGGTGGAACCGGGTCAGCCCCTTATCTGGCGCGGACCGATGCTGCATTCAGCCATTCGCCAATTACTGGCGGATGTCGAATGGGGGATGCTCGATTATCTGATCGTTGATTTACCCCCCGGAACGGGCGACGTGCAGATCAGTCTGTGCCAGCTCATTCCTGTTACCGGCGGTTTGATCGTTACGCTTCCGCAACAAGTTTCGCGGGACGACGCCCTGCGCGGGCTGGAAATGTTCCGGATGGTGAAGGTGCCGATTATCGGCGTGGTGGAAAATATGAGTTATTGGACGGGCCCCGACGGCAAGCCGGTCGACTTGTTCGGCCACGGCGGGGGAAAGCAACTGGCCGAGGAGGCCGGGGTTGCCTTCCTTGGGGAAATTCCGATCGATCCAACCGTGCGGATCGGAGGAGACAGCGGAAAACCCGTCGTCGTCACCTCGCCAGAATCACCCGTCGCGATTGCGCTTATCCAGATGGCCGAAAAGGCGGCGGCGCGCATAAGCGTTTTAGCAGTGGAACAACCCACAGCGAACCGCCAACCCGATCAATACTCCGAACTTTAATTCTTCCAATCCACGGGGATTCAATTACTCTCCGCTATCATTGGAGGCGTTTCGAAAACCTGGCGGAGGACTTGCCGGTTTTGTGTCGATGAGGTTCATCACGCCGCCCCGTTGGAGCGTCCAGAGGAAGATGTAGGTCAAACGGTGGATTCTGTATTTATCCACCGGCGCCGGATCGTAGACAACCAGAGAATGAGTCACCAGTTGCTGCAGCGCGGGATCCAATTGCTTGGGATCGAGATCGGTGGCCCGTTGCAAGTCCTCGTAGGTCGTGCCGTTTGGGGAAAACCGTTCCATCGCAAACAGCACCTGGCGCGCGCCGGGTAGAAGCAGTTTCCAGGAATGGCGGTAGATCTGCTGTAGGACGATCCCTGTCGGAGTTCCTTTCACCGCAGGGACCAGATTTTCTAAAACGCGATGCAACGGCAAACTCGCCGCCTGACCGATGATAAGCTTTAGCGCCATGGGATTCCCGCCCACCAGTGAAAACACCTTCTCCATATCCTCTTCGGAAATGTGCAATCGGCGTTCCTGAGCCTCGTACCGCATGAGCGAGAGACAGGCTTCGTGGGGTAACTCGTGCAGGTAGAGATTGACACATCCAGAAAGCAACGGCAGCCGCTGGCGACTGGTGAGCAGAAAACGCGTCGGTCCGGTGGGGGTGAGCAGGTTGGGGAGAAAATCCTTGGGACGGTGTTCCGGCTCCAAGTCTTCCAGAATGATGAGGTATGGTTTTTCCGAAAGGATGCTCCGAATCGACGCGCGGCGATCCTCACGGTTTGGATTGGATTGGCTCTCCGGCTGACCCAACTGGACAGCAATCTGCTCGATCATCCGGTTTGGATCGAGCGGCGGGGGTGTGTCGGGCGCTTCCCATAGAAAAAACGGCCGGTCCATGGCCGAGACCCATGCTGCATCGGCCCAATCGCCCGAGGACAGCGCTTCATGCACGGCAGCATAGGCCAATGCGGTTTTTCCCAATCCGCCCAAACCCTCAATGCTGATGATCGGCGGACCCTGCGGATCACGCAGCCAGCGGTCGAGTTGCGCCAACGCATCTTCAAACCCGAACAACCGCTGGAAGGGCGCGGGTGGAAGATTGCGGCAACGGAAAGTGATCGCCTCGGATCGGTTGACTTCCGTTTCCTTTTCCAAATTCCGCATGGCTTTGGCCAGGTGTTGCAAAGCCTGGGATTGCATCGCATACAAACCGCTGCTAGACCGCCCTTGGTGCAGTGACATTTCCTGCATCGAGCGGCCTTCCCAGAACCTTTCCCGGAGCAGCGAGTACGAATCCGGATGAATCGTTTTCATTTTCTCCAGGCCCTGTTCCAGATTCGATTTAATGTATTGCGCGGAGAGCGAAGCGTCCTTCGGGAAAACGTGCGGCAGCAATCTCTGCAGATTGGAAAAATCAGGCTTGGAATGGGGGTGGACTAAGGCCCGCAGGGCGGCATGGATTTCCAGCTGGAGGGTGTCCGGTGGAAGCTCGGACTTGGTTTGCTCATCGGAATCCATTGATCACCTGGGGCAACGCAACAAAACGTGAACCGAGAGAATGAGGGAAGGCTCGATCATACCTTCCCACATTATAAGTAAACCTTACCGCTACTACAAGCGAGACGCTGTAGGGAATCAACGGAAGACAAAAAAGAAAACGTGTGCGGAGGGAAGGATGCAGGGGAATGCCGGCGGCGGGATTCCATCCCGGATGGCTTATCGGAATTTCGAAATCTCGATGCGGTTCCCCGAGGAATAATCCTTTGGCTCCTTCTCCTCAGTTATGAAAGGAGGGGTGCGCCGCTTTCCATCGGATAACCGGCCGCCACCCAGGCCTGAATTCCGCCCGACATGCTGGTGACATTGGAAAATCCGGAAGCCAAAAGGAAATCCCGGCCCTGGGCGGCTCGGACGCCGGTCCGGCAGACGACGATGATCATCCGGTTCTGCGGCAGTTCCTGCAGCCGTGTCGAGAGGTCGCTCAAAGGGACCAATAGACTCCCCGCAATGTGGGATTGGGTATATTCATCCACTTCGCGAACATCAAGGAGCATGGCGCCATTTGCCATTTCCGTTTGCGCTCGTTGGGGGGAGATCTCCTTGGGATAACCGGTTGCGGCCGGCGTGGAAGATGATGCCCCGGTACGGATCCCTACAAGAACCGCGACAAGAACCGCCGCGAGCAGGACCACGATGGTCCATGTATAACTTTTTTTCCTATTTTTTCCGGGGGGCATAGGTTCACCTTGAGATCTTGATTTTACCCCAGTCCTTATGGACGAAAAATCAAGTCGAACGTCATCTTCCGGGTAACCGATAAACCGGCCCAGGTACCGCTGGATGATCCGGATAGTGGAATTCTCCGTCCCGGTAGGCTCCCAAGGTATAATGAACGCCGCATTGGAAAGCCATGTTTATCCAGAAAGGTCCAGGAAAATGTCCGCCATCATCGGCGTGCGATTTCAGAGATTGGGGAAAGTCTATCATTTCGATGCGGGAATCCATACGGAAACTATCCATCCGGGGGATTACGTTGTCGTCACGACATCCCGCGGAAAGCAGATCGGTCAGGTCGCGTGTTTTGTTACCTCGACTCACGCGGTTGAGGGGGAGCACCGGACAATCGACCGCCCCGCGACGGCGCAGGATTTACTGATCCAGCAGGGTTGGAAGGAGCGCGAGCAGGAAACGCTGATCGTCTTGCGCGACCACGCCAAAATGTTGAATTTGCAGGGGGTAAAATTTTCCGCCGTCGAGTTTGGCTATGACGGTTCGCATATGGCCGTTTTTTTCTCAACCGAAACCGACGAAAAGTTGGATCTCAAACCTTTGCGCAACGACCTGGCAAAAAGGTTTCCCAGGCAGCAGATAGAATTCCGCCAGATCGGACCGCGCGATGTCGCCCGGCTCCTCTGCGGCTTGGGCGCCTGCGGCCTCGAACAACGATGCTGCGCGCAGTTCCTGGGTGAGTTCAATCCTATCTCAATCAAGATGGCCAAGGCGCAGGGGATCTCTCTCAATCCGGGGGAGATAACCGGCATTTGCGGACGCCTCCGCTGCTGCTTGATCTATGAATACGATCAATACGCCGAGGCCCGCCAGCGTCTTCCCAAGCGCGGCAAACGCGTACAAACTCCAAGAGGACCGGGCCGCGTGGCCGAGGTCTTCCCATTGCGCGACGGCGTCCTGGTGGATTTTGGCGAAGAGGCTGGAACGGCCGAATTTAGCCGGGAAGACGTCCACCCGATCGACGAAACCGCTTCTCCATCCTCAACGCGCGACGCCGGTGCCGCGGAAATGGACAAATCGAAAAACGATAAACCACCCGCGGACGAAAGACCCACGGGAAGATAACCCGTCCCGGTCTCCATCCCCTCCTTCGAAAGATCTTGGCCATGCCTTCCGTTTTGTCCCAGTTGTTCCACAGACCTCCGGGTACCGGATGGTTGATCCTTTCTGGGGGATCGCCAACCGACGACCATGTCCAACGGGCATTGGCGGTAGTGGAACACGCCGGAACGGCAATCGCACTTGTTCCAACCGCTGATTTTCTCGGAATAGCCGAAGAGGCTCTCGATCCATGGATAGCTTTTACCGGATGGAGCGGAAGAGCGGTTGACTGCGGTACTCCTGAAAATGTGGAAGAGGAAATTTCCGAAGCGACTCTGATTCTCCTTCCCGACGGTGCCACGGCGAACCTGTATGTTGAAGCCTTGGGAGAAACCGACGCCGGGGAATTTCTGCTTTCCGCATTGGACGATGGAGCGGTCATCGTCGCCGCAGGATCGGCGGCGGAAGCGATGGGCGAGCTGATCGCGGAACCTGACGGCGATCGCCTTCCCGATCTTCGCGGCGGGGATGACGGCCACCGCGCCGGAACTCCGGCGTTGGGATGGATTCCGAGCGCGATCATCCAATCGCATTTCTCCGTAGGAATTCCCATCCCCGCCTCCCTCAAACGCAAGGATCTTTTTCGGCTCGGTCTCCCGGATGGCGTGTCGCTCGCGCTGGGTCCGGGGGACGAACGCGAGATCTGGGGTGAGGAAAAGCCTGTGATCACTTTTCGCGGCTGGTGGAACGCATGAATCGCGGCGTCGAACCGGGCCTCTCTCCGCAACGGGTCGTTTCCCTGGTGCCTTCCATGACCGACAGCATGTTCACTTTGGGATTAGAGCGCTTTTTAATCGGCGTCACGGATTACTGTCCGTTGCCGGAGAATCAAACCGGGTTCCAACGGATCGGGGGGCCAAAAGATGCGCGTGTGGAAGAAATCATCGGCCTCCATCCGGAGATGGTTTTTGCCAATGCGGAGGAAAATCCAGAATCCCTGATCGCCGCGTTGGAACAATCCGGTTTGCGGGTATGGGTCGTGTTTCCCAAAAACGTACGGGAGGCCGTTTCGGACCTGCGGGACCTGGCGATGATGTATGCTTCCGAAACAGCGCTGCAAAGCGTTGTCTGGCTTGACCGCGCCGTGGATTGGCTCGAGGGATCCCGGCCGCAAAAAACGATGCGGGTGTTTTGTCCCATTTGGCGGGAGGGTCCGGCGGAAAAACCCGATCGGTGGGTGACCTTGAACAGCGATACGTATGCCAACGATTTGCTCTCTCTGTGCGGCGCGGAAAACGTTTTCGCCGGTCGGACGAGTTCAAGATATCCCCCGGTAACCCCGGAGGAAGTGATCGCAGCCGATCCGGAAATCATCCTGCTCCCCGACGAACCCTTCGCCTTTGCGGAAGAGGATGTTGCCTTCTTCCTCCGGTATATGCTTTCCATCCAGGCGGTGCAGCATCAAAAGATCCGGCGCGTGGATGGCCGGTTGCTTTTCTGGCACGGGACGCGATTAGGAGAGAGCATCCGCGTTCTACCCGAGTGGTTTAAACTCTAAAGGAGCCGGCTGGAGCGGAGCTTATTCCGGAATGGAAGCCGGCGGGAATTCCCTGGACTCCATCTCACCCGACAGATAAAACCAAAGACCATTGCCATGAGAAAAAAAATGAAGAACGCGTTTGTTGGGATCGTCGCAATGCTACTTATTCTCACAGTATGCGGCGTTTTATATCGGGTGAATCTTACATTCGCGAAGCAGAATCCTGGCGGAAACGATTTCCTTGCCCGTTGGATGGGCGCCCGCTTTGTTCTGCAAGGCATCCAGCCCTATGACGACAGGGTGGGCCTAGCAACACAACAATGGATATACGGGCATGCGGCGGATCCCAGCCGGGGAGAGGATCTTTCCCGGTTCGCCTATCCCCTGTATGCGATGATTTTCTTCGGCCCGTTCGGATTCTTCGATTTTACGACTGCTCGGGCGCTGTGGATGACCTTGTTGGAGATGAGCACGGCCACGTTTGCGTTGTTCACGGCCGCGATTGGCGGATGGGAATCGCAGCGCGGAAAAACGGTGGTGTGGATTCTCTTTGCTCTGTCCGGATATTTCGGATTACGGGCGATTATCAATGGCAATCCCGTCGTTCTCGCAGGCCTATTCTTGGCATCCGCGATTTTTCTTTTCAGCAAAGGTTACTCATTGCAGGCCGGCATCATATTGGCCTTTGCCACCATCAAGCCGCAAATCGCAATTTTCCCCATTCTCTGGCTGGCCCTCTGGTGCCTTTTCCAGAAACGATATTCCCTTCTCGTTTCTTTTTGCATCACACTGGCAGTGCTCATCGGCGCCTGCATTTTGTTTGTTCCGAATTGGATCGTGCTCAACATCCGGGAAATTATTGCCTACCCCGGATATACGGAACCCGGGACCCCCTCGGCCGTTTTTGGATTATGGTTCGGAGAAATGGGGAAGACGGCGGGATGGATATTTTCGCTTCTATTACTCGCTGGGTTGCTTTGGGTTTGGGCTAAAAGCCTAAAGAGTTCCTACCAGAACTTCCTCTTCATCATGGCGATCACTATAAGCGCTGCGCCTTTGTTGGGTATCCCCTTCGATCCGGGGAATGAATATCTGCTGCTCCTTCCGATCGCGCTGGGATTATCGATCTGGAAGGATTCCTCGTGGAAAAATGTCATACCGTGGGCGCTGACGCTGGGCGCGATTTTCTTCGGTCTATGGATGATTTTCCTGTTTACGGTGCAAAAGGGAACGCAGCCGGTACAAAATCCGATTTTGCTTTTACCGCTCCCGGTTTTATTATTGGCTTGGTTTGCACTCTTATATCTCGGGAACAAACGCTTCCTGCCGACTGGATAAAAAAGCAAACACCCGGAAATTTCCGGGTGTTTGCTTTTATTTTATCGGTTTCCCACGGTATGCAGCAATAAAAAGTTCGGCGGCCCCTGCAATTCCATCGGCAAGGATGAGACCAAGATGACCTGTTCACCGGGGTGGACAGGGCCGGATTTTAAAAGCGCGGTTTCCACGCAGCTCACCATGTCCTCCACCGAACTGGCCGGGGGAACCAGTGACGGGATGACGCCCCACAACATGGACAAACGGTTATAAGTGGCCGGATTGGGTGTGAAGGCCAGAATCGGTGCGGATGGCCTTGCCTTCGACATCAGCCGGGCCGATCGGCCCATCTGGGTAAAGACGGCGATTGCCGCAACTTTCCGGTCTTTGCCCAATTCCGCGGCGGCACGGGCCAGCGCCGTGGGATGATCGCGTAGTTCCCCGGAGGGATATCCCTTCCAGCGGCCCCATTCCTCCAAATGCTTTTCGGCTTCGCGCAGAATCGACGCCATCATCCGGACCGTTTCGACGGGATATGCGCCGACCGCCGTCTCGGCCGAAAGCATGACCGCGTCGGTGCCATCAAACACGGCGTTGGCAACATCGGAAGCTTCGGCGCGAGTAGGCTGCGGGTTGGTGATCATGGTTTCCAGCATCTGGGTTGCGGTGATCACCAGCTTGGATTTGCGGTTCGCGGATTGGATGATGTTCTTTTGGATGCTCGGAACGTCCTGCAGCGACGTCTCCACTCCCAAATCTCCGCGGGCCACCATCACCCCGTCCGCCGCTTCAAGAATTTCGTCCAATTGCGCTAGCGCCTCGCGCCGTTCCAGTTTCGCGATAATCGGCAATCCGGTTTGGGAAGGATCCGTTGCCAGGATAAAATCCCGGACTTCGGCTATATCGTTTGCTTTCCGGACAAACGAGATGGCCACCGCATCGATTCCCTGTTGTAACCCGAAGGCGAGATCCTGTTTGTCTTTCTCGGTCAATGCGGGAGCCGCCAAACGCACACCCGGAAGGTTAATTCCTTTATGGGGCAGGAGCGTGCCGCCCTGTTCCACGTGGGTGTGAATATCGCTGCCCTCCGCTTTCTCCACCAGAAGGATCAGACGGCCGTCGTCCAGCAGGAGCCGGTCTCCCGGATGGACGTCCTGCGGCAGCGATTTCCAGGATATGGATGCCTCACGCTCGTCGCCAGGAACGTCGCGGGCCGTCAGCGTATAGGCTTGACCGTCCCGCAGGACCGCTTTGCCCGCCTGCAGGGCGCCGATTCGAATTTTTACCCCTTGCAAGTCCTGCAAGATGGCCACCGGCTGCTTGAATTCCGCGGCAGCACTCCGGATCAGGCGGATGCTTTCGGCATGATCCGTGTATTCACCGTGGGAAAAATTTAACCGGGCGACGTTCATTCCCGCCCGCATCATGTCGAGGAGGATTTCACGCTTTTGGGAAGCAGGCCCGATCGTGGCGACGATCCGTACCCGGTGATAATCGGACATTTCTTCGTCCATGATAGACATCCAATCTTTTTTTAGAGATGGTAGAGTTCGTGCGCTTGGCGTGCGAGTTCTTCGCGAAAATCCGGATGCGCTATGTCGATCAACGCGCGCGCCCGCTGGCGGATGTTCCGGCCGTATAGGTGCGCCGCCCCGAATTCCGTGACCACGGTGTGCACATGGTTGCGGGTGGTCGTCACGCCCGCGCCGGCCGTCAGCATGGGGACGATTTTGCTGACGAGCGTTCCGTTGCTGCGGCGGGTGGTGGAGGGCAGGGCGATGATCGCGCGCCCGCCCTTGGAGCGGGAGGCCCCGTAGATGAAGTCCAGCTGTCCGCCCACGCCGGAATAAAAACGCGTGCCGATGCTGTCGGCGCAAACCTGGCCGGTCAGATCCAGTTCGATTGCGGAGTTGATGGCCACCATGTTGTCGTTCCGGGAAACCACGAATGGGTCGTTGACGTATTCGATGGGATGCAGTTCCACAAACGGGTTGTCGTCCACAAAATCGTACAGCCGGCGGGTTCCGATGAGAAATGAGGCGATGATCTTGCCCGGATGAAGGGTTTTGCGGGCGTTGGTGATCACGCCCGCTTCCGCCAGATCCGCCACACCGTCGGAAATTAATTCGGAATGGATACCCAGGTCCTTCTTGTCGCGTAGATCCTGCAACACGGCATTGGGAATTTCTCCGATCCCGGCTTGAATCGTGGCGCCATCCTCGATGAGCGGCGCGATGTAGGAGGCGATTTTCAGACTGAGTTCGCTGGGTTCGCCCATCGAGATTTCCGTCAGTTCATAGGAGACGGGCACCAAATAATCGATCTGCGAGATATGCAGCAGGGTGTCCCCCAGCACGCGGGGCATATGGTCGTTCACCTCGGCGATCACCAGATGGGCCTGCGATGCGGGCGTCTTCACCATCCCGCTTTCGACTCCCAGGCTTACAAAACCGTGGGAGTCCGGCGGGCTGACATGCAGCAGCGCGACGTCAAGGGAAAGCACGCCCTTCCGGTAGAGGTTGGGAAATTCCGAAAGGAACACCGGGGTGAAATCCGCCCGGCCGTCGTTCACGGCTTGGCGGACATTTTCACTGATGAACATGGAATTGATGCGCAGATGGCCTTCCATGTCCGGGGAGACGTAATCGTCCGGACAAAAGGTGAGCACCTGGTCTATTTCCACGTTTTGAATGCGCGGTGCGCGGCGAACCAGCGCCTTGAGCAGAACTTTGGGTACCGAGCAATTTCCGGTCATAAAGACGCGGGATCCGCTTTCGATCATTTCCACGGCCCGATCGCCGTCGACCACTTTATGCGGATACCGGGTTTTCCAGTCAAAAGCCATGCAGACAATTCCTTCCGTGCGCGGTTAAGGATGGGTTCAGGGTTTTTCCGGATGGACGAACAGGACGGCTGTTGGGGGCGACGCCATGGACAGAACCTATGCCTCCGGCGCCAGCAGATGTTGCAGGATCGCCTTCTGAGCGTGCAGACGGTTTTCTGCCTGCGGGAAGATCAACGAGCGGGGCCCATCGGCCACTTCGTCGGTAATTTCTTTTCCGCGGTGAGCCGGTAAACAATGCAGTACGACAACTTCGGGTTTTGCTCTCCGCAGCAGGGCAGCATTGATTTGATATCCGGTAAAGGCCTTCTCGCGCTGCAAGGTTTCCTCTTCCTGCCCCATGCTGACCCAGGCGTCCGTATACAGAATATCCGCGTCTTCCGCCGCTTGTAGGGGTTCGCGTAGGATGCGGATCCGACTGCCGTGAGCGTCGGCGTCCTTTTGGCATTGCGCGATCACATCTTCCGAAAGCGAAAAACCATCCGGCGAAGCGATTGAGAAATTTATCCCGAGTTTGGCGCACCCTTGCAGAAGTGAGACCGCCACATTGTTGCCGTCCCCAATATATGCGAGGGTTAATCCTTTTACGCTCGAAAAATGTTCTTTCAGGGTTAGCAGATCGGCCATCGCCTGGCAGGGATG
>PLND01000089.1 GCA_003141675.1 Anaerolineae bacterium
GCGTGCACGGTGTTCCGTCCGATGGCCGTGGGTGGCCTGACGAGGTCGACGCGCGGAAGCTTGGCGGTGCGCTGGAAGAGTGCCTGGGCCGCGATCCCTATGCCGGGCGCGATTGCGCCGCCCAGGTATTCGCCTTCGGACGAGAGCGCGTCGAACGTGGTGGCTGTCCCGAAATCGACGATGCAGGCCGGTCCGCCGTAAAGCCGGAACGCCGCGGCCGCATCCACGATGCGGTCGGCGCCAACCGCGCGCGGGTCTTCGTAACGGATCTTCACGCCCGTGCGTACGCCGGCGTCGACCACCAGCGGATCGCATTTGAGGTAGACCCGGCAGGTTTCGATCCAGCGGCTGGTGAGCGGCGGGACGACCGATGCCATTGCCACGCCCTGGATGTCGGCCGGGGATTTGCCGGCGAGCTGGAGCAGGCCGGTCACTTGCAAGCCGAATTCATCCGGCATGCGCTCGTGTTCGGTCGAGAGCCGCCAACGCGGTCCAAGCGCCGCGCCCTCATACAGGCCCAAAGTGATGTTGGTGTTCCCTATGTCAATGCATAGAAGCATGGCGCACCTCGCGGATCTTATTCTTCTCATCCACCAGTACGATCTCCGGTTTCCAATCGGCCGGGAGCGGATCCTCGGCCTGGCCGTATGCCATGATGATGATTTTATCGCCGACGCTCACCACCCGCGCCGCGGCGCCGTTCATTCGGATCACGCCCGAGCCCGCCGGGCCGGTCATCACGTAAGTTTCCAACCGCGCACCGTTATCGACGTCGGCGATCTGGACCAGTTCGTATTCCACCAGCCCGGCAGCCTTCAGCAAGTCCGAGTCGATCGTGATGCTACCCTCGTAATCGGCGTCGGCGTCGGTGACGGTGGCGCGATGGATTTTCGAACGGAGTAAAGTGCGTTTCATTGTTTCAAGATCCTTTCTTTACAAAGCGTGCTTGAAGAATATGCGATCGAGACCATCGACCATAGACGATAGACGATGGTCGATGGTCCGTCGTCGATGCTCTCTTTCTTTATTTCATCATTCCCCTTTGCCTTGAATCAGTCCCGTGTCCCATGATCCATCCTTCAGCAGGAAGTTGTCTATCAACCTTGTCTTCCCGATCCGCACCGCCATCGAGAACAACGCGTTCCCATCAACGCGGTCGAGTTCCTGCAGCGTGTCCGGATCGGCGGCGGAAACGTATTCCATTTTCGCCAACGGCTCGGTGGACAGCGTGTCGCGCATGGCTGCACGGAGATTGTCCGCACTCCGCTGGCCGCGTTGGTAAGCGATCATGGCCGCGGAAAGCGCGCGGTACAGCACGGCCGCGGCGCGCCGTTCCTGCGGATCCAGATACGTGTTGCGCGATGACATCGCCAGCCCGTCGCTTTCGCGTATCGTCGGGCAGACGATAATCTCGGGTGGAAAATTCAGATCCCGCGCCATTTGCCGGATGACGGCAGCCTGTTGCGCGTCCTTTTGGCCGAAGTAGGCGTGGTCCGGCGTGAAGGCGTTGAACAGTTTGGCGACCACCGTCGCCACACCGCGGAAATGACCCGGGCGGGCGGCACCCTCGAGCGGTTCGGCCACCCGGCCGACCGTTACATAAGTCTGGTAACCACGTGGATATACTTCATCCGCTTCCGGCACCCAAACAACGTCCGCGCCGGCGCTTTCCAGCATGCGCAGATCGCGCGGGAGGTCGCGCGGATAGCGCGCGAGATCCTCCTGCGGCCCGAATTGGGCCGGGTTGACGAAGATGCTGACGGCGGCCGTCGCGCACTCTGCGCGCGCACGTCGAACCAGCGCGAGATGTCCCGCGTGCAGGAATCCCATCGTCGGAACCAAACCGATCGGGCGGGGCCGGGTGGTCAAGCATTCACGAAGTTCGGGCAGCGTACGAGTTACTTGCATATTGAATAATCCTTCGGACGTTTTAAACATGATCTAAGGGATTTCAGTCTGGTGCTTCCTGACCATCCCGCAAATCCTGTCCATACATTGCAGCCTTCATCAACCGGAAGAGCATCCGATTCAACGGCGCGTCGATTCCAGCGCGTTCCGCGGTTTGCAGGATGGAGCCGGTGATTGCATCAAATTCCAATTCGCGGCCGTTTTCGATATCCTGCATCATCGAGGAATGGTTGTCAGCGATGCGTACGGCAACTTCGATCGCCATTTTCGCGGCATCGGTGTACGGCAGCGCGATCCCAGCCGCCTTGGCCACCGCGGCCGTCTCCGCGATCACGTCCAGATACAGCGATCGAAGCGCGGGACGGTCGGCCAGGCGTCCGTTCGGAACGCGTAGGAGCGCCGTGAGCGGGTTCAAACCGGAATTGACAACCAGCTTGCCCCATTGCAGCGAGAGCAAATCCTCGGTGATCCCCACCTCGAAGCCCGCTTGACGGAACAAATCGAAAACAGGTTGGATCCGCGGATGGCGTTCGAGCCAGACGACGCCATCGCCGCCGAACCGGATCGCGCCGGGCGATTCCACGTACGCGCCCATCATGGTGACCCCCGCGGCGGAACGCTCGGCGCCAAAAACCTCGACCACGGCCTCGAGATTACCCAATCCGTTCTGCAGCGTAAGCGCGAGCCCGTCCGGCTTGAGGATTTCACTGGCGCGCAGGGCGGCGCTGCGGGTCTGTTGCGATTTGACCAGCACGATCACAAGGTCCGAATCGCGGCATGCCTGGGGAGAATCGGTTGCGAGGACAGACGCGCTCTTAATCTCGTCGTCGTATCGCACGCGGATGCCATCGCGCCGAATCGCCTGAATCGCATCCAGCCAGGTTCCCAGGAGTGCCACGTCCGCAAAAGCTGCTAGACGCGATCCAATCAGACACGCCATCGCCCCGGTGCCGAGAATGGTGATTTTCATAAAATCTCCTCTGACCTAACCTCCACTCCCCTCTCCCCCTTCCCTTAAGGCCTGTCCTCGAGCGAAGCGAGGGGAGAAGGGGGAGAGGGGTGCCCGACGAAGGTCGGGCGGGGTGAGGGGGTTAGGTTAACATCTCCTGCAGCTTCTGCCATTCCTCGTCCGGCATATCGGTCGCGTGTTCCGGTGAGGGAAAGGCGCGAGCTTGTACGTCGGCACGATATGCTTCGAAAGCGCGATTCATATCCTCGAGCAGGTTCGCATAGCGTTTCACGAAGCGCGGTGTGAAACGGTCGTAGAGCCCGAGCATATCGTTTGTCACCAGCACCTGTCCGTCGACGTCCAGGCCTGCGCCGATGCCGATCGTCGGAATCGAAAGCCGCTCGGTGAGGAGCTTGGCAACCCGGGCTGGAATGGATTCGAGCACGACCGCGAACACGCCGGTCTGTTCCAGCAACAGCGCATCCTCGAGCAACCTGCGGGCGGCTTCGGCGGTGCGGCCCTGCGGACGCATTCCGCCGAACTTGTGGACCGATTGGGGCGTGAGGCCGAGGTGGCTGAGCACGGGGATACCCGCCTCCAATATGGCTTGGATCGCGGGCAGCATCTCGCGCCCCCCCTCGAGCTTGACCGCTTCCATCCCGCCCTCCTGCAGGAAGCGGCCTGCGTTGCGGACCGCATCGACCGGGCTCGTCTGATAAGAAAGGAACGGCATATCGCCGACGAGAAGCGCGCGCGAGGCGCCGCGCGCCACCGCCTTGCAGTGGTGGATCATCTCATCCATCGTCACCGGCAGCGTATTGTCGTAGCCGAGCGCGACCATCCCGAGTGAATCGCCGACCAGAATCGAATCGATCCTGGCCCGGTCGAGCGCGCGCGCGACGGGATAATCATAGGCGGTCAGCATCGCGATCGGTTCACGGGCTTCCTTCTTGCGCTGGAAATCGCGCACGGTGATTTTTTTATCGTCCGATGAATAGACAGACATAGATTCCTCTTTTACCCTCACCCTCAGCCCCTCTCCCTGGAAGGGAGAGGGGAAGCCGGTGATTTTCCGGCGGGGTGAGGGTAGAAACAAAACGCCCTCGCGGGCAGACCGGGAGGGCGGAAACAGACGCCAAGTGCGAAATCATTTTTTCCAACCGTCTCGGTCGTTGCCCGATCCAAGCGGTTTAAAAATTATACCATATTCCTATTTGCGATTTACCTCTTCTTTTTTAAGGTCGGTTTCACCGTCTCTTCTTCTGTGGCAGCAGCCGTCGCCGGTGCGGCCGAGAATTCCGCTGGCAGGTCGCACAGATCGATCTCCTCGCCTTCGCACATCATCGCCGCGCGCTCCACTACATAGCGCAGTTCGCGGATGTTCCCTGGCCAGGAGTGGGCCACCAGCGCCTGCAGCGCGCGCGGGTTCACGCCCGTTAGGCTGGTGCCGGTGCGCTGGTTGTACTTTCGCACGAACAAACCCACCATCGACGGTATATCTTCCTTGCGCTCGCCCAGCGTAGGCATGCGAATATCCGCTACCTTCAGGCGGTAATACAGATCCTCGCGGAACTGCCCGGCTTCGACCAGCGCGGGCAGGTCGCGGTTGCTGGCGGCGACAACCTGAACATCGGTGGTCAGTTCGCTCACACCGCCCACGCGGCGGAAGGTATGGTCGTCGAGGAACCGCAGCAGCTTGGCCTGTAGGTCCAGGCGCAGTGTGCCAATCTCGTCCAGGAACAGCACGCCGCCGTCGGCGGCTTCGACCACGCCCGGTTTGCGCTTGGAGGCATCGGTGAATGCGCCCGCCTCGTGGCCGAACAGTTCCGATTCGATCACCTCCGCCGGCAGCGCGGCGCAGTTGACCGGGATAAACGGTTTGGATGCGCGCGGACCCATCATGTGGATCGCGCGGGCGAGCACGTCCTTGCCGGTTCCGGTTTGTCCCGTAACGAGCACCGGCATGGAAGTGGCGGCGGCGCGTCGCGCCTCGCGCAGCACCTGCTGCATCGCGGGCGTTTCGCCCATCACCCAGTCCACCGCCTCGGCGCGAGCGCTCTGCTGGTAATAATCGAGCTCGCGCTGCAGGCGCACCACCTCGGTGGCGCGCTGCACCACGGCCTTGAGCCGCGCCATGTCGACCGGCTTTTCGAGGAGGTCGGCCGCGCCAAGCTGCAGCGCCTCTACCGCGGTGGGAATGTTCGCCGTCCCGGTGACCACCACCACCTGCGGGCGCGGTTTTGTCCCCGAAAGTTTGCGCAGCAGGTCGAGCCCGTGCCCGTCAGGCAGGTTGAAATCCAGAAGGAGGATGTCCGGCAGGTGGTCCTGCAATGTGGCGACGGCGCGCGCGAGGGATTCGGCCTCGAGGATCTCGTAGCCCGCGGCGGAGAGCAGCCGGCCCATCGAACCCCGGGCCTTAGCTTCGTCATCGACGATCAGGATGGTGAAGGGCATGCGGTAATACCTCCGGAAAGTTGGCTGACCCAACCTCCATTCTCCCGACCCCTCTCCCCCTTCCCATTAATGGGAAGGGGGAGAGGGGTGCCCGATGGTTGTCGGGCGGGGTGAGGGGGTTAGGTTTGTTCCGCTACGGGGAGGAACACGCGGAACACCGTTCCGCTCCCCGGATAAGTTTCGGCGCGCAGGGCGCCGCGGTGCGCATCCAGAATATGGCGCGAGAGCGCCAGCCCCAGCCCGTGTCCGTCGGCACGGGTTGTGACGTACGGCTGGAAGAGTTTCTCGCGCACCTGCGGCGGCAGCCCCTGGCCGGTATCGGCCACGCGCACTTCCACCGCCGGGGCGCCGCTTTCCAGCGCCGAAAGCTGCAAACTCACGCCCAGGTGCCCGCCGTCGGGCATCGCCTTGGCGGCGTTGTCGATCAGATTGAGGATCACCTGCTCGATCGACAGCGGGTCGGCCATCGCCAGCGGTAGATCCTCCGGGGAAGAGAACATGGCTTTGACCCCGGCGCGCTCGATCGCGGGCTGCATCCGCGCGAGGACCCGCCGCACCAACGCGGTCATGTCGGTCGGGGCGGGGTGAAAATCCTGGCCGCGCGCGAAGTCGAGCATCCGGCGCGAAATTTCCGTCAACCGGTCGCACTCGGATTTAGCTTCGCCCGCGAGGGCGGCGGCTTCCGGGGGCAGCGCGTAGAGCGTGCGCATCTCCTCGAGCTGGAGCGAAAGATTGTTGAGCGGGTTGCGGATCTCGTGCGCAAATGAGGCGGCCATCCACCCGAGCACGGCCTGGCGCTGCAGGTGACGCGCCTCGAGCCGCGCGTCGCGGCTGGAGGTGAGGTCGGAGATCGTCACCAGCACTTCGTGGAATTCCCCGGCCGGCCCGGCGCGCAGCGGGATCGCGCGCATCACGGCGGGAAACGCTTCGCCGTCGCGCCGGTAAAGTGTGAGTTCCCCGCTTTCGTTGATCCGCCCGCTTTCGCACGCCGCCCGTACGGCCACCACCGCTTCCGGCGCGGTGAGCCAATCTTCCAGGCGCATGGCCTGCAATTCGGCGGACGAATATCCCAGCATGCGTTCGCACGAGAGGCTGGTCTCCGCCACCCGGCCGTCCTGCGCGCGTACCACCGCCAGCGCCTGGGGAAGTTCCTCCATTAATATTTGCAGCGCTGTCTCGGCGCGCTGCCCCTTCTGCTGCGCATCGAGCATCTGTTGGCGGGTCTGCCACTCGCGTAAAAGGGCTCCGTGCGACGCGGAGAACGCGGTAAGGAAGAGGCCGAGCGCCGCGGGCGCTTCGCCTTCATTCCACCCGAGCAGCAAAACACCCTTGACGGGGAATTCCGGAAGCGGGTGGAGCAGTGCCGATTGCAATCCGGCGTCCGACGCCCAGGAAAAATATTGCCCGTCGATTTTCGCGTCGGTTTTCCACGGGAGGGACCCCTCGCGGTCGATCGGCGGAAGCGGCGGGAGTTCGTGCGGCGCGTTTTCCGGGAGATTCATTTCGAACGCCAGCGACAGCCGGCCCGTATCCCGGTGGGTGTAGAACAGCCCCGCGCAGGAAGCTTGCGCGGATGCAAGAATCCAGCGCAGGAGCGGCTCGGCCGATCCGGCGTCGGCGGATTCCATCGTCGCCGAGTTTAACTCTTCCAGATGCGACGCGCCGCTGACGGACGCCGCCGGGCGCCGTTCTTCCATCGGACGCAGGGTCAGGAGCGCTTCGCCCTCCGGAGCCGTAGACCGCGCGGCGCGGATGTCCCATGCCGTCGGAGAACTGTCCGGGCCGAGCGCGAGACGCTGGGACCAGCGCACCGGCCTTCCGACCGGAAGATCCTTCAAATAGACGGCGATCTCGGATATGCCGAGCACCTCCGCCAATGTCTTCCCGACCGCCCGGTCGCGGTCGAGTCCGAGCCGGCGCAGGGCGAGCGGGTTGACGTCGGTGATGATGCATTGCGGATACGCAACCGCGAACAGCAGTTCGTGGTGAATTTCGGCGAGCGTGACGGATTGCGGCGAGAGCGCGGCCGTAGATGGGTTACCTTTAGCGGGCTTGAGAATCGAAAACATCGGCGGAGGGACGGCGGATTCGGGTTTGCGGTACACCGAACCCGGTTCGCGGCCCGCCCCTTCACGGCTGCCGCCGGGGGTGGGCACGCGCGATGTTCGCACCGTCGGTGCCGCCGGATGAACCGGGCGCACTTTGCGCTGGGAATTACGATTGGATCGGGTATCGGTCACGCAGGATTCCTTTTTACCGACCTAACCTCTCTACCCCCCAACCCCCTCCTCCCCTTCCCTTAAAGGAAGGGGAGGAGGGGGAAAAGGGGGAGGTGGGGTTAGGTTACGCCGTCGCCCGGCCATGCGCGTGCTGCGAATGCTGCGCGCGGCGCAGCGACATGGGCAGGATGCCTTCCATGGCGCGGTATTTTGCCACCGTGCGGCGGGCGATGTGAACGCCTTGCTTATCCAGCAGGGAGACGATCTCCGTGTCGGAAAGCGCTTTGGATTCGTCGGAGACGATCGAGCGGACCATATCGCGCACCGAAAGCGAGCGGTCGAAGAAACGCGCGATCGGCACGATCCGGCCGTTGGGCAGCGCGGCACGTTTATTGCTGACCGCGCGCGAGATGGTGGACTCGTGCACCTCCAGCCGCCGGGCGAGCTCGGCGCGGGTCAGCGGCCGCAGCTCCCGGTCCGTGCCAAGGATGAATGCGCGCTGCTCCTCGGCCAGTGACGAGGCGAGGCGTAAAAGCGTATTCTGGCTCTGCCGCAGGCATTTGTCGATCAGCAGGGCTTCTTCCACCTTCTCATTCCATTTCTCGCGCTCGGCCCCCGTCAGTGTGCGCACCATCTGGCGGAATTCGGGATTCACCCGCACCCGCCCGGAAAGCGGAGCATACACTTCGACAATCAATGGTCCGGTCGGATTGTTGGGTTGTACGCGGAAGGTCATCTCCGCTTCGCGATACAGATCCGGATCGGACGATGAGCGCGATGTACCGGCTCCGTAGAAAGCCCGGCCCGGGTAGGGAGTGAGATTAACTTTAATGAAGTGCGCCGCTTCCTCCACCGCTTCGCGATTCAGGTGAAGGCTCTTGGCGATGTTTGCGAATTCGCCGTGGGCCAGTTCTTCCAAGTGGCCGGCAATGATTTCGCGAACGCCCGCGGGAACCGACCCATTCTCGGCAAGGCTTTCGATCTGGATCAGTAGCGCTTCCACCGTGCTGAGCGCGCCCACGCCGGGAGGGTCGCAGCGTTGGATCGCATGCAGCACCTTCTCCACCAAGGCGGGCGATGCATGCAGGAAGCGCGCGCTTTCGAAAGGAGGTTCGGGCATCAGCCCGTTGTCATCCAGCCTGGCGAGCAGGTATTGGGCGATCGACCGCTCCTCGGCGTTCAATTCCGGCCCGATCTGACCCATCAGATGGTCGGCGAGCGTTACCGGTTGCGCCACTTCCGGCAAGTTGTCAGTTTCTTCGTTGCTGGATCGGCGGCTCGGCGGGGTGGAGAGGAACACGATCGGCTCGTCCTTCGGAGGATGGCACATCGGGCACAGTCCGGAGTGATAAAGCGGGCGATGGCAGGACGGGCAAGTCTCCGGCTCGACGACCTCCAGAGCCGGATTTGAGGCCAGGGAGGAATTCAACCATTCGTTGAGTTCGGCGCGGGAAAGTTCCAACAGGCTCATCGTCTGGGTAAGGTGGGCGGTGGTTACCTGCCGGATGCGGGGTTGGGCGCGCTGGAGGATTGCCATTTTTACCTTCCTTTAGCGCCTTGCGACCGGCCGCCTGAAAGGGTTCAGCCGATCGGGATCGAGTATAGATGCAAAGCGCTGACAAGGCAAGGTGCAACTTTCATGCCATTGGCATGGGAATTGCAAAGGGCAAGGAGATAATTACTAAAAAGAACGTATTTTCGAGCGAAATATTGACAGGATTTACAGGATGAACAGGATAATAAAATCCTAAATCCTATAAATCATATAAATCCTATCCATTTCATTCCTTCTTCGAATATGTTCGATATTTATGCCTGACCTCAACCGATGGTCCGAAATTTATTAATAATCCATGATCCAGCTTTGTCGCAGTGAGGTAGTGAACGAGTTGAGCTTCATGCTCTCTATGAATTTGAAGAGAGGCTTTGATTTCCACAAGAACCATCTTTTCCACCAGGAGATCGGAAAAATATTCTCCAACGGATCGGTCCCGATAGAATACAGTAATTGGATACTGCGTTTTTACATTCAGGTTTTGCCCATCCCTCAATTCCATAGCCAATGCGTTCTCGTATACTTTCTCTAGAAATCCGGAACCGAGAAAATTGTGTACTTTGTAGGCGCAACCGATGATTTTTTCAGTAACCAAACGAATGTCCATTTATCCCCCTATTAATTTGTTTCGGCTTTAGATGATTATCCAATAAAAAATCCTGAAAATCCTGTAAATCCTGTCT
>PLND01000061.1 GCA_003141675.1 Anaerolineae bacterium
GCCCAACTATGTAGTGAACCGCCCCAATCTGTTCATGCAGGAAAAAGGCGGCATTCTGCTATGCACCCTCTATTATACCGAATCGCTGAATTCACGCTGTTTATCACCCTCCCACGGGTGTGCAAAGCAGAATATATTTGCGATTTATTGGCTCCGAAATACGGAAAGGAAAACCGCTGTTTAAGGAGAGAAATATCCATGGAAAAATCACCTAGGCTTCTTGATCAGGTCCGGACCGCCCTCCGGCTGCGCCATTATTCCTTTCGCACCGAAAAAACTTATTTATTTTGGATTCGCCGATACATCTTGTTTCATAATAAGCGCCACCCGAATCAAATGGGGGTGATAGAAATCCGAAATTTCCTTGCTTTTTTAGCAATGGATCAACATTTGGCGGCCGCCACACAGAATCAGGCATTGAATTCCCTCCTTTTTCTGTATCGCACTGTCCTTGGAATGCAACTTCAGGATTTCCCCACGCCAGTGCGCGCTTTCAGATCAGTACATCTTCCCAATGTGCTTTCCCGTGAAGAAGTGAAACGCGTTCTTTCTTTGCTTACTGGCACCCATCAGCTGATGGGTATGCTTCTCTATGGCTCTGGTATTCGTCTCATGGAATGCCTGAATTTGCGTGTGAAAGACATTGACTTTCCGGAACTCCGGCTGGTCGTTCGGAGCGGGAAAGGAGGCGATGATCGGGTAACCATGCTTCCGGAATCTCTGGTCAATCGCCTCCAAACCCACCTTTCTCTGGTCAGGGAAGTGCACCGATCCGATTTGCTCAATGGTTTTGGGAAAACTATTCTTCCATACGCCCTCGATCGGAAGTATCCCAATGCCAATTCGGAATGGGGATGGCAATATGTTTTTCCCTCCAGTCGCATTTCTCGTGATCCAATTTCCGGAATGCAGGCCCGGTTCCATGCCGATCCATCGTGTCTGCAAAAAGCAGTCCATCAAGCCGCACGAAGGGCAGGTATCCACAAACCGGTGGGGCCTCATACTTTTCGGCATTGCTTTGCAACCCACCTCTTGGAAAGTGGCTATGATATTCGCACGGTTCAGGAATTACTTGGCCACAAAGATGTGAAAACAACGATGATCTACACACATATTCTTCACCGGGGTGGAATGTGTGTAAGAAGTCCGTTGGATGGCGTTTTGCCACCTAAAGTCCAGGCGTAGAACATGCACCGTTTCTGGTTTCATGGATCCTCCATTAAGTCCGGAGACGATCGTTCGCCCCTCATTCCAACGCATCGGTTGCCCCACTGGCCATAAACGGTTCCGGCAAATCTTCCGCGATCATTGGGATCTCTGGTGCGATCAAAGGATGGAAAAGGAGGTCCCCTTCGATCAGCGCCCCTACGTCAATAAAATCGTCCAGCGTCTGATGCTCTGTCGCGATCCCGAAGGCGGATACGCGCGCTATGTCTGCCCAGGTTGCAACACGGAGCATCGGGTTCCTTTTTCTTGTAAAACCCGATTTTGCCCCTCTTGCGGAAAGATCACGGATGATAATTGGGTCAATGACATCACCAAAGACATCCTGGAAGTTCCCCATCTTCATATCACGCTGGCCACAGACGATTCTTTCCGTCCCTTTTTCTACAACAACCGCGATTTGCTGAAAGTGCTGCGCGTAGGGGCGCAAGCTTAGCAGGAAGTCGCGGATTGCCTATTTCCCGACATCCGTATCGGCATGGTATATACCACGCACACCTTCGGCCGCGATCTTGGATTTAAACCGCACGTCCATTTGGTCATCACTAAGGGTGGCCTGATCGATGGCGAATGGGTGGATATTGACCGCGTGCCCGGCGCCAAGCTTTCCGCCACATGGAGATACCTGCTTTGCAAACGCCTTCGCGAAATGATGCCCTCCGATACAACCATGCAACGGGTTATNNAACATATGAGGAGCATCGGGGATTTGTGGTCTATCCTGAGAGCTTCTATCCCAAAGGTGTCGATGCCGCCCGTTACATAGGCAGATATTTGGGGCACCCTCCTTTGGCCACTTCTCATCTGACAGATTACGACGGGCATCATGTGACCTTTTGGTACAAAGAGACAGACACTGGTGAAAAGCGCGTGGTGAAATGTTCGGCCCTGGATTTCATCACTCTCATGGCGCTGCACATTCCACCCAAGGGATTGCAAATCGTCGGTTACTCCGGCCTGTATGCCCGATGCAGTAAACGCCGTCTCGCGGAAATTGTGCACAAGGCATTGGATGCGATTCAAATGCAGATCCCTTTGCTGGTATTGGAGCCCCTTGCCAAATTCGTACCGCCTCTTAAATGGCGTGATCGTGTCAAAGCCAGTTTCGGAGATGATCCTCTGGAATGTCCCAATTGCGGCCGCATCATGCAGCTGGCGGAAATTTGGGAGCCGAAGCGCGGCTTTGTTTGGATGCAACGTTGGTTGGAGACCCATCGCTTACGGAAAGCGGCCCGAGAAGCTGGAATGGGGATTCCTGCCAGGAAAGTGATACCCCGGATGGGATCTCAGGACCTAATTACCAAGGAACAGACTGGGGCCTAATAACCCATTGGTAGGAAATGGGTTTCGGTTACAACCTCCATCCATCCACTGGGCTGGCCTTCTGGTGGGCTGTTGCGACATCTTCGGATGCCAATTCCACATAATGCCGGACCATGTCCAGCGTTTCGTGCCCCAGGAGCTTCTGTAGAGCGAAAATATTTCCCCCGTTCCGGATGAACTGGATGGCGGCGGTCCTCCGGAACCGATGCGGATGCACTTTGGGCACATTCGCGATTTTACTCACCTTATTGAGGATATGGGCCAGGTATCGATTCGTAATTTTGAACCCTTCCTCGCTCAGGAAAATGAAATCGTTCCCCTGGACAGGTTCCGGACGAGCCAGGCTGATATAGCGAAACAGGGATCTTTTTGCCGCCTTTCCAAAATACACAAAGCGTTCCTTCGCGCCCTTTCCGATAACCTTTACCTTCCCGTGTTCAAGATCGAGGTTTGACATCCTCATTTCCACTAATTCGCCCAAGCGCATGCCCGAATCGAGTAGGACCATGATGATGGCGGTTGCGCGAATGCTGGATTTGTCCGGAAGGTCCTTGCAGGCTTGCAGCAAGGCGCGGATTTCATGTTCCGCGAAAGGATCCGGGATGAACTTCGGGGTTTTCGGGCGGGGAACATTCTTCATCGGCGAATTACCGATGAGTTCCTCGCGGAGGGACCAATTGAAGAAGGAAGACAACGAAGTGTAATGGCAAATGATGGAGCGGGGGGAGAGAGGCCGCTTTTCAGGGGGGTGGAAGGGATGGCCATGGTATGCGGTCGCATCCGTGCGGAGATGGGTGAAGTATTCACGCACTTGTTCGACCGTAATTTCTTCCAAGAAAGGTTTATGGCCGATGAGTTCTGCAATCCATTTTTGAAAGAGGACCAGGTTCTGGTGATACCATTCGATCGTGCGATGCGACAGACCTTTGGCTTCATTGTTCAATCGGAATCCGAGCACAGCGCGTTCTAGTTCGATGTCCATGTCGCCCTCCGCAAGGCAGAACCTTAAAGAAAAGTTCCGATCCGAATCGGGCGAGTTAGCTGCACCCCTTTAAACGCAAAACGTCCAAAACAGCGTTCTGGACGTCGGGAAATCGGCGAAATGACCCTATTTTTCTCGAATCAATGGGCCCTGTGAATGATTACTGACTCAAAAAGTGATTATCTCTCTTAAGAGTCAGCTGCTCTACCGATTGAGCTAGTGGGCCAATATGCTTGTCATTCTTCCGGGCCTGCTGGCATCCCGGGGAGTGGGTTCGCAATAGAAATATCCAACCCAATATTACCTGAATCAACCGGAGTGTCAAGACCGGATTATCGGCGTCTTCGCTTTGTTCCGAAGACCGGATAATCGGTGTTGTAAGGGGTTGAACGGGGCCCAACGGGTAGTCGCCATTCAATGGGGCGGGGCAGGTCCTGGCATTCCAGTACTGCCTTTTGGTGTACAAGCGGATGTGGGAAGATCGATTCGAAAAACCTATCACCGGATGGAACCACCCAAGGATGAACCATCGAGAATTTTCTTAATGCCCAGGGTTTTCTCGGAATCCATGCGACGTTTCGGTCTGATGCCACGCTGGTTCTGATACTGCTTTCCATGATGCTGTTGACCGGAGGATGGCAGTTGAAAGTTCACAAATAGAAAAGACTCCATTGTCTTATACAACCTGTGGCGGTCATTCTCAACACCGTCGTGGTCGCTGTCGTAATGATCGGCACGTTCGTTGCCATTATCCTTCCGGGAATTCCCGCAAAGTTATTCGTGGGCAGCTATGGAATCACGGCTGTTCACGGATTGATCGGCGCGATCAGCGTCGTATTTGGGATTTTTGTTGTTCTGTGGGCAAATCAATTGGTTCCCCAGGCGCTCAGGTTTAATAACTATAAATTCTTTATGCGGGCGTCCTATTTGTTGTATTTGTTATCGACTGTGCTGAGCGTTGTTGTCTACCTCGTCGTATATGTCGGCGGTTCCTAACGGCCAACGTTCGAAAGTATAAAATGCGATTTCGCTCTTTTTCCGAATGATGAACGGTGGGATTGTCCACAGCCGACCGGTTGTCGCGAATGTGCAATCCGTCATAGGTTTGGAGCGGAAGTTTTTCCGGCATGGAACGGGTTCCATCCTGGCAGAAAAAAATCCTGGCAGAAGTGCGGAAAACTCAAATCGCTTTCTCCCCGGAAGATGGCGTCGAAGTCCGAGGCAAAGCGTTCCGGATAAAGCGTCGGCAGCGGTCCACCTGCGACGAGCAGGCTGTCGGGCAGCTCGGTTCTGACCCACCGGGCGAGGCGGAAGGTGTTGCGAGTCAGCGAGATCATGCAGTAGGCGCCGACAATATCCGGGTGATAGTCGCGGAGAGCCATTTTGGACCTGCCGCCAATTCAAGAAAGTGCAATCGATAATTTTTACATGAAGATCGAGTTTGCGCAGTTGGGCGGCGAGGCAGGCGGCTCCCAGGGGGGAAACAGCATCTCCATCGGCGAGCGGGTGCGGAAGTAGGGAAAAACGATCGCGACCTTCGGCGGTTCATCCATCGCCGCAATCGATCTTACGAAACAATCTTCGGGGGTTGACCTTCACGCAAATTCCGCAATCTTGCCGTAAGCACGCCCCTGCGCGGAGAAAAGAAAAAGGCTAATAGGAAGAAGGCCGTGGCGGAAAGCACGACCGCGGCGCCGGAAGCGATGTTGAGATAATAGCTAGCGTACAAACCCACAACGCCGGATAGCACTCCGATGATTGCGGATGCGGCCGCCATGGCGGGCAGGCGGCGGGTGAGGAGAAACGCCGCGGCAGCCGGCGTGACCAGCATCGCAGCCACGAGCGCGATCCCGACGACTTGCAGCGAGACAACGATCGTGATGGAAATGATGATAAGCAGCAACGCCCGTAGCCGTTCTACCGGCAGGCGCAGCGTGGCCGCCAGAATAGGATCGAAGGCAAGCACCAGGAGTGGCCGGTAGGCCAAGGCCAAAATCAACAAGACCGAAATTCCCAGGACCCCGATCCAAATCAAGTCGTTCGGCCCCACCCCCAGCACGTTGCCGAATAAAATGTGGCTCAGATCGACCGCGTAGGAGCGGATCGTGCTGATCAAAGCGATTCCCAAAGCCAGCGCCGAACTAAATAGGATGCCGATGGCGGTATCTTCCCGCAGCGATCCGCGGCGCGAGAAAAAGGATATGCCCAGCGCCACCGTCACCGCCGCAACCAGCGCGCCCAGCATCAAGTTTGCACCGAGCAGGTAGGCCACCGCGACGCCGGGGAGGACGGAATGCGCCATGGCGTCGCCTAGGAACGCCATCGAGCGCAGCACGACAAAACACCCGACGATGGCGCACAGACCGCTGACCAGAACCACTGCCAGCAAACCGCGCTGCATGAACTGGAACTGAAGGGGGGAGAGGAAGAAATCCACCATCAGGTTTGTCACTCCTTGCAGCATTCGTCAACGACGATCATTTCCCCGAGATCCAGCGCCTGGCTCCCGTACGCCTGGCGGATGGTCTCGCGGCGCATCACTTCCGACGGGGGCCCGATGGCGATCAACCGGTGGTTGAGGAGAATCACCAGATCGAATTTTTTCATCGCCAGGTTTAAATCATGCGTAGCGACGATCGTGGTCACGCATTTATTGCGAAGGTCATCCAGGATGTCGAATAATTTTTCTTGGCTCGTCATATCTACGCCGTTGAAAGGTTCATCCATCAATAAAATGTGGGGTTCCTGAGTAAGAGCACGGGCAAGAAAAACGCGTTGCTGTTGCCCGCCTGATAAATCCGCAATAGGTGAATCGGCGAGTTCCGACATCCCCATTTGCGACATACTGCGCATAGCCACATCGTTATCTTGCTTATTCATCCTCCCCACCCACTTATTTTTGCCATATCTACCCATTAAAATGACATCTTTTACGGTTACCGGAAATTGCCAATCAACTTCTTCTTTTTGTGGAACGTAAGCTAGACAATCACAATGATGACCAAGGGGAAGGCCGTGGATCCGAATCTCGCCCTTGCGAAGAGGGATCAAACGGGCCAGCACTTTAAATAGAGTCGATTTACCGGCTCCATTGGGGCCGACGAGCGCGACGCGGACACCCTGGGGAATGTGGAATGATAAGTCTTCCAGCGCGAGACTTCCGTTATATCCGGCGTCCACATGCTCCAATTCCAGCCAGGCGTTCTGGGGTTGCGGAATTAATTCCTTATCGGTCATTGAAGCGCCTCCACGATTACTGTAACATCGTGCCTCATCATTTCCAAATAGGTGGATGCAACTCCTCCCGGCGGAGTAAGGAAATGCGTGTAGAGATCCGAAACGATGCGGCATCCGGTTTCGCGGGAGATCTGGCCGGCCAGTTGGGGGTTGGTGCCGGTTTCGAGGAATATGGCTTTCGCACCGGTGGACCGGATACGCTGGATGAGATCCGCAATTTGAGCGGCGGATGGTTCCGCGTCCGGGCTTACGTTGGGGATGATGGCTCCAACGATTTGAAATCCGTAACGGTCGGCAAAATAACCGAGGCTTTCATGGTTGGTCACCAGTAATCGCTGATTGGGCGGAATTAAATTTACTTGAGAACGGATCCATAGATCGAGCGCATCCAGAGCGGTGGAATACGCCGCGGCGTTTTGGCGATAGACTTCCTGGCCGGCGGGGTCGATTTGAATGAACCCGTCGCGAATGTTTGCCGTATACGTTTTCACCAGAACCGGGTCCATCCAGAAATGCGGGTCGATGTTGGCGGGGGAGACGGTCGCCGTGGTTGCGGGTGTGGAAGACGCTGCAGCCCCGTTTCCGGGAGGCCGGCTGGACAGCCCTTGGGATGCGGTGATGAGAAGCCGTGTTCCCCCAACATTGGATAAAGCCTGAGAGAGCCAACCTTCCAAACCGGAACCGTTGACAATCAGCATTTTACTTTGGGCGACGGCAGCCAGATCTCTCGGGCTGGGTTGAAATTCATGCGGGTCGATCCCCGAAGGGATTAAAGAATTGACCGCTACGCGGTTGCCCGCGACGTTTTGGGCGATGTCGGCGAGAAAATTTTCCACAGCCGTCACCGATAATGCGGCAGATGGGGCGGTTTGCCCACCGCAGCCGGAGCAAAGGAGGATAAAAATCAAGCCGAAGAAAGATCGAGGAAATTTTTTCAAGCAGAATTCCATTCTCGGATTTTAAATCTATTTTCGATGGAGTAAAGCCCGGTTGACTGATGGCCGTTTTGTCGCCGGTTGCTGGATCCTCCCGGAAAGCATGCAGATCGGACCAAGAATTATTGGGGATTAATTTCTAGAATAATTGGGTTTCCAGGTTATGTCAAACCGGATGGGTTTGACAATCCGACCTTTAAATATTTCTTCAGTGTCTTTGACCAGTCATTTACCATGGAAAGAGTGATACACTTTAGTCATCTACAAAGAGAGCGGGAAGGAGACTCTGATGAGACGCAGGGATATTTTTATTGCGGAAGCGGTCCTTCTGATCACTTTAGCGGGGTGTAATTTGCCAATCATCGGCAAGGCCACCCTCATTCCGCCGACGCTGCCGTCGTTTCCATTGACCGGAACCGACACGATCCCGGCACATGCCCAACCCAGTTCCACTCCTCCGCCGATCACACCAACGATTACGCCGACGGCGACCGTCAACCCACTGGCGATCCCTCGGCTGGACATTGGATCAGCGATCGATCTGACGAACATTCAGATGTTGGACTCTCAGAATGGCTGGGGAATCGGCGGTCCGCATTCCAGCGGAAACTCCGGCCATGTGTTTCGCACCGCGGATGGAGGCGTCTCCTGGTTCGAAGTCACCCCTCCGATGATTGCTTCTTCCTCATCCGAAGTAGGTTCCTTGGGAGCGGTCGGATTTGCCCTGAATACCGATACAGATTGGGTGACATATCAATTTACCGGTACGCCCAAGGTACCGGTGAACCCGGTGGTCTGGAAGACAGTGGATGGCGGCCGAAGTTGGCAAGCAAGCTCCCCCCTGAATACGTCCGACCTGAATGAGGTTTATACCGTATCCACCATTACCTTCGCCTCGCCGAACGCGGGTTGGATCCTGATCCACGTCGGGGCGGGGATGAATCATGACTACGTTGCACTTTACCGGTCGACCGACGGCGGCTCCAACTGGTCGCGGGTCATCAATCCCTACACGGATGAAGGGATCCAGGGTTGTGTGAAAACCGGGATCATTTTTTCCGACGGATCCAGCGGCTGGCTCACCGGGAATTGCAACGGCGTGGCGCCGGGCGCACTGCTCTTCCAAACCGGGGATGGTGGCGCGACGTGGAACTCCATCCAACTCCCTGCGCCAACCGGCCGTGCGGATCTGTTTACCGGCATGAATAACGTGTGCGGAGTAGCCGCTCCGTTTATCCTTACCAACCAGATTTATTTGGGTGTGGAGTGCATGGACATGAGCAACAACCCCGGGACCAGTATTTCCTTCCTGTACCGTTCCCCGGTGAGCGGCAGCGGATGGACATCGCTGGCCTATCCCGGCGGCGATATCTTCACATTGAATGGAAACAGGATTTGGGCGTTGGGAAAAGATATCTACCGATCGGATGATGGAGGAAACAACTGGACGAAGATATCCACCGTAACGTGGGACGGGCAGTTTGATTTCGTCTCCTCGACCCTGGGGTTTGCCGTCGCGAAGAAAGATTCGGGATACGGTCTGGTACAAACCAACGACGGCGGCGTGTTGTGGGCGCTTCTCAGCCCGGTTGTCGTGGCGTGGCCAGGGGCTTGACGGCGGATTTTTATGGTTGGCCTGTCGGGCGTTGGCCGCCCGCTTCCGTTTTTCGCCTTGGCTGCGCATGGGCCGGGTCTTTATTGATCGAGAAAGGGAATATTCCCTCGACGAGGTTGGGCTTATAATTTCCTCAGCATGACCTCTCAGGAAATCCTCCTCCTCATTATTCTGGCTGCGGTATCGGTATTACTTATTCAAGGCCGGATCAGGCCGGATCTGACGGGCTTATTAGCATTGACGGTCCTCGGCCTGACCGGTTTAGTGACGCCGCAGGGGGCCTTCAGCGGGTTCAGCAGTTCAGCGGTCATCACGATCCTGGCAATCTCCATCGTCTCGGAAGGGTTGCATCAATCGGGGGTGACGAGCTACCTTGGCCGGCAGATGTTCCGCCTGGCCAAACGGAGCGAGTCGCGTCTGGTGTTCGTCACCGTACTTACGGCGGCGCTGCTTTCCCTCTTTATGAACAATATCGCCGCGGCCGGTGTGCTCATGCCGGCGGTGATCGCGCTCTCGCGACAAACGCGTACGCCGCCGTCAAAGCTGCTCATGCCGCTCGCCTTCGGCACGATCCTGGGCGGGATGGCCACCCTGCTCACCACTTCCAATATCATCGTTTCCGACGCACTGCGCGTGGCGGGATACCGTCCCTTCGGGTTGTTGGATTTTCTCCCGATCGGTGTGTTCGTCGTCGCGGGCGGCGCCCTGTATCTCACTTTCGTAGGACGCAAAATCCTTCCCGTCCGGTATCCGGCCGGCCAATTGATACGCACCGAGCGCCTTCACGCCGAATTGGCGGGTTTATACGGGATCCGGAAAAACCTAAGCGAATTGCAGGTTCTGGATGGATCCTGCATGGCTGGGATCAGTCTCAAAGAAGGGGATTGGGCACGGCGTTTGGGAATCAACATCGTCGGAATATCCCACGGCGGCCGCATCACCTTCGCACCGCACGGGGATGAAATCGTGCGGGTTGGAGACATTCTCATCGTGCAGGGCGAGGTTGTCCCGTCGGAAGTCGAAATCTGCGGTTTGAAAATCCTGCCGAAGCAGAAAACCCCGAGGGAAGTGGCCGACGAGAACACTACGCTGGGCGAAGTGGTGCTCTCTCCGCGGGCGACCCTTGGCGGAAAAACCATGCGAGAGATCAACTTTCGTGAGAAGTACCGGTTGAACGTGCTTGCTATTTGGCGCGAAGGGCAGCCGTTGACCGAGGGGTTGGGGGATATCCCGCTGCGATTCGGCGACGCGCTGCTGGTTCAGGGAAGCCCTCTGCAGATGCGACTGCTGCGCGACGAAAGGGATTTCATCCTCTTGGAGGAAGATCCGGACACTGTGCTGCAACCCAACAAAGCGAGAAAAGCCGCGCTGATCATGATCGCGGTGCTTGGAATTGCCGCGGTGGGCTGGCTGCCCGTCGCCGAGATCTGCCTGGTGGGTGCCCTACTGATGATCCTCACCGGCTGCCTGAGCATGGACGATGCCTACCGTTCCATCGAATGGAAGGCGATTTTTCTGATCGCCGGGATGTGGCCACTGGGGATTGCCATCCGCTCGACGGGTTTGGCGGACGCGCTCACCAATTCAGTTCTGGGAGGATTGGCGCATTCCGGATCCGGTTGGCTGGCGATTGGATTGCTGGCGGGCGGCCTGTGCCTGGCCCAATTACTGGGCGCCCAGGTGGCTTCGATCGTCCTCACGCCGATCGGGCTTACGATGGCCTCCATCGCCGGCGCGAATCCGCGTGCAATCGGGATGGCCGTTGCCCTCGGCTGCTCGCTGGCATTTCTAACCCCGCTGGGCCACCCGGTGAATATGATGGTCATGGGCTCGGGCGGATACTCCTTTCGGGATTATTTAAAAGTGGGCGGCCCGCTGACGGTGATTATCCTGGTGATTGTTGTCATCGGTTTGAAAGTCTTCTGGGGAATATAAAATTATGGAATTTCCATTCGAAATTTCCGCGCGGGACGGCAGAGCCCGGACGGCGCGATTGTCGACGCTCCACGGCGAGATCCTCACGCCCGTTTTCATGCCGGTCGGCACACAGGCGACGGTCAAATCCCTTACCCCGGCTCAACTGGAGGAACTGGGCGCGACGATCCTCCTGGCGAACACCTACCATTTATATTTGCGTCCCGGGGACGAGCTGATCGCCGAATTGGGAGGATTGCATAAATTCATGAACTGGCCCAAGCCGATCCTGACGGATTCGGGAGGCTACCAAGTGTTCTCCCTGCGATCGATCCGCGCCGTGGACGAGGAGGGCGTGACGTTTAAATCGCACTGGGATGGTTCCCTGCACCGGCTGACGCCGGAAAAGGCCGTCGCCATTCAGGAGAATCTCGGCGCGGATATCATCATGGCGCTGGACGAATGCCCCGAGCCGAAGAATTACGAATACAACCGCGCGGCCCTGCAGCGCACGCATGCCTGGGCTAGGCGATCGCTGGATGCTCATCGGCGGCCCGACCAAGCCATGTTCGGAATCGTCCAGGGGGGAATATTCCGGGATTTGCGGGAGGAATCCGCCGCCTATATCGGATCGCTGAAATTTCCGGGAAATGCCATCGGAGGGCTTTCGGTCGGGGAAAGCAAACGGGAGACCTACGAGGTTTTGGACTGGATGGATGCCTGTCTACCGGAGGATCGCCCGAGATATTTAATGGGCGTCGGCACACCCGCGGATTTAGTGGAGGGGGTGGCTCGCGGGATGGATATGTTTGACTGCGTGCTCCCGACGCGTCTGGCCAGGCACCATACCGCCATCCTCCGGCATGGACGGTTGAATTTGATGGGTGCAGCATATGCCCGGGATCCTCTCCCAGTCGACCCTTCCTGCTCCTGCTATACTTGCGCGAATTTTTCCCGGGCTTACCTGCGGCATCTCGTCCAAACCCGGGAGATCCTCGGCGCCACGCTTCTGACCATCCACAATGTTTCACTCCTGCTCAAGGTCGTAGCGGATATTCGGAGTGCCATCACCGCGGGGTGTTATCATCAGATTAGGGAAGAATTTAAACCCGCGTCTTCCGATGTGACACCCGATTCATGAAATCCTTTCAGAAAATACTGATCCTGGGATTGGGGATATGGTTGTCGGCAGCGGCCGCCAAGACGACCCTTCCCATTACTATTGTGCACGCCGACGCTAAAATAACCTACCCGACGCGGATTGAATTTTCCATCGAAGCGCGCGGCGACGTGGAAATTCGATCTGCGGAATTGGAATATGGATTGATTGGGCGGGATTGTTCCCCCGACGTCATCATCGCAATCCCCGCAACCTTTACCCCGGAAAAACAAATCCGTCTCAATTGGGTTTGGAATGTGGCTGAGTCGGGCGATCTGCCTCCGGGGATGAAGATATGGTGGGATTGGCATCTGGTCGACGCGGAGGGTAATGAAACCCATTCAGAAAAACAATGGATCACGTGGATCGATTCGGTCCATCGCTGGACCTCGATTACTTCCGGAAACATCATTCTCCACTGGTACAACGGAACGGAAACCTACGCCCGGAACCTAATACAATCCGCTGAGAACGCCCGAACGCTCCTGATCGAGGACGTCGGCGCCTGGCCGGAATCGGACATCAATCTGTACATCTACGACTCCAATCAAGCGATGAAAGACATCTTGGTGAATGAGCCGGACTGGATCGGCGGGATGTCGTTTTGGGAAAATCAGAGAACCATCATCATCGGAATCGACCCCGGGAACGAGGTCTGGGGAAAAGCGACCATCGCCCATGAATTGGCGCATGTTGCGGTCAACAGCACCATGGGTGGATGTTACGCGTCCGTTCCTCTATGGTTGAACGAGGGAATCGCCGTCTATTCGGAAGGGACTCCCGACCCGCAATATGCCAAGTTGATGGACCATGCCGTTTATTTCGACGAATTATTCTCCCTTCACTCCATCAGCGAGGTATACCAGGAAATCGACGGTGATCCCAGCCTGACCTATGCGGAATCCCTTTCAGTGGTCCAGTTCCTGGTGAAACAATACGGTCACGAGAAGATCCGCCGGATATTGCAGGTTTTGGGAGAAGGGTACACCTACGATTCCGCGTTGCATTCGGCGCTGGGGCTGGATATGAACGGGTTGGAAAACGCCTGGCGAAAAAACATCGGCGCGGATCCGTTGCCGCAAAAAACCGCAAGCGCGAGTCCGACCCCGTTGACGGAAGACACACTGCCGCCCTTCTCTTCCACGTTGGTGTACTCAACACTCACGCCGACGGTAATTGAAATTCCAACTGCGACTCCGGGACCGGGCAGGGCAGGGCGCGCCCTCGCGAATATTTTTGATTACCCCGCCAATCTCCTGTCAATAGTATGCATCATGACGATATGCGTCCTTCTCTTGATGGCATTGGCGCTTCTTCTATACTTGCGCGTAAGATCCTCCGGCCGGGGAAGGGGCTAGAATCCTCATGCCGATTGATCGCCTGCGAATCTTCAAGAAAGCTTTGGCACCCGGTTGCGTAATTGCTTTGTTATGCGGCTGCAGCCTGGTCTTTCCCCCCGCGATGCCGACGCTCTCGGCGACTCCGGCTCCTTCGCCGACCTCCACACCCACGCCGATTTCCGCCAAAGCATTCCTGCAATCCGTCGCCGCGGAAGCGGTGAACTATCCGTTGCGTTATTACTCCCCCGAGGGTGCGATCTCCCTGGAGATCCCTCCAGGCTGGGTCTTCAATCAGAAGAAAGATTCCGGAGAGGAAGTCGATGCCATCTCAGAAACATACGGCGGGGATGTGATCGCGGCTATTTACCATCCCGAACCTTCCTCGAAAGAAACAACCGCTCAACAAGCCACGGTTTCGTTTTTAAAAGCGGATTGGATAACTGCGCGGCAAATGGAAACCGGCGGCCAAATGGAGTTTGCCTTCGATTCCGGCGATCCGGGCTGGAGAGCCGACGGCACGCTCGTGCCCGACCCGGGCAATGGCATTCGGGAGGATTGCATTTTCATCGCATCCACCCTCCGGAATCTTACCTATGTCTTAGCCGCCTATCCGAGCCGAGCCAAAGACCCCGCCTCGTTCCGCACTGACTTCGAAAAAATGGCCCGGACATTGCGCTGGGAAGAAACCAATCCGATGGAATTTGATAAATCCGATGCGCTGCAATTATCGAGCGCGGAGCCCGACACTCTGGATCCTGCATTGACTGACGCGGAAACCGACGGGGTGATGGGGGACATCTACAGCGGATTGGTCGTGATGGACCGGTCCCTGAAAGTTCAACCGGCGCTGGCTGAGCGGTGGGACGTCACACCGGATGGCAAAACCTATACCTTCCATTTGAAGAAAAATGCCCAATTTCAAAACGGCCGACCGGTGAATGCGGGCGATGTGATATTCAGCTGGCTGCGCGCCGCCGGCCCGGAATTGAATTCCGACACGGCGCTGCTTTCCCTGGGGGATATCGCCGGGATGAAGGAATACCACGAGGGGAAGACAGACAATGTACCGGGAATCCGCTGGATCGACGCCGGAACAATTCAAGTGACGATTCTTGACCCGGTTTCGACCTTCCTCGAAAAAATAACTTCTCCCGCCGCTTCGGTTGTGGACCGCTACGACGTCAGGCTTCCCCACTGGGAGCTGCATCCCAACGGGACCGGTCCGTTCCGGATGGTCCAGCGGGTGCCGGAACGAAGCATCCTTCTGGAACCGAATTCCAATTATTATGATTCGATTCCAAAACTGAAGTATTTGATGTACTGGATTTCTTCCAGCCCGCAGGAAACGTTGTACAAAAACAACCGGCTCGATCAAATGCAAACGGCGGGAGCGCTGCTTCCGCAGATTCTCGATCCGCATGATCCGTTATTTGGAAACGTTTTCATCCAGCAAAGGCTGTGCACGAATTTCATCACGTTGAACAATTCCATCCCGCCGTTCGATGATCCGCTGGTCCGAAAAGCCTTCGAACTCGCGATCAACCGGCCCATTTATGCGGAAGTAACGGCTGGCCTGGGTGATTTGCCGGGATATGGAATTCTTCCTCCCGGGATGCCGGGATATTCCGCCGAATGGAAACCGGCTATGTTTGACCTCGAAACGGCCAAACAATTGCTTCATCAATCACGGTATTTTAATGGGTCGGGACTCTCCGCGGACATTCAATTGATATTGCCAACCGACGGGCTGGAATACTCTCCCACGATGGAATACCTGATCGACTCCTGGGAGAATAACCTGGGGATCAAAATCAGCGTCGAAGGATTGCCCGCGGAAACCTACCGAGCTCGAGTAAAGGCCGGAGATTACGGCCCCGCGATGATGGACAGCCAATGCGCCAATTTTCCGGACCCCGAAAATTTCTATGATTTCCTTTTTAGCGGCGATTCTGCAGAAAATCACTCCCATTACCGCAATGAACAGATGGATTCCCTCTTGGAAACGGCCAGGACCGAGCCGGATTGGAATAAAAGGATCGCATATTATCGAACCGCAGATCAAATGATCTATGCCGATGCGCCGATCATTATTCTTTCCTATTCCGGGCCGGAATATATTATTTGGAAACCTTTCGTGATGGGTTTTCTGCCGACTTTTGCGGGAGTTCCCCAGCACCAATTTTTATGGATCAATCGATAATCCTATTGGACGCTTCTTTTAAATAGTAAGATTTCCTGCACCCTCACTGTCTGTTAATTTGATCGGATGAAAAGGGCATGTTAGAATCACGTAAAGATGAATAGTATCCTCGAAAAAATTATTTACGAATAGGAGTGGAATGGTTCAATTACTTGGGTGGGCTTTTTTTATTGTTTCCATCTGGCTCACGATTTACGGGATAAATGCTTTGATTCTTACCTTAATCTACTTGTTCAGAGGAATCACGAAAAAAGACAAAAGAGCGCTCTTCCCCCCGCCGTATTTCAAATGGCCCGAAGTGACCATTCAACTGCCTGTCTACAATGAGCCTGTCGTCGTGCGACGATTGATCAATTCCGCGGCGAGATTAAGCTATCCGCTGGATAAATTAGTCATTCAAGTATTGGATGATTCCACCGATGGAACCACTTCGCAAGCCGAAGAACAGGTGGAATATTGGAAAACCCGCGGGAGAAGAATTTCCCTGATCCATCGATCGGTGCGATCGGAATATAAGGCCGGAGCGTTGCGGAACGGTCTGGAGCACACCTCCAGTGAATTTGTGGCCGTCTTTGACGCGGATTTTATTCCCAACAGCAACTGGCTGAAAAAAGCGCTGGAACCGTTCTTTGGATCGGGTGGAAAATCCATCGGGATGGTCCAAACCCGATGGGTGCATATCAACGAAACGCAATCGCCATTGGCTCGCGCCCAGGCGCTGCTATTGGACGGACATTTTGGAATCGAACAGAGGGTCCGATCCGACACGGGCTTGTTCTTCGGTTTTAACGGAACGGCGGGAATCTGGAGAAGGCAATGCATCCTGGATAGCGGCAATTGGCATGGGGACACGCTTTCAGAAGACCTCGACTTATCCTATCGAGCCCAATTGCGCGGATGGGTTTTCTGGTATCTACCGGACGTAGTCGCACCGGCGGAACTTCCGACCACAATGTCGGCATTTAAAATCCAGCAATTTCGATGGGCCAAAGGAAGCATTCAGGCCGTGAGGAAAACAGTTCCCCGCATTCTGCAAGCCCCGGTAGGTTTATGGAAAAAATGGGAAGGACTCATGCATGTTACCGGCTATAGTGTGCATCCGCTGATGGTATGCATGGTGCTGCTCTCACTCCCGCTTTCGCTCGTGGGAAGACAGGCGCTAAAAGGTCTGCCGATGACATGGTTGGGGATTGGTACCTTGGGCCCACCCTTGCTTTTTGCCGCTGCGGAACGGAGCCTCTATCCGGGTCGTGATTGGTGGAAGCGTTTTACCTGGCTGCCGTTGCTCACTATTTTGGGAACAGGAGTGGCCGTCTCCAATACCAAAGCCGTGATATCGGGTTTGTTAAATATTCAAAGTCCGTTTCAGCGAACTCCCAAAACGGGTGCGGGCAATGCGGTAGGGCGATCCGGGCATGTTCTCCGGGAACCCGTTGCCGTCGATTCCGTCACCTGGATGGAGTTCGCACTCGCCGCGTACGCTTTTGTCGTAGTCGTAATCGACATTCACTTTAAAAACTGGTTTAATGCGGTTTACCTCTCGATTTATTGCGCAGGTTTTGCCTGGGTAGCCTTGGCAACTCTGTGGGAAGCTTTCTCCCCCTGGCTGATAAAAACCCTTTCACCGGAAAAATGGGATACCCAGATGGATTAACCTTCCCCGCTCCAAATACAAGGCAGCGACCGTCAAGTGTCGATTTCCCATTTCGCGAACAATAGGTTCCTCTGAAATAATCATCACCGAAATAATGTTCCTTCCATGTGTTTTATTTACTGAATTGCTTGGCGAAAGGAAACTCCGTCACCAGGGATGGTTTTTTGGATGATACAATCTGGCGGCTCCTGGATCGAGAAAGCTTTCGAAACACCCGGCAAAGATTGTTATCCCTGAGGCGTTTTGGGAAGAGGCGATAGTTTCTATTAATGAAATGTCCATCGGATGTGATACGGTTTTGCTTGCTTCTCGGATGCGTGCTTTCCGGATGCCGGGCCGCGGTACACACACCGGAAGCACGCCCGCTGTTACTGGGCGTCAGCCCGTCGATGGAAACGTTGGCGCGGGGGTTAATCGACGCGTACCATGCAACCTATCCGCTGGAAACCCCTTTTCAGACTACGGCGGCCTCCGCGGACGAAATCCAAACCGCCCTGGATCAAAACCAGGTTTCGGCCGCGCTGCAATGGGATATACCGGGTTCGAAAGATTGGGCCGCGGCGGTTGGGTGGACGGGAATAGTTATTGCAGTAAATGTACAGAACGAAGTTTCAAACTTTACTCCGGATCAGGCGAGAAATATTTTCCTGGGTCTGACGGATCGTTGGGAAAGTGTGGGCGGAGCCCCCGGCGACATCCATCGCCTGACGTACGAGCCGGATCAGGATATCGGGAATCTGTTCCAGGACGTTGTCCTCCATCAGGAAGAGATGGCCGGCACCTCGTTGGTCGTACCGGCGCCGTACGCCATGATTGGGGAACTCCAAAAAGACAAATATTCCATCGGGTACCTTCCCGGGTTCGAACTTTCCCGCGCGGTTCGACCGGTGACCATTGATCATGTAACCGCGGATTATCCCAATCTGATCTCATCCAAATATCCATTCCGGGTTCCCGTCTTCCTGATATCCAGAAACCCCGTTCCACCGGAGGTCTCGCGGTTTGCGGGCTGGGCGCAATCTGCGTCAGGTCAGGTGGTGTTTCTTACTTTGCAATCCTGGGAGTAAATCGCGATGGAAAACCCGACACACAAAGAGAGAATTCGGGAGGTGCTGGCTGGGAACCATCCGGATCGCGTTCCGGTGGGGCTTTGGCGGCATTTCCCCGTAGACGATCAGGATCCGGAGATGCTGGCGGAATCCACGTTGGACTTTCAGAAGAGATACGATTTGGATTTGATCAAGGTTACGCCGGCGTCCTCCTATTGTTTGAAGGACTGGGGGACGCAGGATCGGTGGGAAGGAAACACGGAAGGAACAAGGAAATACATTCACTATGCGGTGCAGGAGCCGCAGGATTGGGATCGCTTGAAGGTTTTAGATCCCCGCGGCGGTTTTTTGGGGGCGCAGCTGCATTGTCTGAAGATTGTGGTTGGGAAAGCGGGAGCCACCACGCCCGTGGTACAAACGATCTTCAACCCGCTGGCGCAAGCCAAAAACCTCTGCGGAGACAGAACCCTCAGGCGCCATCTGCAAAAACATCCGGACGCCGTGCGCGCCGGGTTGGATACCATCCTTCAATCCACGCTGCGTTTCATCGAGGTTTGTCTGGAGATCGGCGTGGACGGGATTTTCTTGGCAGTGCAGCACGCCACGCCGGCTTTCTTCCGCGAGGAGGAATATCGAAAGTGGGGTATGCCGGACGACCTGAAGATCCTTGCCGCAGCCGGGAACTCTTGGCTGAACATATTGCACCTTCACGGAGAGCAAATCCATTTTCAATTGCTGAGTGGATACCCCGCGCAGGTGATCAATTGGCACGACCGGGAGGCCGGTCCTTCGTTGAAGGAAGGGCATGCAATCTCCGGGAAAACGGTGTGCGGCGGATGGAGACAATGGGAGACGATCGCCTTGGGCGATGGGAACAAAGTGGAAGCGGAGGCGATGGATGCGATCCTGCAGATGCAGGGAAAAAACCTGATCCTCGGAACGGGATGCGTCACGCCGATCATCGCTCCCGACAGTTGTTTGCGTGCGGCGGTACGCCCGCGAACGGGATGATTTTCATGGATGAGAAATCATCCGTAACAGAAAAGAGGCATTCATGACGGCTGAAATAATCGATGGAAAGGCCATTGCGGAACAAATCCGAGGCGAGGTCGCCGCGCAGGTCAGCCGGCGCAGGCAGGCAGGCGAACCGCCTCCCGGACTGGCAACCGTTCTGGTCGGCGACAACCCGGCGTCGCTATCGTACGTGCGGGGGAAACAAAAAGCCTGCCGTGAGGTTGGGATTGACTCGCAGGGGTTTCACCTGGCGGAAGACACTCGCCAGGAAGTCTTGGAGAAACTGCTCATCGATTTGAACGCCGACCCGAAGGTCAACGGAATTCTGGTTCAACTACCGCTGCCATCGGGATTGGACGAGGAAAAGGCGTTGACCGCGATATCGATCGAAAAAGATATCGACGGATTCCATCCGGTAAATGTGGGCAGGCTGGCCATGAAGCGCCGCGATCCGATGTTCGTCCCCTGCACTCCATCGGGCGTTATGGTGCTTCTGCAAAAGACCGGAGTAAAAATTTCCGGAGCGCGGGCAGTAGTGATTGGGCGCTCCAACCTCGTCGGCATGCCGACCGCGCTCTTGCTCGTCCGGGAGAACGCGACCGTTACGATTTGCCACTCCCGGACCGAGAACCTTCCGGAAATCGTTCGCCAGGCGGATCTGCTGGTCGCCGCCATCGGCAAACCGAAGTTCGTCCGGGGCGATTGGATCAAGCCGGGTGCGATCGTGATCGACGTGGGCATTAATCGCGTGGAGGATGCCGGCGCTAAAAACGGTTACCGGCTGGTGGGGGATGTGGATTTCGAAGAGGCGCGGCAGGTGGCCGGAGCGATCACACCGGTTCCCGGAGGCGTCGGCCCGATGACGATCGCCATGCTTTTGAAAAATACGTTGAAAGCCGCGGAGATGGCTTCGATAAAGAAATAATCGGGCGGACCGCGGAAGAAAATTCTATTCGTTTTTACCCCAGAGCAAATCCCCGACTTGCCGGCTCGCATGACGGGCGGTGTGACGGGCGCGAGCCAGCAGGCGCTGCGCCCAAACGTAGCGCGTCGGCTTGCGAGCCCCCGTGGCGACCCATTTGACCACGGCAGAGCCCCACGTCAATCCGGCGCCGAAAGCAACCATCACGATGTGATCGCCGGGATGGATGAGGTGAGTGTCGATGGCTTCGCAGAGGGCAATGGGAATCGATGCGGAGGAAGTATTCCCATACCGGTCGATATTAATAAAAAACCGATCCAAAGGCAGTTCAAGATTCTTGGCAGCGGACTCGATGATCCGCCGATTGGCCTGATGGGGGATGACCAGCCGGATGTCGTCCAGTGATAAGCCGGCTTTTTCCACGACTTCCAGGGTTGAAGATACCATCGCCCGGGTGGCAAACCGGTATACCTCCCTGCCGTTCATCACGATAGTATGTTTATTATCTTCGATGGTTTCCAAAGAAGCCGGCAGGTGGCTGCCACCCGCGGGGACGATGAGCAAATCCCCGCCGGAACCGTCGGCATGCAAGGCGATCGACAGAATCCCGCCCGGCGTTTCGCTGGATTGCAAAACCACGGCACCCGCTCCATCGCCGAACAGTACGCAGGTTGAGCGGTCGTTCCAGTCGATCAAGCGGGAGAGGGTTTCCGATCCGATCACCAGCGCGTTTTCATAGGCGCCGCTGATGATCATTTGGGAGGCGACGGACAGGGCGTAGATAAATCCGGAACACGCAGCCAGAATGTCGAAGGCGGCTGCCCGGCTGGCGCCGAGTTGATCCTGAACGATGCAAGCCGTGGACGGAAAATGATATTCCGGGAGGCTCGTCGCGACGATGATCAGACCGATGTGCCGGGCGGGTATACCGGATACCGACAAGGCTTTGGCTGCGGCATCGAAAGCCAGAGTGGCCGTGGTCTCCCGCGGGCCGGCGATATGGCGCTCGCGAATTCCGGTGTGGGATTGGATCCATTCGTCGTTGGTATCCACCATCTTGGCCAGATCCTCGTTGGTCAAGATGTGGGTCGGGACGCTCATCCCCCAGCCGATGATATGCGCGTATCGCGTCATGCCGCCTCTTGGGAGGATGCGTCCCCGACCCGGCTGAAAATCAGGGAGGCATTGTGGCCGCCGAATCCGAACGAATTGGACATCGCCACCCGCAGATCCTTCTTGCGCGAATGATTGGGCGTGTAGTCCAGATCGCATTCCGGATCGGGCGTTTCATAATTCATGGTCGGCGGGATGACCCCATCCCGCAGGGCCAGCACCGAAAAAACAGCCTCCAACCCGCCCGCGGCGCCCAAAAGGTGTCCGGTCATGGATTTGGTCGAGGAAATAGCGAGGGAATAGGCGTGATCGGCAAAGACGTTCTTGATGGCGCGGGTTTCGCTTTTATCATTCAACTGCGTGCCCGTACCGTGGGCGTTGATGTAATCCACGGCAGTAGGCGGCCGACCCGCCTCGGCGAGCGCGGCCTGCATGCAGGCCGATGCGCCGGAACCATCTTCTAGAGGCGCCGAGATGTGATGCGCGTCGTCGGTCGTCCCGTAGCCCAAAACTTCCGCGAGGATCGGCGCATGGCGGGCGCGTGCATGTTCCATTTCCTCCAGGACCAGGATCCCGGCTCCCTCTCCCGCGACGAATCCGTCGCGATGTTTATCGAACGGACGCGAAGCATGCGCCGGATCATCGTTTCTTTTTGACAGGGCGCCCATTACGCCGAACCCGGCCAGGATAATCGGCTGGATGGTGGCTTCCGCTCCGCCGGTGATCATCAGATCGGCGGATCCGCGGCGGATGATTTCGGAGGCTTCACCGACGGCGTTTGTTCCCGTAGCGCAGGCCGAGACGATCGAATGGTTGGGGCCCCTGGCCCCGAATAGGATCGCGATCTGGCCGCCGGCGCTGTCCGAAAGCATCATGGGAATGAGGAATGGGCTGATGCGCTGCGGGCCGCTGCGTTGGAACACACCCACTTCGTTCAGCAGCGTGCCGATCCCTCCCAGGCCGCTGCCGACCATTACCCCGATGCGTTCCGGTGCGGGGATTGGAAGGGTAAGCCCCGCACGCCGGACGGCTTCGTAGGACGCGATTACGGCGAATTGCGTGTAGCGGTCCATCCGCCGGAGTTCTTTACGGCCGATCAAAACCGAAGGATCAAACCCTTTCACTTCGGCGGCAATTTGAGATTCCATTGCGGAAGGATCGAAAGCGGTGATCCGACCGATGCCCGACCGTCCCGCGCAAATATTCCCCCACGCCGTGTCGATATCGTTGCCAACCGGGCATACGCACCCGACGCCGGTCACCGCTACTCGTCTAGTCACAATCCCTCCGTAACGGACGATTTTACTGCTTTTACTGAACCGGTGGAAGATCGATCGGAAGGTAGGATCTTCCGGAATTTGCGGTCGCAAAATGGATCGTTTATACTTATTACCATCGGAAATGCGACCGAAGGGATGATTTCTAATGAAACCCGTATATTCCATCGTTGTACCGGTTTTTAATGAGGCCGATAATCTCTCCGAGTTGCATCGACGGCTCGCCGAGGTGATGAATCCCCTTCGCGAAGCGTGGGAAGTCGTTTTCGTCAACGACGGAAGCACCGACGAATCGTCCAATTTTCTCAACGCATTAAGCAAAAAGGATAACCACGTCCGCGTGGTGGAATTTGTCCGGAACTTCGGACATCAGATCGCGGCCACCGCGGGGATGGATTCTGCGGAAGGCGAAGCCGTCGTTATTATCGACGCCGATCTGCAGGATCCCCCGGAAGTGATTCCGGACCTCATCGCCCGGTGGAAACAAGGCTATGAGGTGGTTTATGCGGTACGTTCCGAACGGGAGGGGGAAACCTGGCTGAAAGAATTTACTGCGAAGCTTTTTTATCGGTTGATTTATCGGATTACGGACGTAAAGATTCCACTGGATACCGGCGACTTCCGATTACTGGACCAAAAAGTGGTGGCAGTTCTGAGGAACATGAGGGAGCGGCACCGCTTCCTGCGCGGCATGGCCGCCTGGGTCGGTTTCCGGCAAATCGGTGTGCCCTACCGGCGGCACGCCAGGTTCGCCGGAAAAACCAAATATCCACTGGGAAAAATGATCCGCCTTGCGCTGAATGCCGTCACCTCTTTTTCTTATTTCCCGCTGCAAATGGCGACGTATTTGGGATTTATTTGCGCAGGGATTGCCGCAATTGCCATCCCCGTTGTCATCGTGCTGCGCCTAACCGGATCCGGCGCGTTTTTTGGACAAGCCACGACATTAATCTCCGTCCTTTTCCTGGGCGGCGTGCAATTAATTTGCGTTGGAATTCTCGGTGAATATATCGGCCGAATTTACGACGAGGTGAAAGGACGGCCGCTTTATATCAAGCGCGAGGAAACAACCCATCCGTCCTCCCCGTCTGCGCGAAAAAAGCGATAATCGGAATTCTGCATTGAATTCCATTCGGGGGAATCATTCACGAGAGGGAAACGCTTTCATTTTCGGTTTGATATCCTACAAGATATTGATAAAATAATTCTCCGTTGATCGGACATTAAAAAATCCAAAAAGGGGGAGCCATGATCCATCCAACCGATCTTGTATTAATTGCCGTTCTCAACAACCTTCGTGATTTTGAAGTCCTTCGCCTATTGGGATGGTATCGTATTCCGCTCCGTTTTGCCCCCAAAATTGTTTCCGTCGATGTCGTGGCTTTCTACCAGACGGCGGAATTCGGGAGTGAGAAATGGAGCATCCGCTATGCCGCCCGGGTTCAGGGGGTGGAAATGGTGAAACGATCCGACCTCTTTCAAGAGGACGTTCATCACCCCCGTGCGCAGGAAGAATACTATAAGCTGCAATTGGGGGCGCTGGAAATCCTGCCTCACGCGATCGAATCCCGTGCCTGGCACCGGATCACCTTTTTCTATACATCGGGCGATAAATTGTTGAATGCGCGGGAAATCCACGATCTGGTTGTTCCTACCGCCGATCGGGAAACGCTCTGGAATGCATTGCGCGATCGATCGGCTTCCTTTGCGGTCGGGAATGGCGATACGGGAAATATCCCTTGGCCGGATGCCTGGAAAACCATTACGGAGTGGTTGGAAGGGGGACCGGATGACAGCTGATGGTAAAAGATCATCCTGCCATGATTTTAATCGTGACGTGCCTCTCTCGCGGCCCGTCAAATTCGGTGAGGAAAATCCCCTGCCAGGGACCGAGCAGAATCTGCCCGTCTTCGATAATGAGGAACAAGGTGGCTCCGACAAGCGAGGACTGAATATGCGCCGGGGAGTTTCCCTCCTGGTGGCGATGCTCCGGATGAGGCGGAGCGGTTTGCCGGTCCAGGGTTAGCAGAATATCACTCGAGACACACGGGTCCCAATTTTCATTGAGGGTTAATCCAGCGGTCGTGTGGGGAAGGAAGAGAAGGCAGATTCCGCTCCGCACTCCGCTGTTGGTTACTTCAGCCTGAACGAAATCCGAGATATCCACGAATTGTTTGCGGGAATCAGTTTTGACGGATATCGTTCTCAGGAAAGAAGAATTCATGGATTTATCGCCGATAGGTTCCCATAAGGGAACCGGTATCGAGGATGTGATCCCGCATCGCCTTCTGAACTTGGGAGAAAGTGCAACCGGTAGACAAGTCTACCTTCCGATCCAGCGCAAAAATCTTAAAAAAATATCGATGCGGTTTTCCGGGAGGCGGGTACGGACCGAAATAACCGATTTCTTGCGCGTCGTTTGTCGCTTGTTGGCCGATGCCGGGAAGCACGGACTTCTCCGGCAATCCTTCCGTCAATTGTTTTACTTCGGGAGGAATGTTGAATAAAACCCAATGGATGAATGTTCCCGAAGGCGCATCCGGATCCTCCACCTGAAGGACGAAGCTTTTTGTCGAGGAGGGAAACCTGGACCACGATAGCGCGGGGGAGAGATTGTCGCCTTCGCCCGTATGTCGTTTGGGAATGACACCACCCTCGGAAAATGCCGGAGACGATAATATGATCGGCATAATGACCTCCTTCGAAAGACAGTGTTGAATAAGGGTTATGGGGAACGATATGCGATCTATTAATTAATACAGCATTCCCCAATCCGCGGCGGCCTCCTGGTCCATCATCGACGGTTGCCAAGCCTCGGCTCCTAATTCCATCGTGACGGGAATACCGAGGGCTTTCTCCGCTTTTTGCCTGGCGTTTTCCATCATCGCCGGCCCGTACGGGCAGAAAGGCGTAGTCAGTATCATCCGAACCGAGGCGCCGGATTCTCCGATTACAACTTCCCGGATCAACCCCAACTGCACGATGGTGAATCCCAATTCGGGGTCCGTTACTTCCGCCCAGGCTTCGCGCAGCGTTTTTGCCTTCTCCGGGTTGGTGCGATCGGCTTGCCATTCCGTGTTGATAGACGGAATAGAATTGGAATCAGTCATGGGTGAGTGGGCGCGATGCGCCGGTAATTGAAAAGGTGCACGTCTCCGAACCGGATCGGATGCAGGCGGTCCGTTCCACTTGCGCTCCCAGCGCGTGGGAGAAGATCGACGCATCCAGCGCACAGACTTCCGGGTGGTGCAGGCTGATCTTGGAATACGGGCAGGCGAATTCCAGTAATCGGTACTGATCCGGACCACTCTCCTCCACCTGTGCAATAAAACCGTCCTGCGCAAGCAACTGGACCAGCCGGTCGATGCGCCGCGGCCAAGGGAGCGGGTCCAGTTCAGTTTTCCATTCCCCGGCGATGCTGGAAGCAACCTCCCGCAATAATCTATCCACCATCTCCGGCGGCAGGTTTTCTTTCAATCGATCGAGCAGGAAGTTTGTGAATTTATAATACTTGGAAGGATTGCGATCGAGCGCGGTTTCCGTCAGCCGGTAGACCAAATGCGGTCGGCCGATGCCGTGCCTTTCCTCCCTACCTTCGATCATTCCTTCCGCCAAGAGGGAGGACAAATGGTGACGGACGCCGATATGCGTAATCCGCAAATCCTTGACCAGCTCGGAGACCGTCATCCGGCCGTTGGCACGTAATGCCCGCATTATTTTTTCCCGGGTGGGTTCAACCGCTGGAATTATCATAATTTTTCTGATTCTAAGCCAAATAATATGATTAGTCAATTATTAATATAAATATATTAAATATTGACTAATAAATCCAATAAATGCTATACTCAATTGAATTTAAAGAGGGTGAGATGACATCCACTTTATCGATCCAGGACCTTCGGGTAAACGTGCAGGACAAGCCCATATTAAAAGGGGTTAATCTGACTATCAATCAAGGGGAAGTGCACGCCTTGATGGGGCCGAATGGAACGGGAAAATCGACGCTGGCCTATGCCCTGATGGGGCATCCCGGATATACGGTTACCGGCGGAAAAATAACTTTCGATGGACAAGACATTCTCGGGTGGACCCCGGAGGAAAGAGCCCGGCGGGGAATGTTTCTCGCTTTCCAATATCCGATAGCCATTCCGGGTGTTTCCGTGGCAAACTTCCTGCGGACGGCGATCAACTCACGCCGCAGAGCCCTGGATCCTCAGGACAAAGGGATTCCGATACCCGAGTTTCGCAAGCTGCTCAAATCCAAAATGGAGGCTCTTCAAATCCCTGTTGAGTTTGGCGGGCGGTATTTGAACGACGGCTTTTCCGGCGGGGAGAAAAAAAGGGTTGAAGTTCTGCAACTCTCGGTGCTTCTGCCGAAAATCGCAATCATGGACGAAACGGATTCCGGATTGGATATCGACGCTTTGCGGATTGTCGCCGGCAGCGTGGAAACACTCTCCGGACCCGATCTGGGAATATTGGTGATCACCCACTACCAAAGAATTCTCAACTACATCAAGCCACAGTTCGTCCACGTGATGTACGACGGACGGATTGTGGAAGATGGCGGCGCGGACCTGGCGGTTAAACTTGAGGAAACGGGATACGAGTGGGTGAAGGAAAAATACAACGGGATGGAGAAATCCTGAGATGTCTGCGGCGGTAAAGCCCGATTGGGAAGGGTTCGGCGAGAACCAGGACGACTTTCGCGATCCGGAGGAATACCTTTACCGCGCCCGTCCCGGATTACACCGGGATGTGGTCGACGAGATTTCCGCCCAGAAAGGGGAACCGGAGTGGATGCATCAAATCCGGTTGAAGGCGTTCGATCACTTTCTAGAGCGGCCAATGCCGACGTGGGGCGGGAATCTTGCGGATATCCGCTTCGAGGATATTACTTTCTATATCCGCCCGAGCGAACGCGCAAGCGCGACGTGGGACGAAGTGCCTGAAACCATCAAGCGCACGTTCGACCGGCTGGGAATCCCGGAAGCCGAACGCAGGCTGCTGGCGGGAGTCGGCGCGCAGTACGAATCCGAAATGGTCTATCACAACATCCAACAGATGCTGGAAAAACAGGGGGTGATTTTTCTCAGCAGCGACAACGGGTTGAAAAAATATCCGGATGTTTATCGCGAATATTTCGGCACGGTGGTGCCATACACCGACAACAAACTTGCGGCGCTGAACACCGCCTTCTGGTCCGGTGGATCGTTCGTTTATATTCCTAAGGGAGTCCATGTGGAACTTCCGCTTCAAGCGTACTTCCGCCTCAACGCGCAGGGAATGGGCCAGTTCGAACGCACCCTGATTATCGTAGACGAGGGAGCCTCGGTGCACTATGTCGAAGGCTGCACGGCGCCCATTTACTCCCGCGAGTCGCTCCATAGCGGCGTGATCGAAATCATCGTCCGGCGCGGCGCGCGGATGCGCTATACGACTATCCAGAACTGGTCCACCAACGTTTTCAACCTGGTGACCCAGCGCGCCATCGTCGAGGAAGATGGGGTAATGGAGTGGGTGGATTCCAATCTGGGAAGCCGGCTGACGATGAAATATCCCGCTTGCATTCTCAAAGGCCGGGGCGCGCACGGCGAGGTGCTTTCCATGGCGTTCGCGGGAAAGGGACAGCAACAGGATGCCGGCGCCAAGATGATCCACGCCGCACCTTACACCACAAGCAAAATCACCTCCAAATCGATCAGCAAGTCCGGCGGGCGGGCCTCCTACCGGGGCATGGTAAAAGTTTTACATGGCGCCGGGCACTCCCGCTCCAAAGTCGTATGCGACGCTTTGCTCCTGGATTCCGACGCCCGCACGGATACGTATCCCACTATGGAAACCGACGAGAATACGGTGGATATCGGACACGAAGCGACTGTCAGCAAGATCGGGGCGGAGCAGTTGTTCTATCTTCGCAGCCGCGGCCTTTCGGAAGAGGAAGCGACCACCATGGTAGTGTCGGGGTTCATCGAGCCGCTGGTCAAGGAACTTCCGATGGAATATGCCATCGAAATGAACCGTTTGATTCAATTGCAGATGTCCGGAGCCGTCGGATAGTATGACCGAACCATCGAGGTTCAACCCAAAGACAAGCGGCGAGGCCGCGGAGCTGGCAAGTCCGCCGGTTCTTTCCGACATCCAGGTGGAAGCCATCGGGCGCGAATTGGGGGAACCGGGATGGATGATCGATACGCGGCGTTGGGCGCTGGACGAGTACCGGCGGCTTCCCATGCCGTCACCTCGCGAGGAAACCTGGCGGCACAGCGACATCCTCCAATTCCCTTTCGCCGAACTTCCGCTTGAGGCGTTGGCGCTTTCTCGAAAGCCGAAGCGTGCGCCGTCGGCCTGGCTGCGGCCGGTCTCGACGGGCGGGACGGGCGGGCGGATCGTATTAGAGGATGGGTTTGTGAGGGAAACATACCTGGAGGAGAACCTTCAACGGGCGGGAGTGGTGTTTATGCCTGTATCGCAGGCCGCACATGATCATCCAGAGTTGCTGCGAGCCTTGATCGGAAAGGTTGTTCCACCGTCGGATGGGAAATTTGCCGCGCTGGCTTCGATTATTTTCGACGCAGGCATCCTGCTCCACGTACCCAAGGGCGTCAGGATCGCTCGGCCGCTGCATGCCTCACTCTGGTCCTCGCCCGGAGGAATGCGTGCCGAAAGACTTTTAGTGAACCTCGAGGAAGGCGCCGAGGCGACCCTGTTCTCTGAATGCGCCTCCCCGGAGAGCGGCAACCCTTCGGCGCGATTACAAATTACCGAAATTTCGGTGCATCCCGGTGCTTCCTTGCGCCTGTTTACTTCCCAGTCCTGGGGAAAAAATGTCGTGTGCGTCTCGCATGACAAAGCGTCGATCGACCGGGATGGATGTCTGGAATGGGGTTTTGCGCAATTCGGAGCCCGGTCCTCCAAAACGATTGCGGGCGTTGATTTGCTCTTTCCCGGAGCGAAAGCCCACTGGGCCGGATTCAGTTTTCTGGGGGGCAGTCAACAGGTCAATCTATCCTCGTGGCAGAACCACCGGGCGCGAGGAACCGCGTCTGATTTCTTATACAAGGAAGTCCTGACAGAATCCTCGCGTTCGATCTGGAGGGGAATGGTGCGTGTCGATCCCGGAGCTGTCGGCGCCGACGGGTATCAGGCGAACCGGACCTTGATGTTGTCGGACCAGGTGAAAGCCGAATCCATTCCGGGGTTGGAAATCCTCGCGGATGATGTACACTGTTCCCACGGGGTATCCATCGGGGAGTTGGACGCGGAAGAAATATTTTATCTCCGGTCCAGGGGAATTTCCCTTGAAGATTCCCAGCGATTGTTGATTGACGGGTTTTTTGAACCGGTACTCGAAAAAATCTCGCAAGACGACATCCGCCGCCGGGTTCGCGGAACCCTCGAAGAAAAATTAGAAGCATGGCGGCATACGCAGCCTCCGATCGAGATACGCAGCCAACCGGTCCCGGAAACGGGCGGATAGGGAGATCCTTCATGCCAGCATTGATTTATTCCATCGGGGATATTGTGGAAGTGTATTGCGACCATAAACACGGCGGTCGAAGGGTCCGCGATTGGGTCGAGGGTGTGGTTGTCCATGCCGACGACCGGATGACAGCCATCCAATTCCGGGTGGACGTGTATTTGACCGACGGGTGGATGGTTCCGGACCGGATCCTGTGGTTTAACAAGGGAACCGAAAAAATCCGCATCATCCGCAAGAGCCGCTTATCCGCGGCCGGGAAAGGAAGTACCATCCCGCCGCTGCGCAAAAGGGCGATCTCCTCAAAAAAGCGGGTCGTTAAACCTTCACCGCGCCATCGTGTACCCACCCGGAAATAAAACGCGGCGCATGCCAACGATGAGAATGGCGACGGTATGATCCAACCGAAATCCACCGATGTTGTGATTCCTCTCGATGTGAAAAAGATCCGCGCCGACTTCCCGATCCTTTCGCGGGAAGTCCACCCGGGCGTTCCGCTCGTGTATCTGGATTCCGCCGCCACTTCCCAAAAACCGGAATCGGTCATTGAAAGCATGTCCGACTATTACCGGAAACACAACGCCAACATCCATCGCGCTGTACATACGCTGGCCGAGGAAGCCACGAGCCTGTATGAAGACGCCCGGTCGAAGGTCGCCGATTGGATCGGCGCGGAACGTCCCCAGGAAATCATCTTTACCCGCAACGCCACCGAAGCGATCAACCTTGTCGCCCAAACCTGGGGTCGCACCCAGTTGGAAAAAGGCGATGTGCTGCTTCTCACCGAGATGGAACATCACAGCAACCTCGTCCCCTGGCAAATCCTGGCGGAAGCCCGGGAATTGCGCCTCGAATTTGTGCCCATCACCGGCGACGGTGAATTGGATCTTGCGGCCTTGGAAAAACTCCTCGGGCTGAAACCTAAATTGCTGGCTTTGACCCAGATGTCAAACGTTTTGGGTACGATCAACCCGATCCGCGAGATCGTCCGGTCCGCCCATGCCGCCGGAGCGAAGGTGCTGATCGACGCCGCGCAATCGGTTGCGCACATGACGGTTGACGTCCGGGAATTGGATGTGGACTTCATGGCGTTCTCTGCGCATAAAATGTGCGGGCCGACGGGGATCGGAGCGTTGTACGGGAAGAGGGATATCCTGTTGGAGATGCCGCCTTTCCTTGGCGGCGGCGACATGATCCGCAAGGTGGAGTGGAGGTCTTTCGAACCGAACGACCTGCCATATACCTTCGAGGCCGGCACACCACCTATCGCGGAGGCGGTGGGATGGGGGGCGGCGATCGATTATCTCAAAAGGATCGGCATGGCCGCAATCCACCAACATGAGCAGACGGTTACTGCATACGCCATGCAACGCCTGCGAGAAATCCCCGGATTGATGATCATCGGGCCGGAAGCCGAAAAACGCGGGGGGCTGGTGGCGTTTACAATGGAGGGTATCCACCCGCATGAT